>DEHS01000023.1 GCA_002352055.1 Legionellaceae bacterium UBA2794
GCAGCGATCGGCGAAACGCGCGAACCCGTAGCGCAGCGCGTGCAGCAGCAGGCCGCCGCCGGCGCGCACGTGCTCGCGCTCGGCCTCGCTCATGCGCGCGAAACCGCGACCGTCGGTGCAGCCGCCGCCGACCAGCATGACCTCGTCGAACGCGCGGAAATGCACGTACGAGAGCGGAACGTGCGACAGCTCCGATTCGCGGTAGAACGTCACGAGGTGGTGCGGGAACGACGGCGGATCCTCGTTGAACTTGCGACGGAAGATCGGCGCGGCGAAGAACGCGCCGTCGGCCACTTCGGTGACGATGATGGGCGGTTCAACCATGCACGTGCGAGCCTGGCGGAAGGACGGAAAGCGGATCGGGGCACATCGGCTCAGGCATTGTGCACGCCGTGCGGCACATGGCCGGTGGCGACGTGCCGGCGCGCCGATTCGACGTTGAGCATCGAATCGTCGAAGAAGATGTCGGCCCCGAACGCCTCGAGGAACGGCCCCTTGCTGCGCCCGCCAAGGAACAGCGCCTCGTCGATGCGCACGCCCCACTCGCGCAGGGTCAGGATCACACGCTTGTGCGCGGGCGCCGAGCGCGCCGTGACGAGGGCCGTGCGGATCGGCGAACCCTCGATCGGGAACGCCGCCTGGATGCGGTGCAGGGCTTCGAGGAAGCCGCGGAACGGTCCGACCGCGAGCGGCTCGCGCGCGCGCTCGGTCTCGTTGCGATGGAACGCTTCGAGGCCTTCGAGGTGGGAGACGCGCTCGGAGTCGTCGCCGAAGATGACCGCATCGCCGTCGAAGGCGATGCGCAGCTGCTCGCTCGGCAGCTGCGGCGCCTTCGACGGCAGGATCGTCGCCGCGGCGACCCCCGCGGTCAGCGCACGCCGCACGTCCTCGACGTTGGCCGAGAGGAACAGGTTGGCACCGAATGGATGCGCGTAGTTCGCGGTCGGCGCGCCGTTGGTGAACGCGGCGCGCACGATCTCGAGCCCGTAGTGCTCGATCGCGTTGAAGATGCGCAGGCCGGTGTCGGCCGAATTGCGCGACAGCAGGATGACCTCGACGCGCGGCGCCTGCGGCGCGAGCGTGTTGAGGCGCAGCAGCTTCTGCACGAGCGGAAACGCGATGCCCGGCGCGAGCAGGTCGTCCTCGTGCGCGATCTGGTAGCGCGCATAGGCATCGAGGCCCTCGTCCTCGAACAGCGCGTGGCTGTCGCCGAGGTCGAACAGCGCGCGCGACGAGATCGCGACGACGAGCTTGTCTGCCGCGGCGGGCACGGGTTCGGCGGGAGCGGACATGGTGTGCACTTTAACCGATGCGAGGTCGGGCCTTGCGTCGCAGGACTCGACCGAGGGCTTCGGAGGATGCTGCGCCGGAGGGCACACCCGATGTGTCCGGAGCCGATCGCAGGGACCCGCACCGAAGTCCGGCGCGCGCCGGATGCGCTTTCAACGGTCCGCAGGGATAGTCATTCCCTCAAGCATTCGGGCGCGCGACCTGGCCGCGTGCCTGAAGGGGTCCCGGCTTTCGCCGGGACGACGGCGTGAAACGGCGTCGCGCGAGCACACCGACCGGCCCCTCATCGGGCGCTGCCGCGCCACCCTCAGGCCGCAAGACGGCGGCCCTCGATCCCCGCTGCGCGGGGCGAAGGAAGGGCTGGTGTCAAGTGCTCTCGCTGTCCCTTCTCCCCGCTGCGCGGGGCGAAGGGGAGCAAGCGCTCTTGCTCGTCGCTTTCCCTTCTCCCCGTGACAACGGGGAGAAGGTGCCCGGAGGGCGGATGAGGGGCGAATATTACAACGGCTGATTAACATCCTGCTGTATACCGCCAACAACCCATTCATTTGTTCCATCAAATTGACGGAAATGCCAAATTTCATCAAGTTGCATTAAAGGCTCATTATTTTCTTTAAGAGTTCCTGTAAACCGGACACTTGCAACATTTGAATTCGCTTGTCGAGACGCATCAAGTAATTCCGTCTCCAGAGTCACAATTTCAGTATGATTTGGTTCATTACCCCGTTCATCTAATTGCATTTTAATTTCAGCAAATACCTCCGGGACTGTGAAGGTCTTTAAATCCTGGAGATTTTTTTGATCATATGCTGTTTGTAAGCGAATAAAAATTACTTTAGCCTCGCGTAAAAAACGAGTTTCATCAAAATTTGCTAAAACACTGGTTCCGCCGGAACCTTGAGATTCATGTTGCGTATATTGGCTAAACGGATTTTGTCTGGACCCAGGTGCGGTTGCTGATTGCATGCCAGGGTGCATTCGGCGTCGAAAAAATTGCACAATAAAATATAGCGCGGCGCCCAGTATAAGCCAGGTTATTAACCCATTGGCTAGCCCATTACCCATAAACAGACTCGCTAATAAACCACCAATAAGCAAACCACCCAGCATCCCGCCCCATTGAGTTTTAGATCGTTGATTCAACGGTGCGGTTTTTTGGGTTTTGGCTGAAGAGAATAAACTTGTTTGAGAACGTTGCATCCCAAAGCTTCTACCACCACCAAATCGTTTGGCAGACGCTTCATTAATGCAAAGGCCAAAAGTGAGCATGGTAATAAGAAAACAGGATAAAAGAGTACGCATAAAAATCCTATATTAGTTAATAATGTTCATTATATCCTAATTCCCTTAATAAAACTGTCCCCTTATTTAAAAGCTTTTTAGATTAATTTTAACTTCTGTTTCGGTTTTTGGCCGCTCAGGAAGTGGCGAATGAAATCTGTGTATTTGCGATGATTGGGGAGTTATGGTCCTGTAGCGTTCTGGTTGAGAAAAATAAGTTTTGATTTCTGCCATTAGTCGATTATCGTAGTTTTCCGGTGGTGAGACGGGTATGGCTTCAAGCCCTGTATTTAACTTGTAAAGATAGGCCCACTTCAGAGTTTTAATTTTAAAAAGAGTCAATAGCTCTTTTACCATCTCTGGATGAGACAAAAGTTTGATCAAGCTATTTTCAATGAGCTCATAACACTTTTTAACTTTAATTGCCTCAATAATTTTATTTAATTCCTCAATTTTAGCCAGTTGGTTTGATAGCTCCTGTATTTTATCAATAAGAGCAGACTCATCATTGATGTATTTCAATAGTGTCTTACTAAATAAATCAAAATACTCTTCATTAAGTTCTTCTAATTCACTAAATATATTCGTTGAGTCATTAAGAGTTGCATTAATATGAATTATTTTAAACAGAGTATTTAACCGTTTAGAGAATGCAGATAACTCCTGAAGGTCTTCAAAAGACAAATCATCGATTTGCTCGTTGATTGCCCTCATTGAATAAGGGCATTGTTTCAGTTCATCAAAAAAAACAAATAAATTAGAGGATGCATAGGCAGATAATTTTTTTAATTTACTGGTGATGTTGTGTAGTATTGTAACATGTTCCATTTGTGAATCTGTTGGAGTGGTCGCCAAAAGATCATGGATGGCTTTATTATGCCACTCTTTATTTTTTGGCATCATTCTAGGCTGAATTTCTAATTTACACAGAAAATCTTGTTTTATATCTTGTAAGAGGGCGACATACTGACATTTTTTATTAAATTGTATCGATAATTCAGGAAGATGCAACATCCATTCATTATGACTCATACTTAAATGTTGTGGCAGAAGAGTTTTAAAGTAAGAGGCTATTTCATAATCTTTTATTGTCTTTGGGAAGAGAATTTTGCTGATATTTGATTTATAGAGAGCGAGTTGTATCATGTATTGCTCATCCTCTCTTGTTAGCTGCATAGGTAACTCTTCAACTAATTGATTAAAACGCTCACTCCATTCTTGAGATAGTTGACATGATTCTTGTAACGGTCTGATTAAAGCTTGATGGCGGAATAAAAGTCGCGTACTGCTCTCAGCATTATACTGACCGTCTAAGTTGAAACGGAAATAATTTTTAACATATTCAGAGTGCATACTGAGTGATTTAAACTTAGCATCGTTTATATTCACACTTGCTTTAAGTCTTTTATATTTTATGATCCAGTTCCTTAATTTTTCCTTATCATTATGAATGTATGCTTGNNGTAAATGGTCCCTCAAATCATCCACAGTTTCTTGCAAAATTAATGGAGGTAAGCTATCCGTTTGATCTTTATCTTTAACTGTTTGGTTGAGCGAGGATATTTCTTCGCGGGCGTTTTTAAAGACTGTTAAAGCATCTTCCAGGCTTATCCTTTTATCCGTGTCTGCTTCAAGCATTTTTTGGGCTAATTCTATAAGAATGGAATGTATCGAGGACGGGAAGTTCATTTTTTTGAACAAATGGTTCAGATTTGGATTATATAAGAATTCCAGAAGTTTTTGGTGTGTATTGGGTATTTGCAATCCCCCAAGTTGAAGAATAACAACAAACAGAGCGTAAATATCACTATCTCGGCTATAAGTTAAAGGATGACCATGTAATCGAGACTGAAGAGTAACTCGATCACATGCTGCAAAATTTCCACGACCATGTTTGGTATTAAAGGCCAGATTATTTTTGACATCAGCTGTTTTGCTCAGTCCAAAATCGATGACATGAACTTCAAAATTCAATTCAGAAATTTTATTAACCATAAAATTATAAATACTGATATCACAATGTAAAATCATCTTGTCTTTATGTTTTCCATGTGTCACTGTCTGATGGATTTGAGGAAGTCCATTTTCTAAAAAAGCGCAGGCAAGTGATAGATATTGGATCCCTGAAAGGTTATCAATAAAATAATCAGCGCGATGACCAGGCATCCTGTTCATATGAATATAGGAATATTTTGGTTCGCTAATCAGTTGATAATTCACCCCTAAATGAGGTATTTGACTTGCAAGGTAATGTTCCCGTTGCGCTGAGCGTAAATAGTAATTGGGTTTGTTTGGCTTATCGGTAGGAAGTTGCTGGTTGGCGTCGATTTTTTTGATCACATAAGAACCCGATGAATCCATACATGCTTTGCCATCTTGGATAATGATGGATGTTATTACGGGTAAAATAGATCCAAAACTCCCTTTGGCCTCGATATTTGGCTCATAAACGTCTAATCGTTTAGATAATGAATCACTATTATTTTGGTTCGGAATAAATTGCATCACCGGTAAAGTAAATGCGTAGCGTACCTCTTGGCCATTTTCTATAAGAGGAATCAGGTCATATGCAGAGATATGACCACAGCCATCCTCGAATAAGAAATGCATGATTTTCAAGACAAGATTTATGTTTATTTCTAAGGCGGGGTTTATAACTAGGGTATGTGTCATGATTCATCCTTAAATGCGCTGAAGCTCTATATTATCACATTTTGGTTTAAATTGATCCATATTGTGATAATATATTTGCTTGTGATCATTTAATTGTCTGAAATTAAATGAATTTTCGGCTTAAAATGAATAGTTAATTGTATTCGTACCATCAGCAGGATCCGAGTTGATCTGGAGTTCGGCATTTGAAATCATTGGTTTTTCGCATGATTCGCATGATTGGTATGATACTTGGTCAGCAAAATATTCACTAATTTCTTCTATTATTAACTCTTCGAAATGCGCAGAGCTCATAGAGGCTTGCTGCTCTAAGATTGTGTTTAAAGAGGCTCTTAATTTTGGATAATATTTTTTCTGAAAGTTGGCATCGGTGATTTTAGCTAATTTATCTATAAATTCAGGATTCTTCATAAGCATAACCAGGTATTTTTGCAGAAATTTATATTCTAGTCCGGTCAATTGTTCTTTAATATCAATCATGAACCTATCTACAACATCCAATTTGTATAGATAGTTATAGAGGTTTTCGATTTCATTTTTTAATTCCTCAAAGTTGTTACTATCATTTTTGAGTATGACGCTTAGCTTAGCAGCACATACATCTGCAATTTCATCATAATCGCTAAGGAACGATCCATCAGCATACAGATAACTGTCTACAGAATTCAGTTTGTTTAGTAAATTTAAGTCTTTGAATAAATCGGTAAGTTCTTGGTTATTGCTCAAATCTAAATTACTAATGATATTATTTAAACGAATAAGGTTTAATGGAGTTAGCCCCAGTTCCTCATAATCTTCATACAGATCGGCAAGGCCGATTTTATAATTCTCATACTCAAATATTTCTTCTATTAGTTCATGACGCAGAGCAAAATTAGTAGATATATCATCTGGCAATTCTTTATTAAGGGCCTGTAAATAGATTTCTTTAAACCATTCATTAGCACTGGTAGACGAAAGCTTTAAAAGTTGAATGTTTTTATTAATGAGGTATAAATTATTAAACACTTTAATTAAAGGATATGACTCCTCAAGCTTTTTTATGTTAGGGTTTTCTATTGTATTATAAATTGTACTGAGAAATTGAGTTAAAGTTTCCCCCAGGGATATATTTCCATTATCACTTAAATTGAGTTTAAAGGACGAAATTTCCTTACAAAAACTTGCATCGGTATCAACTAGTTGAAGAGGAATTGTTTTAATGATTTTGTCAAACCAGGTCTCCCATTGTTCTGGTAAGGGACATGGGGATAGCAAATCCTCGGCTACCTTATGATGACGAATCAACAGACGTGCTACAGTGGCATCATCATATTCTTCAATTAATCCAAGTCTGATTACATCGATTATGTATTTGCTTTTAAAATTAAGTCGAGAAATTAGTCGATTAAATTGGGCGAATTCCGAGCGATTTTTTTTGAGGGAAGTAATATGGGTACGATAAGTACTAATCCATTGGGTCAATTCCTCTTGTACTACAGATTCGTAATTTTTTTTATTTTCCCGTTTGATAGCCTTTTCAATTTGAGCTTCCAAATCGCATTCAATTATATTTTTTAAGTCTTCTGCGGAGCTTATTAATTCTGATGGAGGAGTTAATTTAAGTTTTTGAAGGGTACTTTTTCTTAATGTATCCAGTGCTTTTTTAAATCCACTTAATGCCTGTGCTGCTGTAGCTCTTTCTGCACGATTATCGTTTAACATATGTCTGAATAGATCGGTTAATTCCGCTTTCATTGGGGCATCGATCTGCATATCTGTAAATAATTGGGTTAAATCTGGAGCGCTTAATTCTTTTATGAGCTCTTCAATAGTATCACCAGTTTTTATTCGGGCGCCGGCAAATCGCGCTATAGCAACATATAGAGCGTACAAATCTGTCTCAGCATTAAAAGAAAGGGTTCCCTTTTTAGTTATTAAAAAATTGAGCATGATGCCATCGTAACCGTGTACATTACCCCTTTTCCTACGGGTAAAAAATGCGTCTCCTGCCGGCATGGGCTTTGCTAAACCATAATCGATTACGGTTACTGTCCATGTTTCATCAACTAAATCCACCATTATATTATTTGCTTTTAGATCACGATGGGTAATCGTTTTGCCTTTGTGTTTTCCATATTGGATAATTTGCTGGATTTGACGGGGAACCTCTTCCAAAAGGGTACAAATCAGTGAAAGACATTGTTCTAATGAAAGTTTATTATANNTGCAGTTTAATCCATTGTGAATTAACTGGTAATTTACACCGAGTGCGGGAATATTAGACGCTATATAATTTTCTCTGAGTATATCTCTGGAGTTTTTATCAGGTTTCCCTACTTTATCAAAAACTGGATTTTCGTCTCGTTTAATGTGTTTTATAACATAGGGCTTTAAATCAAAGATATAATGGCCATCCTGCCATATTATGGATTTTTTGACCGGAAATACACTTCCATAGGAACCACTGCCAATCGCCGTGGGTTCCACGACATCGATACGGGATATCGGTAAATTTTCATGATTAGCAGAAGCTCCATGTTCGTTCTTAACGAATTGAAAAACCATATGTGTTAAAACATATTTCGCCGTGATTCCTTCGTCGGTGTACAAAGTGTAGACCTTATAAGGTTTAAGAATGCCCGATTTGTCACCAAAGGTTTCGCGTATCAAACTAACTACTATAGGAATATTTTTTTCATGGGTAGGATCAATGATAACTATATTAAAACCAGACATATGATTTGCACCGAATGTGTAAATTAAATAAATAATGCGCAATATAGTAACACATAGAGTAGAAAAAGGCGATTTTTATAGCTAATATTACAAACATTTTGAATATTTTGTGAGCTTTTATAGGGTTATGCTAAGAAAGGAGACAATAGCATGAAACAGATAAGCTCTACATTAAGGCAAATAATAAAAAGGATTAGGCAGTTTAAACCCTTTTTCGGCATAACCACCTTTAATATCACTGTATTGATCGCCAATTGAGGCCACTATGGTATAGCCTTGTTTGGCAATGAGCGCGCGGGTTTGTGATTTAAAAGGGATGATTGATTTTTCGCTATAATTTTGGGGGCGCAGATACAAACCAGACCAGTTTGAATATCCTGCTTTAGTTAAATTCAGCTGAGTCGCACGACGTTCTGATTCATTTCTACCTGTTACAAAGAAAACCTGAATTCCATGTTTTAATGCATCTTTATAGAGACTGAGCATAGGTTTTATTGCGGGAGAGTTTGCTTTAAGTATCTCTGCGTGAATTTGTTGTTGGTCTGCCTGGAAATTTCGCTTAACCATTTTTTGATAATTAGAGATGCTGGTTTCATCAATATCCAATACTAAAGCCAGTTTTTGTTGTTTTTGATTTGCTTGATTTGTTTTCGCTTGCTCAAGAATAAATTGGCGGGCCTTGTTAATTGTTTGTGCCAATTCTTGTTCGTAAAGGCCAGAATCATAATAGGTACGGATTTCTTTTTGCACTAATGACAGATTTGCAGGTTCTGCAAACAGAGGCGTATCACCAATTAAACAGGAAAAAAATGCTATAAGCAGACGTGGCAATGCAATTAAGGATTGTTTCATTGTTCATCCATCAATGTGCAAAGGAGTGCATTATTATAAAGATAAAAGTGTTTGTCAAATAGTCACACTGATTTCTGCGCTGGCAGTTTTTCGTTCAGGTAAGTAGTAAAATAGTCATTCGATTACTACTACGTTATAATGGGGGATTATTTACAGATTTACAGCCCTCAATGCATCTCAAGCAATTAAAATTAGCCGGATTTAAATCATTTGTTGATCCTACCGTAGTACATTTTCCCAGTCAGCTTGTGGCTGTGGTTGGGCCTAATGGGTGTGGTAAATCCAATATTATCGATGCGGTGCGTTGGGTAATGGGTGAGAGTTCCGCTAAAAATTTACGCGGGGAGTCCATGATAGATGTTATTTTTAATGGCTCATCTAATCGTAAATCTGTCGGACAAGCATCCGTTGAGCTGGTTTTTGATAATAGCCTCGGTCGACTAACCGGTCCTTTTGCCAGCTATGGTGAAATTGCGGTCAAACGGGTTGTAACCCGTGACGGCGATTCGTCCTACTATTTGAATGGCAGTCGATGTCGAAGAAAAGACATTACCGATATTTTTTTAGGAACTGGGGCTGGAGCTCGAGGGTATTCCATCATTGGTCAAGGCACCNNATCGCGTCTTATCGAAGCAAAGCCTGAGGAATTGCGCGCGTTCCTTGAGGAAGCAGCAGGAGTATCCAAGTATAAGGAACGACGCAGGGAAACTGTACAGCGCATCAGTCATACTCGTGAAAATTTAACCCGGGTAGCCGATATAAGAGAAGAGTTGGACAAGCAACTGGCGCGTCTGGAACGGCAGGCGAAGGCGGCTGAACGTTACACTCTTTTAAAAGAAGAAGAAAAATTATGCCGTGCTGAGATTTTGGCTTTAAAATGGCAAGAGTTCGCGAAACAGCAATCGGTTAAACAACAGGAATTACAGGAGCTGGCAGTCATTTATGAACAGCACCAAAGTGCGTTGACCTCTCTAAACGCGCAACGAACTGATTTGAATGAACGGTTACACGATGCTACTGATGCATCCCAGCAAATTCAAACTACATTTTATCAATTGGGTACCGAAATAGCCCGTCTTGAAGAGTCCATGCAGCAACAGGAGCGTGATAAAAAGCGTCTGGAACAGGACAGACAGCAGTTACAGGATGATTGGCAAAAAGCTGATGAGCAACTGAAACAGGACAATAATGACCTAACAATGAGTCAGTTGGTAGCGGAAGAATTAACTACTAAAATGCAGCTTTTGAACACCAGGTTTAAAGAAACTCAAAGTTCCCTTGATGTTGAGCAAGAGACCTATTCGGAATGGGAACGACATGGTCAAGAAATCCAATATAAAATAAATCAAATTAAAAGTGACCTACAAGTGGCTCGAGTTAAAGAGCAGCTTTTGGAGCAAAGAAAGAATCAAACGTTAATCCGATTGGAAAAAATTCATTCTGAGCAGAATGCGATTACTTTAGAAGACATTGAACGCACCAAAATATCTCTGGAGGAACAACAGGTAACGCTCAAAGAATCAGTGTCTTTTGATGAAGAACAATTACATCTGAGCCTTGAACAAACTAATAAAGTACGCGCAGAACAACAAAGTACAGAATTGGAGCTTCATCGCCTTCAGGATGAATATCACCGAATGAATACGGAGTACGCGGCCCTTAATGCGTCCCAACGAGCTGCTCGAACGGGTAATCGACCGGCTAATGAGGGTATCAAAGAATGGGCCGATAAATCCCGATTAATCGATATACTTAAAGTTGAATCCAAGTGGCAATCAGCATGTGAAATGGTGTTAGATGATGCGTTACATGCGTATGTTCTGGAAGAATTCAGCGATGTCTGGTTTCAAATAAACGCTTGTGAACAACAGGGAGAGAGCGTTGTAACCTTAAGAGATCCGGTTAATACATCAACTTATCCCAAATTTGCCGAAAAAATTAGTGGCAGGATCCCGGCAAGTCTTCATCAACTCGATCATATTCTAACCGCTCAAGACCTTGATGAGGCTCTTCAATGGATACCAGAATTAGCTGCTCATGAATCCATTGTGACCTTAAGTGGACTATGGATTGGAAAGGGATGGGTAAAATGTGTGATTCCAAAAGAAAATGATGAGATGGGATTATTGGCCCGCCAGCAAAAAATTAATGATTTGAAAATAATCGTGGCACAGCTACAGGATCAAATTGAAGCGCAGCGTGCCTTGCGAGACAGTTATCAACACCAGGTAAAATTAACGATAAGTGCCTATGATCAGTGCCAATTGAATTTAAATGCAAGCAATGAGGCATTGAGAACAAATCAGGCTGCACTGACTGCCAATGAACAAGCATTTGCCCATGCACAGAAAATGTCCTCTGCATTACTTGTTGAACATGAAGAATTAAACGGAGTACTTGAAGAAATAAGTGCTGAGTCTCTTGAGAGTTTTGAACAGATACGTTTATTAGAAAGTACTCTTGTTGATTGCGAAGAACAGCATACGGATTTTACCAATAAAAAAGAACATCATCGTGATAAGTTACTGACTTACAAAAATCAGCTTGAAGAAACGAGAACGTTGCTTCACCAAAGTGAAATGCAGCACAACAGGGAGCAGACTAAAATTCTCCAACTGACGGACAGAATCAGTAGGGAGCAAGAGCGGCTTAATATACTTCAGGAGCGACTTGAAGGATTAGCTTTGCTTTTTGAACAATCGTTGTTCCCTAATCTCAATCTCCAGGAACAGCTCAATGAGTACTTATTACGCCATAGTGAGGTAGAGACACAGCTAACAGAAAGTCGGGAATTACTCGCAGAGCTTCGCCAAAAGCTTGAAGAAGTTGAGAAAAAAATGGTTCATTTTGATCATGAACTAAAACAATTATCTGAGAAAATAAGCAGTACTCGAATGATGGAGCAGGAATTGTCAGTTCGCGCAAGCTCAGTAGATGAAGCGCTGCAGGAGTCAGGCTTTACCGCTCATTCGATTTTGGAATATCTGCCTGCTGGAATCACTCAAAGTATGCGAGAAGAAGAATTACTCAATTTAGTTGAGAAAATGAAACGATTAGGGGCAATTAATCTGGCTGCTATTGAAGAGTATGCTACTGAGCAGCAACGCAAGATATATTTGGATGAACAATATAATGATCTAAGTGAAGCATTAGCTATTCTGGAAACTGCAATTGAAAAAATGGATAAAGAAACCCGCTCACGTCTTGAGACAACTTTTGATGAGGTCAATACATCATTTAAAGCACTTTTCCCCAGACTGTTCGGTGGTGGACGAGCACAGCTTGAATTGACTTGTGATAACCTGCTGGAAGCTGGTATTGTAGTAATGGCACANNTACGATTCATTTACTCTCCGGTGGGGAAAAAGCAATGACTGCTGTAGCATTGGTGTTTGCGATTTTTCAGCTCAATCCTTCACCATTTTGTATGTTAGATGAAGTGGATGCACCTTTAGATGACGTAAATGTGGGGCGGTTTTGCGATTTAGTGAAAGAAATGTCACAATTCGTACAATTCCTGTTTATTACACATAATAAGGTTACTATGGAGTTGGCAGACCATTTAATTGGGGTAACTATGCGTGAGCCTGGGGTGTCGCGATTAGTTGCAGTGGACGTGAAACATGCTTTGACTATGGAGTAAATCATGCAGGCAAATTGGAGCTTAATTCTTAATGTCCTGTTGTTAATTGGTGTTATTGGGGCCATAGCACGTTTAATGAAATCAAGAAAGCAGAGCTTCNNAGAATAGCCCTTATGATGCGCAACCTTTTAATGACGACATCATTGCCGTTCGTAAAGTGAACCGTGAAGAGGTTATTGCCGAAGAAACGGATAAAGATCAGCCAGATATTCAATTGTCGTCTCAACCGGCGAAACCGCAATTAATTGTGGACCATGATAAAGAAGTTGTTAAAGAGACAATTGAGACGGATGCACCTGAAACAGTAATGATGTTTTTATTAGCCAAAGAAAAGAGGCAGTTTGCGGGTTATGAGTTATTACAAACCGTACTTGCAGCAGGCTTAAGATTTGGGGAAGGGCATTTATTTCATCGGCATCAGTTCTCAAATGGTCAGGGTCCCGTGTTATGTAGCCTTGCTGCGGCTACTGCAACCGGAGTTTTTGATTTACAAAACATTGGTGCGTTTAGTGTGCGAGGACTTTGTTTATTTATGCATGCTTCTAAAAATCCAGGGGTTGATGCAGAGCGTTTCTCGATTATGCTGGAAACCGCACGATTATTAAGTGAAGGCCTTGATGCTCATTTGCTGGATGATAATCGTAAACCCCTTACTTCAGAGCGGATCGCACTGTACCATCAATCATTAAATATTGAACAGGAAGAATTTACAATTTAGTGACCTGGCTAATTGTACCTGATAGAGCCTGGGAATAATCTTCCCCAGGCTCTATTTAATAATTTGTTTTGTTTAATAAGCATCTGTAAGAAAACGCATCAGAAAAAACACAAAAATAATATCTTATCGCTCCTTGAACGATTCATCTTGAACTATAAGCGGGAGTGTTAGTACACTAGACTTTTAGGACTATATTAATACTATGAATCTACATACTATAGCAGCACTTCTAGCGCAATCATGCGCTCTTGACACTGAAATTACAGGCGTATGTACCGACAGTCGCAAGGTTAAGCCCGGAAATTTATTTATCGCGCTGCAAGGCGAGTTTTTCGATGGCCATGCATTTATTAAAGAGGTTCAGGACAAGGGCGCAATAGCAGCTGTGGTAAACCGCGCAATTGAGGGAATAGATATTCCTCAGTTTGTAGTGCCCGATCCGTTAATGGCTTTAGCAAAATTAGCTGCTGCTCATCGGCAAAATATGCATTGCCCTGTTATTGCATTAACTGGATCAAACGGTAAAACCACTGTTAAAGAGATGATTGCCGCTATCTTACCAAAGCCATCTATAGCAACCAAAGGCAATCTCAATAATCATATAGGTGCCCCACTTAGCGTTCTAGAATTGGAACCCCAACATCGTTATGCTGTTTTTGAATTAGGAGCAAATCATATCGGTGAAATTGCGCATACGGTTGCAATTGTTCGCCCCGACGTCAGTTTGATTAATAATATCGGTCCAGCACATGTCGAAGGTTTTGGATCAATCGATGGGGTGGCTCGAGCCAAAGGAGAAATTTACCAGGGATTAAGTCCAGATGGAATTGCAGTCATCAATGATGATGATGCCTATTCTCATTTCTGGGATGAGCTGGTAGCTGATAAAAAAACCTTACGTTTTTCTGCCAATCATCCGGCAGATGTCTATGCTCAGGATATCCGTCTGGATACTCATGGTCGTGCTCATTTCTGTCTGGTTTTACCTAATGGGATATCAGATATCGAATTACAGGTACCCGGGGTACATAATGTGCGTAATGCATTGGCCGCCGCAGCCTGTTGTTACGCGATAGGAATCTCATCCAGCGATATTAAAAACGGTTTAAGTCAATTTGATGGTGTTGCGGGAAGAATGACGGTTTTAAGTGGCAAAAATAAATCCGTAATTATCGATGATACCTATAATGCTAATTTACGCTCTGTACTCACCGCTTTGGACGTTTTATCGACGCGTCCCGGCAAAAAAATATTTGTCTTTGGAGATATGGGTGAATTAGGGGAATGGGCCACTCAACACCACCAAGAAGTTGGATTAGCAGCGAGACGACTAGGAATTGATGCACTGTTCAGCTGTGGTAGTTTGAGTCAGCTGGCTTCAGAGGCATTTGGTGGTGGCCAGCATTTTATAAGTCAGGATGAATTGGTTTTAAATTTAGTCAATGAGTTGTCTTCTGATACTACGGTACTGGTAAAAGGATCACGTTCCAGCGCTATGGAAAAAATTGTGCATAAACTGCTTAATTGAATTAGGATGAGTGTGATATGCTTGGCCGCTTTTTGCCCCATTAGGCGCTGTGCGTGATTAATAATTAGAATTGATAACGGCTACAATTAACAAGAGGAACGATTATGCTCTATTGGCTAACGCAATTGTTTCAAGGACAATATCATGCGTTAAGAGTTTTTCAATACCTAACTTTTAGGTCAATTCTTGCCTCATTGACCGCCTTAATGGTCGGATTATTATGCGGCCCATTAATGATCAGATGGTTACGTGGATTACAAATCGGTCAGATGGTTAGAAATGATGGCCCCCAATCCCATTTATCAAAAGCAGGTACCCCCACGATGGGTGGCGTTTTGATTTTATTGGCGGTTACTGTCAGTTGTCTGCTCTGGTGTGACCTGCGTCAGTCTAATCTCTGGGTTGTTCTGTTGGTTACATTAGCCAATGGCCTCGTAGGGTGGGTAGACGATTATCGTAAACTTGTCCTTAAAAATAGTAAGGGTTTGCCCGGTCGCTGGAAATATTTTTGGCAATCAGCCATTGCACTCGTTGCCGTTATTTATTTATACATGAATGCAAGTTTACCGGTTCATACGCAGTTAACTATTCCTTTCTTTAAGACTATAACCTGGGATTTAGGTCTTTTATTTCCTGTTTTGGCTTATTTTGTTATTGTGGGCAGCAGTAATGCAGTTAATTTAACCGATGGCCTGGATGGTTTGGCCATTATGCCTATCGTGATGGTCGCCGGCGCTTTGGGGATTTTTGCCTATGCCTCAAGCAATGTGGTTCATTCTTATTATTTAGGTATACCTTTTGTACCCAATAGTGGGGAGCTTACTATTTTCTGTTCCTCAATTGTAGGCGCAGGGTTGGGTTTTCTCTGGTACAACAGCTATCCTGCGCAAGTGTTCATGGGGGATGTGGGCTCGTTAGCATTAGGCGCGGCTCTTGGAATTGTCGCTGTAGTCATAAGACAGGAACTTGTGTTATTAATAATGGGTGGGTTATTTGTTATCGAAACAATATCCGTAATTTTGCAAGTGGGCTATTTTAAATTAACTCATGGCAAGCGGTTGTTTCGCATGGCTCCATTACATCATCATTTTGAATTAAAGGGCTGGTCGGAACCTAAAGTAATTGTCAGGTTTTGGATTATTACTGTTGTATTTGTGTTATGCGGTTTGGCTACTTTAAAACTTCGATAGGCTAGGTGCATTCATGAAACAATCGTTATACCTGGTTGCAGGTTTAGGTAAGACAGGGCTCTCCATAGCGCGTTATTTACAAAGAAGAGGTCATGAGTTTCGTGTATTTGATACACGAAAAGAGGCTCCTAATCTTGCGGAGTTTCGTCAAGAATTTCCTCACGTAGTTTTATATCTGGAACATTTCCCAGAAACAGCGTTTAGCGAAATAACAGATATTATTACCAGTCCTGGTTTGCCATTGGATACTCCTTTTATAAAACAGGCAATGCAGGAAGGGATCGCGGTTTACGGAGATATTGAATGTTTGGCACGCGAGATTAAAGCGCCTGTAGTTGCTATTACTGGAACCAATGGCAAATCGACTGTTACCACTTTAGTTGGTGAAATGGCACAGGCGGCTGGATTTAAAGTGGCGGTGGCCGGTAATATCGGAAATCCGGTTCTGGATATATTAGACGATGGTCAAAATTATGACTTGTGGGTTTTGGAGCTCTCTAGCTTTCAGCTGGATTTAACTTTTTCTTTGGCACCAACGGTTGCAACAATTTTAAATATAAGCCCTGATCATCTTGACCGACATCATACTCTCGATGCGTATGTTCAGGCGAAACAGCGTATTTATAGCCATGCTCAAGTCGCTTTATATAATCGGGATGATGAGTACACGTCACCCGCCAAAGAATATGATATTGGTTTAAAAAGCATCTCTTTTGGTAATAACGCACCCACCCCAGATAGCTGGGGTCTGATTGCACATGATGGTGAGTTTGCACTTGCTAAAGGTTCTGAGAGTATAATTCCCGTAACGTCTTTGAAAATTAAAGGAGTGCATAATTGGATGAATGCACTGGCAGCGTGTGCTTTGGCTGAAACTGTCGGTATCCCATTGCAGCACATTATCTCAGTATTAGAAACGTTCACTGGATTATCACATCGATGTCAATGGGTACGTTCTTTAGATCATGTTGACTGGATTAATGATTCCAAAGGAACAAATATTGGTGCAACAATCTCCGCCATTAATGGAATAGGAGGCTCTATGCAAGGAAAAATTATTCTTATCGCTGGTGGTCAGGGAAAAGGAGCTGATTTTAATGATTTGATCCCCCCCGTTGCTGAATTTGTTCGCTCAATTGTTTTGATAGGAGAAGATGCGGGTAAACTTGAAACTGTTTTGGGCCCAATTGTGCCAACCATCAGCGCTTCTTCTCTTGATAATGCAGTTGTATTGGCAAGGGCACAAGCGAAGCCTGGCGATGTGGTGCTCCTTTCTCCCGCTTGCGCTAGTCTGGATATGTTTCGAGATTTCAATCATAGGGGTGATGCATTTACCTCTGCTGTTAATGGATTATAGTCAGTATGCGACCCAGACATTTAAATCAAAGAGGTAAACCTGTCAGTAAGCCCATTTCTCTTTATGATAAATGGTTAATTGGTGCTGTGTTTGGTTTGTTGATTATCGGGTTGATGATGGTTGCTTCGAGTTCAGTAATGATTTCAACGAAATACTTTCATCAACCGTTCCATTTTCTGATTAGGCAAGCCTGTTATTTATTTGCAGGATTAATGGTTGCATTAATCATTATTCGCACGGACAGCAGTTTTTGGGAAAAAATTAGCATGCCTATGCTAATTATCTGTCTGATTATGCTTTTAATAGTATTGGTCCCAGGCATTGGCCGCTCGGTTAATGGCAGCAGAAGATGGTTGGCTTTTGGCCCTATTGGTATTCAGGTATCAGAAATGGCTAAATTGACTATGATTTTTTATTTGGCTGGTTATCTAGTTCGTCAGCAAAAAGCGGTAACCGAAAGTATTATTGGTTTTATTAAACCAATGATGATTTTGGGTTTGGTATCGGTTTTATTGCTTATGGAGCCGGATTTTGGAGCTACGGTAGTTATTTCCGGTACCGTTATGGCTATGCTTTTTCTGGCGGGAGTAAAGTTACGGTATTATATTGGTTTGCTGCTGGTGGTAATCGTAGCATTGGCGTTGCTGGCCATTTCTTCACCCTATCGTGTGGCTCGCCTAACTGCTTTTCTTGACCCGTGGGCTGACCAATATAACAGTGGGTATCAGCTGACCCAATCGCTTATTGCTTTTGGCAGAGGAGGGTGGTTTGGATCGGGATTAGGTGAGAGCATTCAAAAACTATTATATCTCCCTGAAGCTCATACCGATTTTTTATTTGCTGTCTTGGCTGAGGAGCTCGGTTTATTCGGCATTTTAGTTGTAATGACATTGTATAGTATACTTGTAATTAGAGGGCTGACGATCGCCTACACTGCTCATACTCAAGAGCGTTTGTTTGCTTCATTTACAGCATATGGTTTGACTTTTTGGCTGGCACTACAAGCTGCAATTAATATGGGTGTTAATGCAGGTTTATTGCCAACCAAAGGATTGACTCTGCCACTTCTTAGTTATGGAGGTGCCAGTATGGTTATTAATTGTGTGGTTATCGCATTGTTGTTGCGAATTGATCATGAAAATCGTTGGCAATCTCTCGGATTGAGAACGCTTGCGGCATAAGGGGAAAGTGTGTGAATAACTTAGGACAATTTTTATCTCCAAGGATGGGGCACGTTGAACAAATCCACTTTGTTGGTATTGGTGGGGTTGGCATGTGCGGCATTGCTGAAATGCTGCATAATGAGGGCTATCGCATTACTGGTTCCGATTTAGGAGAGGGGGCAACTGTACAACGCCTGAAGTCGTTAGGTATTCAGGTATTTATGGGGCACCGCGTTGAGAATATCCAAGGCGCCGATGTAGTGGTTCGTTCCTCAGCAGTGGATATGAATAATCCTGAAATCGCCGCAGCGCGTGAATTAATGATTCCAGTGATTCCTCGAGCTGCGATGTTAGCTGAGCTGATGAGATTCAGACATGGTATTGCGATTGCAGGAACACATGGCAAAACAACGACAACAAGTCTGGTGAGTAGCGTTTTGGCCGAAGGCGGTCTTGATCCAAGTTATGTAATTGGTGGAAAGTTAAATAGCAGTGGTACCAATGCACAGTTAGGAAAATCTGCCTATTTTGTAGTTGAAGCCGATGAAAGTGACGCCTCTTTTTTATTTTTAAAACCGATGATGGCTGTTGTTACCAACATCGATGCGGATCATATGGAAACATATGATGGAAATTTTGATAAATTACGCACTACATTTCTTGAATTTTTACATCATCTGCCTTTTTATGGCTTGGCCGTGGTATGTATTGAGGATGAAGAGATTCGTAAAATACTCCCTGCAATTCAACGCCCGACTTTGACCTATGGTTTTCGCGAGGATGCTCATTATCGTGCAATAAACTGGACCCAAAGTGGGATGCTCAGTGAATTTACCGTGGTGAGACCGTCTCCCCATTTAGCGATTACTATCCAGTTTCAATATCCTGGACGACATAATGTCCTCAATGCATTAGCATCTATTGCCATTGCAACAGAGCTTGGTGTAGATAATGATTCAATTATTCGTGGATTAAAGAAATTTCAGGGGGTTGGACGACGCTTTCAAATGTTGGGTGAGCGACAATTTGAAAAAGGTTCTGCTTTGGTGGTTGATGATTATGGTCATCACCCACAGGAAATTCTCTCCACAATTGACGCGTTTAGAAAAGTCTGGCCAGAGAAACGTCTTGTTCATGTATTTCAGCCACATCGGTATACCAGAACCCAATCGTTACATAATCAGTTTGTTGATGTGTTAAGCCTTTCCGATGAATTGTTGTTGTTTGATATATATTCAGCGGGTGAGACTGCTATTCCTGGTATTAGCAGTGAAGAGCTGGCCAAAAAAATCAGGACTAATGAGAAACGTGTCACTATGGTTAATGAAGACTCATTGATGACCAAGCTAGATGAGTATATTAAAGATGGTGATGTCATTTTAATGCAAGGAGCAGGAAGTATTGGCCAAATGGCAGTAAATCTGATGAAAAAAATGTGAGAGTGACCATGAGCACAACGGAAAAGGAATGTAGTGTTGCAATGGAGTGCCAGGGTGTTTTACTGTTTAATGAGTCGTTGGCTCATTATAATACCTGGCGAGTTGGCGGTCCTGCCGCACGGCTTTATAAACCAGCTCATGTCGCTGATTTGGCCTTATTTTTACGGCAAGTTCCAAGCACTGAACCGATTGTTTGGTTAGGACTTGGCTCGAACTCACTGATTCGCGATAAAGGATTTGCAGGAACTATAATTTTGACGCAAGGCTGCCTGAAAGACATTAGTTTGCTCGATGAGCAGACTATTAAGGTTGAAGCCGGGGTCTCCTGTGCTTCTATGGCTCGATTTTCGGCGCGTAATAACTTAACTGGCGGTGAGTTTTGGGCTGGAATACCAGGAACAATGGGTGGGGCTCTGCGTATGAACGCGGGGTGTCATGGAGCCGAAACCTGGGAATCGGTTATTGCGGTAGAAACCATAAATAGGCAAGGTGAAATTAAAGTACGTAAACCGCAGGAGTTTGATATTGCTTACCGCCATGTTTCAGGTTTGGTTGATGAGTGGTTTATTTCCGCAACCCTTAGATTAACTCCCGGAAGTAAAGAGATCGCATTGCAAAAAATAAAGGAGCTGTTGGCTCATCGAGCAAATACTCAACCAACAAACGAATACAATTGTGGTTCTGTTTTTAGAAATCCACCCGGAAACTTTGCCGCAAAACTTATTGAAACATGCGGTTTAAAAGGAATTACCATTGGTGGGGCTATGGTCTCACAAAAGCANNAATTTTATTATCAACCATCAGGGTGAGGCATCTGCTGCAGATATTGAAGCGTTGATTTATTTGGTGCAAACTAAAGTTCGTGAGCAAACAAAAGTTGAGTTGATGCACGAAGTACATATTATTGGAGACTGTTAATGTCTAATCTTATCAACCTGGTATTGCTATACGGCGGAAAATCCGGTGAGCATGAAATTTCATTAATTTCCGCGGCTTCAGTTTTGAGTTATTTGAGTCCAAAAAAATATCATATTATACCTGTTGCTATGGATAAAAACGGACAGTTTCATTTGCATCAGTATGAAGATTTGTTGGCTTTTAGCGATAAACTTCCCGTAATCACGGAACAATCAAAACCCTTAGAGAGTNNAGAGTTTATTTGTAAATGGACGTTTATCTGTCGATGCGGATGTGGTTTTTCCCGTAGTTCATGGTCCTTTATATGAAGACGGTTGTTTGCAGGGGTTATTGGAATTAGCAGGCGTTGCCTATGTGGGATGCGAGGTATTGTCCTCAGCTATCGGTATGGATAAGGATATGGCGCGTCGCCTTGCCTGTATCAATGGACTTAAGTCTGCTCAATATAAAGTCTTATCCTGGCATACTGATGCTGAGGAGCGGAAACAATTTTGCCAAGATGTTGCCCATGAATTGGGTTTGCCATTATTTGTTAAACCCTGCTCGTTAGGTTCCAGTGTGGGGATTCACAAAGCTAAAAATATGGCCGAATTAATATCTGCTGTGAATGATGCTTTACGTTATGATGAAGAGATTCTGGTTGAGGAGTTTATTCCGGGTCGTGAAATCGAACTTGCCGTGTTAGAAAACTCATTACCATCAGCACCTCCCAGAGTAAGTGCGATAGGTGAAATAAAAGTAAATCATCCAGATGGCTTTTATTCGTATACCGCAAAATATCTTGAGAGCGGGGCTACTGATTTAATTATTCCAGCAGAGGTATCCAGCCATCTGGCGGAGCGATTAAAGCAGGCTGCAGCAGATATTTTTACTCGTTTAAAATGTAAAGGTTTGGCTCGAGTTGATTTTTTTGTTAATGATCAAACCAATGAAATTTACTTTAATGAAATCAATACATTACCGGGATTCACGCCTATCAGCATGTACCCCAAATTATGGCAGGAAAGCGGCATTGAATATCCGGATTTGCTTGATGAACTCATTAATTTGGCGCAAATTCATCATAACTGTCGGCAACATTTGGTGACTGATTACCTGTGAATGAGACGAATAAAAACCCTGCTAATGAATCAACCAGCATTGGTCGTGCTGGCTTGTTGCTGTTATTAATTATTAGCGGGTTATTACTTGCCGGACGACTAGGCTATATGTATCTTGCTGATGCAGATCGTTTTCCTATAACCACTATAAAGGTTGCAGCAACATATCAGCATGTAAGTCATAAAGAGCTTGAAGCAGTTTTAGCTAATCATATGAGTGCGAGTTTTTTTTCACTACCTGTAACCCAGTTACAAAATGATTTAAACGATATTAAGTGGATTGATTCAGCTTATGTCGAACGGGTATGGCCCGATACGTTAAAAATAAAATTGGTTGAAAAGCAGCCTGTTGCTGTTTGGGGTGATGCCCTAATGACTCAGGACGGGAAACTGTTCAATGAAGGAGCAATTCTTCCGGATTTGGATATTCCAAAATTAAAAGGTCCGCTTACTCAACAATTAGAAGTCTTACAAGTTTATGAAAAATTGAGTAAGATATTATCATCATATGGATTAAGTGCGGCTGGATTACATTTAAGAGACAATCAGACCTGGGTTTTATTGTTAGCAAATGGCACGAAAATATACTTAGGAAAGAAAGAGTTAGAAGCGCGATTGATGCGTTTCTGTAAGGCATATCCTGCAGTGTTTGCTGAAAAGGCAGATCAGTTGGCCAGTGTGGATTTACGTTATCCACGCGGTATGGCGGTGCAGTGGAAACAACAAACGGGACGTAAATGGCAAAAAAAATAGAAAAAAATATTATCACTGGACTGGACATTGGCACTTCAAAAATTATTGCTTTAATTGGTGAAGTGACTACAGATGGCGCAATTGAAATAATTGGTATTGGCCGTCATCCTTCTCGTGGATTAAAACGGGGAGTGGTCGTTGATATTGAAGCTACGGTAAACTCAATTCAGCGAGCGGTTCAGGAAGCAGAATTAATGGCGGGTTGTGAGGTCCGCACTGTATATGCTGGCATTGCAGGTAGCCATATTCGCAGCCTGAATTCGCATGGTATCGTTGCGATTCGCGATAAAGAAGTATCTCAGGCTGATGTAGAGCGCGTCATCGATGCAGCTAAGGCAGTTGCTATTCCTGCAGACCAGAAAATCCTTCATATCCTCCCACAGGAATTCATTATTGATCACCAGGGCAGCATTCGTGAGCCTATTGGAATGTCGGGGGTTCGTCTGGAGTCACGAGTCCATATTGTTACTGGATCGGTGAGTTCTGCGCAAAATATTGTGAAATGTGTGCGTCGTTGTGGTCTGGAGGTTAATGACATTATTCTGGAGCAGTTGGCTTCAAGTCATGCCGTTTTAACTGAAGATGAAAAAGATCTTGGCGTATGCCTGATTGACATAGGTGGAGGCACTACCGATATCGCGATATTTCTGGAAGGTGCGATACAACACACAGCAGTAATCCCAATTGCAGGTGATCAAGTCACCAATGACATTGCTATGGCGTTAAGAACACCAACTAAAGCTGCTGAATCAATTAAGCTAAGCCATGCGTTTGCTGTACCTGAAATGGCAAATGCAAATCAAATGCTTGAAGTTGCCAGTGTTAACGACCGACCTGGAAGAAAAATTTCGGCTAAGGCTTTATCAGATGTGGTTTCAGCGCGTTATGAAGAATTATTCTCTTTGGTCCGCAACGAATTACGCCGGAGCGGTTTTGAAGACCGAATGGCTGCAGGAATTGTATTAACCGGCGGTGCATCAAACGTGCGCGGTTCGATTGAGCTTGCTGAGTTAAGTTTTGAAATGCCCGTGAGAAAAGGTTGTGCTCATTATGTGTCTGGTTTGGCAGAAGCAACTGAGAATCCCTCTTTTGCAACAGGAGTTGGATTGTTATTGCATGGATATCAGCAACAGTACGAAGGCGGATACAATGTTGCTCCCCTGACTGATAATACCAAGGGTATGTGGTCACGTATGAAAGAATGGTTTCAGGGTAATTTTTAGTATTAATTTATTGAATTAAGCACGGGGTTGCAACAAGTTGCAACAAACTCAAAACTGTTTTTATAAGAATAAAGCAGAAAAGCAGTGCATCAGGGGGAGCAGATTATGTTTGAATTAATGGAAAACAGCCAACNNGATAATAATGCGGTAATAAAAGTAGTTGGAGTTGGTGGCGGTGGTGGAAACGCTGTAGAACATATGGTTGCTGAAAATATCGATGGTGTTACATTCATTGCTGCTAACACAGATAATCAAGCATTAAAAGCGTCAAAGGCCAAAATCCACATTCAATTGGGTGATGAGCTTACTAAAGGTTTAGGCGCCGGTGCTAATCCACAAATCGGTCGTGAAGCTGCAGAAGAAGACAGAGAGCACATTCGAGAAATTTTGGCTGGCGCAGATATGGTATTTATCACTGCGGGCATGGGTGGTGGAACAGGAACAGGTGCTGCCCCGGTTTTTGCGGAAATAGCAAAAGAATTAGGTATTTTAACCGTAGCGGTTGTGACCAAGCCCTTCTCTTTTGAAGGAAAGCAGCGTGCTTTAGCGGCAGAGGATGGTATTCGACGCCTGGCTGAACATGTCGATTCCTTAATTACTATTCCAAATAATAAATTGTTAAGTGTTTTAGGTAAAAATATTAGTTTACTTAACGCTTTTAAAGCAGCAAATAACGTATTGTTAGGTGCTGTTAAAGGGATATCCGATTTAATTACTCGCCCTGGTTTAATCAACGTGGATTTTGCTGATGTGCGTACTGTAATGTCAGAGATGGGAATGGCAATGATGGGCACAGGTTCTGCTGTAGGGGAACAACGCGCGCGTCAGGCTGCAGAAGCAGCTATAGCTTCACCCTTACTGGAAGATGTAAACTTTTCCGGTGCGCGAGGCATTCTGGTAAACATTACCGCAGGACTAGATATGTCTATCGGTGAGTTTGAAGAAGTTGGCGATGTGGTCAAGGAATTTATTTCTGATGATGCAACAGTTGTGGTTGGTACTGTAATTGATCCTGAAATGACGGAAGAGATGCGTGTAACGGTAATTGTTACAGGCCTTGGTGATATGAGACAGCGTCATCAGCAACCACAGCAACAGTCACAAAGAGCCCGCCTGATGGAGTCTACACGAAGTGATGGTTCTCTGGATTATCAGCAATTGGATAGACCTGCAGTGATGCGCAAACAAGCACAAACTGCTGCTGCCGCTCCTGGTACGAAAAATAATGAACAGGTTGCTGATGTTGATTATTTGGATATACCCGCTTTCCTGCGTCGTCAGGAAGAGGCATAGATTCATATGATGCTCCTAATTCTAAATTAGGGGCATCTTTGTAAGGCATAAAACCAGAACAGCAGGTTTTATGCGAACCACTCCGGAGTTAATTTTAGACTTAGCGCATTAATAATCACCCTTAAAGCAGGTCGTATAAGGGAGACGTCTTTTTTTTTGTAAAAAAAGAAAAAAATTAGACTAATCAACTATTTCTTGTTAAAATTAATAAGTTTTGTGTGCAAAAATAAAATAAGAGAAGAAAGGTGAGCACTGAATGATCAAACAAAGAACTCCTAAAAAGGTAATCCAGGCTACTGGCGTTGGGTTGCATTCCGGTGAGAAAGTGCTTTTAACCTTAAGACCCGCACCTGTAAATACTGGCATAGTATTTCGTCGTGTGGATCTTTCTCCTGTTGTCGAGATCCCAGCTACTTATGAAAATGTCGGCGACACTATGTTATGCACTACATTACATCAAGGCAATGTTAAAATTGCCACAGTAGAGCATCTATTGTCTGCTTTAGCTGGCTTAGGTATTGATAATGCCTATATCGATGTAAATGCGCCAGAGCTACCGATTATGGATGGCAGCGCTGCCCCGTTTGTATTTCTTATTCAATCAGCAGGAATACGCGAGCAGAATGCAGCCAAGAAATACATCCGCATTCTTAAGCCTATTCGGGTTGAAGAAAATGGTAAATATGTCCAATTCGTACCACACAATGGGTACAAAGTATCATTTACTATTGATTTTGATCATCCGGTTTTTAACGATAAACCTCAAACCGTCAGTTTTGATTTTTCCGGAACTTCTTATGTAAAAGAAGTATGCCGGGCACGTACTTTTGGATTTCTTTCTGATTATGAGAAATTGAGAGAGTGTGATTTAGCTAAAGGCGGAAGCCTGGATAATGCAATAGTTGTAGATAATTATCGCGTTCTTAACGATGATGGTCTACGTTTTGAGTCGGAATTTGTCACCCATAAAGTTTTGGATGCTATTGGTGATTTATACCTTTTAGGATCAAGCTTAATCGGTGCTTTTGAGGGCTATAAATCAGGGCATGAGTTAAATAACAGGTTATTACGCGAGTTAATGGTAAGACAAGATGCCTGGGAATATACCTACTTTGATGCTGAGGAGTATCTGCCTGTAATGCAGCAGGAATTTTATCCGCTTGAAGCATAATTGATACGATTCATTTTATACTAAAAATTGACCCCACGAATTAATCATGGGGGTTAGTTAAACCTCAATATAAACTCAGCGAACACTCAATCATCAGTACATTCAACGCACCTTTTTATAAAATTTAATTCATGCAAGGAGCTGCACGATGAGATTAACTTTAGGCGTTTTTACCCTTTCTTTAATATGTAGCAGTATCGCCTTTGCTGCGTTGAATGAAGCAAAAAATGCAGCACCAAAAGACCCACTCCATTTGGATTGGTTAGATAAAAACGTAGCTCCCAGTGAAGATTTCTATACCTACGCCAATGGAAACTGGCAAAAAAATAATCCCATTCCTCCTGAATACGCCAGTTGGGGTAGCTTTAATTTGGTAAATGACAAAGTTCAGGAAATTATTCATCAAATGCTGATTAAAGCAGCTGAGGCGACCAATGCCAAACCCGGCAGCATAGAGCAAAAAGTAGGTGATTTTTATTTTAGCGGAATGGATGAACAAAGCATTAACAAGGCCGGCATAACGCCACTATTACCTGAATTCGCTAAAATAGATTCGATAAAATCACTCTCTGATTTACAAAACGTGATTGTTCATCTCCATCAGATAGGTGTGGATGCGTTATTCGGTTTTGGCAGCATGCAGGATTTTAAAGACAGTACACAAATGATAGGCGCTTTGGTGCAGAGTGGGCTTGGGTTACCGGATCGTGATTATTATTTAAATAAAGATCCAAAATTTGAACAAATTCGAACAGCATATCTTGCTCATATAGGAAAAATGTTTGAACTCTTGGGTGACCAACCGGATAAAGCCAAACAACAGGCTAAAACAGTACTAAATATTGAAACCATGCTGGCGCAGATTTCTATGTCTCAAGTCGAGCAACGTGATCCTAATGCAATCTATCACATTAAGACGGTCTCTGAATTAGATAAAACGCTTCCGAATTTTTCCTGGTCTCAATATTTAAAAGCACGTAATCAGCCTTTAANNAGGCAATGCCCGATTTTTTCAAAGGAATGGATGGTCTACTTAAAACCGTGTCCATTGAGGATTGGAAAGCATACCTTCGCTGGCATCTAATCGATGCGTTCGCCCCTTATCTTTCCAAGCCATTTGTCGATCAGAATTTTAAAATGATCTCTGCACTCACCGGGACTGAGAAAATTCTTCCTCGATGGAAACGAGTGGTTAATACCGAAAATGCCGCTTTAGGCTTTGCCATTGGCAAAATGTATGTTGATAAACATTTTTCTGCTCAATCTCGGAAAGAAGTATTGGATATTATGAGAAATATACGTGCCGTACTGCGAGAGGATTTGAACACACTGAGCTGGATGACCCCTCCAACACGTAAAGCCGCCTTAAAAAAACTGGAAATAATGGAAGAACGTATCGGTTATCCTGAAAAATGGTGGGATTATAGTAGTCTTAAAATTGATCGTGGCCCCTATGTTTTAAATGTAATTCGAGCGAACCAATTTTTAATTAATCGTGATCTCAATAAAATTAACAAACCCATCGATCGAAGTGAATGGGGGATGACGCCTCAGACGATAAATGCATATTATGATCCGTCTATGAATAATCTAAATATGCCAGCAGGTATACTACAACCGCCCTTTTTTGATCCAAATGCTCCTGCTGCCGTGAATTATGGCTCTGTAGGGTTTGTTATGGGTCATGAAATGACCCATGGTTTTGATGATCAGGGAGCCAAATTTGATGGTCAGGGTAATTTAAAAAATTGGTGGNNCGTGGACTCCAGATGATTTGGCAAAATTTAATAAGGCCACTCAATGTATTGTGGATCAATTCTCGCAGTACGCCGTAGCTGGGAACATGAAGGTGCAGGGTAAGTTGGTGGTGGGTGAGGCGACGGCAGACTTAGGCGGAATTTTGTTAGCTTACAAAGCTTTTCATCGTTCTAAAGAGTTTAAAAATGCAAAAACAATAGATGGGATGACCCCGGATCAGCAATTCTTTTTAGGCACTGCCCACGTTTGGGCAATGAATNNATTTAATATCCCTGACCAAACGCCAATGGCGAATTTAAAGCGATGTATTATTTGGTAGTAGTGATAAAGTATTTGTGATTGTAAAGATAGAAATTAAACGTAATGCTCAAAGCGGATACTATTCCCAGGTAAAAATAAAACGAGTTGCCATCTAATAAGATGGCTGCTCCCCATTTCACACCCAGCCAATAACTAAAGGGCACACTTAGGAAGGAAAGGGCGGCCCAAAGCAGGTAATGATGCATGAACCGTTCATTAAGCACCACGACATTAAAACCAAAGCTAAGCCATAGAGCAATCATCCATGGTGCGGTAAATGAGGTATCAAATGGATTGCCGTTAAAGTAAATAAATCCCCCTCTTAAGAATAGAGTATCCATAAGCGTACCACACAGACCTAATAGAAGACTGAATGTTAGTGCATTAAGCCATTTTAAACCTTGTGCCCATTGCCAGTAAATTTGCAATGAAATAACTGCTAGCGTGATTAAAGGGCCTAAATAAATGCTATTGCGCGCGGCAAAATAGATACAGGCGACCCAAGTTATATAATAAGACGTACTATGAATGATCCAGCTTAACTTTTTCATGTTTGTCGCTTAATATTAACTATGGCTTCTCACTAAATTAACAGTTAATCTGAGCTTATTACAACAGAACAGTTAATTTACCAAAAGGATGTTGAATTATGGGTCATTATTTAATAATTGCGGCAAGTAGTGCTATTGGTCAGTCCGTGGTGGCCATGTTAAAATCACAGGGTGATACCGTTTTTACAACGGCCAGAGATAACCAAAAAATTCAACCCGATGCATTATTGGATGCCACTGATTTTGACGCGATGAAAGAAGTATTCACCAAGGCAGGTCCTGTTGATGGGGTAGTAAATTGCAGTGGTTCACTAATGCTTCGCAGCGCGCATACTACTTCAAAAGAACAATATTATGACGTAATTAACGCCTCATTAACTACGTCATTTGCAACAATTCACGCTGCGGGATTGCATATGAAAACTGGTGGATCAGTAGTTTTAATTTCCTCGGCTGCAGCCCTTACGGGAATCGCAAACCATGAAGCCATTGCCGCTGCAAAGGCCGGAATTATTGGGCTTGCACAATCTGCAGCAGCCACTTACGCCGGAATAAATTTGCGCATCAATGTGGTTGCCCCAGGCATGACTGAAACACCTTTAACGTCACAATTAATGAGCAATGCAATGGCATTAAATGCATCAAAATCCATGCATGCTCTTAATAGAATTGGTCATCCTGAAGACATTGCCCGCGCCATTGTGTTTTTATTAAATCCGGAAAACAATTGGATCACTGGACAAGTTTTAGCCGTAGATGGTGGATTAAGTCGTGTTCGGCCCAAGATGAAGATGTAACTTAAAGAATTGGTCTTGCGAGCATTAATCTTGCTGTTTGCACTTATAAATTACATTAGATAGAATAAACATAATTAATATGAGCTTATGTACGTTATAACTATTTTAAAACTAACTAAAAGAGAAAAAAATGTCTAAAGAAGAAATGATTTGCCGTATCGTACGTTATGTAACCAACAAACCGAGCGCTCTAAAAACGTGTTGTAAATAATGACAGACAAATTGGCTGAATTATTAAACTACACCAATCAGCCAATAATCAACTATTTCTGTCACAACCATCCGCAAACAAATCTTAATGAATGCAACCTTTTATTTAAGGATTTGTTAGCCTGGATGTGGCTTAAAAAACAACGTGATCAAATGGGAAAGAAAACCTATCTTTTTGGACCATTACTGTCTTTAGATGAAATGTGGCATGACTTTATTTTACATACCAGGGATTATATTGATTTTTGTATGCACTATTTTGGTGAGTACCTCCATCATGATGTGGAGCCACCGGGCTTTGAGCACCATATTGATGAAGCAGAATTAAGGGATTATCTGGACGATTGTCTGACCTATTTGGATCAGGATTGGGTTGAAAGACGATTTATTGCAGCACTAAGGGATTCGCCTTAATTCAAAGACTCTTTTTTGTTATCTTGTTGATTAGATATTTGCAAATTAATTCAAAATAAATAAAAATTGCAACAACTCCAATACTCTAAGTGAACGATGTTACATATTGCGCTTTATCAGCCAGAAATTCCGCCCAACACTGGGAACATCATCCGCCTTTGTGCTAATACCGGGGCTCAATTGCATCTTATTCATCCATTAGGATTTGAACTTGATGATAAACGAATGCGTCGCGCCGGTCTTGATTACCATGAATGGGCGGCCATAAAACACTATGATAGTTGGGAAGATTTTATTGCCTTAAATCGAACACGGCGAATTTTTTGCTGTACCACAAAAACGGATCAAAGTTACGCTGATGTATGCTACGAATCGGATGATATCTTACTTTTCGGTCCGGAAACTCGAGGATTACCAGAAGATATAAGAAATGCCCATAGTGCAATCCGCATTCCTATGGTTGCAGGTAGCCGAAGTCTTAATTTATCTAATGCAGTCGCGATCATTTTATTTGAAGCCTGGCGTCAACTTGATTTTGCATAGACGAACTTTATTATCCAGATTATAAAAACTATTCAACACCACCCAAATGGAGCAATGCTTTTTGTAAAGGTTGATAGGTACAATTCTGGCTTTCACTAATTATGGTAGCTTTCGCTGTTGCTGATAACTTATTGGTAACAGCGCACTTCACTTTTTCATAATCTATGGAAGGTTCGGTGATGACTACTTTAATCGAAGTCAGCTGATACATACCAGCTTCTTTACGAAGTTTATCGCGAAGTTCCGGAATAGCATAACGAATCTGTGATGCCCAGGACGCATTAATAGTAGTTAATACCAGACATCCCTTGTTAAAACTGCCCACTTTGCACCACGGAGCAAGGCTTGAAGGGAGTAAATGATTAATCTTATCAGACAGTTCTTCTATCTTCATTGAGCGCTGACAGATATCTGCCAATTGCTTATTGAGGCAATGTTTTATTGATCGCATGTATTTTTGCCTTAATAATGTTAATTTAAAAGCACAAGAGCAAGTTCTATCGCCTTACTGGCTTGTTTAAGTATAGAATAGCAAATTATCCTTACGCGCAGTAATCATTTTTAAAGAAATAAGGAAAACCATGTCTGAGAATTTACCTGATACTAACGTTATCTATTTTACCAGATTACATTGGATCATATTTTTTTGGCCCATAATGATGTTGTGTTTCGCAATCGCTATCAATGCATACATCACCCAGTTGCGTGAAGTCAGTCTGTTTTTAGCTTTTTTTGCAATGCTATGGATAGTGATGACTTGGGTGACTTATCATTTTTCGTCCATTACGATTAAAAGTAAGCAAGTAATTTTGCGCACAGGAGTATTGGTTCGCAAAACAGTGGATATTCCTTTGAGTAAGATTGAAACCATAGATATTCGCCAATCAATTCTGGGCAGTATTTTACGTTACGGTGCTTTGGTAATCACAGGTACCGGTGGGACGCGACACCTGTTGAACTATCTTGACCGACCGCTGACATGTCGAAGATACATAGAACAATTGATGAATGACCCGCAATAACCCATCAGGACCAGAATTGCAATATGCTATTCTTATAATGGTAAAGTCTATTTAACCTTTTAGGTCGGAGTGCACATGATTGAGCTTGCCGTAATTATTAACAATAAAGCAAAAAACGCCGCAGGTGCCTCGAATTATCTTAAAGGGCTGAAAGAGGCCGGAATCATTTTTAAATTATACGAAAGCGATCCAGAGAAACTAGATAGCACCATCAAACGCTGCATTACTCAATACCCGATGATTTTGGTAGGAGGAGGAGATGGTTCCATCAGGACTGCTGCTCAAAATTGTGCGAATACTAAAACGGTGCTTGGTGTTTTAGCTTTGGGCACATTAAATCACTTTTCCAAAGAATTAAATTTACCAGCTAATGTTGCTGAAATGGTTCAGGCGGTAAAAGATAAAAAAACTATGCTTATTGATTTGGCGGAAGTTAATGGATCTGTTTTTGTTAATAATTCCTCTATTGGCTTTTATCCCAAATTTGCAAAGAGACGTGATTTATATACCAAGCTCTATAACAAATGGCTGAGTTATATTCCCAGTTTTTTTGATAGCTTAAAAAAGCATGATCAATTTGATTTGGTGATTAAAAGTAATGAATTAAATTTATTATTGCAAACCTCTTTTTTAATGGTTAGCAATAATGTGTATTCCTATGAATTTCCCATTACTTTTAAACGGGATGATTTTCAGAAATCCATGCTTGGACTGTATTATTTTAAATACGGTAAAATGAGATTTATGAAGCTTATCAGCACTTGGTTTAAAAACAAAAGTAACTTTGAGATTAAGGAGTCCGCTCATCCTTTGGAAATTAGTTTTCATAATTGCGACGAAGTTTCTGTTGCCCTGGATGGAGATACCATGAAGATGTCGACCCCATTACTTTATAAAAGTTTGCCTCAGTCCCTTAATGTATTAATCAAGTCATCATCATGAGAATCGTTCATATCTCAGATCTTCATTTCGGCATGGAAGACCAAGTTATAGTAGATTCTTTTATAGCTGATTTGGCTCTAATTCAAGCTCATTTAATTATCATCTCCGGGGATGTGACTCAGCGTGCACTCGAGGAACAATATGTACAATTCCAGCATTTTTTAAAACGTCTAAATGTACCGTATGTTGTGGTTCCTGGGAATCATGATATCCCATTGTACAATCCATGGAAGCGTTTTACGCATCCATTTAAAAATTATAAAAAATACGTATCAAACCAATTAGGATCCACTTTTAAAAATGATGAGGTCACTATTTTGGGGGTAAATAGCGCCACTCCTTACAAATTAAAAGATGGTGTTTTAAGTCAACGAACAATTGGGCGCATCAAAAATTATTTCAAACAGGATTCAGGGGCTTTTAATATTGTGTTTTTTCATCACAATCTTAATTATTTTTCTGGGATGCATCATCCTTTGAATAATGCCGAGGAGTTTATTGCATATTTAAAAGACAGCCCCATTCATATGGTGTGTACGGGACACCTCCATTACGCTACTTTAAAATTAGTTGCTAAAAATGAAGGTCACTGCGCTATTCTTCATGGTGGATCACTGTGTTGTGAACGCACTAATGATGGTAAAAACAGTTTTTATTTGATTGATGTGGATGGTTTAAATTATACAGTTGATTGGCGGGTTTTCCGAGAAAATGGTTTTGAGTCTACACCTATGCCGGTTATTAATTAGTTTATCACTTTGCATCATGTCATGTACCCTCATCCGCCCTTCGGGCACCTTCTCCCAGAGGGAGAATGGAGAAACCTTTTTTTTTCACAGCGATTTTTGAATTTTCTATAAGCGAATAAAAATGCTCCTTTCTCCCTGTGTGAGAGGTGTATGGAGTACCCCTCATCCCTGAGGTATCACCTCAAAATTTTATGCACTTTTAACATGCATTATGTTTCTTTTGTCTTCCCCGCGCAGGCGGGGNNAATTTACAACATTATTGTACATTAAAGTTATGAGGGGATACCTCAGCCCTGATACGCCCTTCGGCACCTTCTCCCAGAGGGAGAAGAGAGCATGTCTGTGCAAGTTTTGTGATAAAGCTTTGGGTTAATTGCTTTTAAATTCTTATGTGAGTCATCAAGATTTATTAAGTGAGCATTCTGTGGCACTCAATCAGTTATTTGTAAGTCTAGGGGGAATAATTGAGTGTTATAGTCTCAAAGGTAATCATGTTTTTGAAAGAACTTGAAATAGTAAAGGAGACGACATATGGGAAGATATTTAATCTTCCCTATGGATTAATATGGTCGAAGTGACAAGAATCGAACTTGCGACCCCTGCCTCCCGAAGGCAGTGCTCTACCAGGCTGAGCTACACTCCGAATTTGAGTAGGAACAGTATATATTATTTTAAAAACCCAAAGACTATTCAACGTTTTATATTATAGCTATTAGATGGAAGAATTGAGTAACAGTGCTTAAACTCAATAAAACAGTCGATACTAAATACATTTTAATATAGGATCACAAATGGACAAGGATCAGCGTAAATTACTTCTTCTCTCCAGTTTGGGTGGGATTTTGGAATTTTATGATTTCATCATTTTTGCTTTATTTGCTAGCTATATTTCCAATGCTTTTTTCCCAACTTCTGATGAGCTGGCCAGTTTGATGATTACATTTGCCACTTTTGCCATTGGTTATCTAGTCAGGCCTCTGGGAGGAATTCTTTTTGGTCATTTTGGTGATCGGGTTGGACGCAAATCAACCTTTACGGTGTCTATTTTTTTAATGGCTATTGCCACTTTGGGAATGGGACTTATCCCAACCTATAATGCTATTGGCATTTCTGCTCCAATAATCATTATTATTTTAAGAATAGTGCAAGGTATCTCCATTGGCGGTGAAATACCTGGTGCAATTACTTACATCAGTGAATCTTTTTCACATTATAAAGGCCTCGCGTGTGGGATTATTTTTTCTGCATTACTCTTGGGGATTGTTTTAGGGTCAGTCGTTCATGCAACAATGGTAACTCTCTTTGATGAAAATCAGATGAATGTTTATGGTTGGCGGATACCTTTTATATTAGGTGGAGTCCTTGGTTTATTGAGCTATGCTTTGCGAAAAGAATTAAATGAATCAAAACAATTTTTGGAAGTAGAGCATTCATTAGAGAAATTTCCTATTCTTGCTGTTTTTAGGAACCATTTCTCTTTTGTTTTGGCGGGTGCATTTATAACAGCACTTTGTGCAGTAATTGTCTCTTCATTGTTTTTATTTAATCCATCCTATTTAAATAAGGTATTGCTTTTAGCTGATAATGCCTTTGCATGGGAACGCACATCGGCTATATCCTTAGGGGCGCTATTAACAATTATTTTTGGTTATCTCACTGATCGGATTGATGTCAAAAAGTTGGTCTTGATTTTAGGAATATTAACGCTCTTATTGGCTAACCCCATTTTTGCCATTTATGTGTCTTATCCTCAGTTCTACTTTTTGGCTTTTATAGCCAGTGCAGTATTATTGGGCTTTTCTGCCGGGATCATACCAAGATTATTAAGTGAGTTATTTCCTACTCAAATCCGTTACAGTGGCATTGCCGTAAGTTATAATCTAGGATTTGCTTTTTTTGGCGGTTTAACGCCCTTAATATCATTGTCATTAATCTACAGCACGGGTTGGAAAACGATTCCCGCTTTATATCTTATATTCGTTTCATTATTGGCTCTGTTCTCGTTAGGCTATATATGGAATCGTTTAAAGTATAATGGCGGGTAAACGCTCATGTTTTTAGATTTAGTGGGAGCTCAATTTATTTAAGAATATGGGTAATGAATGTAAATTCAATTTAATGAATTATGTTTTCGGCCGTACTCGCGAATTGAGTTATCCCCTCATATTTTTAAAGCAAGGTAGGTTGGGTTATTGACCCAACATTCACTATTCACCAAACTCTGGTAGTGCGTTGGATCAAAATGACCCAAGCTACTTTGAAAGATAATGATTTATTTGGGTAAGTGCAATTATTGAGATCTTATCTTAATTAGAAACAGAACAATTTCATTTGAGTACGCCATAATTAACTGATTTTATTCACTTTTTCAATATATATAGCAAGTAAATCGTTTAATTTTTAAACTTTAATGACATCGCCCTGAATACATACTAATTAAATTGAATATTTAAGGTTCTCTTAAGGTGAGTTATTATATAGTCTCAGTGTCGATAAAGTTGTCTCTATGAACATTTGATCTTCTTTAAATTTGGCATTTCGATTTTAGATGATTTACTCAAATATATTAAATTATCAACTTAAAATTAATTAACTTATAAAGAGAAAATATTATTATGACAGATACAAAACATGATAAAACGATTCAAAAAAAGTCGGGAAAGGGAGTCAATTGTTTTCAAAAGCTTTTCGGTGAGACTACTCAATTAATTAAGAATGAGATTCAAGTACGGAGTAAGATGCATAAAGCAGTTTCGGCTTTTCACTATTTTGTAGCACAAATTTATGACAACAATAAAAAGCTCATACAAGAAGATGCAAAATTAGATACAGCAGTACAAGGTTTTTTGGGGGCCATAAAAGATGCTCTTGAAGAAGATAGTAAAAACGGCTATAGTTGTTTACTTGTGAATCAATTTGCCTTGGCAGAACAGGTTCAAAATATAATTCATGATTATCAACCACGACTCGAATCTGCACCTGGGTTTTTTAACCAACTCAGAGCCATTATTAATACTTTTATTGAAAAAATGGCCGGTATTAAAGATATTTTAGGAAGTCCAGATAAAAACATAATATCGAATAGAACGGGTTATTTCGATAAAAAAAATAAAATAGCTTCATTGAAACAGAATATAGAAGATTCTGATGAAGACTCTATATTTAGTACCTCCATTCGAAGAAGCCATTAAGATCCTCTTTTATATAACTGGATCCGCTATTTAATCGGATCCTGTTCGTTTCGTTTGGAAATATATCATTTATTTTTATTTCAGGACAACATCATCAATTGTAAAAGACATAATTGATTGGGCTTCCATACATTCTCAAGATCCATAAAATTAAAATGGACTTTAATTTATTGGTATTTTGTTTAAAAAGAACTCTTTAGCAAAATACGCAGTGACGGAAAATATAGTTCCATTGCAGCTAATTTGATTTAAAAAAATAGTTTAATTTTGCCAATGCTCTAATGGAAATAATATTCTAGTGGCAAACCACCCGCTTGCGCGGGTATTTACTCAGCAAACATAGAGCTTACAGACTCTTCAACGTTGACTCGTTTAATGGCTTGAGCCAGCATGTCGGCAAGGCTTACCACGCGAATCTTATCACATTTTTGAGCTTCAGCTGATAAAGGAATGGTATCTGTAACTACCACTTCATCCAAACCAGAGTGCTTGATATTATGAACTGCAGGTCCTGATAATACCGGGTGAGTAATATAGGCTCGAACGCTTTTGGCGCCACTTTTTTTGAGCTCGTGAGCTGCTGAACACAAGGTTCCGGCAGTATCGACGATATCATCGACTATAATACAGTTTTTATCCGCAGGTTCACCGATAATATGCATCACTTCTGATTTATTAGGGCCACTGCGCCGTTTATCGATAATGGATAATTCAGCGTCATTGAGCCGTTTTGCCATTGCACGCGCTCTGACTACACCCCCCACATCAGGAGATACGACCATAATATTGGATAAATTCTGGCGTGTTATGTCCTCAAGGAGTATTGGAGTTGAATACACGTTATCAACGGGCATGTAAAAGAATCCCTGAATTTGATCCGCATGTAAATCAACAGTCAGTACGCGACATATACCCACGGAGGCCATCATGTCGGCAACTACTTTTGCTGTAATAGGAACTCGAGCGGATCGAACTCTTCTATCCTGACGGGCGTATCCAAAATAAGGCACTACAGCTGTAATTCGTGCAGCAGAAGATCGTCTTAATGCATCTGCCATGGTCAGCAGTTCCATTAAATTATTGTTGGAGGGCGCACAGGTGGATTGCAGGACGAATACATCTTTGCCCCGCACGTTTTCTAAAATTTCAATCATGGTTTCCCCATCGCTGAATGTTCCAACGGTGGCTTGGCCAATAGGAATTTGTAAATGAGAAGAAATTTTAAGTGCCAGTTCCGGATTTGCATTTCCGGTAAAAATCATCATAGTGGACATGTATAACAAGCCTTAGATTTAGGTTAATCGCTTAACTTAAACACATAGCAGAAGACAGCCAGAAAGATATTATTATTATTTGAGCGATACGAAGAACGCATCCTTCCAGGGTATCTTCTGCCGTCTGTTTACTTGAACCTGGAAACCAGGTTGAATCAACAAGAAAGTGGCTGGGGTGCTAGGATTCGAACCTAGGTATGCAGGGATCAAAACCCTGTGCCTTACCGCTTGGCGACACCCCAAAAAAATTGTAGATTCTCTTTCGTCCGTGATCTAAAAAAGCTTTCGTCCCTGCGATGTGTTGCGTATTTTGCAGTGGTTTTTTGTCGATGTCAACTTCAAAATCAAATATATTTATTAAATTTACTGCTAACGTAAAACATAATGAAACCGTGATTTAGTCTTACCCCGCAATCGATTATTCATTGCAGGGTAAAATTCTATTTATGCAGCGGTGTTCACGTTCCATTTTTTAATGACGACTTTGACCATGACACCGTTTCCTTCAAGCCGAATCATACTGGGTAAGTCGATTTTATTAACGGAAGTGTATTTAGTGAAATTAATCGTATAACCACTTTGCTTCAATAAAACGAGGTGATTAAATGCGTCACGTTTTTCGCTTTGAACACCACCTGGAGCAGGTAAGCCCCTAACCCAATAATAAAGGTTATTTACTGGTAATTTAATGCCGGTTTGTTCCAATAGTAATTGGTCTGCATTGGTAGAGCTTGCGTGTTTTGCGCCATCCTGGAACGTAACTGTATTACCCGTGCGGCTAACCAAAACCGAGCCGCCACCTAAAGGTCCCATTAATCGAATTTGGTATGAACTGGCACCACGCTGAGTCCAATTCATCGTAGCTGACCATCCTTTGCCTTTGGCTTTCGCAGCCATTGCTCCGTTAATCTGAAAAGAAGAGATGGTTGCTGTTTCCGCTTTACGAGTCTCAACCGGAATTATTTTATTAGTCGGTAATTCTTCAGCTGGTTGTTGCGGTGGGGCGCAAGCTGTTAATAAACTAAAAGACAGTATTCCAAAACGTTTCATTGCATTCATTTGCTCACCTTAATTCCGTTTTTATAGTTTTTCAATTAACAATACGCTAGACTGTTTTTATATGCAATTAGTGTTTATAAAAATGAAGAAAAAAGCGATATACCCAGGTACTTTTGACCCAGTTACTAATGGGCACATTGATATTATTACGCGCGCTGCCAATATTTTTCCCGAATTGATTGTAGCTGTGGCGAGTAATAAAGCTAAAAGGCCTTTTTTATCCCTGGAGACAAGAATAAAATTACTGCAAGAAGTTGTAGGACATCTCCCTGGGGTGGAGGTAATGGGGTTTGATAGTCTGCTTATCGATTTTGTTCTGGAGCAAAAGGCTTCTATTATTCTTCGTGGTTTAAGGGCTGTTTCTGATTTCGAGTATGAATTTCAGCTGGCGGGTATGAATAGAAAATTATCAAAGGAAGTAGAAACTTTGTTTTTGACTCCCTCGGAGAATTTAATGTTTATCTCTTCGACCTTAGTACGTGAAATAGCTACTCTAAAAGGTGATATCTCTCAATTCGTACCGGCAGCTGTAGTTCAGGAATTAAACAAGAGACAAAATGAAATTCAGGCATGATTTAATTATCGGGTTATTTTGTGTTTTGTGTATCAACACAAGCTTGAAAGCGAATCCATTACCTATTAAGCCACCCGGATATGCAGTAGCCAGTGCGAATCCCCTTGCTACAAATGCTGGACTTGCCATGTTAGCTCATGGTGGTAATGCTTTTGATGCAGCAATTGCCGTTGCAGCCGTATTAGCTGTAGTCGAACCGTACCACACTGGTCTTGGTGGAGGGGGTTTTTGGTTAATGCATCAGGCAAGCACGCAAAAAAATACCTTTATTGACAGTCGTGAAGTAGCGCCTCTTGCAGCAACTAAAGACATGTATCTGGATCGGGATGGTCGTGTTATTCCTGGATTATCCATTAATGGTGGATTGGCATCTGCTATTCCGGGAGAGCCCGCAGCAATGGTATATATAGCCAAAAACTTTGGCCGATTACCTCTGACACAAACTCTCGCTCCTGCCATAAAAATAGCTCGTGAAGGATTTATTGTTGATACCCAATTTCGTGAATATTCTTTATGGACAGATCGCTTATTAATGCTTAAAGAGTATCCTGCTACTGCAGCTATTTTTCTAAAAAATGGTAAAGCCTATTCACTCGGTGATAGATTAATTCAAACTGATTTGGCTAAAACCCTGACATTAATTGCTGAAAAAGGTGAGGCAGGGTTTTATTCTGGAGATGTGGCAAAAAATTTGGTTCGTGGGGCGAATTCGGCAGGAGGAATCTGGACTTTGGAAGATTTGGCCCGCTATAAAATTAAAATAAGAGAACCTTTGGTTGGTGCCTATCATAATATGCTCATTGTTACTGCTCCTCCCCCCTCAGCTGGCGGAGTCGGATTATTAACGATGTTAAATATTTTGTCGCATTACCCACTTACTAGATTCTCTAAAGTTCAATGGGTTCATTATTTGGTTGAAGCCATGCGACTTACTTATTGGCAGCGCGAACAATTTTTAGGCGATCCTGATTTTATTGCTATTCCCGAAGATAAATTACTCTCCGCTGAAAATGCCAAACAACTGAACTCATTAATTTCCTCCGATAAATCTATTGATAGTAAAGTGTTACAAGGCCCCCCGGGAAATGCAAAACCTTCAAATACCACTCATTTTTCTATTATCGATGCTGAAGGAAATCGTGTTGCTGCAACTTTATCCCTAAACTATATTTTTGGTTCAAGCGTAGTAGCTGAGGGTACAGGAGTTTTGCTGAATGATGAGATGGATGATTTTTCTACTAAAACCGGGGTGGATAACGTTTATGGTTTAACCGGGGGTGAAGGGAATGCAATTGCGCCAGGAAAACGACCGTTGTCCAGCATGACTCCTACGTTTCTTGAAATGCCGGGTCGTTTAGCTATCCTAGGTACTCCTGGAGGTAGCAGGATACCTACTATGGTATTGATCGCCTCTTTACTTTTTCAAGAAGGATATGGGTCTGTCAGTATGGCATCGGCTATGCGATTTCACCATCAATATCTCCCAGACGAATTACAATTTGAACCGGATGCTTTTCCGCCTGCGATTCAGGAGGCTTTAAAATCCATGGGGTATCATTTAAAGCAATTGGATGAGTATTATGGCAACATGCAGGTTATCACGTGGGATAAAGATAAAAAATGGTTATCTGCCACATCGGATCCCAGGGATATAGGTTTAGCGGCAGTTGTCGAGAATAATACAAGTTCTCATTAGGATGTCTTAACTGCCTGATTTCCCTCTACTAATTCTTTTATAGCCTGATAAGTCTGGTTGATTAAATCGTCTTTATTTTCAATAGTAAATTGGGAGGCATCAATAGGTTTACCGATGTGTATCTCAGCTTTCTCATGCAGATTAAAATGTAATGTTTTAGCCGGAAGGATGTTAAATGCTCCTCGAATTCCTATGGGTATAATGGTTGCTTTAGCCTCAATGGCGGTGACAAAGGCTCCTTTTTTAAAACGCGCAAGTGTTCCATCTTTGGAGCGAGTACCCTCCGGTGCCACCCAAATGATAATCCCGCTTTCCATCAATTTCCGGGCATAGGCCAAATCTTTAATGGCTTGGAACCGATTTCTTCTATCAACGAAAGGGAATTCCGCTGCAGACATCCCTTTACCAAACAAAGGGATTTTAGCCAGTTCTTTTTTAGCCAGCATACGAATAGAATGATTAGGAAATGCTTTAAAACCTAAAGGAATATCATAAGCACTTGAATGGTTACACATGAGTATTGTTGGCTGACCAGGCTTTGGCTCCACATGGTAAGGATTTATTACGGTATAAGTTACTTTAACTTTATTAAGTAATTGATCGATCCAATGATGAATAGTTTTATCGACCCATGGTCTGGTGGGGGTGCTGAAATAATATTTACATATGGATCGAGTACAAACTACCAGGGTGTAAAAAAATAAAGTGCAGATGATCCAAAGGGTTCTAATACGAGTAATTTTCATAATTTTATTTGGTTTATTCGACAACGAATCATACAGCAAGCAGTTTAACTTGCCTAGTCTGCCATAAATTGGGCGATAAAAAGCAAATTGTTGCACCTAATTAATTAGGTTCTGACATTGAGGGCAATAGGCCGATTGACGGCCTCCAATAACAACACTTTCAATAATTTTATTGCAGTTAAAACAGGATTCTTTTTTTCTCCCGTATACCTTAAGTGAAATTCTAAAGTGTCCGGGATTTCCATCAAAACTATAAAAATCCTTTAACGTGGTGCCACCAGCCTTAATAGCCAGTTTGAGGACTTGTTTAATGTGCTCCGTAAGGAGCTTACAGTGGAGCAGACTTAATTTTTTGGCAGGAGTAAGTGGGTGAATACCTGCCAAAAAAAGACTTTCAGTCGCATAAATATTACCTACGCCCACGACTATTTCATTATTCATAATCAAAGACTTAATCGGTTGATTTCTATTTTTAATTCTTTGTTGCAAATAAGTACTGTTAAATTGATCGGATAAAGGTTCAGGACCCAACTGACTAAATAGAGAATGTTGATGCGGGTTGTCTTCCAGGTATAAAAACAAGCCAAATCTCCTGGGATCAGTAAAGCGTAAAGAGCATCCATTGTACATTATTAAATCTACATGATCGTGTTTTTGCGGCGGTGTATTTTGCGGAACAATACGAAGATGACCAGACATACCCAGGTGAATTAAAATATACCCCTGGGATAAATGGATTAAAATGTATTTAGCTCGGCGTGATAAAGAGTGAATGCGTTTACCCGCGCAGAGTTCATCAATATTGGGGGGAATAGATTGTCTGAACTGCGCATTTCGCACCACAATTTGACTTATGGTTTGTCCTTCTAAATGAGGTTTGATGCCCTCTTTAGTGGTTTCAACTTCGGGTAATTCAGGCATTATTTTTTATTATTATGTTCGATTATTCTTCCATTGCTTTTTTTCTCAACTGCTTGAGTGCCAGGAAACAGATATTGCTTTGCTAATGCGCCTAGCCAGAGTACTCCACCAATGAGTAAACCCCACACCGCAACTGAAAAAAACATAAAGAGTAATCCGATGCATAAGGCAATAGCAACGCCCACTACTAAAAAGGGAATCAGACTTTCTAAAATTTTCTTGATATCCATGAAATCATCCTGAGGTAAGTTATTAATTAATTATCGGCTAGATCGGTAAAGGATGCAATGAAACCAATGATTTTGTGTTATGATTATACTATATGAGTATATTCTTTTGAATTATTCCTTAGTAAACTATTCAAAAACGATTTATTCTATTCTAATTAAATCCACCTTGGGGTTCTTTATGGTTTATGGCTATTTAAATCTTTCTTTTTGGGGCTATGTTCTGGCAATAGTACTGTTAACGCAGATTACTATAGCTGCGGTCACTATTTACCTTCATCGAAATCAAACGCACCGTGCCTTAACCTTACACCCAATAGTAAGCCATTTTTTTCGGTTTTGGTTATGGTTAACAACAGGGATGGTAACTGCAGACTGGGTGGCTATTCATCGGAAACATCATGCATCGACCGATGTGGAAGGTGATCCGCATAGTCCTGTTGTTTTAGGAATAAAAAAAGTATTTTGGGAAGGTGCTGAACTTTATCGTGAGGCACGGAAGAAAAGAGATATGGTTGCCAAATATTCTCATGGTACCCCTGATGACTGGATGGAACGAAACGTATATTCGCGGCATTCGTCTAAAGGAATATTACTCATGTTGTTCGTTGATTTATTTTTCTTTGGTGTTCCCGGCTTAACCGTCTGGGCAATTCAAATGATGTGGATACCAGTCTTTGCTGCAGGGGTTATTAATGGAATCGGTCATTACTGGGGTTACAGAAATTTTGAATGCCCGGATGCAGCCACTAACGTATTTCCCTGGGGATTTTGGATTGGTGGGGAAGAATTACATAACAATCACCACACCTTTGCATCCTCTGCCAAATTTTCAGTTAAATGGTGGGAGTTTGATATCGGTTGGATGTATATCTGCATCTTGTCATTCTTTGGTTTGGCAAAAGTGAAAAAATTACCGCCTAAGCTCGCAAGAGATGAGGGTAAATTTAATGTGGATCTCGATACCGTAAAAGCAGTTATTTCCAATCGCTTCCAGGTTATGTCTCACTATTATAAAGCGGTTATCAGACCTATATTGAAGCAAGAAAAAAATTCGAACTTTGAAACAAAAGAAGATAAAAAGCTGTTTAAACATGCAGGCAGTTTATTACGACGTGAAGACACGCTTTTGACTAATAAAGCGAAAACCCGGCTCCAAAGATTACTTGAAGCACGCGAACAACTGCGACTCGTTTACTCATATAAACAATCGTTACAAAATGTGTGGTTAAAAACAGCGTCTTCGCAAAAAGAACTGGTTGACGCATTGCAACAATGGTGCCGTCAGGCGGAAGAGTCTGGTCTTGAAGTATTGAGACAATTTGCGCAACAATTAAAAGGTTATGTTCCAGTTTATGCTGTCTAGCAATGAATGATTATGAGTGGGTAACACTCATAATCATCCTTAATTTTCTGTCTTGTTATGAGAGTATATCCAAGACCGCGGGCTAGGTTATCCCCTCAAAATTTTATGCGCTTTCATCATGCATAATCTATTTTTGTCGTCCCTACTCAGGTGTGGAACCATCCAAATATTCAGCAAAAAGCCAATTATTGGATGGATCTCCACCTGCGTGGAGAAGACAACTGTTTAATCAACAACGTTATTGTACATTTAAAATTTTGAGGTATACCCAAGACCGCGGGCTAGGTTATCCACTCAAAATTTTATGTGCTTTCATCATATATGATGTATTTTTGTCGTCCCCACGCAGGTGGGGAACTATCCAAATATTTAGCAAAATGCCAATTTATTAGATGGATCTCCACTGGAGAAGACAACTATTGATCGACAACGTTAGTGCACATTTAAAATTTTGAGGGGATACCCAAGACGGCGGGCTATGTACGGGTACTAATTTATATCTACAACGAGAATCAATTTAGTGTTTAAGCTAAAATTGGCTTAGACAATAAAATAAGTTTGAAAAAATGAGATCAATGTTCGGGATAATTCATACAAATTTGTTATTAACTGAGCATTCTTCTGGATGCCTCGAACAAGTCGAGGCACGTAGGACGAGAGGAGCAATTAACAACATACTATAATTGAATTAAAAACTTTGTATACAATGGACTGGATGCGTTTCAGTTTTCCCAGCTAATCCGGTAATGCCTGATGGAAAATTGACTACCCTTGCATCACTCATACCCGCATTATTTTGTGTTGAACTCCAATAGATGGTAGTTACGAAATTACCAAAATTACAGGGAATAGTGCCATTGCCGCAAAGTGAAGTATTTACTGTGACTAACTCATTTAAAGCAGGCATGTACCAGGCTGGTGTTGGAATCCCTCCCAGATTGCGGCATTGATATGCGGCACAATTCGTTGTATCGCCTGAACAAGAAGCATCTGCAATAATAGCGTTGGTGTTAGCCACCCCATCGGTCAGACTGACCGCCCCCGCAATGTTCGTAACAGTATTGGTCCATTGACTCCCAAAACCTGATTCGAGTACTACTTTGCCGGTACCACCACTTTCTGTAAATACAAGTCCACCAAGATAAGAAAATGCAATCAGAGTCGTAGGACTGTTCGCTGTATTACTGCCGCTTACCGTAATCGTACACGGAGCATAAGGGTCAGGTGAATTTAAAACCAAAGTACACGAACTGCTTGGAGCGACACTGGTACAATTGCTGTCATCAACTGTCAAATTTGGGCAAGCCGCCTGATTGCTTACGGTTATAGCATTAGCATTTACGGGGCTTCCTGCATCATTGGTGATTTGAAGATTCAAAGCAGCTCCTGATACCGTAACCACACGGGAGGATTGAATTGGTCCGGTTATACTGATTTGCGGTTGACTGGTAACCGTGATGTTAATGTTCACCGTATTAGTATTAGTACCTGCTATGGGGACTAACGTAGGTCCCTCTTGAGCGCTTGATGCGAACGTTATGGTACAACTTGCTCCTATTGCCAAAGAGGCGCCACACGTAGTGCTTTGCACGCTAATATTACTCCCACCTGGTATTGTAGCCACAACATTATCCGCAGTAACCAGGGAGCTCACATCATTGGTGACTGTAACTAATCCTGTTGAATTTTCTGCAAATAACAAGGTGGTAGGATTCACACTTATAAGTGCTGTGGGAACAGGAGTCACAGTAACGACAACATTAACGGTATTTGTATTACTGCCTGTGATTGGAATGATAGTGGGGCCTTCTGGGGTTGCAGCGGTAAATGTTATAGTGCAACTTGCTCCAATAGCGAGAGTAGCGGCACAAGTGGTGCTTTGCACGCTAATGCCACTGCCACCAGGAATAGTGGCCGCTATGTTATTAGCTGTCTCTGTAGACTGGGCACTATTTGTTACCGTAACCACCCCATTACTACCTGCAGTAAAACCCAGTACCAGTGGACTTGCTGATATAGTTGAGGCCGTTGCAGCGGTCCGGCTTATATTTAACGAGTTTGCCTGGCTTGGCTGATAACATTGATTGAGATTTGGAGTCCCATTAGTATTGGCTTGACACAATCTGGGGCCCCCATGAATACCACTAGCAGGTAATGTGGCTCCATTAATAGAAAGGGTTAACACACAGGTACTACCAGCTTGTCCCTTGGGTGCAACAATGCAGGATCCTGTTTGAGTTAAGCCTTGCGTTGGTTCAATCACTAATTGTCGGGTTTTGTTTGATTGATTTTGAACTGTATATTGTACGATAGCACTGCCGTTTTGGGGAATGGCTTGAGTGGTTTGGCTATTTGCTGTGGGCTGCAGCGTCCACAATGGTGTTCCGGAATGTACTGATGAAATAAAAAATAATGATAAAATAAAAAATAGCAATTTAGAGGCTGAACAGTGGTAGTTAGCGAATCGCATTTTGAGTGTCCTTAGGTAATGGCGTGATTTTCGTTCAAGTCTATGGGATATATGAATCATGTTAATTTATTTAAAGTTTAAAATCAAAATTGATTCTCTTAAATTTAGGAATTATCCACATCTTAAAAAAAATAACAAAATCAACGTGCTTATTTCTGTTTCTTGTACTAAGTTAAGATTTTATGTGTGAATGAGTGTTAGTATATTATTTTTGTAACGCAAGGAAGGGGATAATCCGATCTACGGTGTTGACAAGAAGAGGAATTTAATTTGTAGTTATAATTCAATTATTTTCAACGAACAGGGAGTTGTTGATGGAAAAGAGGATAGCAATTGTCACTGGGGGTACTGGCGGGATTGGTACTGCAATCAGTCAGCGTTTAGCTGCCGATTTTAAAGTAGTTGCCTGCTATTTCAAGGATGGAAAGCACGAAGAAGCAAAACAATGGCAGCAAGAGCAGCATGTATTGGGGTTCGACGTTGATGTGGTTTACGGTGATATAGCCCATTACAGTGATTGTGAAAAATTAACCGCATTAGTCATGGAGCGGTACGGAAGTATTGATCTTTTAGTCAATAATGCAGGAATAACCAAGGACTGTAGTTTGCGGAAAATGACACCTCAGCAATGGCAACAAGTATTAGATGCTAATTTAACCAGTGTGTTTAATATGACGCGCAATGTATTACCCCTTATGCTGGATAAAGGTTATGGTCGTATTGTCAGTATTTCTTCTATAAATGGGCGAAAAGGTCAATTTGGTCAATGTAATTATGCGGCAACCAAAGCAGCACTCTTTGGATTTACTAAAAGTTTGGCGTTAGAGGTTGCCAGTAAAGGGATTACGGTTAACACAGTTTCCCCAGGTTACATAGAAACGTCTATGCTTAAAGGATTAAAAGAAGATGTTCTCAATGGCATTATCGCAAATATTCCGGTAGGTCGCTTGGGCTATCCTAAAGAAGTAGCAGATGCAGTTGCCTTTTTAGCATCACCAGACAGTGGTTTTATAACCGGAGCAAACCTGGATGTTAATGGGGGTCAATACATGTAATCGTTTTGGCAAACGGGTCTGGATGGGGCTCATCAACTAAAAGAGAATAACATGCAAAATAATAATGTGGTATTAATTACCGGCGGTACGGGAGATATCGGTACCGCTGTTGCGAAACAATTAGACGCATCCTATGCGCATGTAATTGCCCTGGACTTGCTTCCCGATGAAAAAGGGCATGCGTGGGTAGAAGAATTAAAGAACGAAGGGTATAAAAATATTTATTTCAGACACATGGATGTAACAGACTTTGATCAGTGTAAACAGGTTATTGATGCTCTGATTAAAGAGTTTGGCAATGTTGATGTACTCATTAATAATGCTGGAATTACTCGTGATTCTGTTTTTAATAAAATGACCAAACAGCAATGGGATGAAGTATTACGCGTAAATTTGGATGGAATGTTTAATGTAACCCGTCAGGTGGTTGAAGGAATGAAAGCCCAGGAATCGGGTCGAATCGTCAACGTATCCTCTGTAAATGCACAAAAAGGTCAATTTTCTCAAGCCAATTATGCCGCATCCAAAGCAGGCGTTTACGGCTTTACCAAAAGCCTGGCGCAAGAGCTGATGATGAAGAATATTACGGTCAACAGTCTTTCACCAGGCTATGTTAATACACGTCTTATGCAGGGTATAAGACCGGACATTCTTGATCAGATTATTAACCAAATACCTGCGAAGCGTCTCGCAGAGCCTCAGGAAATTGCCTGGGCGATTGAATTTTTAATTAGTGAGAAAAGCCGGTACATTACTGGTGCTAATCTGAGTATCAATGGTGGTTTACACATGTATTAATGCTTAATTTTTTATGAAAAGGCGTTGATATTGTAAATTAAAGGTGGGTTTAAGATCACTTTGATTATAAAATGCCATAATTACATTGTATCTTAACTCACGAGAAGAATATGAACAGACTAATTAAAAAATATAAAAATCGCCGACTTTATGATACAGAAACCAGTCAATATATTACCGTAGAACAATTACAACGCTACGTTGTCGATGGGATCGAATTTAAAGTTGAAGATTCTGAAACCAAGGCAGATTTAACCAACTCGGTTTTATTGCAGATTATCGTTGAAATGGAAGCAGGCCCAACCCAATTTTTAACTCCTGAGGTTTTGCGACAAATAATTGCATTGGCGAATCACCCAATGCATTTATCGCTTAAAGCAATGATGGAAAAGATGTTTCAAAGCATGGAAAAACCCTTACAAAATAATCCTTACAAACAGGCTACTGAAGCCTGGAATCAGCAAATGCAGGATATGATGCAGCAATGGCAAAAAATATTTAAAGCATAAAATGGTGCACTGCAAAATAAATTGTAATTATCCTTGACATATAAGGCTTTATTGAGCTATTATTTAATTGTGCAGTGCAACATTGGAGAAAATCATGAATCAACATAACTTCGAAAAATGGAGTGAAATGGCAAAAAAAATACAAGAACCATTTCAAGCCATCGCAGAATTGAATATCAAAACCCTACAAGGGTTAACTTATATTAAACCTGAGGAGCTAGCACAGGTAAAAAAACCTGAGGAAGCTTTGGAAAAGCAAATTAATCTTGCTGTAGAAAATGGTCACAAAGCGTTGGATTATATGCAGCAATCGTTTAAAATTCTTGAAAAAGCCATGCTGGATCTGGTTAAAGAAGCTAAAAAAAATACGGAAAATTAAGTAATTATCCTTTTTGACTGGGCTTATTTATTAAGCCTTTTTTTTATCCGTCTTATTCTCTTCCCTAGCTCATAAAGCCAGGATTTTATTTTTAGTCACTCGCACCAATCAAAACTTCTATTTTTACCACCAATTTGAGAATACCAGCTTTAATGGAATACAAAAAAAGCCAAGTTCCAGGATATAAGCTATATATATTTTTTTGTAATTGCAGATACTATAGAACCATAAACATAATTCGTTATAATTGCCTTAGTTTAAAAATAGGGTTAACGCAGGGTCGTTTCACCTGACTTTGTAAATGGGATAAATAAATTGAACTTTTTAAAGAATAAGCTGTTAAACTATCACGAATTTGAAAAGGTTCTTTGCTTGAAATCTCATATGGAGCAAAAATAATCCTGTATTGAGTTATGAACCGGTATATTTGATTGATAACCGCCGAAATTTTACTAAGTTAGCTAATCGTATGAAACCAAAAATATTAATCGTTGAAGACAATATCATTGCGCAAACAGTAATTAGAACCCTAATAACATCTCTTGCTTGTGATAGCGATGTTGCAGTGAATGGTCAAGAGGCACTAGATCTGTTTCAAGCAAATCATTACGATTTAATTTTTATGGATATAGGTTTAGGAGAGGGTATGAATGGATACCAGGTTACCGCCCTTATACGTACCCTTGAATCTCCTGGCCAACGTACACCCATCATTGCATTAACTGCTCATACAAACGATGAATGCAGAGAACAGTGCATTGAATCGGGTATGGATGGCATGTTCACAAAACCGCTCACTTTATCTTTGGCAACTGAGATCCTCAATCAGTTTATTCCAGTTAAAGAAGCAATTGTGGATTCCATGAAAAACGATTCAGAACATCAAAAATTATTTCAGCTCGAGCAATTTCCATTGTTTCATTATAAAGAAGCGTTCAATAATTGTGGCCGAGAGGTGAACATACTAACCGATATGTTACGTTTGATGGTAGAAGAACAAATTCCCATTAATTTGCAACTGATGCGGGATGCAATGACGAATGGAGACTTCCTCCAAATAGCGAAAATTGCTCATCAAATTAAGAGCAGTGCCTTATATCTGGGTGCGAATCGGATGAAATATGCCTGTCAACACTTGGAGAATCATCATAAAACGGGTGAAAAAGACCTCGTTGAAGGATTGTATCTGCAAGCAGTAGAGGTTATAAAAGAAACTATGGATCATATTAAAGAATGGCTCATAGTGCATAAATAACCGGTTCTAATGCATGTCTCACGTATTTGAATGTGTTACCTGTTTGAGCTGAATCAATTGTTCAAAAGCTTATTTTACAAGGAATTTTTACATGTCATTTTCAAGGATTGTATATTTAGCAGGCTTAATTTTTTTTGCAATTAATGGGAACTGTAACCCTTCTATTGATGCGGCTATCGATAAAGGATTGGTTTTTTTAGAAAGTGTGCAATTTAGCTATGGCGAATATCCAACTTTATTTAGTCCAAATCTATCTGAGCCTGCGCGATCTTTGGCAACTAATTATGACAGTAATTTATTTACTACAGTGATGATTGCAGATGCGATACATGAAATAAATCATCGGGCCGTGAAACGATTAAATAAAAAAACAGTTAAGTATATTCAATCTCAATTACTGAATGAACAGGGTCTTTGGTCTTATTTCACCACCCATAATAATGCACCTTTGTATCCGAATACGGTTACCGATCTTGACGATACTGCTTTTGCCTCAATAGTTCTGCAGCAAAATGGAGTTGCCTTTCCAGATAATCATCAAATCATTGAGGCAAATAAGAACGAAAAGGGAGTCTATCTGACTTTTGTTGATCCCCCTTTTATAAATGATGTGGATTGCGGGGTTAATGCCAACGTACTGTCCTATCTTCAACAAGCGGATAAAAATGTATGTAATTATCTTAATAAACAAGTAGCGCTAAAGGCAAATTGCGCTCACTATTACTCCTTGCTTGATGCTTATTATTTGATTTCTCGAGCTTATAAAAGTGGTATTCAATGTTTAAAACCATCTGCTCAACCTATTTTGGCTTACACTCTGGAACAGATAAATCAATGGGATAAAGACGGCAACATAAGTTCCTTTAAACGGGCGGTCGCGTTAAACATTTTGTTAGATTATGGATATCGGGGCGAAGCGATTTTTAAAACAGCGCAATTTTTATTAAAAAAACAATCTCGCCATAACGGTTCATGGCCGGGTGAAGATTTTTGGTTATGGTCAGGAGTAGATGAGGAGGGTAATCGCTTCTTGCTTGGACAATCAAGCTCGAGCGCATTAACAACAGCCATAGCACTAAAAGCATTAAATCGTTTACAGGCTGAAGGATTTAATGATTGATTTTGGATATATCATAAACAGATTGATGCTATAATAATTAGGTTGTTATCATAATTATATCGCTATGAATCTTGAATTATTTGATTTAATTGACAGAGACCAATATCAGGAGAAAATTGGGGAGGGGGCTGTTATTTTGCGTCAACTTGCGCAGCCTTTTTGCAATGATCTGCTGCGGGATTTAAAGGCAATCATTCAGTACGCGCCTTTTCGTCATATGATCACCCCGAATGGATTTAAGATGTCCGTTGCCATGTCGAATTGTGGACTATTTGGCTGGATATCTGATAAAAAGGGGTATCGATATGATTCTCTGGACCCACTTACTGGTTTGAAGTGGCCAGAGATACCTCCCTCTTTTTTAAAATTGGCAGTATCTGCTGCCGATTTAGCGGGTTTTTCAAATTTTAACCCTGATGCCTGCTTAATAAATCGTTATGAAACAGGCGCTAAATTATCCTTACATCAGGACAAAGACGAACACGATTTAGCGGAGCCGATTGTTTCTATTTCGCTAGGTATTTCTGCCGTTTTTTTATTTGGCGGTTTGAAACGTACCGATAAAACACAACGATATCTATTAGAGCATAATGATGTTGTGGTATTTGGCGGTCCCGCCAGGTTGCGTTTCCATGGTATTTTGCCAATAAAACAATCGTATCATCCTCTCACTGGTACTCATCGGATAAATCTCACTTTCCGTAAAACTTAGAGTATGTATCTGAGTCCTCCTTGGGTTGGGAATTATTGCTCCGAAAGAAACCTTTAGATTCATACCCCAATCGTTGAGTATTCCTTACTTTGTCTTCAGCAATTTCATTATAAATGGAGTTTATTGCTTCAATTAATTGCTTTTCATCTAAATCAAATTGAGTTAGTGCTTTCACCGCATCTGTATTCAATTGATTCTGTCGATCCACATAAATAAAAACCTTATGGGCTCTGTCAATGTATACAAGAATTGCCTCTTTAAGAGATAGTCCCGATTTTTTGGTAAGAAATTCTGGTATCTTGCAGTTGTGTTCTGGATTTTTTAATTGATCCTGATATTTCTCCAATAGTATGGCTATAGCTAACAGTTGGTCTTCCAAGTGGTCAAAAACACGGATTATTTCCTTTTTATTTATTACCGGAAATTTTATAACCCTGTCAAAAAGTAACCTATTTAAATTAACACAATTTTGTATTTTGAATTGCACGTGTTGCCAATCTGTTTCAGTAATTAATGCAGCTAAATTTCCCGCAAGGAGTTGCTTTTCAAAATAGGCTATCTGGAGATTGCTCCAATCGATAGGTTGCTGGGTTATTTCACTTAAATAAAAAACAGTGTTTCCATTGCCTTCTTTAATTAAAAGCAGCTGATTTAATTCAAAAGATGATGCNNGACGTGCTTTCCAATTTCCTATAATGTGGAGTTTTCTTGGTAAATTTTGGGGTTGGATGTCCACTTCTATAAAATTTGAGTTATTTTTAACTAATAAACTTTCTGGAAAAATAATTCTCAAAGCAGAAACTGTTTTCAGGTCCTGGGTAAGGAGTAGTGCATCATCGCTTGCATTAGGTAAACTATAACGCCACATCGTTTCATTAAAATAATCTAACAATCCGGCAATGGTTGTGGGGAGCACGTTTTTTATCGCAACAGGATTTTGTTTTTCTGCTGCCAGTCTTACAGTAAGACCACGCATAAGAAGTTCGACCAGGAGTATTCCTAACACGGTGTTACTGGTTTGTGTTAACTTATCGGTAATCGGCTTATAGATCTCGGTCCAATGGTGCAATAGGATAAATATATTGTCATTATCAGTNNAGTGACAGCTGCATGAGCAAGTAACTCATTAAAATGATTCAGAGTCTCCAACTCGATGAGTTGACTGGCTGCTTTAAGTCGGGTACCTAATCCTGCCTCCTTAGGTAAATGGTAGGTTTCAGATAATGCCCGTATCGCATTAACTTTATCAGCGTGATGCTCCAGAACATTTTCTGCGGTTTTCGTAAAGTTGTGAATTTTTTCCAACCCCTGGTGCAATCCTTTTAACGCAATGGAGCTACCTAATGCAGCAGGAATACCTATTCCGGTAATCCCTAAGACCACTGGTAAGGCGATATGCAGAACTTCAATGACCAGCGCTGCAGCATGAACCCCTTGTTTTATAATGTCTTTATTTTCCTTTTTATGTGGATTTTCCCCGAATTTTTTCAGTAAAGTCAGTTTGGTTGTCTTGGATAAAAAACCAGTCAGAGAGTAACTCTGTAAACGGGTAATAATGGCCTTTTGAAACCCTAGGGATGAAGGTTGGTGCGCTAATTGATATTGAAAAAAAAGATCATGTAAATCCTGTTTTATCTCCAGCATTATTTGGTGGAGGATTTTGCCTAAGTCACTCTCCGCTAATACAAAATAATCGAGCGCATGAGTAATGAGGCTGTGAATTAAGGTCGCGGCATAACTGGGACTTTCATTGGACTCCAGTTTACTATTAAAAATCGTTGAGGTTTTGAGATAATCTTTCAAATTTCGGGTAAAAAACTGACAAAAAACTAGAACTCTGAGCTCTTCAGAATTCTGCCCCATTGGCTTTTCTTTATCGAGATGGTAATTATTAAGAACCATTATTGACTTGGCTACAGCAAATAATCCGTGCTGATTGTTAAGGCAATTTTTCATTAATAGTTCGAATCTTTTTAATACGGGCAACAATCTTACTTTAATTTGAAACCCTAATGGTGCCGAATGATGCTGAATAATCTCATTGCAATATTTTTTTATAGGGCTATCAGAACAATAAGCTGCATTGGAAATCATCCTTCCTCGATCCTTGAACAGTTTTTTAATAACCTCTGCTTTTCCGTGTTCGGTCAATAAATCATCTTGTAATAGAGACCAAAGATAGAGTTCATAATGAGCAAATAATTCAGATAATTCATCCTGTTTTTCAGTAGTAATAAAGCTGTTAAAGTTCTCATTAATATTTTTTAAGGATATATTTCTCGCTTTAAGCTGGGGTAAGAATAGTGATTTAAAAAAATTTCTATTGGGGAATAGATTATATAATTGACTATAGGGGCTGAATTTTTCTCCTGCTACATTAGGAATTTCAAGTGCTTCACAAGCCATTATTAAATGATAACGGACAGCTGGTTTCAGGTGCTCCTGAGTTTGATGTAACTTGATTAAATAGTTAATTGCTTGCTTATTGTGAAAATGTGTTGCTGCATAGCGTAGCCAGTAAATTCCCAGTGTTTTAGCGTAAGGTAGTTTAAAATCTGCATTAATTTTTGAACAGGGCATTTCGTGCAAAAATCGACCGTACCAAAATATGCCTTCGTCATGATTAGAGTATGTTCTATAAAAAGCAAGAATCCCCCAAAATGCGTTAGCTTGTAACATAGTTCTTTTTGCTGATTTAATACAACCGGGCTCAACAGGCTCATTCATGTTATTTAAATTCATCGTGTTGTTTAACTGGCGTGAAAGGGCGTCTGGATTACCATGTAACAGATCTAATATTTCCTGTTTAAGGTGATTTAACTTTCTTGCATCATGATTTTTTATTGCCTGGCGTAAGTGTTCTAAAGTATTAATTTCAGTGGTTTGACATAATTTATGACTAATAAAGAGGTCATAAATCAGATAATGAATGTCTTCTCTTTTGCTGTCTAATTGGACGGTTAATTGATGTACTAATTGAAATAATGAATGTTTATCATTTAACAGTTTATATAAACTAAGGTCTCCCAATACCAATAGTTCATTAAATGATTTAAGTGCTCGATAATCTTCATCATTACTATTAAAAAATGCATATGCATTGGTTTTAGGATAAGGATTTTTGATTTTATGATGAGAATTTCTCTTAAGAAAACCGTCAAGTATATTTTGAGTAAAATGATTTAAAAAAGTGTTGGGGAGTATCATCTCCCAATTGATGTATGGTGGTAATTCAGTATCAACGAGTCGAAGGATGCGTTCACAGGCCGCGGTGTTAACCTGTCCCAGGTTTAATATAAAAATTTTATGTTCAGTATTATAGCTTATAGTGAGTTCCGATTCGTTAATTTTATCAAATAACCGGAGTACTTCAGCTGCGTCTTTTGGATAAGTATCAGGGGATCTGTAAAGATTGCTACGATAAATATGTGCTTTTTCCAGATTTGGCGTATTTTCAAGTAACGTTTTGTAGTTTATTAGAAAATCACTTCTTTTTATTGTTTGAAGCGAATAAGGATTGATAAAATAATGGAGATGAATTACCGGCTCATTAATGACCAATTGCATGAAAAGATTGATTTCATGTCGATTTAAAAAAGAAAAAGAAGAACTATTTTGTTCTTTGAATGCACGAAATGTGGGTAAATAGGAGATATCTGAGAGAAAATCAGGGTCAATATTTTGTTCTTTATCATAGAGTAAAAAAAACATAAGATTAGGGAGTGAATATAAAGCTTTGCTGATTATTTGTAGTTTAGGCTTATCGGTACTTAAATTATTATCCCTCATATCAATAGAAGTTAGTTGTTTTAAATCAAACAATAATGCATAAATTTTGTCGCCAGCAAGTTTATCTAATCCGCAATTCGTCAATCTAAGATGTTTAAGATTGGGCATTTTTTTGATTAGTCCTATCATCTCTTCAAATTCAGCATCACTAAATTTGTTTAATAAATAGGGGGATAAATCTAAAATAGGTTGATTTTTAAATAATTGATAAGGTAAGGGCATATCTACTCCGCGAAACAAATTAGACCATTTACGTTTACGCTAATGGTTTGTTTTGTTTAAAAATTGAACTATTTTATAACGGAACAAATTGGGTGTCAAATGAATCTTATGTTTTATAAATAAGCATATTTAGAGGGGATTAAGATACTGCGCTGTTAAATTAATGTTCCATCGCTTCATATTGATACTAAAGTACCCATAGTATTCTATTTTTAGCGGGAGTTAGAGAGAATCTAAAATTTGTCTAATTTTTGGCTATTATTAATATAAGATAATCAAGGATGAATTATTATGTTCGAGCTATTGAGTTATAATGGACTGAATTATGACAAAAAATCTATAAATCAGATCAAGGCGCTTAATAAAATATTATGTAAAATCAATGAGATTGAGCTACATTCCCCTTCTAAGTTATCTAAATATTATCTAAGAATACTGAAGTATCATACAAAACTTGTTCAGAAAAACAGAATGAGTTCTCCAATTACTCTTTGGTTTGAGAATAATCGTTTAATTGATATTAAAAAGAAGTTGAATTATGTAGAGAAAAATTCATATATCAGGACGCATGTGCGGGATTTAGTGAATTATATTCAACCTGATGAAATCGCCAGACGCTATGGAGAGGGTGGAAAGATCAGTTTCAGGACTTTAATACAGGAGCAGTTACAAGAACTAAAGGAGGATTACGAGGTCAATTATTTGGGTGGTAATAATAATCCAGTTGTGCAGGTAAAGTTAGGAAGAGGCGATCAAAGTTTTGTCTGTCGATTCGTTAAAGTTGATTTGGAAGAATATAAGTCCGGTATCTCTTCCATCAACGTACGGGAAGACTTGTTAACTCAGGCAGTTATTAATGAGGTGGCTAGACCTTATTTTATCCAGGAGCTCGAGGATAACGGTATCGAAGTTACTTATTTTGAATGTAATGAATATTATTCTCGAGGGACTTTGGAAGCGTTTTTTGCTGAGTTACATAATCAAAATAAAAGTGAGGATCCTTCTATCGTAAAAAAAGCACTTTTCGATATTAACTGGCAAGTCCTAATGTTTACCAAACTTATTATCAATTTTTTAATTAAAATCAATTCTCGAGATATTTGGTATACCGATTTAAAACCAAGTAATATTTTAATAGATGACTCAGGCGGAATAGTGTTAAGTGATATTAAAGGATTATTGTACTCTCCACATACTTTAATCAAAAGAAACAGAGTCAATCGAACCGAAGCCTATTTTCAACCCTCCATAGAGGAGGGCGACAATCAAATAAATCTTGCGCGCCTTCAATGTCAGACGTTGGCAACCACCATTTTTCAATTAGCAACTAATAATTTGCCCCATCGAGAAAAAGATTCCATAAGGTTATATGGGCGGAATTCAAATTTTAATCAACTTTGTTTTAAATATCCTGAGGGTGAATTTTTAAAAGACTTGATACGAGGATTATATAAAATGAAACCTTTTGCTTTATCGGTGGCGCTAGAAAAAATAAATAATTTTGAAGAACAACATATTGCCACCGAAAAGGCAAAAATAGAATTGCGAGAACGTATTTCGGAGAAGGAAGGAGAAAGTAGTTTATTAAATCCCCAAAATAGCAATGAAAATAAAGAGCCTTATTTGCATTTAGATTATTTCAATGGTAATTAGTAGATCATTATGATTGCCGGTTGCTTTTATAATGAGAATCTACTCTTAAAGATCTGCCCAAATTGTGCTGAGCATTCAATAAGTTACCAAGGAAATTTATATTATGGATAAAGAGTCAATACTTAATTTGATACTTAATGAAACTGATGAAAGTATTATTGAACAAAAGTTAAATGAATGGTTTGTATTTAAGCCCGAATTGATTAAAGAGATTTATCCTCAGACGCAGAATATATTTCATTTACTTATTTATAGTAACCGGATGCAGGTTTTAGGTAAGCTTTTAGAAAAAAAAGAATATCATGAGGTGGCCTTAAAGGTTACGAAAAGAAACCATACCTTGTTGCATTATGCGATTAAAACACTATCTGATCCGTGTCCCGCATTAACGATAATCCTCGATTTTTGCCCAGATCTGTTAAACGTACAATCCAAATCGGGTGCCACTGCATTGCACCATGCAGTGATTTACGATCGGTTACATGCGGTTGTATTTTTATTGAATCAACCTGGAATTAACCAGGATTTAAAAAATACGAAACACAAAACTGCATTTGATTTGGTAAAAAGTGATATTGTCAGACATGTGTTTAGTCCACTTGATTTTAGTCAGTTTATTTTAAGCAGACGTAAAGAAGGTCTGGACTCACGTGAAAAAAAATTCAGGGATGTTTTTGCCAAGCAATTCCCGAGGTTATCCCAGCCTCGAGTTAAGACAAATATCCCTTTTAGGGGTTTAAAACCTACTATAAGCCGAAATTCGGAAGCATTTATCAGAGCAAAACAAAGTGATGGTAAAAGTCCGAATAACAGGTTTAGCCGATCCATTACCATAAACCCCTTGCTGAATGTTTTAATCAAATTTATTGACGCTTACCAGGAAACGGCTCCAGATTTTAAATTACTGGTGCAAATAAATGTTCAGTGTAATGAGTTAATACTTAATGAAAAATTAATAAGTAATTTGCCTAAAACTAAAAAAGCTTACGATGCGATTCGTTCATTAATAACGGATATGGCTCTTTCTGTGGATAGTCAATATGATCAAAGCCTTGCCGGGATACAACAGGCGCTGAACGAATTATTGGCGTTAATTGTTTCTCATTTGGGAATTGCTCAGCCAGTTCATGAATTTCCAGCAATACCATCCGAATTTATAAAATATAAAAAATTGTTATATGATCTCTGGTTATTAACTGCTTGCCAGAATGGTCCAAAATCCAAAAGAGTTTTTGTATTTGAAAAAATAAATAATCGCGCTTTAGGGTTGTTAAATTCCCACTCGCTGGAAGAAATTTTAAATGGATTAGGATTTTTATATCATAATTTCGATCGGCAACAGAAAATCATAGCCAATTATGTTGTAGGCCAATTGATGTTTTATGAGTTTGTTGATCGAGTAGAAATCAGCAGTGAAATTGAAATTGCCTGGCGTTTGTTTATTAGTCTGAATATCCATAGTAAAGACGGTTTGGATGCCCTCGGAGTACAAATTAATAACATCCATGATAAGTTAAATGAAGAATATTTAGTGCTTTTGAATAAACCCCTGTTAGCCAATTTTTACTGGTTAAATCGGTATATGAAACATGAACCAATTGAAAATTCTTTTGACGATATAGTAAAAAGAGCTTTATTGAAAAAGCCTTCTCAAAGAGCGGGAGAGATACAACTCATTGCTCAGGAATTAAGAGCATTAACCTTGTCCTTTTATCAAAGTGTATCATTGAAAGAATTTATCAATGGAGCGGAACGAGATGGCAAGGCATCTACGGAAAATGTTGATCTTATTACCCAATATTTTAACAAATTAAACAGCTATTTAACGGAACAAATATTAGCTCAGCCAAAAAGCAGATTGACTGATTCTGTTAAATTTCTTATAGAGTTGGCTTGCGAGTTATGCCCGCTTAGCGATGAACTTTATCCAGATTTAAATCAGTTGATGATGGTTGTTGGTGTTTTAAATAATAATAATATCATAAAGTTAACTGAAGCCTTTGTAAAGTTATCTGTCAATGATACTACCGCGTTAAAGGAAATTAATAAAATAATCAGTCCAGACCACAATTCGAATAATATGCGAAATGTATGTCGCTACTATCAATCAGCCCTTCCATTTGTAGGGACTTTTACTAAAAATATTAATTTTGCCAATGAGGGGAATTTTAATCCCAAAAGTTTAAATCGGGCGTCAGTTAAAGGTGTAGTTTTAACGAATTTAATGGAATTAAAAATAGGGTTTAATTTTAAACTAAATCTGTTACAAACCGATGTGCGCCTCTTTCTGCAGCAGTACGTCTCGCCCAAGGAGGAATCTTTGGAGTATGCATCCCTCAGGTATTTACAAAGAGCTGAAGACCGAATTTGTCTCGATATTCCTTTTCAGGAAATGGATATGAAGCTGGATGATATTTCAAAAAAATATTTGGATTACCGTATAATTCCTGGTGTTGTATATAAAAATTGCGCAAGTCCTCCCAGCGAACTGGCTGATAAATTAATTCTCTATTTCAATACGCTCTCTGATTCTATTGAGTTATGTCAGTTTTATAAACATAGTTTTGCCACTTTTAAAGAGGTAATATCTCGAATCATTAAAATTAATAATCGTGATTATTTACCTCGAGAATTAACCAGGGTTTTAAATGAAAAATCATATGAAGAAACAGTACATGCAATTCAAATCAAATTGGAAAGCCTGCAAAAATCTTATCCCATCCAACAGGTAAACAACCGCAAAAATAACAGATTATCTTTGTTTTCTGATCAACCGATTACTACAATTGATGTTGAGCAATCTTCTACCGATAAGCCAGTTATTTTAGAAAGTTTAATTATTTAATTTAAAGTGGAGCGTTTGATGGATAACACTAAAATAGATATGTTCCTGCAATCCCCGGCCTTCGCAGTATTTGGTGCCTCTTCCAATCGTGCCAAATACGGGAATAAAGTCTTGCGATGTTATATGCAACATGGAAAGAAAGTTTTTNNCTTTTCCAGTAAATCCTCATGAAGAGATGATTGAGGGACTTAACGTATTGCGAGGTGTCGAAGAATTACCTGATGAGGTTGAGAGTATTTCCATAATTACGCCTCCTATGGTTACAGAGCGCATTGTGAGTGCGGCAATTGAAAAAGGGATTAAAAACATTTGGATGCAGCCGGGAGCCGAAAGCAATGCTGCAATAAAACTAGGTGAATCCAATCAAATTAACGTGATTGCTGGTGGCCCTTGTATTTTAGTGGTCATGGGATACCTGGAACGCTAAGTGTTAATACAGAATATGAAAACTGTGGCATAAGGAAATGCCAATATAAAGGGCTATAGGTAAGCTTTTTAAAAGTTTAGTTTGCATCATGCTATCTCCATGTCCAATGAAATTATAACTATTCAAGAAGTGTGCCTGTTTTTTTGTTGTAATATGGAGTCAAAAAACTCTGGATTAGAGTTCACATTATTTGTTGTCCGGCAATTGGGTGGAACAAAATTGCCGTTACTAGGGATAAAATTGGTTATTTAAATGAAGAAACTATTTTACGGGTTGCTGCTAGCACTTTTTATTATTCTTATACTATATTTTATCCAGCCGCTTTTTGGCTTAAACATATATGCGTCTGAATTATTGGGCAGTACATTCACTTTTTTGAAAACCACAGCACCTGATAAAATGCAAACTTCAGAGGGTTATAAGCTGGAAGTTTATACTAAGGATCTTGATGCTCCACGATTTATGCATGTGACTCGTGCAGGTGATTTACTGGTTACCGAGCCTAAAAAGGGGATCCTGTGGCTTATACCCTATAAAAACCCTGGGCAAAAACGCATCCTATTATCTCATTTAAAAAAACCGCACAGTATGGATGAATATGGGGGATTTTTATATGTTGCCGAGGAAAATGCAATTGGTCGGGTTTTATTTGATCCCTTAACGGGAACTATTCGGGGCAAATACCAACGTGTTATTAATAATTTACCTGATGATGGTGGGCATTGGACGCGTACTATAAAATTTGGCCCTGATGGATATGGTTATGTATCTATTGGTTCATCGTGTAATGTATGTATCGAAGAAAATCCGTTGAGAGCATCGATTGGTCGGTTTAAACCTGGAGATGATCATCTTACTGTGTATGCCAAGGGTTTGCGTAACTCGGTCGGGTTTGATTGGTCATTGGATGGTGTGCTTTATGCTACTGAGAATAGTCGTGATTTCCTTGGAGATCACTCTCCTCCTGAAGAGCTTAATGAAATCAAGGAAAATCATTTTTATGGATGGCCATTTGCTTATGGAAATAGAATTCCTGATCCTCAATATGGGGAAGGTCAGGAACAAATTATCAATGAATCCGATCCTCCTGTTTTGGAGTTGGCCGCTCATCAGGCACCATTAGGACTTACATTTATAAAAAATCCTGACTCGCCTCTTTATGGTAAGGCGTTAATTGCCCTCCACGGCTCATGGAACAGTTCGGTTAAGGTGGGGTATAAAGTAATCGCTTTAAGCTTTGCTAATGGAAAGATTGTGTCACAGGATTTCATCACCGGGTTTTTAAAAGATGGAAAAGTAATAGGGCGTCCAGTTCATATTGCTGAAGGTAAAGAAGGGGAACTTTATCTTTCCGATGATTTTAATGGAGTTATTTACAGGATCACTACGAAAGATAAGAATTCATAAGGGATATCGATTTGTAACTTGGGACAACACTTACTATTATTAATAGAGTCATGTGTTGTCTGCATCTGGATTTCATGTAAGGAGTACAATGAACGCCCAGCAATGGTTATCTAAACTCATAAATTATAATACGATTTCGAGCAACCCCAACAGACCCCTTATAAAGGCCATTGAAACCTGGTTCAATGTCTATGAGATTAAAAGTCAAATAATTTTAACCCCCACTGAAGATAAGGTAAATTTGTTTGCTACGATTCCTGCAAAAGATGGGTCGGTGGATGGGGGAATATTATTTTCAGGACACACTGATGTAGTGCCTGTAACAGGCCAATTATGGGATACTGATCCTTTCGTTGCTATTGAACGTGATGGAAAAATATACGGACGTGGTAGTTGCGATATGAAAGGATTTATTGCGGTAGTACTTTCATTAGTGCCTGAATTAAAAAAACTCTCCTTATTAAAGCCGATTCATTTTTCGTTTACATGTGATGAAGAGATAGGTTGTTTGGGAGTAGATTATACCGTTGATTATCTCGAAAAAGTGGGTATCAGACCCGAGGGTTGTATTGTGGGGGAGCCCTCTGGGATGCAACCTATAATCGGTGAAAAGGGCAGAAGGGTTTATCATTGTCAGCTTCATGGAAAAGCAGTTCATTCATCATTGGCAGCGGATGGGTGCAACGCTGTAGAGTTCGCCAGTCGTTTGATTTGTTATATTAATAATCTGGCTCAATACGTGAAAGAACAGGGGCCTTTTGATTCAGATTTTGATTATCCCTTTACCACGATAACCACCAATATGATAAGTGGGGGTATTGCTACTAATATTGTTCCAGGATCGTGTGAGTTTATGCTTGAATTACGTTATACAGATAACTTTCCTTTACAGAATTTTTCCAGTCAGATTGAAAATTATATATCGAATGAACTTTTGCCTGACATGAAAAAAAATTATGCTGAGGCGGCAATATATTTTGATGAAATTTCTGACTCAGCTGGTTTTAATGCCTCGGAAGATGCGTTGGTTACTCGTTTGGTTCGTGCTATCACTGGAGTTAAAACACGCTCTAAGGTGTCTTATAGTACTGAGGCTGGAACTTTTCAAAATGCGTATATTCCTACTATCATTTGTGGGCCTGGTGATATTCATCAAGCGCACAGGCCTAATGAGTTTATTACTATTGAGCAGTTAAATTTATGTGAAAAAGTGGTACGTAATGTGGTTCATTTTTTCTGCCTTGATTTAAGCAATCTTTAGATTTCTCTGCTCGAAAACCATAAGTTACAGATAACTAACTTACAGGGGGTTTGAATGAAAAAATGGAAATAAACCAATCACTATGAATAATTACTTTGTCTCATATCATCGATTTTTTTTGCGATAATAATGGCAATCCATGCCGAGGTAGCGGCCTGATTTATAATATTTCATACCGCACTTTTCCATCACTCTAAAGGATCCTTCATTATTACGGTCAGCGTATGCAATGATATAATCAGTGTCTATATGGAGTTTTGCCCAGTTGAGCAGGGCTTTTAATACTTCTGATGCATATCCTTTATTCCAATGTTTTTTATGGAACAGATACCCTACCTTAATTTCTCCGGTTTCAATTTGATCAAAATAAGCCTCTCCTACAAATTCATCATTTCGCGCCTTAAATATGACTAGACAGGGAAGGCGTTTTTCCTTGAAATTTATCAATGATTCTTCAATAAACTCTCGGATTTCTTCATCAGATAAAGCCCCTTCGGGATAGAACTCTTTTACTTCAGGATCTTTATCGAGAGTTTCTAGGTATTTTGCGTCTTCTTTACGAATAAAGCGCATGCCAAGATGAGTGGTATTGATTAAATATTTGCGCATAGCGTCTCTCTTTAAATAATCCTGCTAAATGATTAAGTTAAGTCTAGTTTAGGAACGATATTCTGGCAAAAAAGAGATTTGATAGGCAACATTTGCTGCCACATAGGGTATTATCTTTTATTTGAGAGAAATGACATGCCCCATTTGATTTTGGAATACAGTGATAATTTGAATTTACAGCAAAAACCGTTAAGCCCATTATTCTCAGCATTACATGATTTACTGGTAGAAAAACTTCCCACGCAATTAACTCATTGCAAAAGTAGATGTATCTCATATCCCCTATATTTCATCGGGGATCAAAATGAAAAAAATGCATTGGTACATTTAACAATTAAAATTCTTGCAGGTCGTTCTGACCAGATTAAAAGTGAGGTTATTGATGCTGCGTTAGTTCTAATAAATACATTTTTTAAGGGGCATTTCGAGTTAAACATTTATACTTCTGTAGAGTTAATTGAGCTGGATAGCCATTACGTAAAAGACTTAGCCTGAAGTATTTTTAGGATTGATCTTTACGTTTTTTTAAGCCACTCTCAATAGAATTAATTATTGGATAATTCATGATAATAGCGTACCAAATAAATCACCCATTTAAACAAATAGAAATTAATGAGAGCAATCAGCACTTATTAAACACTTGTTTGTGGGTGGATTTAATAAATCCTAATCTTGTGGAAGAATTGCTGGTAGAAAAAAATCTGGCTCTAGATATCCCCAGCCGTGAAGAATTAAGAGAAATTGAGATTTCCAGCCGTCTCTATAAAGAGCATGATGTTTTATTCATGACTGCAACCATGATTGCCCAGTCAGATTCCCCCACACCGCTACAAGATGCAGTAACGTTTATACTGACAAAAAGGCAACTCATTACTATTCGCTATATTGAGCCACAGGCATTTAAATTATTCGTTTCCCGTCTGCCTAAATTGCAGATTGAAAACCCATTGACCTGCCTTACTGAATTATTAGATGCAACCATTGACAGGCTTGCAGACATTCTTGAATTGATCAGTCATCAACTTGAGAGTTATTCGAAAAATATATTCGTATCAAAGACAACAGGTAGCCTTAGTTACCAACAATTATTGCAACAACTAGGTGTGAACGGGGAGCTTAATTCGAAAATTGTAGAAAGCCTGGTCTCATTTAGTCGGTTAATTTCTTTTTTAGGGCAAAGTTCCAATACGATAACCGATAATAACGAGCATGTGCGATTAGTGAGTTTAAGCAAGGATTTAACCTCTTTGAGTGATCATGCCAGTTTTTTATCGAATAAAGTCAGTTTTCTTCTTGAGGCTACATTAGGAATGGTGCAAATTGAACAAAATGCGATTATTAAAATATTTTCAGTTGCTGCGGTGATTTTTTTACCGCCTACTTTAATTGCCAGTATTTATGGTATGAACTTTAATTTCATGCCCGAACTGTCATGGAAGTATGGTTACGTTGTGGCTGTGGGATTAATGTTGGTGTCATCCTGGTTGCCTTACAAGTATTTTAAATATCGTAAATGGTTGTAGTTGTTGACTTTAGTTCATATCCATGCGAATTAATTTTAATGCTGCACTGCTCTTGGCAATTTCTTAGCCTGTTCCACCCATGTCGCTACTTGAGGTAAGCTTGGCACATGACGTACCAGGTGGCGTTCTTCATTATTTTTTACAAGAGACGAATAGAGATGCTCCGGGTTGCGATGAGCTAATTCGGGGATGGAATCGACGCCTGCTTTTTCCAAAAGCTCTGCATACTCCTCACTGATACCATTAATTCGCGCCAAATCAGCCTGATTGGTCCATTTTAAAATCAAGCGATGACTTATTCCTGTTTTTTCCGCCAATCTTAAGCGAGCTCGTCTGTTGCTGCAATTTTTTAACAAATCATCCTGATTTTCAATTCCCACTTTTTTAAGCATTTCTGAATATTTGGGTCCTATTCCTTCAATTTGCGTCAGCTTATACATTTTTATCACCGTATGTTACCGAGACACTCAAATTATAGCTCAAAAAATATACGTTTTAAGGTGGTATGGCTTTAAAAATAGTTATAAAATCCAGTAAAAATTTATTAGGTACGGTTAATGAACACTGGCGCTCCTGTTAAACTCGGTTTTAAAAAGATAATAATTGTTTTTTGGGCTGTATGGTGGCTTATAGCCTTATGGACCGATGTTATAGGCTTGTTTGCCCACTTTGGTTGGTTGCATGAAACATGGGCGCCTGATGCAAATTTCCCTTTTTTGGCTGAATCCCTCAAAATGTATCATGCGACTCCGACAGTAATTCTTCTTTGTTTTAGCGGCATTTTAATATGGTCCTTGCTATCAACCCTATCTTTCATCTGGGCGTGTCTTGCTTTAAATAAACCCGTTAAGCAATGGATGATGAGAGCCGATGTAGCCTTCATTATCTCCCTGAGTTTTTGGTTTGCTTTTTTTCTTGCCGATCAGCTGGTTATGAAATTTGATTTGGAAGAAAATCACATGGTTCAGGGTGGATTTCAAATGTTAACTTATCTCACCCTTTATCTTTTACCATCAGATAATTCTAAAGAACCATCTCCTGTAAGCGCTTGATGCGCTCGGCGGTAGGGGGGTGGGTGGTAAAAAATTGTGATAATTGCTGACCGCTTAAAGGGTTTACGGTAAACATATGGGCTGTGTTGGGATGCGCATCAGCTGCACGAAACTGCCCTTGATGGTTGGCTTGTTCGAGTTTGCCTAACGCACTGGCTAGCCAAAGTGGGTGACCACATAACTTCGCGCCCCCTGCATCTGCCTCATACTCTCGTGACCGAGACACTGCCATTTGTATTAATCCCGCAGCCATTGGCGCTAAAAAAATNNAAAAATCATCAATAAATTAACAATAGGGTTTGTTCTTCTTTGATCTGAAGAAGATGTATTCGCCATCGCTCCAATGCGAAATATATTAGCAAAACTGCTGATAGCCCCGGCTATCGTTGCAGATATTGTACTGATTAGCGTGTCCCGATGTACAATGTGCGCCATTTCATGAGCCAAAACCCCGGTAACTTCCTCTTGATTCAAGCGTTGCAGCAATCCAGTCGTTACAGCAATAGCGGCATGCTGTGGATTGCGTCCCGTAGCAAAAGCATTAGGGGTAGGATTATCGATGGAGTAGACCTTAGGCATTGGAATCTGGGCTCTATTCGCTAATTGCGCAATTATTTGATATACCGGATTGCTTTCATTGAGAGGAGTTGCCTTAAACGCTTGCAATACCATTTTATCGGAAAACCAATAAGCACTAAAATTCATTCCCAAAGCAAGAATCAGTGCAATGACCAGGCCTGTATGCCCACCGATTAAATTTCCCAGTATTAAAAATAGGGCCGTTAATGCTGCTAATAATATAAAAGTTTTTACATTATTCATTTGCAAGTCCTGTTTGGTCGTATTTTATTTTAGTGTAGCAGGTGAATACATTACTGTATTTAACTTATTTCTAAACGTATTTCATTACTTGGGTGCACAAAAACAGGTTTTAATGTGATCGTTAACAAGCCCTGTAGCCTGCATATGAGCATAAATGATGGTCGATCCTACAAAACTCATCCCTCTTTTTTTCAGATCCTTTGCCAGTGCATCTGATTCTGGACTGGTAGCCGGGATGTCTTTTAATGTCTCAGGTTTATTCATTAAGGGGGCACCATTAACAAAACGCCAGACGTATTTATCAAAGCTACCAAACTCGCGTTGAATGTCCAGAAAAACGAGTGCATTCTTACGTGCCGAAAATACCTTCAAACGGTTACGAATGATGGCTGAATTAGAGAGCAGGTGTTCCAATTCTTCATCAGTCATAGCGGCAACTGCTGCTACGTTAAATTGTTTAAAAGCAGCTCGATAACCTTCTCGTCTTTTGAGTATTGTTTCCCAGCTTAAACCTGCTTGAGCGCCTTCAAGGATAAGCATTTCAAAATGCTTTTGATCATCATGAACTGGTACTCCCCATTCGGTATCATGGTAATGTTCATAATGAGGTTTATTTTCGCCAACCCAACCGCAACGTATTTTTTCGGGCATAGAAGTTTCCAATTCATTGAATTAAGTCTGACAATATAGGGGAGTTATGAGATAATCAAGATAAAAAAATAAGGCTTATCATGCAACATAATTTTTGGGGCTATTTTGCTCACTCTGAAAAATTAATAAATACAACTTATGCCGTGTGTCTGTTCGTATTTGGTTATTTTATTGCCAAACGATTTAGTATTATCGTTGATCGTGCTTTTGCCAAAAGGTTTTCCCGACATCACACCATGTTAATTCGCCGTTCTGTGTTCTATTTAATTTTTACCATATTTGCAGTAACGAGCTTGCAACATATAGGGTTTCACTTAAGCGTTTTATTAGGTGCCGCGGGAGTGTTTACGGTTGCCATAAGTTTTGCCTCGCAAACCGCTGCATCCAATTTAATCAGTGGTATTTTTTTATTATTCGAACATCCCTTTAAGGTAGGCGATACCGTCGAAGTTAAAGGAATTAATGGGGTGGTTGACTCCATCGATCTTCTTTCTACCAAATTAAAAACTCCGGATAATAAACTGGTACGCATTCCAAATGAGGCGATGATTAAATCAGAGATAACGAATTTGAGTTATTTTGCTACCCGCCGTCTGGATATTATTGTTGCAGTCGCTTATGACTGTGATTTAAGTGTGGTTAAAAGCATCCTGCTTGATATTGCCATGCTCTGCGAGCACGTATTAAAAGAGCCCTCACCACAAGTTACGATAAATAATTTTGCCAATTCAGCTGTTGAGCTCAAATTTATGGTTTGGGTTAATACCAGTGATGTCTCTGATACGCGAAATGCCTTGCAGGAAATGATTAAGCAACGTTTTGATCGCGAAGGAATTGAAACACCAGTGAGTCAATTTACCGTTCAAAGGGTTTAGAATTCCCGGCGCGGCAAAGTTAATGCTGTATTAAAAATTAAAATCGTTTCTTTTCATTAACAACGGATACGTTATGAACAAATTTTTTGTTATTTTTTGTTTGCTGGTGTGTGAACCTCTTTGGGCTTTGAATGAATGTGAGCAAAATGTAGCGAATTTCACATTTGAGTTAGCACAGCCATTCAATCAGGCGGGTTTTATTAAGGGTTGGGGACCGAAAAGAAGGGAATTGCAATTAAGTCCAAATAATCCTGATTTAAGAAAATGTGTGTCGTACCATAATCTTTCGTGGCAAAGACAACGAGTGTTGGCTGCTGCAGATTATTGGGTTAAGCAGAAATTAAATTATTGCCATCATTATCTGCCCGATTACGCCACCCCTCTCACTGCAAGAGCAACGAAAAAGAATCAGGGGGGTTATTGTAGCGATGCCAAAAACATTATGCCCGGATCGGTTTATTATCAACAGAAGTCGCGCTGGAACTATAGTGGGAAGGGAACAGAAACGCTGGATTATTGGCAAAATCAGGGAATGTGGCTAGGGATGGATTGCAGTAATTACACCACGTTCGTATATAATTTTGCATTAGGAATATTATTTAGCAGTAAAACGAACTGGCAGGCAGGACAAAATAAAGGCGGCAGCCAAAACAATTTATCACCTAACCAGCAAACAGCTGATAATGTACTCGATAATCCTGATGCGGCGGGCCGACTCGTATGTCGTGATAATTCAATTGAAGTTAATCATAGTTGTCAGGACCATGGTGGGTATATATCGGTAATTGATAGTATGGGTGTCAAGCATAAAGGCAGCATCAAAGTAACAGATTTAGCATCACTTCCTTTACACCCAGGAGATTTATTATTTATCGCTGCAACAAGGCCGGATTCGCCGCAACCTTCTTTGGTTACACATGTAGTTATGTGGACGGGTAAACAGGTTGGATATGGTCCTAATGACATTAACCCTGCTCAGATCGCACCGAATGGGCTTTGTCCCGCACAAGATTGGCTGCCTAAAATTGGGGATTGGGTGATTACTGACAGTCACTATCAGGGAGCTGATTATCGAATCATGAGTCAATGTTTTTACCTCAATAATCTTTGGGGGGTAAGAAGGGTGCTATATTAACTCAAGAAATGCTCTTTTAATGAGAAAAGTGTCTTACTTATTTGCATATTTATAATTTTAAGTATAATACCTCATCATTTTGTCACGAAAAAGAAAGTTATGTTTGAAGAGTTAGTTAAAGAAATTCAAGTTAATTTAGGTAAAATCAGCCAATTAATAAATAATCGAAAAATGGATGAGGCGAAAAATAAGATCAGGATTGTGGAGGATCATCATCAGAAAATTATCACTCACATTAATACGTGTCAGCATCAACTGGAAGACAATTTGTTATTTGCCAATAACGTTATAGGTAATAATATTTATTTAATGAAGTTAACTTATTATTTCGTTTTAGCCGATATGGTTTTAACCAATTACACTAAGATGTCTACAGCAATACATACTCGTATTGTTTTAGCCGCGGAGTTTAAACGCATTTTCAAGCAACTTTTCGATTTATTTGACTCACCAGTTAATAATAATATTGATAAAAATATATCCTTACAGGATTTTGGGTTTGCCTGCTCTTATTTAGCCAATGAATTTTTGCTAATAAACCATGCATTAAATACTATTGAATTAGAAACAAACAGAGTTAGAAATAATCTTCTTAAGGCATTTAATTTCGCAGAAACGCAGCAATTTTTTAATCACGCTCCGAAAGATGATAATTTATATTTGAAAGATTCCGATTTATATCCGACAGATTATAATTTACATCAAGGAATGGAAAGTTCGTCTTCAAACTTAATTTAAGGGGGTTCCAATTTTTTCCATCACTTACTGATTTAGGTTTGTCCTTGAGAGCTCTTTAGAAAGTCTTGATCTGGATTATTAATAATTAGTGACATATTTCAGGTTATGTGAACGTTATTTAGATCGTACTGGTTTGCTTGGTCGCGATGCTCCTCGCAAGAACAATGAGTAACTTAAATGGTGCGATTTACTCTACATTGCTGCGTTAAGAATAGTAACATGTCGTGGTAAATCATAATCAATATGTAACGAAATATTACTTAAACTGGGCAATTTAACCTTTTAATGAAAAAGAATATCTGCATGATACAGTCGAATTGAAAGATCAAGAAAGAATTCCCTCAAATTGGGTGATTTTAAATCCGTCATTGCGAGCAGCAGCGCGACGAAGCAACCCAGATATGCTCGTGTATGTTTCGTACTTGATCCCACGCAAATATATGAATTACAGATTTGAATAGTAAGGGCAGGGGGGCAATTGGAAATACCTAGTCATTCTTCAACTGTCATTAGAGGCTTCTATTAGACTGCCCTAATTTTAAGGATAATAACTGATTCAATAGTTTATTACTCAATAATTCCAGTTTATCAATTTGGGTCAGTGCGGATACAGTATTGCCAGAATGATAGGATTGAATAATTTTTTTGGCCCGGGTATGGATTTTATTATGAATGGATTCCAATTTATATAACTGTGGGTCTGGAGTTGCTGATGTGCTTATTTGGCGATGAAGCCATCGTCCTAAAGAACATGAGAACGCAGTGCATATGGGGCATTTGGTCCCTTTACTGGTTAAAAATAGTTTGACTGCTTCGAGCTTGGAGTGATGTGCGATAGCTGCATTTATTAATAATTTACCTTCCTTTTTACCTTGTGGAGAGATTTTCCATTGCGGTAGTGGAATCCAGTTTTTTACCCATTCCTGCAGGAATTTTGCTGGCATGGGAAATGCGATTGAATAACCTTGCCCAAGATTACATCCCAGATACAATAGTAATTTTCCCAAAGATACCGTTTCGACTCCTTCTGCGATGATTTCTCGTTTTAGCAGAGTACACATGCTGATACACGCTTTAAGGATTGCGATATTCTCAGGTTTGTTCATGATATCGCGAACAAAACTTTGGTCCAGTTTGACTGTGTTTACCGGTAACTCTTTAAGATGAGTTAATGAAGAGTAGCCAGTACCAAAATCATCTAAGGCGAACAATATACCAATTTTTTTACAATCATTAATTAGTCTTTTAATCTCCGTTAATTTTTTCAGCGCTTGGGTTTCTAAAATTTCAAGCTCAATTAATTTGTGATTAACTGTTGGGTGCATCGCTAATATATCCTGCAAGTTAGCTAAAAAATCAGACTGTTGCAGATGGTATGGGGCAATGTTTATACTAATGGGAATAGCTATATTTAGTTTTGTCCATTCGTCTAATTGCATTAATACATTTGCAAGCACCCATTCCCCAATTTCTATTGATATGGGATGAGTCTCTATATCCGGTATAAATTGCTCCGGGATCAAAAGACCTTTTTCAGCGTGATTTAAGCGTATTAATGCCTCGGCGCCTAAAATTTTTCCGGTACTCATATTCACTTTTGGTTGATAGAAAATACTTAGACTTCCATTAACCATTGCTTTACGAAGCTCATCAATTTGCTCGTTGTATTTTATTTTTTTTATTTCTGACGGACTATCAAAAAATTTAAACTGATTCTCTCCCTGTAATTTAGCTTCATAACCCGCCAAATGCGCCTGACGGATTAACTCTTCGGGATAAAGGATGTGTTCCTGGGGATAAGAGGTGATGCCGACTGAGGTCGTCAACGTGATTTTTTTTTCATGGATTTTATAAGGATATCCAAGTTTATTTATAAGATTTTGGATTTTAGGTAAAATTTCCATAATATTTTTTCGATTATTAAATACAACAATGAACTCCTGATAACTGATTCGAGCAAGAAAAGTAGGCTCTTTAAATAAAAGACTTAGACGCTTTGATGCCAGTAGAATAAGCTTATTCTTAATTACTGAAGAAAAGTTGGAGTGAAGTTTGGATTTTAAGCCATTGATAGCAATGTAAATTATTACGAGATTCGTTTTTAATTCATCCGCATATTGCATCATTGAGTCAAGATTTTTTGATAGAAAATATTGATTGGGAAGGCTGGTTAACGAATCATAATATTTTAACCGATTGATCTGTTCTTGTTGTTTTTTCTGAATAATTAAATCATGACAAAAAATGATATAGTTTAGAACTTCACCTTCTTCATTTTTTAATGTGGAAATGCTTAAATGAACTGGAAACTCATTTCCATTTTTGTGACGCTCCCAAAGCTCCCCCTCCCAAACCCCAATATCCTGAATTTGAGCCCACATTTCTCGGTAAAAATCCCTGCCTTCACGCGAAGATTTTAGAATACGAGGGTTTTGACCCATGAGTTCCTCTTTGCTATATCCAGTCAAATCGCAAAAGGCTTGGTTGAAATCAACAATATCTCCTTGGGCATCAGTAACCATAATTCCTTCATGAGCATTGTTAAAAACCCGTGCTGCTAATTCCAGTCGGTCTTCTTTAAGTTTTTTCAACGTAATATCTCTTAGAGAGATAATCCAGGCTGTTTGCTCATTCCAGGCGCCAAGGCGTATATTCATCTCCGCCATGACTATTTGGCCGTTAGATTGGATAATTTCAATTTCCTGAGTTTCATTAGCACCTAAAGGATAGAGAAAGTTCTCACCCTTAAGTTGCTCACAACTTCGACCAAAAATGATGGCTGCCTGATCGTTAACATAAAGGATAATGCCTTCATTATCAGTAATTAGCACTCCATCTGCTAAAGCAGTTACTAGTTGTTGCCATTTTTTCTCAGAATTATGGTTCATTATAATTAAGCTTATCTAGTCCCATTGCTTCAAGAACCTTTTCACTATTGGATAAATCACCAATGATGCGACGTTGCACAGGAGGCTCTTTAATTAGTAACAGGGGGGTGGCCAGGATTTTTTCTTTTTCTGCACGTTCAGGATGCTCATTCAAGTCGATAATTTCTATGGTAAATAACTCATGGGTCTCAGGGTTTTTCCACAATGCATTTAAATTTTTAATTGCTCTTCGCGAGAGGGGAGTATTACCTAAAATAAAAAGCCTTAAGGGAAATTTTTCCATTAATTACTCCCTAAGCCGTTTATTAGTAACTGACTGTTTAATGAATTTTTCCCCATGACTAATTATTTCGCTTCTCTCAAAAGCAAGATGTTGTTTTTGAGTTTTGTAACGAGCTTGTGCTAATTTTTGTTGTGCATCATATTCTTCTTCAATCAACTTTAGTTTTTCTTCAAGATATGCAATTTGTATAAGCGCTGTATCTGTCTGTTCTTCGTCTTTTAATATTTGACTGCTTGGCAGAGCCAAATAACATTTTATTATCACCTATATAAGGATCTTCAAGAATGATCCCCTCATGAGTAATTAAAAACTCCTTAATCTGATTTGATGTTTTAGTTCCGCGCGACTTCACAACGGAAATCAGGCGATTAAACTCCCCATTATTTTCAACCTGACGAAGTCGAATCCAGGTATCTGTCATGCTGGATAAAGAAAGATTGCTGAACTCACCGGAGAAATCGGGAATGAGTTCAGTAAAAATCTGAGTATGACCTTTGGCTTTCATATAAGAAATAAAACGGATTAAAAGCAGTTTGATTTCAATGAGTGACCCCATGTCTATGAATGCTGAAATTGGATCCAGTACAATAATATCGCAACCATTTTTTTCAACCAAATCCACGATGGAAATAATATGCTCTTCTAATCCCATCTCAATTGTTCTACGGGAGTTAATGATGAGTTTTTTGTTTTTTACATGGCGTTCAAAATCAATATTTACGGATAAAAGGTGGTGCATGAGCGCATCAGGAGATTCTTCAAATGAGACATAAAGAACTTTTTTCCCTTTTTTTATTGCGGCATCGCTTAAAGATGCTGCAAAAATAGTCTTTGCTGTACCTGAACGACCGGTGAACATCACGCTAGAACCCTCCTGATATCCTTTATTGTCAAGCATGACGTCCAATTGTTTTATCCCTGTGGATATATATTTTTTGCTAATGGCGGTGTTCAAGCGCGTGTCGGTGATCGGTAAAATTGAAACTCCTTGATCGAGAATAGTAAAAGGATATTCATTCGTACCATAGGATGCACCTCTGAGCTTTACAACTCTAAGATAGCGAGTCATTAAATTGTTATTTAAATGCTGTTTTAATTTAATCACACCATCTACAGCGTATTCTTCCAATAATTCAGCTTTTAATAAATTGGTGGAATCAGCAATAGTTGATATAAAGGTAATATTTTGTCCTCTTGACCAACTAAAAAGTTTTAAAAGCTCAATCTCTTTCTTGCATTCATTTAATCCAAGCAATAAATCCTGTAATGAATCAACAACTAAAGCTTTAGCATTAATTTTATTTTTTGCCTGAGTAATTCTAAATAACAACATATCCAGTTCGTAGGAGCCCGAAACTTCTTCATTTAATTGGGGCCTAAAGTCTAGAATAATGAGTTTTCCTGATTTTTGATGCTCAGTGCCTGATAATCCAAAATAGTCCATATATGAAATTAAATTCTCCGGGGCTTCGTCACAGCTTACGAGTATTACTGAAGAACCATTCTGAATTTGAGCATGAATAAAAAATAAGGTAAAAATCGTTTTTCCTGAACCTGGGCCTCCTTTGATTAGGGTCGGTTTATTTAGTAAATAGCCGCCTTCAAGAACTTTGTCGAGACCAGAAATCCCTGTAGTGATTTTCTTATTTGGCATGAATACCTCAAAATTGAAATACTCCTTTATTTGCTAAGTATAGTCTAAATAATAAGTATACAATTAAGTGAAGTTCTTGATATTTTATGCAAAAAGTCTATACCTAAATGGCAAGGACTTATCCATACTTTATAAAAAGGATGATTAAAATGGACTTAAACCAACGAATTGAACCAAAAACATGGGCTTTTATCGAAAAAATTAAAAAAGAGGGCGGGAAGCCTTTGTATGATTTGCCAGTCGAAGAAGGGCGAGCTGTATTTGATAAACTTCAGGTCTTGTCTACAGATAAACCAGACGTAGATGTTGAAGACCATATGCTTCCGGTCGGACCAAAAGGTCAGGTATCTATTCGTATTGTACGCCCTAAGGGTGTAAAAGAAGCATTGCCAGTAGTGATGTTCTTCCATGGGGCTGGTTGGGTATTTGGGGATTATCAAACTCACGGACGTCTCGTGCGTGAAATTGCAGTAGGAGCTCAAGCTGCAGTGGTTTTTGTTAATTATACCCTTGCTCCTGAGGCTCAATATCCAACTCAAATTGAAGAAGCATTTGCTGCAACTCAATATATTGCCGAGCATGGTAAAAAATTTAACCTGGATACATCACACCTTGTTGTGGCCGGCGATAGTGTCGGTGGAAACATGACTATTGCAATGACCTTACTTGCGAAAGAAAGGGGTGGACCAAAAATTAATTTTCAAATATTAATTTATCCAGTAACGGATGCCAATTTTGATAATGCTTCCTATAAGGAATTTGCCGAAGGTCCCTGGTTAACCAAAAAAGCAATGGAATGGTTTTGGGATAAATACTTGCCTAGTAAGGAAAAACGTAAAGAAATCACAGCAAGTCCATTGCAAGCAACGGTTGAACAATTAAAAGGGTTACCGCCCGCCTTGGTTATTAACGGGGAATGCGATGTATTGAGGGATGAAGGTGAAGCTTATGCGCATAAGTTAAATGCTGCTGGGGTAAAGGTTACTGCAATACGTCATCAAGGCACTATTCATGATTTTTTAATGCTTAATGATATTGCTGATACTCCCGCCAGTAAAAACGCTGTTGCAACCATTCTTTTTCATTTAAAAAAGTTGTTTGCCGCAAAATCATAATTTCTCAAATCTTTGGAAGCTTGAATGCCGCAGTTCAACTGCGGCACTTTGGGTGTTTTAAATGAAAGGAATACACTATGAGCCTTAAGGAATATGATAAAAAAAGAAACTTTAAAAAATCATCAGAACCTAAGGGCATAGTTTCTCATCAATATCATCATTTATTTGTCATTCAAAAACACGCAGCCAGTCATTTGCATTATGATTTTCGCCTCGAATTAAATGGTGTTTTATTAAGTTGGGCTGTTCCAAAGGGGCCTTGTTATGACCCAACAGTTAAAAGATTGGCGGTTCATGTAGAAGACCATCCGGTAGCTTATGGCTTTTTTGAAGGTATTATCCCTAAAGGTGAATACGGCGGGGGTACCGTGATGCTGTGGGATAGAGGTGTATGGAATCCTCTAGATGAAGATCCTGAAAAGGCTTATAAAAAAGGACATTTACGTTTTGAATTAGTCGCAGAGAAATTAAAAGGTCGCTGGGATTTGGTGCGTTTTAAAGAGGATAAAAACTGGTTCTTGATTAAATACAGAGATGAATTCGCCCAACCCCTGACAGATTACGATGTCACCTTGGCAAAACCTAATAGTGTGGCCAGCAAAAAATCCATGGATGAAATTACGAAACACCATGACTTTGAATGGACTACTCAAGGTGCCTCGACATCAAAAAAAAAAATCCGAATAAGTAAATTAAAATTACCTATGCCATTACCAACAGCACCATTTCCTGATTTTTATCCACCTCAACTGGCCACTCTAATGAATAAGGCGCCCACAGGCGATGAATGGTTGCATGAAATAAAACTGGATGGATATCGTATCCTATCCTTCATCAATGGTGACGAAATTATTTTAAAGTCACGTACTAATAAAGACTGGACCATTCAGTTTTCTTCTATAGCAGATTCCTTAAAGGATCTGGCATTACCCAAAGCTATTTTTGATGGGGAGGTGGTTTTACTAAATAAGGAAGGAAAATCGGATTTTCAATTATTGCAAAACTCTTTAAACCAGGATGATCTTTCTTTTATTTATTATATTTTTGATTTCCTTTATTACGATAAATATGATTTACAATCGTTACCCTTATTAGAACGTAAATCTTTATTACACACTTTGTTAAACGATCAGAAAGGTACTCTGCGTTATAGTGATCATATCATATCAAATGGCCCCGAGATCTTTAAAAATGCGTGTGAATTAGGATTGGAAGGGATTATTTCCAAAAGAATAGACAGCACGTACAGTTCTCAGCGGAATAAGTCCTGGTTAAAAATCAAGTGTGTGAGCCGTCAGGAATTTATCATTTGTGGGTATACTCCTCCGCAGGGAGGACGCGACTATTTTGGCGCGCTACTTCTAGGAGTTTATAATTCAGAAGGACAGCTGGAATATGCTGGTAATGTTGGTACTGGTTTTACGCAAGCATCACTTTTTGAGGTATTTAATAAGATACAAAAACATCGAATTTCTAAAAGTCCATTTGCAACGAAAATTCCTGCAAGTTCCAAAATAAGTTGGGTAGATCCCGTCTTAGTAGCTGAGGTTGAATTCACGCAATGGACGACAGAAGGACATTTACGACATCCTAGTTTTAAAGGATTACGGCTTGATAAGCCTGCCAAAAATGTTAAAAGAGAAGAAGAGCTATCGATAAGTCGGATTAGTAAGACGGATAAAATCAAGGATAAAAAAATGGCTGCTGCAAAAAAATCGAGGTCTTCTTTTAAAATAACTCATCCTGAAAAAATCATTTATCCAGAAGATGGATTAACGAAACAAGATCTGCTTACTTATTATGAGGCCGTCGCTGATTGGATGTTACCTTATGTCAAAGACAGACCATTGTCCTTAGTGAGATGCCCTGATGATTATACAAAGTGTTTCTTTCAACGTCACTACACTAAATCTGTACCCTCTGCCTTAAAGCCGGTTTCAATTGAAATGAAGGAGGGTAAAGAGACGTATATCTATCTTGATGATAAAGAGGGCTTGCTGAGCCTAGTGCAGATGGGCGTTTTGGAAATTCATCCCTGGGGTTGTCTGATTACGGATATTGAAAAACCGGATTTTATCGTTATTGATTTAGATCCTGCTCCTGAGCTTGAATGGAAAGATGTGGTTGCTGGCGCCAAGGAGGTGAAGCATCATTTAAAACAATATGAGCTGACCTCTTTTGTTAAAACAACAGGGGGCAAAGGTTTGCATGTAGTGGTTCCGATAAAGCCTGAATACACTTGGGATGAAGTTAAAAATTTCACCCATGTATTTGTGGGTTTTTTAGAGCAATTACATCCGGATAAATATGTCAGTAATATGGCTAAGAAGAAACGTACTGGCAAAATTTTTATTGATTATTTACGTAATCAAAGAGGTGCAACAGCTATTGGAGTTTATTCTTCCCGCGCCCGCCCTCATGCGCCCGTATCAGCGCCAATTGATTGGGATGAATTAAGTGACAATAAGGAAGACACGGAATTTAACATCCTTACATTACCAGATAGATTAAAAAGATTAAAAAAAGACCCATGGGAGGATTATTGGCAGGTCACGCAATCACTAAATTTAGATAAGTTGTGATTTATAAATTGACGAACTTTATATAATCATGGGGTTATCCAATATATGAGGAATAGTAATGAATTTACCTGTTGAAACCATGATAAATCAATATCTTGAAAAAGAGCTGGGATTTAAGACAGTAAAAACAACTCATCTATCAGAAAACATGTCTGGGGTTATTTGCCTTGCGGAAGATATAACTCACAAAAAATACATTATTAAGATTTTAAAGTCAGATGCTCTTTCACAGTTATATGGATTTAACAAAGAGTCATTAATACAATTTTTGCAGACACATACTTCTATTGTGAATGATATTTCCCAATTTATAAAATCCCCAAAATTAATTGTTATTAACGACGGCTTTATTCAGACATACAAAGGTATAGTATTTTATTGTATGGAGTTTGTTGAAGGTCAGACTAAAGAAGCCGATGAGGTAAGTTTGGAAAGTAAATTGCTTGTAGCTAAAGCCATGGCAGAGCTACATCAAACAAATGTATCATATTATGACACCAATTTTTGGGAAATAAAATCAAGGTTTATTACTAACACCTGGCAACAGATTCTAAAATCTGGAGCCTCCGAGGGGTTAAAAGCACAGATTCACGAATTGAATAAGCCATTATTAAAGGATTTTCTTGATAGAGTATTCTCCACGGTAACATGTGAATTAATTAAACAACAATGCGAATCCGGCGTTTTATCTCATACCGATATGAAACCAAAGAATGTTTTATGGGATAAAAATGAACAACCTTATTTTATTGATTGGGAAGATATTTGTCTTTTGAAACCGGAGACTGATTTTGTCGATACCGTAACCAGTTGGGCAGTAATAAAAACGCCACATCAATACATCTTTGATGAGAAAACCCTCGGTGTATTTCGTAAGGCGTATAATTTAAAATTGTCCATTTCAGAGTTGGATATTTATATTTCAGCTGCAAAATGGATAGTTTGGATCCTGAGTTGTTATCAATTAAATCGAACTAAAGAAGCATATGACGGCATACTCATGCTCGAGATAATCAGCGAAAATCAGCAAANNAAAGCATAGATAATCCTCGATAAGAGAAATCCAAAATGATTATGGATAATGAATAAATAATAAGCTTTTTATTTTATGGATTGATGTGGAACTATTTGAATAAAAATCAGGTGAAAATTTAAAAGGGATCTTATTATCCGAATATCATCCCTTTTAAATTATAGATAAAAGGTAGGTTAATTTATTTTTCCATAGCTTTTTTAATGAAACCTACAATGAGCATAAGCACTGCACCACTCACACCACTAGTACCTATATTCCCTAGCAGAGAGCCGATATCCAATCCGGAGCCTTCAACTTGTTTGAATAAGTCTAGTGCCTGCGCGGCATAAGTTCCTAAACCGCCCCCAATAAGACCGGTGATGGAATTACCAATTGGCCCCAAACTTTCTTTTTTAGCCGCGGCACCAGCAACATTACCACCAACGGCACCACTTATCAGGCTGATGATTAAATTTATAATTTCCATGTTACTCTCCATTAGTTGGTGTTAATTAACTTAGTATAGAACTGTCATTAATTCTAATTATAGTAGTAAATAAGCAACTTTTTTAATTTTGAACTAATCTTAGTGTATATATAACAATAGGTTAGTGTTTAAAAAAAGGGAGTAGTGAATGAGAAGGATTTATTTTGGGCTATTAATTATTACATGCCTACTCCATATCTCTTGTGATAAACCCAAAGCGAATATTCCTCCTCCTGTAGAAGTAGATGTTGCAGTGCCTCTGGCCAAAAAAATTACCGAGTGGGATGAATATACAGGACGATTCCAAGCCATTCAGGAAGTTGACGTACGCTCCAGGGTTACAGGGTATTTGGATGCCATTAAGTTTAAGGACGGTCAAATTGTTAAAAAAGGTGATGTTTTATTTATTATTGACCCACGTTCTTTTGAATATGCATTAAAACGTGCCAGTGCGGAATATGATTTGGCAAAAAAACAATACGAACGTGCGCAGGCTTTAAAAAAATCAAGTTACATTTCATTGGATGCTATAGATCAACGCTTTCAGGAAATGCAAACCGCCAATACTCGGCTGGATGAAGCCAAATTAAATCTGGAGTTTACGAAGGTAACCTCACCGATTAGCGGAAAAATAAGTCGCTATTTTGTCAGTGTGGGTAATTTAATCCGAATGGATGATACTATTTTGACACGAGTTGTATCTTTTGACCCCATCCATTTTTATTTTGAAGCAAGTCAAAGCGATTTATTGAAAAACATACGCCTTGATAAATCAGGCAAATTACCCAGCTCTGATAATCATCCGAATAAAATTTTCATTAAACTTCAGGATGAGTCTACTTTTACTCATGAAGGAACAATGGATTTTATTGATAATCTTGTTGATAGGGGCACTGGTACTATACTTGGTCGAGCCGTTATCCCCAATCCTGAGGGAATAATTTATCCTGGTCTNNTAGTGGGGAGTATGAGGCGTTATTACTTCCCGATAAGGCGATAAATACCGATCAAGCGCGTAAATATGTCTATGTCGTGGATAAAAATAATAAAGTACAGCGAATGTATGTTCAATTAGGTCCTTTACGTGATAGTGGTTATTATATTATTAAATCGGGATTAAAAGGTAATGAACATGTGGTAATTAGCGGCATACAACGAATTCGTGTTCCCGAACAAGAAGTAAAACCAGTGATGATTAAATTGAGTGAATAATCAATATCAGGAACCCTTTTGCTTGATATTAGATTAAATAAAGGGATTTAATGAATATTTCGCATTTTTTTATTGATCGCCCAATATTTGCGACAGTTATCTCTACTATTATCGTAATAGTGGGTTCGCTAGCCTATTTTAATTTACCTATTGAACAATACCCTCAAGTGGTACCTCCTACCATTCAGGTTTCAGCCTCATATCCTGGAGCAAATGCAAATATCGTTGCTGAGACGGTGGCAACTCCAATTGAGCAAGAGGTTAATGGAGTTGAGAATATGCTTTATATGAGTTCTCAATCGAGTGATGATGGACAAATGCGGTTGACCATTACCTTTAAATTAGGTACTGATTTGGATTTAGCGCAAGTTTTAGTGCAAAATCGGGTGGCAATTGCAGAATCCAGATTACCAGAGGCAGTTCGAAGAATAGGTATTAAAACAGCTAAAAATTCGCCTGATTTAATGTTGGTAATTAATCTTTATTCTCCCTCTGGAAAATATGATCAGACTTATATGGGCAATTATGCTGTATTGCAGATCGTAGATAAAATCAAAAGAATAGAAGGTGTAGGGGACATTCGCCTTGTTGGGGCGAGTGAATATGCCATGCGTATATGGATAAACCCAGACCTGATGACGTCTTACAATATAACGGTAAGAGATGTTGCTACAGCTTTAAGCACTCAAAATGTCCAGGTTGCCAGTGGTGCGCTCAATCGAGAGCCACAAAAAAATCAGTTTGGCATAGAGTTTAACGTCGAAACTAAAGGACGATTGATTAAACCCGAAGAATTTGAAAAAATTATTGTGAAATCCGGTGAAGGTGGCCGCATTGTACGTTTAAAGGATATTGGTCGCGTAGAGTTGGGAACTCAGGATTATTTGACCAGAGGATTTCTGGGGGAAATCCCAGCTATAGCCTTACCGGTGTTTCAGCGTCCTGGAACTAATGCTTTAGAAACCTCAGATGAAGTGTTAGCTACAATGAGGGAGCTTGCAAAATCTTTCCCACCCGGACTTGAATACAGGATTGCTTATAATCCAACGGAATTCGTAGCTCAGTCAATTACTGCTGTAAAACATACCATTTATGAAGCTGTATTTTTAGTGGTTTTGGTAATCATTCTCTTCCTACAGACCTGGCGCGCAGCTGTAATCCCCGTGGTTGCCATTCCGATTTCATTAATTGGTAGTTTTGCAATAATGGATGCTATTGGATTTTCTTTGAATTACTTAACTTTATTTGGGCTGGTTTTAGCTATTGGTATTGTGGTAGATGATGCCATCGTGGTTGTTGAGAATATGGAGCGAAACATCAGTTCTGGCTTGAGTCCACGTGATGCCGCTAGAAAAACCATGTCGGAGGTTGGCTCGGCTTTGGTTGCTATTGGATTGGTATTGGTGGCTGTTTTTTTACCCACATTATTTTTAGAAGGTTTATCGGGACGATTTTATCAGCAGTTTGGGGCAACTGTTGCGGTGGCTACTATAATTTCAGTATTTGTTTCCTTGACTCTTAGCCCCTCTTTGGCAGCCTTGTTGCTTAAAGCGCATCATAAGAAAGAGCGATCGAAATCGAGATTTTGGCGACATCCAATTCGCAATTTCTTTTCTAGTTTTAATCGAGGTTTTGATTCGTTTTCTTCTGGTTACGGAAAGTTAATTGGCAAACTTATCCATCATACGGGTTGGATGTTATTCGTTTATATTCTGTTAATTTCTCTGACTGTAGCATTATTTGTTTATGTACCCAGGGGATTTATCCCGAAACAGGATCAAGGGTATTTCATAGTTTCTATTCAGTTACCTCCTGGCGCATCCATATCCCGTACCGATGCGGTGGTGCAGCAAGCATTGAAAAAAATTTTAGCCACTCCAGGAATTGAGAGTGCCGTTGCGTTCTCTGGTTTTTCCGGAGCCACATTTACTAATTCTTCAAATGCAGCTGCTATTTTTCCGGTGATGACCTCATTTGAAGAGCGTCATAAGCAAGGCTTAACTTATAACAATATGTTACAGAAATTACGATCGCAGATGAATTCGATTAAAGATGCATTTATCGTAGTAATACCTCCACCACCAGTCAGAGGAATTGGAAATGCGGGTGGGTATAAAATGATGATCCAGGATAGAGGCGGACGGGGATTACAGGTATTAACTGAGGCGGTAGCTACTTTAGCTGAAAAGGCAAATCAAGCTCCAGCAACTACTTCCGTATTTACTTTCTTTGAAAACAGTACTCCGCGCATATTTATAGATTTTGATCGAGAAAAAGCCGAGCGTTTGGGAGTTTCTGTTGCAAGCGTTACCGAAGCCCTTGAGGCATACCTTGGTTCAGTATTTATTAACGAGTTTAATTATCTTGGACGCACCTTCAGAGTGATTATGCAGGCAGATGAAGCCTACCGTTTAAGAGTTGAAGATGTCTTTCGGTTAAAAGTTCGAAATAATGATGGGAATATGGTTCCCATTGGATCGGTCGCTACTGCAAAAGATATTATCGGACCCTCCCGGCTACCCCGTTATAATCTTTATCCAGCAATTGATTTACAAGGGGATGTATCACCAGGTTTTAGCACAGGTGTGGCTCTAGATACTATGGAACAATTGGCGCAACAGTACCTTCCTGATGGGATTGGCTATGAATGGACCGAAATTGCTTATCAGGAACGAACAGCTGGGAACACCGCAGTAATTGCTTTTTCATTAGGTGTGGTTTTTGTGTTTTTAGTATTAGCAGCGCAATATGAAAGCTGGATCTTGCCATTAGCCATCATTCTTATTGTACCCATGTGCCTGTTTTCATCCATGCTGGGAATTAAATTGTTTGGCATGGAAAACAACATCATGACTCAAATTGGTTTTATTATTCTTATTGGGCTTGCCTCAAAAAATGCGATTTTAATCGTTGAATTTGCGCGTACTTTAGAGAATCAGGGGGCTAATCGTTGGAAAGCTGCAATTCAGGCTGCACGATTAAGATTACGGCCAATCATAATGACCTCCTTTGCATTTATTTTGGGTGTATTTCCTTTGGTAGTCGCTGTGGGGGCGGGGGCTGAAATGAGACAGGCGTTAGGAGTGGCCGTATTTAGCGGTATGATTGGGGTTACTTTTTTTGGTTTAATTTTTACCCCTATATTTTATGTTTTGACGAGTAAGTTAGAGAGCATTTTAAATCGTAAGAAGAAAAAGCAGGCTCCTCAGGAAGTGGACGTTCCTGAGCAAACCAGGGAGTAAGATATTTTCTTAATAAGCAAACATCCCATAATAAAGAGCGTAAATATTCAATAATAAAACAAAGCCTATAATGAGGGAAAATATACCAGCAATTTTAAGATAACCTGGATTGTTTAAAAAGCTGTGTGACATCCTGACTGCCAATTCGGGCGCAAATAATCGAATAATTCCACTTATCAGCACTAACCAGGAAAAAAGGGTAATAATGGCAGGCCATCCAGTGACCCAGAGATTATGGCTTATAACCATAAGCAACCCCAATATAAGAGTGAATAATCCTACGACAAAAAATAGTCCCGGCTGGGTCATAATTTGTTCCATCGCATCGCGTACTCTATCCGTGCGAATCAATAAAAGCAAACCCATAATTATAAAATACCAGGCTATAACGTTTGCTAAAAACATGGTAACCATGATCAACTCTCCTTTGTTTTGATCGAAAACTATATAATGCCTGTGCTGATCTATAGGCGTCAACTTATGAGTATTTTTTGATGCGCCATAAAATTATTCATACTTTATGTTTCTAATTATCAGTTCCAAGTTTCGAGTCAAATTATAATTTAGGCTAAATGACTGAACGCTTTAGCGTTCATAAATATGATGGACCGATATCAAATATCGCCACAATAAAATGGTGCATTTGTTCCATTAAACGTTTTATACTGGCAGTATTAAATTAATTACAAGAGTAGTGGGTGATGAGTGAATATCAGTTAGGTGAGCAGGTCTGGATTATCAGTTTTGAAATTGAGGACGATTTTTATTTGCTATCGAAACAGACAATAACAGAAATAATGCCCGATCAAATCGAGTGTGAGGATGATTTTAATACGTTCCACGTTGCCTATGAAGACGTGTATAAATCCAAGACCGAAGCGTTTAATGTGATGATAGATAAATTGCAGCGTTTACGTGATGGAGTTAATAATTAATCCAGGAGGTAGTAACTTATGAATAAATATATTTTGTTAATTGGACTAATAATGAGTTGCGGTCATTATGCAATGGCTAATGGAACCGATCGGGTAGAGCAACTCTCTAATAGCCGAGTAAAAGTCTGGAATACAGTTATTTATCCCTCTGCAAATCAGGCTCTCCCAATGCATCGTCATGAACATGATCGCGTATTAATTGCTTTGACGGACGGAGAACTACAAATTACAAATGATAAAGGGGATACTCATCAGCTTAAATTAGTTAAAGATAAAGCTTATTATTTAAAAAAAGATCTTCCTAACGAATTGCATAATGATGTGAATAATACCAAGCATCCAATCAAGGTAGTCGTTATTGAGCTGAGGGATTAAGCATAGATTTTTGGCTGGATCGTACTGTACAGCATTTTAAGGCACCGAACTGGTTTTTTATAAGATGTTCAATGACATTAAGCGGGCAGCTGCACAAGAAATACTGTTGTAGAATGATAAATGGACTTTATTCAAAATAATGACTAATTGACACGATTTGTAACAAAACATAATACAATGCATGGATTCAGATATTCCTCAAAATTTTATGTTCTTTTTATCATGCATAATGTTTCTTTTGTCATCCCCA
>DEHS01000018.1 GCA_002352055.1 Legionellaceae bacterium UBA2794
ATGATAATGACCTCCCACGCATTTGGGTAGCGATTTCTCGTGATAACATTTTCGCTGATGAACCAATAATAACGATCTCGCAGTTCTCTGTCCTTAATAACCTCTCAATATATACCTCCCACCCACTAACCACTTGTATTTCATCAAAAAAACAATAAATCTTTTCGAGATTTTTTTTATTTGGGTAAATTGAATAATAAGTATCTGTTATGGCGGTAAGGTTTGTATGATTTATAAAATGCAACCGATCATCAAAAAAATTAATGGCTAAAATATTCTCCTGTGCAACACCTTTTCCTGAGAAGATCTTCTATATACTGTAGCAAGTATGTAGATTTGCCACACNNATACAGAAAGATCTCTTTTAACATATTCATTGGGTACAAAAGCCTGCCCCTCTAATATGATTTCTTTTAATATTTCAGACATAGTTTTTGCATGTAAAATTATTTAATTTGACATAAATCAGTAATAGTTATATACAGATTACCTATTTTTTAGTAATTTAAATTACCAGTTTTCTAGCAATTTGGCTAATTTAAATTCCAAGTAATAAAAATTTGGTTAATTATTATCAAATAGAAACTTATAACCAAGGGTTTGATTTTAATTTCAACATCGAAAGGTAAGCAAANNAATAAAAACAAATTTTAGATTCCATTAACTATTTATTGAAAATGGTGCCTATGCATATAAAATGCTTTTCGATGACACAACTTTTAACTAGGAATCAATTAAATGAAGTTTTCTATTTTTATTTTTTTCTATTTTATTTTTGTTCTTCAGGTTTCATCTGAAGAACAAATTGAAGAAAAATTATCCTATAAGTGGGATAAATTTCCTGAAGGGTCCTATGTTATAACAAAGACAACTTCTAAATACCCTGAAAAAGATGAAAAATCTTTTAAAACTAAAATAATTAAAGAAAAATCAGAGCGCTCGCTTCTAACAATGTATTCTTCAGGAGATAATTTCGTTACACCTAGGCCTACTTTTTCAAATAACGCATTAAGCCCCATTGAAGCAGGTTATACAATGACAAATACTTCGCAAGGGAAAATTACTATTGATGGAGTTGAATACATTACATTGATCACAAAGTTTACCTCGACAAAAGGGAAAGAATCAAAAATATTAATAATAGAAGAATCAAAGGAATTTAAAGGTCATATTCGATCATTTGGCATCCCTGGGCCAGATATACAATTAAGCGAAAATGTTTTAAAATGCCGTTTTGAAATAAAATCGCCACAAATCACACAATTCAACGAACAAGTAGCTACAAAGGTAAATCAAAAATTTGAAGCGTCAGGAAACTCAGCTGAATGCATTGTAGAAAAAATTACTGCCAAAACAGAAAGAGAGGGAATGACTATAATTGGAACTGGTGAAATATGGAGTTCAACTTCAATCCCTGGTGGAAATGTAAAACAAATATTAACGGGTCAGATTACTCAAGATTCTTCAAAATGGGCAGGAGAAAAAATTGAAGAGAAAATGGTTGTGCTTGAATTTCATATTAACAAAAAACAATAGAGACAATTCGTCAGCAGCTTCTCTATATAATTTAAATCCACTATTTCAGTCTTTTTCAACACATTCAGCAGCCACATTTTTTAACCTAAATTCCGCAGTTGGACATCCCGTTTATAATTAATTTAGGAGTATTGGGTTTAATTTTTTGGCGAGATTTGGCTCAATTTTATTTATGAATCCCAACTGCGGAGCAGTTCTTCTGATCCATTCGCAAACCCTTGTGTATCCGTCTTTTATTTGTTTTTCCCATGAATTTGAAACCGACAATTTGATAATTTTTTCTCGAGCAGTTTTCACTAATCTTGATGCAATTAGCGTATACCATCGTCTGCCTGTACCTGCCTCTACATGTCTATCTGGTTCCATTAAACGAGAAAATAAATTCCAAAGGTTATAAGATAATAAAGCAAACCTAGCTGCAAGTTCTGTAACATTAGCGTTTTTTGAGCAAAACCCATCTAAGCCCCATTGGTTTTTTAGTTCGTCAAAAATGTTTTCACAATCGGCTCTTTGATTGTATAGATCTACTATTTGCCAAGTCTGTACTTCTTCAATACTTAGATCTGTAACATAGGCATCGTATTTAAATTCAGCAAAATCAAATAAACTTTTCCCTGATTCCGCCGTTACTGCTCGGTGTTCTCTTCTGGCCAATATAACGCGTCGAGATTTTGTCCAACCACCTAACTTTATTTCTTTGTCGACAACTTGCAAAAGGCCTCTGCTCTTTGCTCCCTGCCATTCTTCTTCTGATACACTTTTAATCAATTCTCTTACTTTGCTAGTGACTTTTAGTTTAAACAGGTAGCTCGGTGCATTTTGCCTTGTTTCGTGCCAATTCATAATACTTTCAATTCCAAATCCAATATCGCCCCTGTTCAAAGCAGGCTGGTTTTCTTCACCAAGCCATTCAAGACATTGTTCCATTGCATCTTGCCATTGTGAAGCAGAAACAGTATTTCCTGGGCGCATCAAATAATAGGGCACGATGCGTGTTCCCGAAACAGTTGCCATTAATGGATGAAAACTTGGGCGACCTTTTTTCGTTGGATTATAGCCAATCTCTGCTTCTTCTTGTTTGCCATATTTTGTTAATACAGTGCTATCCCAATCCATTATAAAGTTCTTGGGAAGGATAGACCACATTTTTTTGGTGTTTGCTGCAAACCAATTACGACCCTTTTCTCTTTCTATTGAACCAAACAACCTTCTAATCGTATCATCGCCCACAATCTTATTTACGCCAAAAATTTCAGGCAACGATGGGTCATACCTTAATCGATTTACATGGTTAAACCTATCGCCGTCACAAAGCGAAGTAAGAAGAAAGCTTACCAATATATCATAAATGGGTGCTGCATTGGGACTTGTCCTTTCAACAGGACAACAGCTTGATAAATCTTCTAAAATGGATGTTCTTTTTAAAAATGAAGCAAATGCGACTAGACCGCCAAAGGGCGTCAATGCTTCGTCGGTAACCTCTACTTTTATATTGCCCGCATAGGTCGGAAATGAAAAATCTTCTTCACTCATTGGGTGAAACTCCTTTTTACTAATAAATTTACATATCCTATTTTAAATCAATGATTTACAAAATAAATGATAAAAAAATGGGCATCAACTGCGGAAATTAGGTTTAATACAAAGTTGTAATGGGTTTTCAAAAAACTAATTGCCTAGACATTGTTTTTTATGTCATGGCAAGTGTTGATTATTTAAAACACTACAACTGTTTCAAGGGCTATTGCAAAAATGAGGTCACCATTTGCAGCCAAACCATCATCAGGGATAAATAATCCTAAATTAGNNTGAGCTAACCACTTCTGACCAATCGGCACCTGTTTCTAATCTTATAGCCAAATAGCTATCGTCTACATATCCCTGATATAAAGGTGATTCAGAAGCATACCTACCTTCAGCCAGCAAAGTACCCGCGCTTAATGACCATTTATTCCAAAAGGCTGAACTATCTGTTTCATTATCTTCGCCTGATCGATACCCAACATTTAATTCAATCCATAATTTCTTGATGAAACTAAATTCAATAACATTCCACCTAATTCCAGCATCCAACCCTAACCCACTTCTATCTACAGTCTCATCTAAGGCGCCAAATTGT
>DEHS01000107.1 GCA_002352055.1 Legionellaceae bacterium UBA2794
TCTAATGTTAAGGATTTGGAATTATAGTTTTTTATATTACCTTTAAAAAACTAAACCTATAAAAATATAATTATGAATTTAAAATTAATTAGAAAAATCGGGGGACGTATTGAAGTTGTTTTAACTTTATGCGCCGTCCTGTTATTTGCTAGTTGTGCTAAGACAAAATCAAAGCCTTTGGCAAATACAACTAACGCAATTAATGCGACTGTAGAATCAAATGAATCTACTGGAAATGCTTCGGCTAGAAACCTACAATATTCTGATGTAGACGTTTTTAAAGGAGTTATGTTTATGACTGGTCCAATTTCTGAGGCCTTCCTCAAAGATTTCTCTGATTTCGGCATAACTAAAATGACAGATAATCAACAAGATATTTCTGAAGTGTTAGCGTTTCAATCTCAAATTATCAATCATTTAGTAAACGCTGATCCACTGTATTTATCGAAATTCAGAACAGCTATAGGTTCTGGTGATTTAAAAGTTGTAGAGTCTACAATAACAAATGCTGCTAATGATGTCCTACATGCCCTTATTACTATAGAAAATGAATCGCCAAATAATGGATTTATCCACGGTAAAGTTACCTCCTTTATGGCATCAAATCACTTAACCTCAACATCAAGCCTTCAAGATTTTAAGGATGCTTTAAATCGTCAAGTTGATGATGTAGGAGGCCCCAAATCTGTTAAATTAAAAATTTACGCTTATGGTTGGGTTTGGCTTGTTGTAGCAGCCGCTGCTGTTATTGTTATTANNTTTCATCTTACTTTGGTAACAATCCACTAAATCGGTCATTGGCCAGAAAAAAACAAATGGTTTCCGTTCTTCCTGAAGGCTGGGCCTTCTTTACAATTAATTCTAGATCTTCCAGAGTTTACTTTTTTAAAGTGAACTCTGGAAAGCTAGAACAAATAAATTTGAGAAATCAGACTTTAAAAAATGCCTTTGGATTTAGTCGCAATAATCGTATTTATAATATGCAACTTGACCATTTACATTCTAAATTACCTCATGATTCGTCCACAATTCAATACCAGTCACGGGCATCTGATATCTATCAATTAATCGCACGAACCAATGCCGATACCTTAAAGTTTAACCCACTAACTTTAAATGAAAAATCCAATCCTTATTTAGAGTCAGGCTTATATGTTTTGTGCGTTCAAGAAATGCTTCCGTGGGCAATGATCCGAAGAAATAAAGTTTATCCTTCGGATTTCACTATATTACCTGTTAGTCTTAAAATCCTATCCAACTAATGCTGTTTTTGAATTCTTATATTGACTTTATTTCTAATAAGAGTTTACACGACAATCGATTGGCTTTTGCTAGAACACTTTTCGCACTCGGTTCGATAGGCACCTTATTATTTACAGATATTAATCAAGTTACGAACCCAGATATACTTGAANNATGTCAGGTGTAAACTATTTTTTTGGTAAAAGAATTAGTCTTTTTAATTTATTTGATGTTCAACTTGCAAAATGGCTTTCGATTACAATTCTCCTATTTTCTGTAACAGGCTTCTTGCCCCAGTTATCTATTATACTTCAAGCTTGGGTGCATGTTAGTATATGTAACTCCTTTTATGAGTTAGATGGCGGAGATCAAATAGCGGCGAACTTATGCTTATTACTTATACCAATTTGCCTTCTAGATAATAGAATAAATGCTTGGAAAAATTACAATTCCCATTTAAGGCTAAATATCAATGTTTTTTGTAACGTATTCTTTTTCCTTATCCTACTACAAGTAGCCGTAATATATTTTCACGCAGGAGCTGGCNNACAAATAATGTTTTTGGAGCGCCTGAAACTATTCAACCTTTCTTAAATTTTTTTACACTTAGTTCTATTGCTCCGATACTAACATGGGGTGTGATTTTTTTGGAACTCTGTTTATTTGGATGTCTTTTCTCAACAAGCACTGCCTTAAAAAGATTGTTCTTATTTCTTGGGATAAGCTTCCATTTTTCAATTTTTATTGTACACGGTTTAGCCTCCTTTTTCTTATCCACAAGCGGCGCATTAATTCTATTTCTAGATAATGAAAATTACATTTTTAATCAATTAACCAACATTTATAATAAGTCAAAGTCCTTAATATTCAACAAAAACTAAAGTAATATGACAGATAAAAAAAACGATAAAAAGCCCACAGATCCTTCAAAGTATTTTCTTGGTATATTTTATTTCAATAAAGAAGACAAAAGACTTCTTCCTCCGAAAAGAATTGCTGCACTAGGTTGGACTATTAATTTTGCTAACCCTTGGTCAATCTTATTAGTATTAGCAATAATCGGCCTTATGATATTAATCGGGGAAACCGTGCTTAAAGATCTATAATGTTTTGATAAAATCAGTGCAAATAGCTCCTAGTTCTGGTTTTAACGGTAAAGTTGGATTGCTATAAATATCCTTTTGCTTCTCTTTTGATGTTTCTTTACATTCTTTTAGAACGTGATTCATATATTCAATTATTTCTAAACGAGCATTGGCTCTTGAATCATGAAGAATCTCTGCATCATTAATTTTAACTTGTACATCTGTAGAACCTTGTACTATAAGTACAGGTATGGTTAACTTCTTTATTTCCACTTTTGGATCATACTTAAACCATGATATTATATATGGTTGAGCGGTTGGTCGAAATAAAGAATAGAAAATAACAGGCACATTAGGTATAGTGTCCCCCTTTTTAAGTGTATCGATCATTGAATAAATTGTTTCTTTAACAGTAGCATCAATATTTGCCAGTTGCTCTTTCAGTACTTCATCTGCCGGCCGGCCGGCTCCTGCAATTGAAATAAAGCCTTTTACAGTAGAGTTATTTTGTGCAGCTATCATTCCAATTAAAGAACCTTCGCTATGGCCTGCTACTATTATCTTATTAAATCTTCCATCCTTGGATAAAATAGTCAGCCATCGCCTTACGTCGTTCACCAATGTGTCAAATCTAAGCTGCACTTCATCTACATCCACACTTTGTCCAACTCCACGCTTATCAAATCTTAACGTCGCAATATCATTCTTTGCCAATTCTTCAGCAAATAATTTTAGTGAGTTGTTTTCGAGCGGCCCTTGATTTCCATTTCTATCTGTAGGTCCTGAACCAGAAATTATCAAAACTACTGGCACTTTCGTTTTAGTCTTAGGCATCAACAATGTTCCACTAAGTTCGCCATCAGCAACCTTTACAGCCAATGGATATTCTTGGCAAACCCCTTTGGTTACTACTAAAAAAAGTAATATTATTAAGTTGTTTTTTATTAATTTCATCATTATTACTCGTTTAAGATTATCTTGAAAGTCATCAATAAAGTTACGCTTTTTTTTGGATTTTATATACCTTTACGGTAATGAATGATTGGGACGACGAAATGTATAAAGACCCTAATAACTGGAAATTTGGCATATTTTACTTTAATCCAAATGACCCGAGGCTCTTTTTACCAAAAAGAATTCCAGCATTTGGCATTACTTTAAATTTTGCAAACCCTAAGATTCATTTCGTACTCATCCCATTAATGTTTCTTTTTCTACGCACTTGTTTATCCTAAATCAGGATCTTGCGTAAGCGTTTTATTTGATATATAGCCGTTCCCCTATCGGGTCACGCTTTCCGCTTCAATCTTTGCAGGAGGCAAGCAAAGTATTTCCGCTACAATCGTTAACGGTATAGAGCAATAAAAAACCGAGAGAGTCTTTCTAATACAGACCCCTCGGCTTACTCTGAAATAGGAATTTGAAGGCTTATCTTACAACCTATTATTTTTATTGACCTTTACCGCCAAAAACGACTTTCAATTTTCGGTTAAGTGTTTCGGTAATTACTGGAATTACACGCCCCGCATCAGCTTTGCTGAGTTTTGCCCCATCACTAATTGCATCAATCAGTTTTGCTTTGTTAAGTCCGAAGAAAATATTTATCAGCTCTTCTTCGGTAAATCCTTTTGCAACTCTTCCTGCATCTGCTTTTGAAAGTTTCGCGCTCGCTGCAATAGCATCTATTAATACTACTTTATCTTTTTTACTCATGGTTGACATTGTATCAATAATGAGCATTTTAATTATTTCATTTGCTTTCATCT
>DEHS01000063.1:0-9410 GCA_002352055.1 Legionellaceae bacterium UBA2794
ATGCTCATTCATGCCAAAGCTCACGGTAAAAAGACCAAACAGTTGTTACTCAGCAATAAAAAAGGCGAAGCAGTTCCGTTAAATCCATTTTGTGAGGCATACAAAGCAATTCCTGAAATCAGCGATAATTTAAGTGCAGATCAGGCTCGCATTGCTCAAAAAATGATGGAATTAAAAGGGAATCTTGCACAACCAGCCAATCCTGTCGAATTTACCAACGATGAAGGTTCACGAAGCTTTTTGGCAGAGCTTGCTTTAGCTTTGCGAACGATGATCACCGAAGCTAATGCATTGGAAGAAGAACAATTTACCTTAGCTGATGAAACACTCTTAATTGAAGTATTGAGCGATGCCATTTTAACTTCATTCAATAATGATGTGCCGCAAATGTTGACTGAGCATGTGGTCGCTGCCTTTAAACGACGACTAGCTCAAGAAACAGTTACCCGCAAGAAAGATCGTATTCTGGATATGCATGATCGCTTGAACAGTTATGTGATTAATAGTGCCAAATCACGCTTTTTTAATGTGCCAACAGAACCTTTAGGCGACTTTGATATCCTTCATATTGATATTTCAGCCATTAAGGACGATACCGGAAAACTAGCTTTGGTTATGGTGTCTTTATTGCCACGAATTTTAGCTATGGCAGAGGCAACCCAAAACGATAACAGACCTACTTTTCTGTTTATTGATGAATCACATCTGCAATTCCAAATCCCCTCAGTCGTCACCAGCTGTCTTTTGGTAGCTAAAGTCGCAAGAAAACTCGGGTTGTGGCTTGTCGCCATTACGCAAAACGTCACCGATATGAACTCAGAGAAAGCCACCAAAATTTTATCTTTGATTGAAACCTGGATTTTATTAGGTCTGGATGAAAAAGAAATTAATGACGTAAAACAATTTAAACAATTAACTCCGCAACAAGAAGACTTAATCAGAGATATTGATTCACAAAAAGGCTTATATGCGGAGGCCGTCTTGTTAGGTTCACGTTATCAAGGATTATTTCGTGTCATTCCACCCCGTTATCTGCTTGCACTTCTTATGAATGAAAAATCAGAAAAAGCAGAACGCTATGCCTTGGAGAAAGAACATGATGTCCTTAAAGCTGCTGAGCTTATTGCGGAACAACTTGAGAACAAAAAACAAAATCAAAACAATGATGCTTGTTTCTATAATGATTAGTACCAATCTTCATGCAACAGAGAGTATAGAGCCTCCTCATCCTATCAGTAGTTTTGGTATTGCCACTAAAGTCTTAGGCAAGCTCTTTAGCAACAGCCACTATAAAGTGATTGGCTCGTGCTCTTGGGCGGTGGGAAGATTCCCACCTAAATTGGTGGCTGTTCCTGCGGTAGAACAATTCATGCCGGATTTGATTGTCACTGTAGCTAATCGCCCTGAAACCAATCCATGGATTGAAGCAAAAGCCCTTTACGAAAATCCAGCAAGCCAGGCTCTATATCAAAAAGCCTATAAATTGGCGACTGGTTCAGAGCTGGGGTTTGGTGATGATGCCGGTCAAACCAGTACCATGCACATAAATGAAGAGCGTACACGTGTTGTGGATGTTATTGGTAGTCCAGCTGGATTGTATCGTTTGCCGTATCTATCACACAAACCTGAAACACGTTTTGGATACCCCTACTATTTAAGCGAAGCCGATGCAGTATCCGATCGTACTGAATTAGCTGAAATTGCCTATATGGTAACCCATCCTCATTTGCTATTTAACCACGATATTGGCAGTACAACCCAAATCTGGGGGCATGAAATCCCAAGATTAATGCGGGTGACTCACCCTTCACGATTTAGAGCCTCTATGGTCGCAGCCTTACATGCCGCTGATATTGTCACCAATAAAAACAGCCTTCATGTGACTCAAAGTACCAACAATGCCTGTGGTCCTAATTGCGTGGTATCCAATGTGATATTTGATGCACACAACAAAAATATCATCTGGCAAGAGGTCTACCCCAAAAACCGCAACATCAACTTCAATGATGCCAATGATATGGGCATAGAAGATGAGCAAGCCGGAAATGGAAATTATGTGTTTGTGGTCTGGCGCAAATACCGAGGCTGTATCCAACATGAAGGGAAATTTATTCGCGCACTTTCATTCCCCAAAGTGGGCTTTCCTCAAAAACGATAGGAGTTAACGATGCAAAAACTGTCTCTTTCTTTACTGGCACTACTATTGCCTCAAACTCTGCTGGCAACCGCCTTTATGCCCAATGAATCAGATTATTATTACAAACTGGGTGGCTCATCCAGTCTTTATATACCTCCTGTTAATAATGATCAAACGCTTACTATTGGTGGTATTGTCGATGGGCGGCTAGGGTTTACCTGTAGTGGATTCAATCCAGTAGTATCCATTACCAATACTTTTCAGGATATGAAGTCCTCAGCCATGAACATTCCAGGCGGGATTATTGATAATCTCAAGGGTTCAGTAGCTGGTTTTCCACTTTATAAATTGCAACAGTCCATGCCAGCTCTTTATAACGTCCTGCAAAATACCGCAGCTTATGCGCAAAATGAATTTAGCGTCAAAGTTAAAGATTGTCAGGATGTAAAAAAGACACTGGAAGAAGGCCAATCGCCAATGGAAAGCATGTTGTCTGTCTCAGATAGTCAGGGTTGGCTTGAGGCAGCTAAACGTGCAAAAACCCAAAATGTCGATGTGACTTCCACAGCGAAAAGCATTGCCCAAAAACGAGATGAATACGGACTGCCCTGGATAGGTCAAGAAAGTGGCAATGCGGGCGGGAAATATCAACGCCCGATCAAAGTCATTAATGATGTGGTGATTGCGGGTTATAACATTTTATTAAACCGAAAACCGCTTAATAACGATAAGAAACCAGACAGTAGAACACCCATGACTCAAACCTGGCCAACACCCACCGATGCAAGCCAATGGGCAGTCAAAGTATTAGGAGATCTCCATGTGAGCTCTGCGAATGATGCAGACAAAACCAAGCATGATGCTAAAGCAGGTATTGGTTTATCTGCACTGTTACAAAGCTGTGACAGCTCTAATACATGCACCTCTAACGTATCTAAAGCGCTATGGAATCTGGTAGACAGACAATGGCCGCTGACTGAGGAAAAACTCAGAATGGTGAGCGCATCCAATTTGATGATTACTGATGAAATCATCATCACCATTCAGCGTATGCCGCGTGAAGAACAAATTCTAACCGTTTCCAAATTAGCAGAAGAAATTGCCGTACAAAACATGCTAGACAAAGCCTTAATGATGCGCCGCATGATACAGGCAGGGTCACAGGTACAAGAAGTACAAAACTTAAAACCTGCTTTAGATATGGTGAAATTTGCCTTAAAAAAACTGGATGACGACATTCATTCTTTGGCTTTTGAAAATGAAGTACGCAAAAAAATGATGACTGAAACGTTAGGTCTTCTCATGGATATGCGAGGCAATGACATCGCAAAAGGATTGCCTGGTGATGATCATGAGCAATCACAAGTTAAAAATGGCGCAGTTTACGTTAGACCCAATACCAAAGGAGCATGAGATGATTGTATTTAGCCCTTTGTCGCTATACACCACCTATTAAGGCTGGCAACAATATGAGGTTATTTTCAATGCCCTGTGGCAGACAGGATTGTTATATCTGGGCTTTCTTATGGTGGGGTATCGTTTCCTAAAAAATGTGTTAGCACCAAGCGGTGCAACACATCATGCAGCAGAACATGCCTTGAATCATTTCCTCTATGAGCTGGCTATAACTTTTTTGATTTGTGGGATATTTATTTATCCTTGCGTGCCGTTAGAAGAAAAGGCCATGACGTTTAAACCCATGTGTGGCATCAAAAAAGGAAGTGACGCAAAAACATCAACACTCAAAGATACAGGAACAACCTACGATGAAGCCTTTGCTGATGTATTAACCAACAACGTCAAAATGCCTGTGGGCTTTGCTATTCTGCAAAACTATATGTCAGGTATCACTTATGGATTGATGAAAGTAACTGGCTGCACAGACAGTTTGCAGGCTATTGAAGGCGATTTAATCTCCACTTATCTGCCTGCGGATGTACGCAAACAAGCATTAAAATTTCATAGGCAGTGTTTTCTGGAAGCGCGTAGCAGTTATAACAATGAGCCTCCCGATCAAAAAAAGGTTGATGATATTTTAAAAAAATACGGTGGTGAGGAGGATTTAACTTGGGTTGGATCTAAAGTCTATCAAACACTTTATTACGATAAGATTTACGCCAGACAACCCGTACCAGGCTTTACCTTCAACGAAGCACCTAATAAAAATTTAGAAAAAGCAGCGGAACGAGGAGACATTGATGCAAAGCATTTACCAGAGCATGGTTATCCCACTTGTAATCAATGGTGGAAAAAACTAAGAAATGATCTGGTACTGGTAGCCAACAACGCAAGTGTTTTTGACAGTCATCTTAACTACTTTGCTGTTTTAGACAGGGTACGCACCTTTAAAAACAATCATCCCAAAGCCTGGGGTTCACAACTTAGTTCAGAAGAATACATTGCTAAAATGCTGCTAAATGACAGCCGTGATGTACAGGCCAATAGCGTCAAAAACCTGATGAATAATACCAATGGAGCTTTAGGTGGCGCATTGTCTCATGGGCTGGTCAACATCGGACAGTGGACTAAATCATGGACATCAACCCCATTAAAGCGTGAAGCCATCATGCAAACGCTACCAGTCATGCAGGCTTTTCTTTATTTTTTCTTGATTATACTGACTCCTGTCGTTTTGGCTTTAAGTGGTTATAACCCTAAAGCATTAGGCAGTTTATGTGCTTTGTTTATCATGACGATTTTCCTGCAATACCTTTGGCATTTAGTCGGGTTTGTAGAGCGCAGTGTGCTCGATCCATTAGGTCAGAACGATGCCATTGCAGCCATGCGCAATATGGCGGTCTTGTTTTACTTTATTGCACCCATGTTACTCTTGAAACTGTCGAGTCATTTTGGTGGTGAGGCAGGCGCAGGACTTGCGGGTTTAGTCGATAATGCCGCCCAACACAGCAATCAGGTAGCAAGCTCCGGCGTTGAGACGTTAAAGCAAGGAGCAAAAATAGCAAGCATGGGGAAAATACGATGAATACATCTCAATTAATCGCCATGAATATATTCGGCAAATTCTGCTCCGCTAATGACTCCATCATCATAAAGCTGCCGAGCTTTCCCTGCGGTCAGACGTGTTTTTTTATCGTCATCCGATGCAAACGTAACAATAACTTGCAACGCAATCACACTAAGCTTGCCAAGCATTTTCAATGCCTTAAAAGCCGTAGATTGTGCTGGTTTCGTATTCCTAATCATAAGGGGTGTTCCCATGTTCAATAAACGCATTAGTCAATTTATTATAGGCATAAGCAAAACCGTTCTGCCAGTAGTGCTTATTTTATTGCTAGCACCTCAATTCATCCGATTCAGCTCTGAACTCAATAGTGCCAGCCACTTTTTTCAGGCACATCAAGTAAAGTTTCTTATCCTTCATAGCCTTTTTTATCTCGTTTTATATTGCTGTTGGCCAAGATTGATTACTGTTCTTAGTAATCGTTGTCACCATGAAATTAATGATTCTCAAATCAAATTAGCGTTGCAAGCCAGAAACTATTTATTGGCCGCTTTAATATTTTTTGAGTTATTGGTTTGGTGGAGGTAATGATGAGCCAATACCCTGTTGAAAATCTATTACGAGAGCCCACTGAGCTTTATACCAGTTTAACTTGCGCAGCATTGGCAACACTGACCATAACACAGCCTTATCTTTTTTTACTGACTCAAGGTATGGGTTATTACGCAGGATTAAGTCTCATAATTCTAAGCCTTGTACGAGGCTATCAAGGGTTGCGTATTAAACGCTATCACAAAAGACTAATTGCCATGCCGTATTACGCTTTGTCTACCACAGAAATTCCGGTTTCAAAGAAATGGCTTTTTCTTGGCAAAGGCTTTCGCTGGCTTCCCCACCACACACAACGCCTTCAGCAAATAAAACAAATTAGAAATGAATCGTTTATGCAACGTAGTGTCTACTATCGTGCTGCACGAAATTATTGTAAAAACCATGAACAAACTCTATTAGCCAAACTCTTCAATCAACCATCAAAATTAAATCCATTTAGACCTGATCCACCCGTAGGAGGCAGCTCTTATCTGCATGGATTAGGCGAGCAAGACAGTTCTATTAGCATTCCACAAGAAGTGCGCGTTGGTCATACCTTTGTAGTGGGTACAACTCGCGTAGGTAAAACACGACTGGCCAGCATCCTAATCAATCAAGATATTAGAAATGGGGATGCGATTATTGTTGTTGATCCCAAAGGTGATTTAGATTTAGTGCGCGATATGTATTCTGCCTGTCGTGCTAGTGGAAGACTACATAATTTTAGAGTAGTCCACTTAGGTTTTCCTGAATTGTCTGCTCATTACAATCCATTAAAAAACTATGATCAAGTCAGTGAAGTCGCCACGCGCATTACCGATGCGATTCAAGCCGAAGGTGAAGGCAAACAGTTTGCCGCGTTTGCCTGGAAATACGCCAACATCGTGGCACTTTGTCTTGAAGAAATGAGGCAACCGATTTCTTATAGGTCTATAGCATTTTATGTTAGTCGTCTGGATCAATTACTCATGACCTATGCAGATTTTACACTGCCTACACACGATCCAAATTATCACGAAGCAATAGATGAAATCATAGCCAATAACGATTGCCGCATAGACAAATACGGCAAGACCCCACCACCGATGAGTCGATCAAAAGCAGTCGTTCAATATTTGCAAGAATACATCAGCAAAACCATTACTTCAGGTAACGTTGAAAGTCTTCATGATCAAGTGATCATTGATCTGTTTGATGCCGCCATCATGGACAAAAGTTATTACGATAAAATCACAGCCAGCATTGGCCCTGTGCTGTCTGAAATTAATAAAAGCAATGCATCACGCATCTTTTCGTTTCAACAAAGCTCTTGCGAAATTGAACTAATGAGCGCCATTAAAAACAAACAAGTCATCTACATCGGATTAGACAGTCTAACAAATCCCAACATCGCTCAAGCAGTCGGCAAAGCTTTTTTATCTGATTTAGTATCCACCGCAGGAAAAATATATAAAGAAAGTAATGCGCACTACCGCCTCAATTTACACTGCGATGAGCTTTCCGAAATCATCCAGGACTCTTTCGTAAAAATTTTAAACAAAGCCGGTGGAGCAGGCTTTCAAGTCACCGCCTATGCTCAGACTAAACAAGACTTGGAAGTAGCTTTAGGCTCAAAAGCCAAAGCAGAAGTAACAGAAGGAAACCTAAACACCCTCATCATGCTACGTGTCAAAAATGAGGAAACAGCAAATTTGTTAGTCAAAGTTTTACCAAAGGTTGACGTGGTTGATTACTCCCAAGTGTCTATGGTCAACGACACCCCACACGGAGAAGACGGCGTTTACTTCAATACCACCAACGAAGATCGAGTACAAACTACGCAAGTCAACATGATTGATGTCAACGACATCATCTCGTTACCCAAAGGCCAAGCCTTTGTTTTAGTGAATGGCGGAGAGCTATATAAGGTAAGAATCCCCTTACCTGTTAACGATGGATTAGCCCCCAAGGATATCAAAAGTGCTATTCGTGCAATTAACCAATTGAATGATAACCTTGGAGATTAAAATGAAAGCAGAAATGACTTTAAACCTTCGTACACGGGAAGTGTATAAATTGTTTGAAAGAACGATTAGTGGAGATAGGCTTTTTATTGAGGCTATTTTGCACAAGATGAACATCGTTATTGGGCGGTGTCGCAGGCAAGATCCAGTAGCTTTTAAAGCGCTGTGTGAAATGGAACAACAGATCAATGTGCTAACCCAGGAATTTGCTTCTGAAACTAAACGTTTTGAGGTGCTTCTTTCTAAGAAGAAAGAGTTTAAAGATAAGCAGATCAATTTTGTGGTGCAGTTTCATCCAAAGATTATTGTATCTAATCCCCAGAGCATGAAATTAGCTGAATTGATTGAAATTTATGATCGACTGATTGCGATTTTGAAATTACTTCGGCTAGCAGGGTGTTTTGACACAGATGAAACCTATTTTAAAAATATCAAATATCATCAAAAGACTATTAATCAAGCGCTGAGTACAATCCTGTTGTATAATTATTCAAAAAACCCGGCCAATGATCTTAGCACCAAAAGGAATACATTTTATGGAACTGAGTAATATAGATGATTTCAAGCACTTACTACAAAGTAGTAGGCTGAATTTTCTTATTGGTTCAGGCTTATCGTCTCCGTATTTACAAACACTAGGAGATATAGAAACTCGCCTAGATGAGCTGGAGGCAACTAAAGATTGCACAGCCAAAGAGCTAGCTCGTGCTTCAATTATTAAGGTATATTTTGAGAGTTGCATTAGTAAGAATTATGATCTGCGCCATACTCAGCCAATAGAAGCTGAGGAAATAATAAAAAACTACAAATCAATACTCCACAACATAAACAAAATTATCTTATTAAGAAGAAGTAACTTATTAACCAAGCAGGTTAATTTATTTACAACAAATGTTGATATCTTCCTAGAAAAATCTCTCGAAGAACAACATATGGAGTTTAATGATGGTTTTTCTGGAACATTAACACCTCACTTTGCATTAAGTAATTTCAAAAAATCGTTATATAAAACAAGCTCTCATTATGATAACAAATCAGAAATCCCGATGTTCAATTTATACAAACTACACGGCTCAGTCACTTGGCAGCTGGGTTTAGCTGATTCAATCACTCTTGATAGCCAGCTGAGTACTGTAAAAGCTGTGCGCGATGTTTTAGAGACTATTCCTGATGGCTCTTTGAATGGAGCTACCAAAAAATAGCGATGGCAAATTAGAGCTTAAAACCGTAGAAGAACTTATTTCGGAATATCAAGATAAAGAAGTTAATGAAAGCCTCCGAGAAATTTTATCAAACTTAAAAAGTAGCTATGCTCGCATACCAATGGTCAATCCCACAAAAGAGAAATTCAAGTTTACTACTCTAAATTATACTTATTATGAATTGTTGAGGATATTTTCAAATGAACTGGAGCGAGAAAATTCAGTTTTATTTGTGATGGGTTTTTCTTTTGCGGATGAACATATAAGAGAGATTGTTTTAAGGGCTATAAATTCTAATCCAACATTAATTGTTTATATATTTCCATACGATCAAAAGGCAAAAGAGCAAATTAAAGAGTATCTCAGTTTTCAAAGTAGTTACCCCAAAAATAATAATTTAAAGTTCATTTTTGACGAAACAGTAAAAAATGATTTAGCCAGTATAAACAACAAACATTTTAAAAAATTAGCTGATAGTTTGATTAAGCAAGAAGATATCAAATCAACATCAAAAT
>DEHS01000063.1:9437-73777 GCA_002352055.1 Legionellaceae bacterium UBA2794
CTATTACGGATATAGTAAATAAATCATCTGTCTTACGGGTTGGATCAGTCATTTCAGTTGAAGGTAGAACCATAAGAGTTCTGGTTGATAGAGAAAAAAACACCTCTCACCTATTTTATAAAGGTAACCTCGTAAAAAGCATTGTGGTAGGTAGTTACGTAAAAATCACTAAAGGTTTTGAGGAGCTTGTTGGCAAAATAGAAGGTGAATATATAGANNAAAAAAAATTACAGCAGTGATACAGCAAGAATAAGACGAATACTCATTATTAACTTGCTTGGATATTTCAATAATTTTGCCTTTGAGAGAGGGATCAAAGAGTTACCTTTAATTGATAACGAATGCTTCTTACTTGATGAATCAGAATTTAATGAAGTCCATCATTTTATAAAAAAAAACGACATTCCTCTCCACATTGGCCAACTTGCCCAAGAGCGTGGAATGCCTATTAGTCTTGGTGTCAATGGATTATTCGCAAGCCATATTGGAATTTTTGGAAATACAGGCAGTGGAAAATCATACACATTGGCCAACTTATATCACACGCTATTTCAGCAATACAAAGACAAAATTGGCTTCAAAAATAATGCGGCTTTTTTTCTTATCGATTTTAACGGGNNTAACGGGGAATATATTAGTGAAGAAAGCAACGATGACATAATTATCGAATCTGCTTACAAAAATACCTATCGCCTGTCCACTCATACTCAAGAAGGAGGTGATAAGTTTCCAATACCCGAGAAAGTTATACAGGAACCCCTATTCTGGACAGTTTTATTAGAAGCAACTGAAAAAACACAGAAGCCATTTATTAAGAACGCATTAGAAAGTCGGTACATCAATGATCAGCTTACTTCTAGCGAAACATATAAAAACTTCATTAAGACAATAATTGTTGGCGTTACAAAAAATAAGGATAAAAGTCTAGAAAAAGCATTAGTTGTAAATTTTTTAAGAGATCTACTTGAGTGCAGTGATGAGCTTACTGGATTTAATGAAGCGATCCAATTTTTTGAGTCTTCATTAAAATACCACACTAAAAATTCAGACTACTACTTCGATAGAGCAAATGCTCAGACTTACAGTTCAGATGATCATTTTGATAAACTAATTGAAGAAGCAATTAAAAGCATCCAAGCCCCTGTTGATACTGTTAACGCCTTTGAAAAAATAAGAATTAAACTTGTATCAAGCTACTACAATGACATAGTAAGAGGATATTCAAACAAAGAGCATTTATCCCCTCTTATAAGCCGCTTAAAAACTCGAATTCCCGATTTGATTAAGGTAGTGACAATAAAAAATGATACCCATAAAAATAACACAAAGAACTTTACGATCGTTTCAATGAAAAACCTTAACATACACATGAGGAAAATACTTCCTCTGCTTTTTTGTAAACATTTATATGATGAAAAAAAGAAAGTAAATAAAAACCAAGAAACTTTCTTAAATATTATCATAGATGAAGCACACAATATTATGTCTGAATCGTCACAGCGCGAAAGTGAACAGTGGAAAGATTACAGGCTAGAAACCTTTGAAGAAATAATTAAAGAAGGAAGAAAATTTGGCGTATTCTTAACTATTGCAAGCCAAAGACCATCTGATATTTCTCCTACAATTATTTCACAACTCCATAATTACTTTCTACATCGCCTAATTAATAACAACGATATTAAGGCGATTGAACGAACCATTTCATATTTAGATAAAGTATCGTTTGAATCTTTGCCCATATTACCAACAGGAACCTGTATTCTTGCCGGACTTATTGCACAAGTTCCAGTGGTAATAGAAATAAATAAAATCAATGATCAGTATAAGCCGTTTAATCAGACTATTGAACCAACTAAACATTGGTCATAATTATTCTTTTTGAATTTATGAGTGCGTACTCTCAATAAATAAGCTGCGTCACTGAGGGTTTATCCGCAGTGACGCAGCCAAAAGACTGCGAAATTTTCAAATAAATTCAACATGATACTTTTGATTGAGCAATCGCGTTACACGCGATTGCTCAAAATAACTGTCAAAATCTCCTTGTCCAACACAAATCGTTTTGCTAATCTTTCATTAAGCATAACTGATGAGCTCGGCGCAATTCCGGCGAAACCTCAATAGGTCTTATGCAATAGCCACCCTAATTCCTTAATCCTGTGGCAGAACGATAAGTCGGGAACACAACAACACCTGCACTTTGCAGGGCTCATTGCAATCAACGCAATGTAATTCTTAAGAATTGAACCACACAATACCTCTTCTGTATTGCCTTATGCGCAGCAATGATTCGTATACCGTTATTGCCCCCTAAACCCATTTCAACACTAAGGAGATCATCCCCAAAAAACCAGTAGTACTGATGTTATCAGGTCAAGATAAGTTTGTAGTTTAAAACTGATTTGCCCCTGAACTGAGCCTTGAGGCTTCATGCCTGGTACTGCAATCTTGCAGGCCGCTCTACCAACACTAAACCAATATCAGGGCAAATAGTTTTAGAGGTTATACCAATGAGAAAAAACCAACTCAGGCAACAAGTTGATCATTATTGCCATCATGATCATACTGGATCATACCGAGCGAGAAAGCACCGTCATTTTGTGCTTCACAAAATGATTCGTGATTTATTCCATATAGGCCATGTTCCACCAAAATGGCATGCGGTTACTCACGAACATATTCAACGTCTTCTTACACATTGGCAAAAAGAGCAACTCAAACCCTCAACCATAATGAAGTACATGACTATCATCCGCAATTTTTTTCAAAAAATTGAACATACCATCCCAGATATTAGCAATCAAAGCATGGGGATTAAAAACCAGAAATGCAGCTCAACAAAAATTCATTTATCAGAAGATATTTCTACGCAGCTAGCAAACCCCATTGCAAAAATATTGATCGAATTACAAATTCATTTTGGTTTAACTTTAAGTGAAGCAATGCGTCTATGCCCAACCATTCACGTGCAAGAACATCAACTTTGGATTACAAGAAATATTGCTACAAACAGCCACGATAGGACGATCCCATTTAGAAATGAGGCACAAATAGAAGCAAAAAATTCACTTTCAAGTCTATGCAAAGAGCAAAGCCTAATTTTAACGTATGGCTATCATTCCGTACGCGGCGCTTACAGTAATGAATTAAACACATTAGGCGTACCTTCATCCAAGAGCTATCGCGGTATTTATGCCAAAAATATGTATCCAGAGCTTAGTCAAACCCTATCACCTTATTTAGCCAAGCAAATCATCATGCGTGAGATGGGACTACAATCCAGACGAACGCTTTGGAGTTATCTTAATGAGTAACACAAAACTGCGCGCAGCAAAATTTTCAATTAACGAGCTGGTTAAAAAAGCTCACGGCCATTCCTATGCAAGCCAAGCAGACATGCGCCATATGCTCTTTCGGTGTATAAAAGACTTACATAAGCTGGGGTATAAAATCGGCCACATTAAAGGATTAAAAGCAAAGCACATCTACGTGCTGGTAGAGCATTGGAAATCTGAAGGCAAAAACACAGGGACAATTAAAAACTACATGTCCAAACTACGAAAGACAGCCTATTTACTGAACGATCCAAAACTGGTTAAACCAGACAATGGGGCGTACAACATTAATAAGCGTTCGTATGCTTCAACAATCAATAAAGCAATTCATCATATCGACTTATCCAAATGCACCGATCCTTATATTAAGCTTTCACTAGAAGGTCAAAGCCTCTTTGGCCTGCGCCGTGAAGAATCCATGAAATTTACATTAAGTGAGGCTCATCATGGCAATCATTTAATCATTAAACCCAGCTGGACAAAAGGAGGTATTGGACGCACATTGAAAATAACGAATGAAGCTCAACGGCAATGGTTAGCCAAGGTTTATCAGTTTGTTCGCGTAGGAGAATCACTTATTCCTTCTGATAGAACGTATAAACAGCACTTAAGCCATTACGAAGAGCAAGCAAAAGCTATGGGAGTTAGTAAATTACATGGTTTAAGGCATGCCTATGCGCAAGAACGATATAGAGAGCTGACTAAATTCTTTGATCCCAATAAACAAGGAATGGCATGTCCATTTGAAGGTGGCAAAAAATTTAAAGAAATGAATGCAGCAGAAAAGGCAATTGATCGAAAAGCACGTCAAATCCTCAGCTTTGACATGGGCCATTCGCGCATCTCAATAACAAAAATTTATTGTGGCTAGCAAATCCATATACTAATAATACAACACTCAAATAACCCAAAACGTGTTTTAATTTTTGTTAAAAACACGTTTTGATTGATTTATATATTTTGATTGTTTATGATATGAATGTATAACACAACTGATGAGCCAGCGAGATTCTGGCGAAACCTATCGGTCTTGTGAATAGCCATTACCATTCCCTAATCTTATGGCAGAGCGTTAGCAGGGAACCTCAATTTATCACTGATCATCCACCAGGGTGAAACTACATTAAAACATCTCGTTTTAAACCTGTTCTTATCTATTCGTTTTTTAATCAACGAATGGCAGTTCTTTAAAAATTAGGCGAATCAACCAAACTTGTTGTAAGCAAGTATGGCCAACTCAAACAATTGTTACCCCTCTGGGAAAGACTTCCCTGATGGGCTGGTTTTTCCCAAGTTTTTTGGAGAAAAATCATGCAAACAATGAGCACCACTATTCCAAGAAAAGAATATGTATTTTTTGATTTAGCTCGCTGTATTAATGAACTTGATGTCTTGTGTCACGAACTTACTGCACAAGAAATAGATGAAATTAAGAGCGCTAGCAAAAAATTACGTTATCTTATCAATGATAGACAACCTCAACTGAGTTTGGCTTAACCCTCAGCAGGAGTGCTTTATTCCTGCAAAGGGGTAGCACTCCTTTTTCAAGGAGAACTCAATGGATACACCCCAAATTTATGTTGCATGCCTTGCGTCTTATAATAATGGCATACTACATGGAAAATGGATTGATGCAGATCAGGATGCGAGCAGCATTTATGATGAAATTAATGAAATGCTAGCTGATAGTCCAATTGAAGGAGCAGAAGAGTTTGCGACCCATGATTTTCAAGGATTCGGTGGTGCTCGGATTGATGAGTACGATAGTATCAATGACATTGCCAAACTTGCTGCGTTTATTGCCAAACATGGTGAGTTAGGCGCTGAACTTTTTGGCTTTTACTCAATTGAAGACGCTGAAAAGATGCTAGAGGAATATTATCATGGAGCTTATGACAGCGAGGTTGATTTCGCCCGTGCGTTTTTTGATGATTGCTACAGCAATGCCATACCGGAGGATTTGCAGTTTTACTTTGATTATGATGCTTTTGCTCGTGATCTTTTTATAAACGATTATTTTTCGGTAGAGGTAGATGGTCAAACGCATGTTTTTTCTAACTACTAAAGCCCCTGTTTTGGGGCTTTTTAATAAATCGAGTTAGTGATTTAATAAGACCCTCTGAATTTAAAAAAGAGATACACATGAAATTTGGTTATACGATAATTTACGTTACCGATGTAAAGGAGTCCTTAACATTTTTTGAGAACGCTTTCGGCTTCAAAACACGTTTTTATCATGAGTCTGGCTATGGTGAACTAGAAACTGGTGAAACAGTTTTAGCCTTTGCATCTCATGATTTAGGCACAAAAAATATTACAAAAGGCTATGTAGCAGCTGACTCATCACCTAAACCTTTAGGAATGGAAATCGCATTAGTTACCGATTCTGTAGCAGATGCACACAAAAAAGCCATTGAATTAGGGGCTGAATCGATAGAAGAACCCATGCAAAAGCCATGGGGACAAACTGTTTCTTATATTCGTTGTCCTAACGGCACATTAATCGAACTGTGCTCCCCGATTCATTAATAGCTTTATTTTAACAAGTAGGTCTATGTATGTTAATTATTTTTGGTGGACTTCCAGGAACAGGGAAAACAACACTATCAAAACAAATTGCTAAACAATTAAATGCAGTTTATCTACGAATTGACACAGTAGAGCAAGTACTGAAAAAACGCTCTAACTCAGATCATTTAGTTGGACCAGAGGGTTATATGGTCTGTTATGCTCTTGCTCTAGACAACCTAAAATTAGGACTTCCTGTCGTTGCTGATTCAGTCAATCCCATTGCAATTACACGCGAAGATTGGCAAAAAGTAGCGCTGGATGCAAACAAACCTTTTATTGAAATCGAGCTAGTTTGTTCCAATACCAAAGAGCATCAACGCCGAATTGAAACCAGAGAAACTGATATACCAGAGCACAAATTACCTAAGTGGGTTGACGTATTAAATCGAGACTATGAGCCATGGCAATCCAAATCAGTGACATTAGACACTTCTAAATATTCTGTTGATGAATCAGTGAAGATAATTATGGATTTTATTAATCGAAAAAGTTAAATGAATTGTCTCCAGTAAATAATTACTACGAATTTTGACTGTGGGGATTTTGTGGGGATCAGTACAGTGTTGTTATGCACTGTACTGCAATTGTAGTGGGTGGCGACAATTAATTATATAATAAATTCAATAAGTTAATTTTCAATTACCGGGCTTCGAACCAAGGTGTCGGGGGTTCGAGTCCCTCCGAGCGCGCCATTTAATCGTTTTAAAATCAAATAGTTAGCTCTTTATTTTTAAATTAACCTACTGCCCTAATTTCACACTGTGGGGATTTTGTGGGGATAGTGTGGGTTCCACCTTGTTTTACTCTCAGAATAGTAAGCTCTTTACTTTCTCGTCGGCTTTGAATAATTAAATTTGCAGCCTCCAATAAATTGCTCAACTCAGCCTGAGAATAATGAGTAGTAATCCTGCCAGAACGATGCCCCAACAGATCCTGTCTATCCTCATAACTTACACCAGCTGCTCGAAGTCTTCTTCCAAAAGTGTGTTTTAAATCATGAACTCTCAGATCACTGAGATTTGCTTTTTTACGCGCATTTCGCCAAGCAGTGTTGTTCATGCGTGTAATTGGCTTTCCATTGTAAGAAAACACAAACTCAGAATGAATACCTCTAACCTCCTCAATGACTGCTTTAGCTTCATCATTGAGGATAACCAGCCGATCTTCCCCATTTTTTACCAGCTGTCTTAATTCACCATCCCTATTAATATGGCTAGGGATAATGAAAACGCTCGTATTTAAACTTGGAACACGTTTTTCCCATTCCCAACGTAATTGACATACTTCTTGCTCTCGGCATCCTGTATTAACTTTAAAACGTGCCATTTGATTTAAATGAACTGGCAACGCTTCTAAGAACCTTGATTGCTCTGACCAAGATAAAGGAAATGGTGCTCGTGCATCTTTAACTGGCAATAATTTAATCTTAGGAGCAACCAGAAGCCACGTTAAACTATTCTCATCAATCCACTCAGTTGCAGCAACGTTTAAAATATGCCGAACTAACTCCAGTGTATTATTAATTGATTTCGTTTTAAGTTTCGCTTCCTGTTTTGCTTTTATAAATGATTGCAACGTTCCTATATGCACTTGCTCCAAGGTCAAATCACCAATAAACGGGCAAATAGACTTTAGGAGTATTGCATCGGTATCAATGCTGGCCTTATGTTGATTTTCATTTAAAAATCGCACCGCAGCTTCTTTAAAACTGCGTTTTGGCCTTACTCCATAAATCGTTGCCTGTCTAATCTCTTCGATCCGCCTGGCTAAGTATTGCTCCGCTTCCTGGAGCGACTTTGCGCCAGTGCTTTCTCGAATGCGATGTCCAAGGACTTGCTTTTCGATATGCCAAACTTGGCCTCTTTTAAATAGTCCTGTTGTTTGTTTACGTCCCATGGCTTTGTACTCCTTTGCTCTTTGCCGCCTGGACGCCCACTACACTGCTTATATTGATCTACCCAAGCATCCAGGTCAAGTCGATCAAACGCTACACCTTGTTTGCCTATAGGAATTTCTATAAGATTAGGTCTTACGAAAGTATTAAATCGATTTCTGTCCATGCCAATATACTTGGGGACATCTTTCAAACGAATAAGCCGAGGTAGTAAAGCGATAGTAGACATATTAAAAACCAAAAAACACGATATGTTGTTTTATTTAAACATATCGTGTTTTTTGGTTCAATTGTTTTTCTTTAATTTTTTGAAAAATAATTTATTTGGAATACTTACTATTCATCATTGTCCCACTGTAATGCAAACTCGTGTAACTTATTTTGCAATACAGCTTTACTGATTAATTTGGTTTCATACTCTGCAATTAACGTTGGAGAAGCATGTCTATTCATCGCATATTGAACAACCTCCTCATCCTTCGTTTTGCAAATTAATATACCAATCGTTGGATTTTCATGTGCTTTCTTTATGTTTTTATCCAATACTTCTAAATAAAATTGTAATTGTCCTAAATGCGAAGGACTAAATTCAGTGCACTTTAATTCTATTGCAATCATACAGTTAAGCGCGCGATGAAAAAGCAATAAATCCACGCGAAAGTCTTTCATTCCTACTTGCAAAGGGTATTCCTCTCCCATCAAACTAAAATCTGGACCAAGTTCAAGTAGAAATTTCTTTAGGTTTGCGACCAAGGCTCGTCTTAAATCTTTTTCTTTGTGATCGTCAGGTAAATTTAAAAACTCAAAAACATAACTGTCTTTAAACCTCCCCTTGCTATCAGGTAATTCTGTCAGCACTGCTGACAGTTTTTGATCGGCAAGCACTGTTCTTTCAAATGTTCCGACGTTTATTAACCTTGAGAAATCGCGCTCAGAGTAATGATGTTTGGCAGCTAAATGCAGATAAAACTCTTTTTCTTCCATAGACTTTGTTTTAGACAAAATGTGCAAATGATTTGTCCACGTAATTTCTGTCAGCACTGCCGACAGTTCTGTATTCTCATGATAAGTCTCATAAAACTGCTTCATTCTCCATATATTACGCGCTGAAAACCCTTTAATTGTTGGTAGCTCTATTGATATATAGTCCGCTAGCTCTTCTACAATACGCTTGCCCCAACCATCATGTGTTATCTTATTAGACACATATTGTCCGATAGACCAATATAACTGAATAAGAGTTTTATTGACTTGTTGCCAAACCCTGGATTTAGCCTCAGTAATCATTTGATGCACTTTAGCAAAGTCTACTTGGTTATTTCCTTTTAATTCTTTGGCCACTTATAAAATTCCTAAAAAATTATCAAATTGACATACTTAATACATCTGTTGGATGAGAGAACAAGCTACCTTCACAAACTACTTTCGCACCATGCTTTTCATATAATCGATTTAAATACTCCATACCATCACTTAATCGCGCATATACTTCAATCCATCACAGCTAAATACAACAACCACTACCCTGAAAACAATGATAAAACATGCATTATCTTTATCATATTCCCCAGGGTTTCACATTGAAGGGAGAAGGGTTAAAGGTTTTTTCTTCCTCAGCTTTTTTAAATTCTATATCGATATCCTTATTAGCCTCAATTTTATCTCTTTTAGAGGATTCATCCTTATCAGAAGGTTTGGGCTCCATCGAAAGTGGATTTGGAGCAAGACGTTGATAATTCGTAACTTCATCTTTTTCTTGTGCTTTTCTGGGTATTGGCACTAAATTATTTGCTAGCTGTTGGATGAATGCATCATATAAGGCTAATGTGGGCAGGGCAATACGTAGAGAAAGTAAGTTTCCTTTCTCATCTTGAGTAATTCTAACACAATCATCAGAAAGATAGTTTTCTTCTTTAAACTCATTAAATTCTTTTATAATCGCTGTCATGAATTTTTTTAATTCTTCTCTTTGTTCTTCAGTTAATTCATTAGGATCACAAAGTAATTTAATGGTAAGGGTCATTGATTCGCGATCACTCTCAACCAACAATAACCCTTTGTCAATCAACTCCGCAATTATTTCTGGGTCAAAACTAGACTCTAAATCAAATTCTTCAGAACCAAACTCACCTATTATACCACCTGGAGTCTCAATTGCTTTAGTTTGGTTAGTTAGAGAGTTATCTTCACCAAGACTAGATTTTTCTTCGGTTGTCTTATTAGAGGTGGTACTATCACTTCCACCACCTCCTCCGCCATGTCCAGAACAAAGGCGTTTAGGCGCAATTTCTTTAAAACAAGTCCGACAGCGCACTTTTGCAGCTTCAGCAGCAGACTCTTTTTTTTCTGCCTCTTTGCTTTTCTCTTTTTCTTTGTTCAATAGTTGTATTGTTAACGCAGCTGAAGAGATTTTTGGTTCACCCTCGGTAGTCTGTTTGGTGAAATGCTGATTTTTATCTTTTTTCATGAGGAATACCAAATTCAAATTTATGAATAATGGCCTAATTATAAGAAAAAATTAACTTATCCAACTACCCATTGCAAAACTTTAACGCTATTTTTACGAAAAAAAATGTTCAAGCAAAAGAGAAATAATTAATCGGATAAAGTATAATTAATTATCAGTCTATTTTTGAGTTAGTTTATGTCCTATACAAAGATGGCAAAGCTACTTTTGGAAGAGATCATGCGAAAAGCACAGATCCCAGGCGTATCAATTGCTTATCTTAATAGTGATGGAGTCATTTCACCAGAGACACTAGGACTCACAGATGGTTTCGGCCTAGTCAAAATGTCAAGTGATCCTACCCAATGCGAATTTCACAAGTTAGGCATTGGAACTAAAGACACATTAATATTATTTAATGATGCTCTTTATTTTGCTAACCAAACAACAAAAACTGTTCAAAAAATACCATTAACAGAAACAAATGAAGCAACATTTAAAACATTGCAAAAAAGCTGCACTGAAAGCTATAAATTAGCGGATGCTAAAGAACTCGAATTAATCGGAGATCTAACAGGCCATCGCCCACCTACAAAAGTAATACCAAAAACAGTTTTTGGAGCAGCTTCATTAAGCAAACCAGTATTTGCCTACTTAATACAAAAGTTGATACAAGCAAATGCAACTGATCAAGCAGAACCAGAGACAGGTAAATTTAATTTAGATGAATTCAACCTGAGTAAATTTGATTTAGATACTCCTCTTTTTCATATCCTCCCTTTGGAAGAATTCAGTATCGATGGAATGAAATTTAATATGTCTGATGAATCAGCTATTGCTAGCGCTAAAGCGCTCACTGCAAGAATGGTATTATCTCATACAACAGGACTGGCTCATGGTGAAATGAAATTTCAATTCATACAAAATCCTGAAGAAAAAGATGTAAAAGAAAAAGAGCATGGGTATTCGAACGTTGGGATTGTTTATTTACAACAAGTGATTGAAAAACTAACTGGCTCAGATCTCCAAACGCTAGCTAAGAGAAATGTATTTGACATTTGCGATATGACTCATAGCACTTATGAGCCAGAAAGAATATTTGAATCAGTCTTTCATGCTGATAAAGAACCTTTATTTGATGAAATACAACCTGGCCAGATTGTCATACTTCATGGAGTTGAGAGCTTAACAGCATACTGGTTAGAAAGTGGAAAAATGGTTAATCGTTCATTTCCTGAAAAGGAAGTGCCAACTATTCTTGAAATGTTACCCGCCGTAGGTGAATCTTCAGTTAATTTGGATTTGATTAATGCGATTGTCTTACAATATGAATATAAAGAACCTGAGTCATGCGCCGCGAATACCTTACGTACTACAGCAGAAGATTATGCAAATTTCGTTAAACACCTAATCAATGATAACACTGTAGAAAATCCTTTCGTTCCGCATGCCTTTATGGTAAACGATAAAGGTCTGGCGGGAATGATTGGAGTTGCTAAGGGGAGCATACCAGATCCTGTTCTGGAACATATTGCTTGGGGTATAGGTTGGGGACTACAAACAAATGATGAAGGAAGAGTTATCACAGCTTATCATTCAGGCGACATGAATGATTTCAGAGCCTGGGTTGTAATAGATTTGCAGGATAAAGATAAGAAAAATGCTGTTGTTTTTTTCGCCAACTCTCATAATGGGCATATTCTCGCAGAGCAAATTATCCCTCAAGCAATGCAAATCCAACATGCAGCTAACTATTTTTTTCCTAAATGGGGTTTTGCAAGAAATTTAACAGAGTTAGGTGGAAAAAATACTAGTTTCGGCATTAAGACCCTCCCTAGCCCTAATCCTCACCTGCAAGAAGAACAGGAAGGAAAAAAAGAGGTAGAAAAATTAAATTCCTCCGAGCAAGAATCCTCACTCCCAGAAAAAATAGAAACAAATGCCAATAAAAGCTCTATTACCCCATTTCAAACCACACCTAAATTGCCATGGGAACAATAATATAATCTCCACTGCATTGTAAATGCTACAAATAACCCATTTTTTGAAACCTTTCTCGGTAAAATAAATACTAAATGAACACTATTGCGAATTTCTTAAACTCGCATAGTTAACATCTCCGTTGGATGGGAGAACAAACTACCTTCACAAACAACTTTTGCACCATGCTTTTCATATAATCGATTTAAACTGGGTTTTAGCGTATCTAGCAAAATCAAATCTGAGCCTACCACAGCCGCTAGTCGTTTCGCTTCTTCAATAATTTGTTTGCCAAACCCTAACCCCCGATATTTTTTATCTACATAAACGTACATTAGTTCACGTGCACTTAATCCACGAGAATTGGGAAATTCATGTTCCAATAGAGCAAACATCGCCACAGGTTGTCCTGCATAAGTGCCAATATAGACATCATGACTCAACGCATGCATTACACCTTCACGATATTCAACTCCTTTGTTTCGTATGTATCCCCATTCCTCTTCAGCCCATTTGGCTGCAAGGGGAATATATTCCATACAATCACTTAATCGTGTAAAAGTAAGTTTGTGCTTTGCTAAAGGGGAACTAAACAATAACATTACAAATACCTCATTTTAATAGGCTAAAGCAGATTCCACAGGTATCAATTTTCTTCGGCCTTGTTCACAAATCATTATGGAGCATAATCCTATGATTGCCCCAAACATATAATACCAAGCAGGTGAAATAAAATTATTGGTTGTATTTACCAGCCACATCATCACTATAGGTGTTGTACCGCCAAACAATGAAATACCTACATTAAAAGCAACTCCAAACCCACTATAACGATATTGATGAGGAAATAGAGAAACCATATAGGCATTGAGTGGTGCGTAAGTAATAGCAATCAAAATAGACATGAAAACTAATCCTATAGCGATCAAAACTACATTTCCGGTGGCAAGTAGAATAAAAATGGGAATACTCAAAAGCAACATGCCCACCATACCCCATCGAACTACTTTTAATAATCCGATTTTGTCTGCTAACAAAGCAATAAATGGTTCAAGTGTGGCATCAACTGCCAACGCCAGTGTAATAATTAAGGTAGCTAAACCAAGTGAAATATGAAAATAACTATGCAGGTACGTTGCAGTAAACACATAAGTTCCAAAAGTCATGATACTCACCAACCATGCTATCCCTATAATGCCAACTACTGCCAGAGGCGCTTCTTTTAGCGCCGCCAGAAAAGGCAAACTTCTTTTATCATGTTGCGCAATATGTTCATATTCAGGCGTTTCAGCAACATGGGCTCGTAAATAAAAAATCAAAATACCAGCAATCAAAGCCAATCCAAAACCGATTCGCCATCCCCAGTATGGCATAAATGAAGCCGTAAAGAATGAGGCTGCCAGGCCAGCCATTATCAAACCAGTACTGTAAGCTGAGCTGGTTAAACAACCATAAAATGCTTTGTTTTCAAGCTTAGCATGTTCAACAAGAAAAATAGCAGAGCCAGTAAATTCACTACTTGCGACAAAACCTTGAATAACCCTTAACAAAGTAATAAGTAGAGGTGCTGCGATTCCAATATATTGGTAAGAAGGAACGACGCTTATTAAAGCCGTAGGAATAGCCATTGCTAAAATACTTAGAGTTAAAGCACGTTTTCTTCCGAACTGATCACCAATATAGCCAAAAAATAGTGAACCAATTGGTGCCAATAAATAACCAACAGCGAATACACCAAATGCACTTAAAAGCGAAGCAAATTGATTGTCGTTAGGAAAATAAGCTGCTGCAATAATTGGCGCGAAATAGCCAAACAGCGCAAAATCATACCATTGTAATGCAGTGCCAGAAACTCCAGCGAATAATGCTTTACTCGAAGAGGATATGTTCATCAGCAACTCCTATGCTCAACAAGTTATTAATACCCATTTGGTCGCACTTAAATATTTGCCAGTCTAATAAAGCGACCCCACCAATTTTTTTATAAAAATGCCTGGCCTCTCGGTTATTTCGAGATACCCACCACTCTATTCTTGAACAGTTATAAGCAGCTGCTTTACATGCAGCATACTTGAATAAAGCACACCCAATACCTTGACGCCGATACTTAGGAGAAACATATAAATTCTCAATATAAATTCCCCGCGTTACATTGACGCAAATGTTATTTTGGGTGTAATTAAACATCACCAAACCACAAATTTCTTCTTCCACCAAAGCAACACCGATGAAATGGTGAGGCTTATCACAAAAAAGAAGTTCACCAAGCTGTAATTCCGTTATTTTAATTTTATCCAGAATGTTCTCATACTTTGCCAGTTCCAGGATTATTGCATAAATTTGATTCAAATGCTCGAATTTTGCTTGAATTATTGTCACCATAGGATATCTTAATAAGGGTTGTAAATAATGTGATCATAAACTATGAACATGGATATAGTACTTATTCCTGGAGCGTTAGCAACTCCAAAGATCTGGAAGCAACAAGAACTTTTTTTTCAGCAGGACAAAAAATTAAGGTACGTTGATGTGCTTGACAGCGATTCGATTGAAGAAATAGCTAATCGTTTCATTCCACATGCCCCTAAAAAATTTACTTTAATTGGATTTTCGATGGGGGGTTATATTGCCCTTGAATTGTACCGGCATATTCCAAATAGCATAGAGAAACTTGTTTTAATTAATTCTGCGGCCAAATTAGTATCTGAAAAAGGTCGATTAGAGCGTGAACGCTCACTTGATTTAATGAGTAAAGGAAAATTTGATTTCTTAATCAAGCTCATCTTTAAAAATTCAATTTTTGATAAACAAAAGCATAAGGAGCTATTGCCTCTAGCCCAAGAAATGGCAATGGAGGTTGGGGTTGAGAATTATAAAAATCAACTCAACGCCATTTTAAATAAACCAAATCATTCAACTTTATTACCTTTAATTGAATGTCCGACACTATTAATAGCCAGTAAAGAAGATAATGTCATGCCTCCTGAGCGTTCAGAGCATATGGCAAAGAATATAAAACACTCCAAACTCATTTATATTGAGCAATGTGGCCACATGGCTATGTTGGAGCAACCGGAAAAAATGAACCAAATATTAAACGATTGGCTGTAAGTACTACTGCTGTTACAGGTGTAGCAATGCATAGCGTTGATGAAGATGGAACTATTTGTGTTAACTTAAATGATTATAATGAGTTATCAGACTCAATTCGGTTTCGTGCTAAAATTGATCACTTAACTGAGAAATTAAATTGCCCAAAAGAAATATCTAATTTTTCCATTTCAATGCTTTTTCACGGCGGTCAACGATATTACATTTCCAATCTATATCTTTGGGCTATTCCGTATAGAACTGAAGGATTGTATCGTGGAGATGTTGATCACGACCACAGTATTTATAATGGTAAAGAGTTTTTCATTCAGCGAGATATAAAGTATGATGCGATGCAAATTCCCATTATTCAAATATTGGAAGCCCGTTACAGATTAAACACCACATTCGCTATGATTCGTCAATGCGATGAATGTGATTTAATTGTAGAGGCTTATCATTCTGAAAAAATAGCAGATCCCCAAAAGCTTTACTACCAAGTCAGAGATACGTTTGAACAATTTATATGCCTTTTTCTGGATGCGATGTTGCCTGAAATAAAAACGGCTCTACCAAATCAAAAATGGTTAGCGCTGTTTAATGATCAAGAGTTCAGAAACAATGTAATTATGCGAAAAGCAGTTAAAAAAACACTATCCCAACTCACACCAAGAGAACTGCAATGCTTAACTATGATTTCCAAGGGTATGACTATAAAAAAAATCTCTGAATATCTCCATCTATCCAGTGAAACAGTAAATACCCATGCCAAATCAATACGAACTAAAATGAACTGCGTTAATATTACCGAAGCGGTCTCAAAAGCATTTCGTTTAGGACTATTATCGTAAAATACCCAAATTTGGGGATAGGATATCTTGCTGAACATTTTATACTCCACCATGTTGTCATAATATTTACACGGAGTTTTAACATGGGATGTATTGTTGAATTTAACGATGGCTTTCGATTTAATTTTGCTCAAAATAAATGTAAACAAAAACTATGGATTGAAGTTTTACTGCGATTTAGTAAATCAAATATTGAACATTTAGCTTATGTTCTTGATTTACCAGTTGAAACATTAGTCCACGTTTATAAGGGAAACCTCTATCTGGAGGAAGAGGATGCTAGTCGTTTAGGACAATTGTTCTTAGTAATGTTTTGCGACTAAAAAAGATCCTGACAACTCTGTTTACAAAGATATAACTTTTATCATTTATGATTTAATTCGCTATCGGGATGTCGTCTCAATCTCCAACCGATTGAGTGCTGCACCCCAAGCACACACCGAGCACTCTGTAAAAACTATCGAGCAACTGTGGTAAAATCTTAGTTCATTTTAAAATAGCTTATGCTCCCTAAAGATATCATTTTATTCATAATAGGGCATAATTGCTTTTAAGTCTCAACGTTTTTCAGACGAGAAAATCGCTATGAAACAAGGACACCAACTGATTTATGAGTTAGAGATTTCTCTTTTAAATCCCCAAACGAGAAGATCGATTACACAACTAAAGCTATTGATTGCTGATGAATTCATCGAGTATGGAGCTTCTGGTTTAATTTACAATAAGAATGACCTCCTTGATTCTCTTCCTGAAGAAGAACCAAAAAGCTACTTGGTTAATAATTTTTCAGTTTTAGAGCTATCATCCGAAGTCATGTTGGCAACTTATAAGGTTACTGTCGCCTCAAAAAGTTCTTTGCGTTCTTCGCTCTGGCAATACAAACACAATCGTTGGCAAATGGTATTTCATCAAGGAACGCCTTGCCACGAGGAATAATGCATTTTTACAGGTTTATGATGATAACAATAGCTTACCTAAAACAATACTCAAACTGTATTCCAAAGCTTGCTAAGATTTGGCATGAAGTTTTAGGAAAAATCTGGATGCCAGAAATTGGAATTGAAGAAATTGAATCTTTGTATTATGAAGAGCTGAACCATGATATGCCTTTTACTTACATTGCGCTATATGACGAAATTCCTGTAGGTTCTTGTACTTTGCAATTAAACGAAGATGTTAGGCCAGATTTAGGACCTTGGATTGGTGATTTGGTGGTTGATCCAAGATATCAAAAACAGGGGATCGGAAAAATGTTAGTTGATGCCGCAGTCGAGAAAGCAAAAGAACTTGGCTTTGAAAAACTTTACTTGTTTGCTCTTGATCCTACCATACCTGAGTATTATAGGCGCCTTGGTTGGAAAAAAATCGATATGGATGAATTTAAATCTCATCCTGTAACGTTGATGGAGATCAGTTTATGAAGATAAAAAGGGTAATGCAAGAAGACTGGGAACTATGAAAATCATTTCGATTAGAATCACTAAAAAATTCGCCTGAGAGTTTTGGCTCTTCTTATGAAGAGCAAGCGCTTATATCCGATGCTGATTTTCAAAATGGATTAAGTAAAGAGTATGTATGGGGTGCCTTTGCTGACGATACCTAAAGCACGAATATTTAATGATATTGGATTTCAATGAGGAACCTATGAAAAAACTAGATACTTATCAGAGCCTTTGTACTGAAGTATATGATTTAAGTAAACCCTATGCACCACAAGATGAATACTTATTCTATCAAAACTATGCTGCAGAGGCTAAAGGCTTGATTTTAGAACCTATGTGCGGCACAGGTCGCTTTTTACTGCCTTTGGCTGCAGAAGGATTTGACGTTCACGGCTTTGATGCAAGTCAGCCGATGCTAGAGCGACTGCATGCAAAAGCTACTAGTAAAAACATTAGGCCAAAAGTCTGGCATGGTTTTATTGAAGATTTAAATCAATCCGATAAATACTCTTTGATTTTTATACCCAGTGGTTCATTTGGTCTAATCACAGAAAAGGCAGATATCCAAAAAGCCTTAAAAACCATTTTTGCACACTTGGAAGATGAAGGACTATTTGTATTTGAAGTAGAAACACTTCAAGCAGTTCCTAAAGAATTAGGTATATGGAGAGGTTCAAGATGGCCTAAAGAAGATGGAACGCTTATAGTACTCAGCCAATTAGCCATGCTTAATAATGAAGTATGTTACTCTATTGGCAAATATGAATTGGTTGATAACAACCGTGTAGTGCAAACAGAGGTTGAGGAATACAAAATTCGCATTTATCAAGATACTTCTTTCTTACTTAATTTGCTTACTGAGATTGGTTTTAGTGGGGTACGAATGGTTAAAGCTTTTGATCGACGGGCGTCGCCTGAAGAAGCAGATGAAAGCATTGTTTTTGAATGCAGAAAATAATTGAGGTGATGAATGAAAACCCAAGAAATACCTAAAGAATATCAACACACTTCACCAGCAGGAGCTGAAGTTCGATTGCTGATGAATAATCATTTAGGTGGAATGGCTCACTGTACTTTGAAGGCAGGAACAATTTCCAAAGCAGTTCGTCATAAAACTGTATCTGAATTTTGGCATGTCCTTTCTGGTGAGGGTGCAATTTGGCGTAAGTTGAACGATGAAGAGAGCATTACTCCTTTAACTGCTGGAGTCAGCATCGATATTCCTTTGAGAACACATTTTCAATATCGAAGTGATGCAGCAGATTTGGTGTTTATTTGCGTTACTATGCCACCTTGGTCAGGCAGTGATGAGGCAATTTATGTGGGGCATGGTGCCTGGCCTCCTACAGTGGAATACATTAAATGACTTTAAAATTATCGTTTTTAGAAAATCCAAACCCTGATAATGTTCAAATATTAACGAATGGGATTAAGGCGTACGCCAAACAAGCAAGGGGCTTCGAGTCTTTAGATTTCTTTGCATGCTTTATTCGTGATGCAGACAATAGCATTGTGGGTGGTTGTAGTGGTGGAACACTCTATGGAGGACTTCATGTCGATAATCTTTGGGTGAGTGAGTCCATCAGACATCAAGGATGGGGAACAAAGCTCATGCAAGAGGCATTGAAGTACGGTAATGAGAAAGGCTGTGCTTTTGCAACAGTTAACACTATGGATTGGGAAGCAATAGAATTTTATAAAAAATTAGGTTTCGAACTTGAATTTGAGCGGCATGGGTTTCAGAAAAACTCTGTTTTTTATTTTTTGCGTAAAGAATTTCAGGAAACAACAGACATCGGACTCTTAAATGATGATTCAGTCTTGAGCTTAAGCCAAAGCCTAAAATCGCCTACATTAGAATCTGTAGTGAGAGAAGAGGTTGTCTCAATAAACAATGCGCCTCATTTTAAGTGGGGACAAGGTTCTGATGGATGGTGGTTAAAAAATAATGGTCAGTTTAACGTTCTTTATGAAACGATGCCCGCAGGAAGTTGCGAGGTAAAACATTATCATCAGGAAACAGAACAATTTTTTTATTGTTTGCAAGGGCAATTGGTTATTGAGTTTGAAGATTATGAACGGGTGTTACAGGAACAGGAAGGAATAAGTATTAAAGCAGGGATAACCCATAAAGTGAAAAATAGTTCCGGAAATTTGGGGGTTTCTTTTTTGGTGATTTCATCTCCTAATCTAATCGGGGATAGAGTCAATCTGGAGTCATAAAGTGTCTTCTGAACTGATTATCCGCAAAGCATTAATTGATGATGTTCAACATCTTCACCCTTTAATGGAGCAATTGGGTTATCCACAATCGCCTGAAGAGTTGCAAAGACGACTTGAGCTATTTACTAGTGAACTGCATTACGGTGTTCTTCTTGCGGAAATTGCAGGAAAAGTTGTTGGTTGGATTGCTTGGTCTAAGAGCTATCTTTTTGTTTCCGAAATAACAAGGTTTCATATTGAAGGCCTTGTGGTCGACCAAAGTTATCGTAATCAAGGAATAGGTAAAAAGCTTATGATTACTGTTGAGGAATTTGCCAGGAAGTTTAGTCCCTGTATCATTGATTTGACATCGGGACTTAGGCGAGCCAAAGAGGGCTCCCATGATTTTTACAAATCGCTTGGATATCAGAATGAAGGTCATATGGCGAAACTGTATTTAAGGAAAATGCTGTGAACATCAAAGAATTACACTCAACTTTAAAAGTTGAGATAGCAACATTAGATGATTATCCTACCATCCAAAACATGGCACGATTTTATGTATATGAACTCTCGCGTGACTGTGGTTTTATTTCAGATGATTGGGCTTTGCCTCCCGATGGCCTGTATGAAAGCTTTGACTTTAAAAATTACTTTGAAGAGCCGACAAGAAAAGCCTTCTTGATTAAAGTAGGTAATGAATTAGCAGGTTTTGCCCTATTAAATCAAGAAGGAATTTACCCAGATACTGAGTGGAATATGGGCGAGTTTTTCATTGCTGCTAAGTTTCAAGGCAAAGGTTTAGGTTTTTTGGTTTCCTCTGAACTTTGGAAAATGCACCCAGGCTTATGGGAAGTTTCTGTGATTCCAGAAAACAAGCGAGGACTTAACTTTTGGCGCAAGGCTATTTCAAGCGTTACAGCGGGCAATTATCAGGAAGAAATTAAAACAATCAATTATGATCCGCATCAACCGCAACGAGTTATTTTTCGTTTTGATAGTACAGCACTTGAATGCAGCAAGCCTTTAGAAAGCAAGAAAGAATATCAAATCCAATTTGTTGATGAACTTGATGAAGCTACGGAAAAACGAATGACAAATGGATTTATTGCCTATGAGGCTCAGCATGGTATTGACGTCAATTATCGACGTTTTTCAGTAACCATTTCTTCTGCCCAAGGGGAAGTTTTTGGTGTGATTAATGCCTTTACAGCCTTTTCAGAAATTTATGTGGATGATATTTGGGTAGACAGTGCTTATCGTGGTAAAGGGTATGGCAAGCAGTTATTCCTTGCTCTAGAACATCACTTCAAAGGCCAGGGCTTTAATAATATCAATTTAGTGACCAGTGCTTTTCAAGCCCCAGAGTTTTATAAGAAGTGCGGTTTTATGCCGGAATTTACGAGAATCAATAAAAAAAATCCCAAGTTAAGCAAAACATTTTTTGTTAAATTTTTTAATGAAGAGTCAGAGACACAAGGCATTCTTAAGGTGGCTCATAGTGAATAGAAGTCAACTAGAAACAATCTGTAAAAAATTAAAGATGAACCAACCTTTTGACTTGCCTCAAAGAGTCTATGGCGGTCTTTTACATAAAATGTGGTATCTGAAGTGCAATGGCTCACAATTTGCTGTAAAACAACTCAATAGCAGCATCCAATTGACTGAAGAAATTAAATCCCAATATGAATTGACAGAAGAGATAGCCTTCCAATTTTCCCAGCGTACTATTCCCGCAGTTCATGCTTTAAAATTAGAAAATCATTACTTAATCCTCTCAGAAGATGAGGCTTTTCTTGTTTACCCTTGGGTAACATCTAAAGCATTGGATAAAGACGCTATATCTGAGGAGCATGCGCTTAAAATAGCCACTCTTTTGGCTAAAATTCATCGTATTAATCTTAATGTTCCCCAGCTAAGTGCTCAAGAATTTGATATTCATCCCAATGAAAAAATTAGTGTGTTAATAGACCAGTCAGCAAGCAAAAATTTGGTGTTTAAGGAGCAATTAAAAAGTAATCAACGAGTTATAATTGAGCTTAACGATATCTATCAAAAAGTAATACCTATTTTACAAAGTAGTAGTGTAGTAAGCCATGGTGATTTGGATCAAAAAAATGTTTTATGGGATAAAAATGATACTCCATTTCTCATTGATTGGGAGTCTGCGCGAAAACTTAATCCCACTTATGAAATAGTCAATTGTGCTCTTGATTGGAGTGGAATTACTACTCCGCTGTTTAATAAAACTTTATTTATAAAAATGCTAAAAACATATGCGTCTTCTGGAATAACAATAAATCAAGATCATTTGGAAGCTGCTTTTTATGGTGTTCTTGGCAATTGGATCAATTGGCTAGTATATAATATAAACCGTTCTTTTAGTTCTGATAAAGAGCAGCAGGACATTGGTATTGAGCAGGTTCTTCAGGTTTTACCTACTATTATTCAAGTCAAGACGAGTATTCCAGAATTAACTCAATTAGTAACACATGAATTAGGAATAACCTTTTAACTTTCGCCAACTTTGATTACCATACCGCACGAAAGTAACTTAAGTTTCAAGGAATGCTTCATGACGAACATCAACAATAATAACGCTGCATTAGTGACCGGAGCCAGCCATGGAATTGGTCTTGAACTTGCTAAAATTCTTTTAGGTGACGGCTGGGTTGTCTATGGAACAGGGAGGGATGTGAGCAGCTTAGAGGATACTAAAGCGCTATTTCCTCATTTTGTTCCCATTCAATCGGATTTTACTCGCAATAGTGATATCGAACAGGTTGCTAAAATTATTAATGATTCTGGAATGCCGCTTCATCTTTTAGTTCAAAATGCAGGAATGAAAAGTCCTCCACGTCCATTGACCGAATATGATTGTGACAGTATTGACGAAGTTTTTCAGGTTAATTTATTAGCTCCAATGAAACTTACGGCACTTCTTGCCGCACAGATGCCTGAGAAGTCTCGGATTTTATTTGTTACATCAAGAGCAGCTACTCTGAAACTTAAAGAAAGTTCAACATACTGTGCCAGCAAAGCGGGTTTGGATGAAGTAACTGCTATTGTGAGAAAAGAGCTAGCAGAGAAAAATATTGGTGTGTCTTGTGTTATTCCAGGGGAAGTGGATACAGGAATTCAAAAAATTTTAAGAGAAACGACTTCATTTCATTTACATAAAATGTTTGATGAGGCTTATCAGTCCGGTCAATTAATAAGTCCTGAAACTTGCGCGGAATTCCTTAAATGGTTTCTTTGCGACTTATCTTTTGATGAATTTAAGCAAAGCAATATGCCCGTTTCCATCTATGAGGAGTGGCATCATCCATTCTGGCTTAGAGATAAGAATCAGCTACCTCCTTTTCCTTTCTAATTTATTTATGAACTTTTATGATTAGTTCCAATAAAAATTCAACTCTGGAGAACAGATGCTTCGTTTATTCTGTTCCTTTTTCAAGGCATACTCTCTTATGGGGGATACGCCCCACTCTTTCTACAATTGTTTTCTAAAATAGATCCGATCATGTCCTTCTAAATAATTTTTAATTGTCCCTATGTGCTGATAGCCTTGTTTTAAATAAAATCTTTCTGCTTGAAAAGAAAAAGTATCTAATGTTGATGCTGGAATACCTCGCTTAATTGCTTCGGCTTCAACGCTGCATAATAGTTGAGCACCTATACCAAGACCACGGTATTCTTCCTTAACCCAGAGGACATCAACGTATACTGAACTTTTATGAGCGTACACGATAGCTCCGCCAATAATATCCTCGTTATCTTTCACATAGATTGAATAACGCTCTGGTTTGGTTCCCGTAAAAGGAGCGTTAAAATTTACTATCCCATCACGAATAATTTTATCTTGCTGTTCTAATAGCTTAGCGTCTATAACAAGCTCTAGTTGGTAATTTATTTGCGATTGATTCATGAGTTACATCTTCTAAAATTAGTTTGAATACAATAAATCATTGACAACTTCCATAGTAATTTCAGGTAGTTTTTGCGTTTGATCGATGCACTCTTGGATAGTTACAACGGCTTTTCTTATTTCCTTGGGTAACATCTCAGATGGGGCATTGTCGCCTGGCCAAGAAGCATCTCGAGTTGCTTTATCAGGCCAACGAGAATAGGCAAGCCACATACCATCGTTAGTTTTATGCAGGCAAGAACCTAACGCACCGCGATATTGCACAAAATAGGAAGCAACCTGATGCCAGGCCTTTTGATACTCCATCTCAAGCCCCGGCTTAATAAAGGCTCGGTAAATCACAGCAAAACATTTTTTGGAAAGCTGCTTAAATTGTTCAAGTGCTTCTTCAGCTGTTAAATCTTGTGCACCCAAAACATCCTCCGCTTTGAATATATTTATACCTTTGGGAATTGAAAATTGGGAAGTAAAATACATCTGATCAAGGCCTATTCCAAAAGCACAATGTTTATAGCCTAGAACACGAAAGTAATTAATTGGTTGATGATTTTCATTAGCCAAGACATATTTTCTGAATTTTGGATTATAAAATCCATAAGTCATGTAGTAATGAATACCTTGGCTTTCAAGATCTTTAATGATTTGCACCAAATTCTGGTGCAGTTTTTCAGGCGAATAAAGTTCAATATACATCCCAGCTTTTTCAAGCGTCGAATGTTCATTCTCTGGATAAGGAGGATTCAGCGCCACAAAATCACCAGGTGACGCAATCGAAATCACTTCCATAAAATCCCCGCTTTTGAAGGTAACTCGATTAGCATTGAGTAGAATAGATACTCGGTCAATTTCACTTAAAAACATTTCCAAAGACAAATTCGCTTTCTCAAGAAATCTATCAGCTTTTTTTCCTTCAAATAGTTCACCTTCACGGTAGATAATGTTTAATTCCTTATCATAAAAAAGGATTCCACCCCATGAATGATTAATGATAAAAGGGAGCAGTAATGCTTTTTCTTCATCAGTTATTTGGTTGTAATTCCCAATCACTTCAAGGAAAAAATCTTTTTTTGATAATGAGGCATCATATTTTTCTACTAATGCTGCATAGGGTTCTTTGATTAGATCTGGTTTGTCTTTAATTAATTGAAGTGTATTAATAAGAATTTTATTGCTGTCATTGATGATATATTCCTCTGCAAGATCGATCTCCATTGCGGCCATACTCCAGGAAGCAGACCCTGCAAAAGGTTCGATTGCTTTCTTGTATTTTTGACCATTATTATTCGCCAATAATACAGAGAGATGCTCATTCAACCAGCTAGTATTAGGGGACATATGCCCTGTCAAATCTGGAAGAGTAAGGTACCTATTTCCGAGATAATGGAGCGGTCCCCCATAATTTTGAGTTAATTGAATAGAACGTGGATTCATAATAGTCACTATGTGGTAAATTTATTTATAAAGCTGCACATCTTAACATGAAATAATAAATTTTTTATTCTATTGAGCAAGCATATCTTATTTTTTAATTATTGATGTGGCTCATTATTGTGATATTAAAACATACTATTTGAATTAGCTGATTTTACCGGAATATCTTGTATTGCGTCCCAATGCTCTATGATTTTCCCGTCTTCTAATTTGAATAAATCAAAAATAGCTCTACCCCGAGTGCCAGGCTCACGAATAGAATGTACATGAAGAATAACATAGTCCCCATCAGTAAAAATTTTTTTAATTTCACTATGAGAATTAGGATAATATTCAATTAAATATTGAATAAATGCTTTTAAACCTTCAGGTCCATCAGCGGCAGCAGGATTATGTTGTTTATAATTTGCTCCCAGGTACTTTGATGCTGCTTCAAAATTTTTTTGATTAATTGCTTTATTATAAAACTCAGTAACTATTTGTTTATTCATTTTTTGTTGCTCATCAATAAATGCATAGCTATTGTTAATAATTGATAGAAGCAAACTTATANNATATTAATAATCATAAAACACCATTGGTTATTTATTCTCAGGGTTTATCTTGAGATAGCCATCAAAAAATTCGGGTAAATCTTTCAATGCTTGTGCTCTTGCTGCTTCATTAAAACCAATATGATAATGTTCTCCTTTTTCGTCAATAACTTCTTTTGAAACTGGAAACTCAAAGTTATCAAATCCATGCAATGCATTTTCATAAATTTGGATGGAAACATTTTGATTGCTACCAGTACTTTGGTTGACTAACTGAACGCAATCTTGGGTAGTTGCACGATCATCATTTTCCCCAATAAATAGTTTGGTGATTGCCCTTAGTTTTGTTCCTTCTTCAAGTCGATGACATACGCCATAAAAAGAAGCCGCTGCTTTAAAAGAGAGCTTTTGGTAAGGTTGCGGATCTTGTTGTGATAACGCCATGATTTTCAATACATCAAAGCCTCCCATAGAGAATCCCAAAAGTCCTATTCGATCAGGATCAACAGAAGGAAGCTGCTTAAGATATTCATAGGCAGGAACGATATCACCAAGTTGTGCTTGTGTTGCTCTTTCCCAGCCTACTGAGCGACGATCTTCCCAACCTCTGGGTTTAAAACTGTCTATCATATAGACTACGTATCCATGCTCTTTTAATCGGGTGGCCCAATCATAATTCACTTTTTCGATACCGGTACTCGCGTGCAATAATAAAATAGCAGGAGATCTCATCGTTGCATCAGGAATATAAAGACTGTGATGTGGATCATTAGGATCGAATACATAATCTTCATTATGTGCTAGTACTTGAGTACACACTAATAAAATAAATAACATAAAAATCATCTTGGAATGGAAAAACATAATTTTAATTCCTTAGTTTTAAACAGTTAGCTTTAGATTGGATGTCTCATTATTTTCTAGCTTTTCCATGTGTTCTTTTAGATTGCAAATTTCATCAAAACGAGCACCTTCATGAATTCGAGTCAGTGCTAGCGCTTCTTTTTCCTTAATCTCTTCTGCTTTATTAATAGCATTAACTGCTTCTTCTTTATTCATGACAATAATGCCGTCTTCATCAGCAAATATCAGCTCACCAGGATTTACCTCAACAGAACCACAATTGATTGGTTTTCGTATACTGCCAATTTTATTTTTACTTCCTGATTTGGCGCATTGTCCCTTAGCAAAAAAAGGGATATTTGTTGTTCTGATTTCAGAAACATCTCGACAATTTCCATCAGTAATAATGCCACCAAAACCCTTCGTTTTTGCTACATCTGCACACATGCCACCTGCTATAGCAAGCTTGGTGCCGCAGGAAGCGATAACCAATATAATGGGAACTCGGTCATCAGAACAACCAAGGGCAAGCATAAAATCAGGCAAGTCATCCAAAGCCTGCATGGTAGATAAAGAATCTTGAGCCGAGTTAACTGTATAAGCTCTTCCTACAATTCTTGTTTGTGGCGATGTGTTAAAAGAATGAATATCTGAATCCATGAGACGCACACTGGGTAAAGCATCACAGATTAAGGGCGTTGTCAGTTGAGATAATCGCTTACATATTTCAACATAGCTATGTTCGATCTTTAGTTTCATAATAATCCTTAATATATCGATTCAGTTCTATCCACTTTGTATGAGGTTTTAGGGATAAAATAGGTGAAAATCTCCCTCATTTAATAAAGTGGTTATTTGTTGATAATCTAAAGTATTTGCTGTTTGAGAAGCATTTTGGAATTTCAATCCGATGACGGATGCCATTGCTGACCAGGAGGTGGGTTTAAAATTGTACTGTGTAACATAGCCTTTCTCATAAAGGTTTGTTGTTACAAAATAATCATAACCCCGAGCAATAGTATCAGGTTTCCAAAGTATTTCTTCTCCAGGTGCTGGGGTAAGGATAATTTGGTTTGCTTCTGCTATCTCTTTTTCAAGATTGTAATTATCAATACCATAGGTAGATAACAATATTTTTATTTGATATTGATTGAGCAATTCCTGAGTCAGGCTTTTGAGTTTATCTTTCTGGGATTCAGTGTCTAGATAAACAATATCGGGATCATAAACTTGATTGTCAATTAAAAGTCCGCCGCTTTTGATAATGGTACTTTTCCAATATTCATATCCTCTTAGCATTTCACGACCCTTAGAACCATCTTCCCCTGTTAATGGTAAAGCAACCCCCATGCGCAGTTTTTTGTGTGTTCTTGGGGTAAACTCAGGGATGAATGCTAAACCATTTGGTCCCGCATGGGTTGGAATAGAGATGAGTTCAAAATTATGTAGATCTATTTTAGATAAATGCTTGTCCGTTGCGTTAGACACATAAGCATATTGACCCTCTGAGTCAATTAAAACGTTAATTGGATTTAATCCGGTGACTAATCGTTTTATCACTTGGCCTGAATTAACATCAATCACTGCAACTTGGTGATCAAAGGGCGCGGGTGCTAATACATAGTTTTGATTAGGCGTAATATCTGAGTAAAGAATCGGCCCTAGATTCAAATTAGTTAATTGCTTTTTTATGGCGAGGGTATCGGGATCAATAAAGACGATCTGATTGACAGCCGATACCATCAAGGAACGATTATCTGGCGTATATTTTAAACCCCGTACAGCTGAGGGCAATGTGAGGCTTCCAGTAATTATTCCTGAATCAGGATCGATTCGAATGACGCCATCTTTACCCGCCATTAACCACAAAGTTTTTCCATCATTAGAAAAAAACAGATTATGTGTATTAGGACTAACCGCAATTTTTTTGACGATGGTTTTGGTATCAACATCGAAGACGAGAATCTTTCCACCCTTTTCCACATTAACATAAAGTTGTTTTTCAAAAGGAGGTCTTAACTTAACACCATGAGGCGCGCTATCGATGTCTGAATAGTCTTTGTTCTCTAGTGATTCAAAAGTAAATAGTCGATATTTCTCGACTTGATTTAATAAATCGATAACGGAAATGGAAACACCGGGTACACCAGAGCCACTGTCGTAGTCTCTAATACCAAAATTGCTGACATAAGCCGTCTTTCCATCTTTTGTAACAGCAATCTCATGAGGAAGGAAGGCAAGTTTCAGACTACCTTTTCTTGTACCTGTATCGGGGTTATAGAAACTGATACGATCGGCATTTTCTTCAACAACAGCTAACGTAGTGTTGATAGAAGAGGAATAAGTGAGGCCATTGAAAATCGATAGAGCAATGAATAGGCTGTAGTTTATTTTGAACATCATTAAATCCCTTTATAAACACAAAAAGTGCAGCCATGATAGTAAGGGTATACGATATTGTCAATATATATAGGTCCCTATATAATAGCGGAAAAAGGAATGATCCATGACATTTAACTTGAATGAACATACTGGCGTCTTGATTAAAAAAGCAGCTCGCTTATTTGAACGTGTTTCAAATCTCAACCTTGAAGAACTTGGTGTGACCTATAGTCAGACTATTTTTCTGGTTCGCTTGTGGGAACGGGACGGCCAAACGCAAATGGAGCTCACAAAAAGCGCGGGACTGAAACAACCTACGGTAGTAGGTATACTTGATAAGATGGAAAGAGACCAGCTTATCACACGTGTTCGAAGTAAACAGGACAAACGCTGCACTCATTTTTTTCTTACTGAAAAAGCGAAACATGCTTGTCGTGAATTAGAAAAGCAAGGGATATTGATGCAGAATTTGTCTGCTGGTAATTTACCCGATAAAGAAGTTAGCCAGTTAAATAAGAATCTATTATCAATTATAGAAAACCTAGAGCGTTTTATTGAAAATATTCAGGGGTAGACTTGATGGACCCATGTTCAGTCACATGAAATGTAGAAGCAAATTGATCCATGACCAAATCTACATCACGATAAACCATAAATGAAGAATGGGGCGTAGGCACAGGATGGTTGTAATTTGCTATGGGCCCTACACAAAATAGATTTTCATGTACCTTTCCAAGTGTATCGATCACTTGATAATGATCCGTTAAATGGATGCCACCATAAGTCTTAGTACTTATTAATCCGGTTTGTGCCAGCTTGTCTAATAACATGGGCTTGACACTATTGGGATCTGGTTTGTAACGATATCCGGTTGCATCAATAAGAGTTGCAGCATGCAAGACTTCGCCTGATGTAAATAATAATTGGAACCTGTGATTTACCACATCATAGCTTACAGAAGCCAAGCCATGATGCTCAATAATTCTATTTTTCTCATAGAGATGGAGCATGATTCTGGCATTCACAGGTGTAATTCCAGTTAAATAAGCCATTAAAAGAGAATAGAAGTATTTTAGAAACTGCTCTTTGCCTTCAGCATTCAGACTTTGCCACATGTGAGTATAACAAGCACCAAAGTAAAAAGATTTGATAAATGCGCGTAACTCATCAACGTTACCTATTGTGGGATTATCTTCCGGAAGTTGATCAAACTTATTCATTTGATAACGCAACGCTTCAGTAGCATTAGGGAGATGGTTAGAGTCAATAGGATTCTTTGCATCTTTTTGATAAGCATTCCAAAATGATATTTTGGCTTCTGCGAAAGTTAAACTACCAGGTAAACGTTTTTGTAGGCTATGTGATAAGTCCTGCTGAGTCATAACGTCACAACCATCTGAATTGCCTTTAGTAGTTAACATAGCGGGATTTCGCGTGACACTGTGTATTTGCCCTGAGTACTGTTTTTTCATGGTTAACCAAAGTGCAACATCGACGAATGCTGCCTGACCACCAATAATATAAACATCATCTGCTAAATTCCATGTGTCTGAATTTCCAGTCGTGTTTTCAAAACGGAGAAAACCTGGTTGATTCTCGAGAGTATAAAAAAAGGGATTTGTTAAATGTCCAGTTGTTAGAAAAAGTCCATCAGAGATATAAATTTGATCTGCAGCTGTTATTTGATAGTTTCCTTCTTTAAGTTGATGAATATCTGAAATTGGCAAGAAAATTTCTTTAACTGTTATCCCTAATGATTGAGCCAGAGTTTTATGCTTCTCATATTGGGCACGTAAATAATCCCCCACTAGCGCACGAGGAATATATTGTTTATCTCTATTTGGATAATGTTCTTGAACCCAAGCTGAGTTAGTCTCGATCCATTCTGTCAGACTAACTGTAGTAGAAACAAACTTGAAGCCATCAGCTGGATTATTTAAGGTCCAGAATTCTGGACTATCAACTGAATACGCAAAACCTGTAGCAAAGTATCGTGGATTTTGTTCAAAGATTAATAGGGTAATATCATTATCAGGATATTTTAGAGTCGACAACAAATGAATTAACCGACAGAAAATAGCGTTTCCACAAAGTCCCATTCCTGCAATGGCAATTATTTTTGGCATTATATCAAGACGATTGTTAAAGCAGGGAAAATTCTAGAACCTAACTTTAATACTGTCAATCAGCCAACCCCAGACTCCTATTAGTTACGTAGTCCTACGTATTGAGCTATTTCCAAACAATGCCATATAATTAATATATTCCGTTAATGCTGGAGTTAGTTATGAGCAATATTCACCGTATTTTTCTTATTGGTCATCATGGTGCTGGTAAAGGATTATTAGCAAAGTCTGTGGCTCAATCATTAGGATGGCAATTTGTCGATGCGGATTTGGGGTTAGAGTCTCATATTGGACGGCATTTATCTGAGATACTCGGAAAACAAGGAAGTGATTCTTTTTATGATTGTCAGTTCGATATATTAAAGTCCCTTTGTACCCAAGAGCACATTGTTGTGACAACCGATTCTTCTGTTGTTTTGTCTTTAAAAAATCGTCAATTATTACAAGATGAAATGAATGTCTTTTTGGATGTAAGTACCGAGGTTCAAATCGATCGTACTGCACGCAATACAGCAAATTTATTACCTATTCCCAGTTTGAGAGACTTTTTTAACCAATTACATGACGAACGCGATAATCTATATAAAGAAATAGCTACACTGACTATTCATGGTGATGATGGCCAATTAGAAGATCATACCCGTTTTATTGTTCAGGCTATTATGGGAAATGATAAAATACCGCTCATAAAAAGTCTAAAGTTGGCCTTGGAAATAAAAGATTTCATCCTATACCATAAAGAATTCCATACAAAAGTCGAGTTAACTGAAGAACAAGCCATATACCTAAAATTGTTGGCGGAAGGAAAAACAGCTAAAGAAATTGCACGTGAAACTGATGTCTCTTATAGAACCGTTGAAGGTACTATAGCAAAAATAATGGGGTTGTTAGGGTGCTCTTCGAGTAAAGAGCTTATCACTTTATATCATAATCAACCTTAGAATTATGCATGTTTTTAGAGAATATATCAACATCTTGTTTTGTTACTGATAGAGACTCCAACATCACTGTTACTGGATAACAGTTATGAGTCCTTCTCCAAAAATGCATTCCTTATTGCCCGATTCCATTGATCTGACTGCTCCAAATTAGATAAATGTCCGGCATTGGCTAGAACAACCAGTTGACTGTTTTTAGCGAACCTAAGCATCTCTTCACTTTGTTGTGGTGAAATAACTTTATCCTGTTCACTGGTGATAATTAGAACAGGCAATAGAGTACTTTCTAATAAATCTTGAGTTTGAAAACGTAGTGCCATCCCACGCAATGCAGAAGCTATGGCTGTTGGCTTTTGCTTGTTTAAAATATGAGACAGAAATGCTTTAATCTCTTCAGATGCATTAGTAGATACTGCTTTTTCCATAAAGGTATTCACTAATTTCTCAGAACCATTCTCCAAGACATCAAGAGCAGTTTTTTCACGATTGACTTTTGCTTCATCGCTATCAGCAATTGCTTGTGTATTGGACAATACTAATCCTTCTATACTGTTGGGATAACGCTCTAGAAAAGCAAGTGCAATATAACCTCCCATTGACTCACCACCAATAATCGCTTTCTTAATTTTCAAGTGGTCTAATAATTGTTTCACCTCTTCCGCATACTCAGACATGGTTACCGCGGTACCATCAACCTCAGAAGATTCACCAAATCCCCACAAATCCAAACTAATCACTCGAAACTGAGATTTAAGTCCTTCATGCTGTGGTTCCCATAAACGCTTATCCGTTGGAAATGCATGAATTAATACCAAAGGCCTGCCTTGCCCTGTTTCGGTATAGGAAATAAATCGGTTATTTATACTAATGGTTGTTGCTAATGTAGTGCTATTTAGAAAAGCGCTTAAAATAAATAAAAGGATGGGGGCACTGATTTTTCTCATCATTAATTATCCTTAAAAATAGTCACTGCACTAATAAATTCTTTCAACCTACCACTAAGCTTTCCATGCCTCTGAACTAGCTTAAATCGTGTTGGCTCACAAGCTAGCCTCAACCTATATTGTGCTAGTGCCTCATAAATACACCACAACACCTGCGCCAATTTAAGTGCGTCTAATAAGCGCTCTTTGAAATCAAAGTTGATATAATTTCCAAGATAAGCATCTATAAGTTGTAAATACGCCTTATCTTTATCTGTTAGACCATGGTGAGTTACCATCTGCCGTAAACAACCCACTAGCGAAAAGAATGGGTGGGAAATAACTATCTCACCTAAATCAATAAATGTAATGTTTTGTGATTTCTCGTCTATCATGATGTTGTTGTCATGGAAGTCACATTGAACCAATGTTTCCTGAATAGCATAGTCAGATAATTGTTCACATAAACTGGAAACCTTTGGGAGTAGTTTCACTAATTCATCAATATCTGCTTCTAACAATCCATCAGCTAACAAGATCTCTTTTTGTGAAAGTAATTGCATGTATAAATTCGGTAATTTATCCAATCGCCAATCAGGAACTCCTATCTTCAGAAAAGTATCAACATGCTCTGCAACTACTATTTGAAGTAATGAAAATAGCCCCACAGCATGGCATAGCAAGTTGCCATCAAATGCTTTTTTTAATATTTCTCTTAGAGGCCTACCTACATCCTGCATCAAAAAGCAATGGAGTTGAGGGTTATGTGCAATAACCTCTGGAACAGGGGCTTTAAACTGGGTATACAAAACCTGAGTAATAGGAGCCTCTAATGCAAGCTGTTCTGGTGTTTGCTTCAGATAAATAATGCCTTGATCTGTTATAAAGCGCGTGACACAAGACCAAGGGGTATCTTGTACCTTTTCTGGTACGCTACTTTTTAAAGTAAACCCAAGAGATACAAGGGTATTATAAGCCCATTTAATACTCTCTCTATTTGGATTATGCTTGTTCAATTCAGCCGTCCTTTGTCTTGGGTTTCTGTTCTTGATGATCCTTCATAACCTCACTAATAACCCTTAACCATGCGTGTTTGTCTGTATTACTGGAAGTCGCAATTCCTGAAACCAAAATTAATGCTTTCCATAATGCCCAAGCACGTCCTCTAGCTACTGTAGCTTCATCAAGATTTAAGGTTTTAAAAAATACTTCACGGCTTTTTCCCTCAAAAAACACCCAAGCAATAGCAAGATCGCAAGCTGGATCACCCACAGCCAATTGCCCAAAATCAATAACTGCGCTTAATTGACCGTTATTTACCAGGAGATTTCCTACACTAATATCACCATGTACCCATACTGGCTCAGCTTGCCACTTACTAGACAGAGCTGTCTCCCATATTTCTGTCGCTAAAAAGGCATCAATATCATTTTTTAATAGTTCTATTGCTTGTCGTGTTTCAGCATCATAAACAGCAATATCACCGCCGCGATAAAAGCTTTGAGGGCCAGCAACTGGGCCATTTGCTGCATCAACACCCTGTAACGCTTTGAGGAACTCTGCCAGTTGAACAGCAAATTGAAATAAATCATCAATTTCAGCAGTTGCAGCAGGATTTCCTGGAAGCCAAAGATTAATAGACCATTTCCATGGATAAGCATCCTCTGACTTTCCCAACGCAATTGGTGTAGGTATGGAGAGAGGAAGATGCGGTGCAAGTTTAGGCAACCACATTTGTTCTTTTTCAGCTTGACCTTCATACTCCGCAGCACTTGGCATTCGAATAAGCATCTCAGTACCTAAATGAAATGTTCTATTATCCCAGCCACTGTTTTTTACCGGTTCAATAGGTAAATGGCTCCACTCAGGAAACTGCTTATCAATTAAATGGCGCGCTAATGCTTTATTGATAATGATTTTACTTGTCATTAATCCTTCCTTATTTCATAGGATTGGGATGCTCTCTCCATTGCGCCATTGAGCAAAAAAATGGATTGCACATATTCAAATGACTGCGCCCTATCTTCTGTATCCTCATCGGACAAAAAGATGTGTTCACAATATTCACCTATGTCCTCAATAATACGTACAAACCGATAGTAGGCAATGGCATCCTGATTGATAACCACTGGACCATAGCCCTGGTAAAACAATGCTTGTTCTTCAAATGGTGTACGGCCAGTGTCTCCTATGCCTGCTCCAATGAACATCAAATCACGTTCCTTAGGGGCAAACAATAGCGTATCCCAGTCCACTATATACAAAGCTCCCTCTTCACTAATTAACAAGTTCCATCCATGAATGTCTGCATGACATAAGACATAATCAAGTGGTTGGTTCTGTAGCTCGCAGGCAAGATGCTCAGTGCGCCTCAGCAGTTCAAGAATATCTTCTCTTTTGGATTTCAAGAACAATGCCATTTTAGCTGCAATAGGCTCATCAAAAGCCTCCTGCTCAATACGATTAAGGAAAGCCTTAACTATTTGTCGCCATTTAGTAGGAAAAGTTTCCTGTGGTATACCTTTTGTTATTGTGCTGGGAATAGTGGCGCTATGAAACTTTTTCATGGTTGCACCAAACTCAATCCACTGCTGAACTGATAAATTCACATCAATACCATTATTTCCATCCACATAATGATATAAAATTACATTGAAGGACGCCAATCTTGTCCAGAGTTCCCCTGACTTGTTTGTGAGAGGCGGAATCACTTGTTTGATGCCCAGATCGAACAGAAACTTTGGAACTAACACCGAAGCTTCATTAAACTTCCCGCGTCTTAACTTTAAAAAATAATCTGCAGCATTGTTTGTTGTAACGCGGTAAACAGCCGTATTAAAATCAGCACCAAGTGGAAGGAAAGTAATTCTTTCCACATGCAACCCATACGCATTCTGTAAACATTTAACGATTTCTTGGTCTTTAAGATCGGGTTTTATTAGCATCAGTGGACGCCTTTTTGGTAAACCATAAAATTAAATCATCATCTAAAGGATAAGATTGACCTGGCACAGTTGGCTTATAATCATAAGTTATTCCTAGCCCATCGGGAATGTAACCTCGATTAACATAAAGTCGCTGAGCTTGTCCATATCCTCCATCAGGACCGCCATATAACCCAACACCAATACCTACCTGCCCATGCTGGCTGAATGCTTTTTCTTCAGCAACTGTCAGTAAAGCACTCCCTATTCCAAGCTTGCGAAAAGAAGGTAATACATTTAAGTCCATAATTTCTGAAATTCCTTGGTTAGCAAATGATTCATAGTGCGATGTCCATTTTAAAGTAACATAACCCGCAATTTGGTCTTGAATATAGGCTACCCATATCACTCGCTCAGACTGCTGTTGTTCTTGGTGATATGCTTCAAACAGTGATTCAGGTTTTTGCCAATTTGCTTTTTGAAAAGCATCTACCAAAACGGGAATATCAGATAATTCCAATGCCTTAATTACAATTGAGTGTTGGTTTACTACTTGAGCCTCAAGAAGTTTCACCATATACACCATATTCCATTCATATCCTGCAGGTTTTAAATCTAAAAGAGGATTAAATCCTACTGATTGATAGAATAAATAGGTTTTAAGATAATTCTCTTCTGACTCAGAAGGACTTAGTGTTTCAACGGTTATTGTTTTAGCCCCTTGTGTTTCAGCAAAATGACAAGCTGCTTCAATTAATTGCTTTCCTACGCCTTGACGATGGAAATTACGTTTTACAGCCATCCAATAAATATTGGCATTATTAGGATAAGGAAAATCAATTGAAACAAGGCTGATATAGTCATCCCCAGATTTCGCTGCAAAATTAGTGCGTGTTTTCACACCTATTGCGTAGTGTTCATTTGCCTCTGGTAAACCAAAGTATTCAGGTAAATCCTTTGTAATTATTCGGCACAATGATTGGGCCAGTTCACTCGTTATTTTTTCGATTTTAATCATGTGTTATTCCTACAACATCATTTGATGTTTTTAAAACTACTTTAATCAGTTGTTCTAATTGTTCAATATCGCGCATATTATTCAGCACACTCTCATAGAGTTTTAATACATTTCCATCGTATTCTCTCAGGTATTCGAATGATTTTTTAGGTCCAAGATAACGTAAATGACGAAATGCAAAGTAGTCTTCAATCAATGTATGTACTATCCATACACGCCGGTACATGCCATCTACATCGCTTATTTTTGCCCTCATCAACATTTTTTCATACCAAACTCGTCTCACCTCAAGCTCATACTCCGCTAACTGAGGTGGAATAAGAACCATAGCGTTGATTTGTTTTAATAAAGAAGTACCAAATTGTTCTTTTTCTTTCAGAACAATACCATCATGCATAATCAAATGCTCTTCTTGAATAGAATGAAACGCTGATTCGGGATAAATAAATAGATCAATAAACACTTGGTGCGTAGGATCAAATCTTGATATACGCGACATCTCACCTTCTTTACAAATTCCAGCAAGATCATAATCACTGGTTGAAGTAGCTTTCCCAATAGCTCGGGAGCCGTACAGGATGATTGTATGACAGCTGTACTGGTTTGAGAGTTCATCATAAAGTGCTTTCATTACTGGATCATCCAATTTAGTGTATTCATTTTGGCTCATCAAATGACTCCAATAATTTCTATTAATTGAGGTAATATATTATAAACGCTGAGTGCGTATCCTATCCAAGTGACTCTGAATTAAAAACTGCAATTTATCCTTATCAAAATTAGGGCAATATCGTGGATAAACTCGGTCCAATCCATAAGACCATTTTTCTAGCAAAGCATGATCGTACTCAATCATTTCCTCAATATAATAGTTTTCTCCGTAATCACTGTCTTGATGAATACCAATACCTCCATCATAGAGTTCACCAGTAGGTAAACGCAGTGCAATATGCCAACACTCTTCATGCGACTTCATTAAGATAAATACAATATGAACCTTATCTGTAAAACGCTTATTCCAGGCATCAAAAAATAATTTAGCAAATACTCCACACGGGCCATAATTAATCCTTGGAGTGTTTTCATGAACACCTAACCATTGGTTGATCTCATTTTTTAAATCAGCCAATACGATTTGAGTTAATATTTTTAAGATAGAATTGACCCGCCCCTCAACGGGCAAAAAGGGCACTTCGATTAAAGTATAACCACAGTGCTGATAGCCCTCTTTAAGAGCCATGTAGGTTTGCATGGCCTCCCTAAAGTCCTGTTGTCGTTCCCTATCATTGGTGTAAATTTCTTCCCAGGGCGGAAATAGAAAGACTATTTGACAATATCTGTACTGCTCCACGGCATGATTCACTTGGCTATTCTCTTTATGACAAAAGGCTTTTGCATAACTGTACAAATCCGGTATTCCTCTATCAAAAAACACGGCGGTTCGTTCTTGTTGCATCTGCTGATAATCTTCAAGAGAATAACGCAACATCAACTCTAAAAATGTATCTCTATCACCTGTATGGATTGCATTCCCAGCTATGAGTTGCTGTTCTTTAATAATCTTTCGTCCAACTTCTGGCACTGTTAAAAATCCTTTTTGAGCCAAAGCAGTTAAAACAGAAGTTTTTCCGGAACCAGGACCGCCTGTTAAAATAAAAAAATTAGGTTTAATCGTCACATTACTCATAGATTAATGTCCATGACGTTCACATCATGACCTTTAAATTTATCCATCCCGATTTTATTCCATCCTAGCTTTGAATAATAATTAGGTAAGGTAGGATCAAAAGCAAATAGATATAAATGGCTAAAACCTAACTGTTTCGCTTTTAGCTTAATGGCATTAATAAGCTTGATCGCAATCCCTTCCCTCTGGTAATCAGGATAAACAACAAGAGAACCTAACCATGGTGCTAAATCAGGGCGAATACCATCATTGTCCCTTAAACTACACATACCTATAGGCTTATCATCATAAAATGCAACCAGGGTCAATGGCAGTTGGCTTTCATTCAGATGTTCCTGAAAACGCGCTGTAACACGTTCAACAGGAATGTCCGGAACCCATATTCTGCCTAATACCTGATGCCAAATCGCTGACAATTCTGGAATGGCGTCAGGATGATTTTTGAGATAATCTATTTTTATTGTTCGAGCGTTTAAACGTTTTTCCATAAGAAAGTTAGTTAATCTCACTCCATCTTCGCGGGGCTTATTTTGTTCCCGGATAACATAGGCCCCAAAGTACTCAGCAAGAGGCTTGGCAGTAATACTGACTTCAGCTGTGATTTTGTTAATTCCCCGCTCTAAAGCAACAGATTCAAGCTTATTAAGCAACATCAAAGCAATACCTTGTCGTTGATAGTCTTTATGAACAAGGAACCTATCCAAATAGCCTTCTGTTGTCATATCTGCAAATCCAACAACAACACCATCAATCTCTACCAAATAGGCAATATTACTGAGCATACTTTGCCATCTATCTTGATTATGATGTACATGATGTGGAGCCCAAACCAGTAGTTGCTCGGAGGTATAGTCTTTTGCATTCACGTGATGAACTGTTTCTTTGAACAATGCAACGATAGCCTCTAAATCTTCGGCCTTAATTTCTCTAATACGTGCACTACCATTTTTATTCATTTAAAAAATCCTCTCATCAAGGAGATAACCGTCTTTGAATGGTTATATTATTATCAATCAAATACTCCCAAACGTCGGATAATTCATCCAAGCGATAGCTGTAAAATACAAACCGCTTCGGCTTAATTGCAATACCACAATAATCAGGTGAACAAGGAAAAGTAGTGTCTTTAGGGTGCTGCGCTAAATCCCGCCACTTATCTTCTAATAATTGCTTGCTCTCAATTGGCTCACCTGATGTTGGGGCATAACTGCAAAAGCGTATTTGCGCCCATTGAGGATAGGTTTGCCAATAATGCTCATTTTGTTCATCTGATAATAAGCTTGCCTCCCCTTCCACAATGACTTCTCGCACATAACGCTCAAACCAAAAAGTAAGGGTTACCTGATTATTATTTTTTATTTCAAGCACTTTTCTCGTTCGCTTTTGAGTAAAGAATAAAACCCAGTCTTTTGTTATTTCACGAATAGCGACGATGCGGCCATGAGTTGCGCCATTTAATCCCTGTGATGACAATACTGCATGTTGCGCACCCGCCGATTTTTCTTCTTCTATCCAAGTATTTAATAATTCAATAGGAGTCATGATATCAAATCTTACAATTTCTCTTCATTAAAACGCACAAAAATCCAATCATCTGATGGTTTTCCAGATAAAGAATCCACACAATAATTTTTAAGTGTCGCCTCCAAAATAAATCCACATTTTTCAGCGACTCGCCGACTGGCCTCATTACCGACCTGTGTCACAATTTGCACACGAGCTGCATGGAACGATTCAAATGCAAAGCGTGTAAGCGCATACACCATTTCAGTAGCAAGCCCTTGACCTGTAAATATCGTCTCTAACCAATAACCGATTTCAAACAGTGGTACTTCTGGTTTAGAGCGATCGTTAAAACCACTGGCTCCAATAATGTGTTGGGATTCTTTATGGATAATTACCATTGGAAAATCGTGAGGAGCATCCGCTCCCCAACTGGTAATACCCTCTTTAACATAACGAATAGTTGGTTGCATGCTTGGATCTTTTGCCCATGGCATCCACCGCTGTAATTCAGGTAATGAACGGTTAATCGCTTGATTAAGTGGTTTTTCATCTCCAAGCTTTGGAGGCCGTAAAATCAATCGTTCTGTTTCTATTTCTGGTAACATTTGTTTTCCAAATTAAAATAATGAATACAATCGCTCGGCATAAGCCGTGAGTCGACGCGCTTTTTCAAGCATAGCGTCCTCAACAAACCAACAAACACATAAAATGGCTTGAATAATACACCAGCTTAAGACTCGTTTCCCACATCACCATGCACTAACGATACGGTGTTTTTAAGATTATTGAGGTGATTAGTGGACATGAGGTACTTCCTTTTTTGCGATTAACCATAGCTCATTGGTTTCTTCTTTTGTTAAGCAAGGAATAAATCCTGCCTTTTGATAACAGGCGATTGCACTGTGATTCATAATATCTGGTGTGACTAGCGCTGTATCAAATTGCTGAAAAACAGTATGCTGAACAAATTGCATCAGTGCTACGCTGCCAATCCCTTGTCTCAAAACTGATTCTTCACCAAGATAGAAATCAATAGCTGCTATTTTTTGGAAATCAAAAGTCTTATTAGCAGGTAGAAGAAGAAAATCGCGCGCATCATAATACTGAATATATCCTATGGGTTGCTCATCCAGCAGAATAATAAAAGCAAAGATGGATTTTTTCTTTCCATTCTCTATCTTATATTGGTTTACATAACTACTGTATTTTTGAGTGATTTTATCTATTGTCCAAACCACTTCACTATCCCACCAGGTTTTAACATGGGGTGTTTCCAACCATTTTAAAAGAAATGGAAAATCCTGCTCTGATAAGCTGCGAAAAGATATCGTCATGAACCACCCCAAGAGACTCCGCCATCAACGACTAGGCAGCTGCCTGTAACATATCTTGAAGCATCATTAGAGGCTAAATAAAGAATCGTACCGTCAAGATCAGTAGGAGATCCCACAAACTGTAATGGAATCTTTTGAGCCATCTCTTCTTTTCCATCAACAGTATTTAACTTGTAATCAGTCAAAGGGGTATGAAAAAGTCCAGGAGCAATGCAATTGATCCGAATATTGACCTTAGATAATTCTCCAACTAGTGCCTTGGTCATTTGAATAACGGCCGCTTTTGAGACTGCATAACCAGTCAACTCTTCTCGGAGTTTATTGGCTCCATTGACGCTAGACACATTAATAATTGATCCTGCAATAGAGTGCTGTTTCATATGGGTTGCAATGGATTGGGTGACATACCAAGTACCCATCACATTGGTTTGTATCATACGCTCAAAATCTTCATGATCTGCTGCTTCAAATACAGGTGTTAATTTAGCGATGCCTGCATTATTGATACAAATATCAATTCGATGTTGATCTTCTTCAATCAGGTTGAATGTAGCATGTACTGACTTCCTATCTGCAACATCCATAAGATAAAATGAGCTATTGGGGATTTGCTTTTTAATAGCGTGTAAGGCGTCCTCTCTCCGGGCAGCCAAAATCACTTTAGCTCCATGTTCAGCTAATACAAAAGCCATTCGCTCACCTAAACCACTAGAGGCACCAGTGATTAAAGCTGTTTTTCCTTTTAGATTATACTGCATCAAATTATTTCTCTGTTCTTGAAAGCTCTGCCAAAAATCACCGTAGATACTTTCTAATTTCTACAACAACCCCTATTATCTGAGCCTCATGAGCGTCCTTAATACTCACTGTTGCCCATAAATCACTGCTTGCTAATAACTGAAAGTGACAACCGTCAGCTTCTCCATATCGGCGTAATACCGTTTGTTTTTTTTGTGTTAAATAAACTAGAACATAGCGGCCTGGATTTGGCTGTAAGTCACCATCAATAACTACGACATCTCCGGGGTTAAGCTCTGGTTGCATGCTGCTATCGTCCACTGATGTGGCAAATAAAGCCGAGCTTTTAATTGAGGGATTCAGTGAATCAACCAAAATTGTTTTTTCAAAAATAAAGGGTTCTTGTTGCCCTAAAATTTCTCTAACATGGGGTGCTTCTTTCATACTCAATATAGGGATGTGTCGAAACTTATTTTCAGGATTCTGGATTAGATCGCCTTGCGGATTATCCGTTAAGCATAACAAGTAAGAAGCAGACACATTTAACTGATCGGCAAGCAGTTTAGCTTCCAATGGCCCAGGACTTCGCGTGCCCTGCTCCCAATTACTAATTCTTGCAGGAGATAGTTCTGCTGTTCTTGCTGCTAATTCTTTAATCGTAATACCCAGTTCTTTACGAGCTTTGGTAATACGATTACCTATTTGTTCTCTAATATCCATTGTGATCCTTCAAAAAAATGAGACATACCCATTGACAAAAACACGTTTCGTTTTATATTATGAATTAATTAAAACGATTTGTGTTTTATGGATTAGTGATACTTACTATATTTAATCATAAATTTATTTAAAAATCACATCCTGTTTTATTTTTTCTTTTTTATTCATTGATAATAGGTCATGCTATGGAATTTTTTATTATCACCCATCAGGAACTTTCTGTACTCAGTGGTTTACCTTATCTACAACAATTAACTTATCTTCAAGGCATTAAACCCTACATTGATTACAAAACAGGGTTAGTCGGTATTCGTCGTGGTATTAGTTATCAGTCATTGAGTGAAGCACTTTACATAGAACCTCATTCTGGTATTAAAAGCGGTAGCCCAAGTAAAGATCAATTGCGACGTGCTTTGAAAGGGCTTGAGAAGGCTGGGTTAATTCAAATCCAGTCTTGGGAAAGGAAGCTTGTTTTACGTTGTTTATTACTGGATAGGCATGATTCTGTTCATAATAAAGCCGCCATAAAACCACATGACTATAGCGCACCTCAAGAACCACAAAAAAGTCTATTAGACTCAACAAAATCCAATACGAATAAACTAGATCCCGACACAACCCCAAAGGGTGAACCCGCCACTCCTCAAGATAATAATAATTATTTTTTTATTTCTTTATCACAAGCCTTTGATGTCTTCTGGGATCTGTACCCTCTGAAAAAAGAAAAAGAAAACGCTTTTGAGGTATTTAAAAAACTAAAGCCTTCTCAGAGCTTAGTCCAGCAAATCATAGCCCGCTTAACCGAACAAATTCAACTTGAGACAAAAAAACGCGCAGAAGGCGTTTGGGTTCCGTCCTGGAAGTATCCAGCAAATTGGTTAACACAGCGATGCTGGGAAACAACATCAACAAACCTTGAAGCCAAGGAGAATGACTATGCAATCCATGAAACAAATCGTAAATACGCATCATCTACAAACAGCATCAGGACTACAGAGTTGCGTGAAAGCCCAAGTTTCAGTGACTCCCAGTTCCAAAACCTCTGGAAATTGCATTGAGCAAGTCAACAAACTGTTTCTGAAATTTTCAACCTTCTATGGACATATATGGCGTAGCCAATTCAAGAATGAAGCTTATTCAAATTTTGCACGTCAAGAATGGTCAAAAGCATTAGAAGGATTCGATGTGCAGTTAATTGATCAAGCAATTGATGAGTGTCTTAAAAACCGCGAAATGCCGCCTGCGCTGGCGCAATTTATTGAGTGTTGCAAGCAACTATCAGCCAGAAAAAAACAGTGTTTCCACAGAGAACCTTACAAACCTTGTAACCCTGTTGTTGCCAACACACACCTGAGAAAAATAAAAGCAATCTTAAACATGAAATAAAAATAACCGGAGAAAAATAATGTTGGTACTGACAAGAAAAAAGGGTGAACAAATATTAATTGATAAAGGACAGATCGAAATTCACGTCATTTATCAGCGAAGAGGTGTCGTTGCTTTAGGCATTAAAGCACCACCGCATGTTGATGTGGATAGAAAGGAAATTTTCTTAAGAAAACAAGCAAATCCTGAATACAACGATGATAAGGAATAACAATGAACTCAATGATTCGCCTGCCCATGATTAGTGTACTCAGTGTGCTTGCTTGCTCCTCTATTGCTGCGAATGTGACACAAGTTAACCGATATGCCACTGTTGCCAATAAACCATTGGCAGCACAAATAAATCCATTATTAGCAGTTCAACAAGTACATTTCCCTCAGGAAGTGCAAACAATAGGTCAAGCGATTGAATGGTGGTTGAGGTTTTCGGGTTTTTCTTTGATATCCAAAGAAAAACAACCTGAAAGCCTGCAAGCAGTCATGCGTCAAGCCTTACCCCAAATTGACAGAACTCTTGGGCCTCTCACTGTTAAAGACGGACTCGAAGTACTAGTTGGGCAACAATCCTTTGCCCTGATTGAAGATCCTCTGCTGCGGCAAGTGAATTTCAAATTAAAACCTAGCATAAAAACAGGGAGTAAATCATGACTCATCATAAATACCTATTGGCTGCTGGTTTAGGGCTAGTTGTAACATGCGGTATTGTTTGTATTAAATACCACTCACCACATAAAGCTCAAAATTCCGAGGCCATTTCCAACCGTCTTGATACCATTCAGGCACAGCTCGGAGTATTACATCAAGAAGTGAAAAAACCGACAGAGGCAGTGGATTTAAGCGCAATCAATCAAGACTTCAATAGACTAACCTCTCTGATTGAACAATTAAAAAATAATGACGAAACTACCCTCAATCGCCTGATTAACGAACATCGTAGCGAGTTAACGCAAAAGCTAGATTCGTTGCATAACATGGTTACGGCTTTAGATAAAAAGCAGCATCCCATCAAATATCTACCTGTGGCTTCCTTGCCGTTTAAGGTCATCAGTATAGACAGCATTCAACAAGTCAGTGTGGCCACAGTCGCCTACAACTTTAAAACCACGCCCTTAGAAAAAACCGACAAACTGGCTGGCTGGACAGTGTTACACATTGATTTTGGTTTACAACGCATGGAATTGGAAAACAGCAATAAAGAACGTGTTGTTGTGGCACTGGATGAAGTGCAAGGAGAATCCAATGATTAAGTATTCTCTTGTTCTGCTTCCTTTATTAGCCCATGCTGAACTAAACATTCCTGGGCTAAATCAACAGCCCCTGAATCACCTTGCCATGCAGGATCAAACACTGGCAAAAACAGGATTAATGGTTAATGAAGATGAACTGACTTCGGAGCAAGACATTAATAAAGTCACGCTAACCGAAGCACAACGCCATGAGGCCAAAGTCTGGGAGTTAACACCCGAAGAAGAAAAGCGCTATGTCTTGCTCATGCAAAACAAAAGTAAATTCTATTATGAGGGATTAAGGCAAACACCAGTTGATATCCTGGGGCTTAATGCTCGAAGCGAAGCAGAACGTAGCCACTATGCAGAACTGGCTGCAAAGCAAGAAGCACAAAAGGTATCGAAAAATATTGCCTGGAACAATGCTTTTTATAAAGCCTACAACTCATTATTTGCCAATATACCTGTGGTCGGTGAGTTTGATCCGTCACCCTATTCACCCTATGCCCATAGACCAGTGCAGTTAAACCGGGGCGATACACTGTACTTCTTCATCAACGAAAAAGATGCTGTAAAAACCATTTTGATGATGCTCTTTGAAGCCATAGAACAGACATCAGACACTCGATTACATTTGATGCTATTGGGCATGGACGATGCAGCAATCCAGATATGGGCTAATCAGCATCAAATTCCACAACATCTTGTAAGCAACAGCCGTATTAGCATCAATCACGGTGAACTAAGTTACCAATCACTTAAGGGAAATAAAAAATCACTGCCTCTGTTGCTGCTATCCAAAAATGGCCATTCCAGCATCGTTGATTTAGGGAGATTTTGAGATGCGCAAAACTGCACTAGTTTTGGGACTGTTAATGATTACCTCTTGTTATGCCTGGCAAGTTATTAATACGGAACAATACATCAAAGAGGCGCAAGCCCAATTAACTGAAGAATCGTTAAAACTACAAGAAAAACTGGATGCAAGGCTTCCTGTATCCAGCAAAGCCACAGTTGGTGAAGTTGTGAGCCGAAAAGTAATGCTGGTCAATTTCTCATATCCTGTATTTGTTATTGGAGATGATGCTATCTCACGCCAATGGTTACAGGAACATGCAAAAAAACTGGAAGAAACACAAGCCTTAGGTTTTGTTGCCAACATCAGCAACACCGAACAATTGCAGTCACTGCAACAGCTTACCAAAGCACCTTTATTACCGGCTAATGTCGATGATTTGATGAGCCTTTTTCAAGAAAACCATTACCCACTTGCTTTTTATGAAGGTGAATTATGGCAATAAAGACGGCAACGCCCAAACCATCAAAAAGAACCGTCATGAGTCTTATGGTACTTGTCCTGCTCGCTTGGTTAATCCTGATGGGTTGGGTATCCAGTCTTTGGTGCTTCTCAGGATTTGATAAGGCATTACATGCCGTTATGACGCTGTCACAAAAACAAACACAAGCGATTACAGGATTTAGTGGCATGAAAGTAGCGGCCACTGTGAAATCGTGGTTTGGCAACATGCCCACACAAGAACTGACCAATAAGGTAGTTCAAACCAGTTCAGTTATTGAAGGCAGTCTGAATGAGATACTTCATAATGACATCAATGAATTAAATAATGTTGCGGAACAGTTTATTTACATAGCGAAACAAGTCTGGTTACTGATGACGTTAACAACTCAAGTGATGTTCATCAAACTTGTTATTCTCATCTCGGCTATCCCTTTATTTCTGCTAGCAACTACCGTAGGACTTGTTGATGGACTCAATCAACGCGCCATACGCACAGCATCCCTAGGACGAGAATCATCCTATGTATTCCATCAGCTAAACCGCTACTTCAAACGTGGTCTTTTGCTGTTATTGAGCTTATGGCTTGCCTTGCCAGTAAGCATAACCCCCGCTTTTGTTTTTGTACCAGTGAGCTTGTTGCTAAGCATCATGGTGTCTGTCACTGCGAGCCGCTTTAAGAAATATTTGTAAGGAGAAAAAATGAAACGATTGTTATTAGTACTGATATTAAGTCTGCCCTTAGTCGGCTACGCACAAGAAGATGCGCTGAACCAAACCTTAGTCAGAGTCATTAATCAGATTAACGCCATTATGCCGTTGCTTGATGAAGCTCAAACAGAAATCGAACCTAATACTCGTATTCAATTACATATCGAAAATTTTGAAGGCTCTGACGGTACAGCACATGCGGGGCTTCGTAGCGATCTGTTAGCTATTCGTAATGCACTGATTGATTACATCAATAAACCAGCACTTTCACCTAAAACCATTAAGCCTTTAGCGCTTGATTTTATCGGAAAGTAATCATGAGCAAAGTGGATATAGCCAAAACGTTTGCAGCAAGCTTCAAACAAGCAGCGGGCAACACTGCTGCAAGCGCTTACTCAGGATGCATCCGCTTTATCGCCATTATGTTGGTCATTATCGGGATTATCTGGTGCATCAATCAGTTCATGGGCAATACAGAAAAAGATCAAGAGGGATTTCTCATTCTATTAGGGTCACGCTTAATCCGCATCGTATTGGGGTTTTGTTTATTCATTCTTATTTTAATCGTTAAGGGGAGTTAATTATGAAAAAGCCGATTGTAACTATCAAACAATGGGGACAACGAATGGGGTTGGGGTTCATGACTTTAAACTATGCACCAGCGCTTTTTGCAGACAGCTGGTTTCCTAGAATCTTCAATGCAGATGACATTAGTGATGGCAGCAAAAGCATGATGAGCGTCGCAGGTAATTACGTCAAACAAGGCTTAGGGCTTCTTCTCTTTATTGCCGCTGTGATGAGCTTCATCAAATTCATTACCACCATTCAGCATGGGATTGAAGAGTCCAAGAAGAATGATGGTTCAATGGTTGCGTTTGGTACTTTTGCAGTGATGGGTATTACCTATCTTGCCATCAGTATTGTAGCGGGCTATGTCGGTTACAGCATGATCACCAAATTCAAAATTTAGGAGGCGTTATGAACCAACCATCCTCACGCCATCTATCTCATGATTATGAGGCTTATAAAGGATTAAGCCTAAGAGAATTATTTTGGATAGTACTGGTTACAACACCAGTCATTAGTATTTTGTTCTCTTTAGCTGGTCTTTTGATTGATTATCCACTGGCTTGTTGCTGTGTTGGTTTCATCGTGGGTTTTATTGTATCCATTACCTTTTGTCCCAAACGTGCAGCATCTATTAAAGCAGGAAAACCTCATGGTTATTTGATGAAAAAGACCCTGCTGTTATTAGCACATTGGGGATTAAAACGCTCTCCCTATCTTCACCATATCGGTGTCTGGCAAAAATCCAAACTCGCGAGGTAATCGATGTTTCATTATTGGAAAAAAGTAGACAGTTTAAATCATATCAACCGATTGTTGCTTGCCTTTGTTGCAGTCCTCATTCTAATTGTAGCAGGACTGGTTACAACGCTTGCCAACATGCCCAAACGTTTTGAGTTTTGGTTAACCCCTACAATGAGTGTCAATGGTGGTTTAATCAGGGCGAACCAAATTTCCAAAGAGTACGTGCAAGGTTTTGTTGCAACCCTTTTGCCTACTATAAACACCTGGTCAAACGGTGGGAAAACAGAGTTTGCCAATAATCTTTCAGGATTTCATTACTATTTCACACCACGCCATCAGGCATTAATGAATAAAACATTAAACGCCTACAAAGAGGCTCAACTTTTTGATCGGATACAAGTAGCCAGTTTATATCGCTTTATGGAAGACGATGATGTGAAGCCTTTAGGAAATAACGCATGGGAAGTTCATCTGGTTCTACGCATGATTCAAAGACTTAAAGACGATAGCCCTATGGTCATTGCTGACAAAGTGGTTGATTACCATGTGCGTGTAGTCAAGGTCAGTCTGTCGCGTCTTCAAAATCCTTTTCAATTGGCTTTGGATGGTTATACACAGCCAGAAGTGCTGGTTAAAGATTTATTGGCAACTGATTTAGGAGGTACACAACATGAAAACAGCTAAATGGCTACTGGCCTTGCTTGCTTTGATAGCCAGTCAGCACGCATTGGCACTTAATGCAGAGCACGTCTTGTGGGATAAAACACCTATTCCGCTTGAACTCCCTTTAAATGAAGAGCGGCTGGTACATTTTCCACAAGCTGTAAGCATTATAGACAATGAAGCTGCCGACAAAATTGCGGTTTTAAAAGTCCAAGATACTTTGTACCTGAAAGGCAAAGAGACTTTTCAAAACAAACGGTTGTTGGTGCAATTAATGCCTCAAGGCGAGGTCATTATTTTAAACTTAAACGTTAGTGATAAAGCACATGATGTTAAGCCAGTCGATATTCTCTTGGAGGCTAAAGAAGACACAACCAATCCCACACAAGAAACAAGTAATCCTCTCGACCCGAATGCTGTAACGCTGACTCGTTTTGCCATTCAATCATTATATGCACCACAAAGATTATTGGTTATCCCTGATGGTTTAGGCCGTGTACCTATGCAAACCAGAAAACAGATTAGTCTTTTTTATGGAGCGAGTATTGAAGCAAGGCCACTCATTTCATGGCATGGCGGCTCTTTTTATGTCACTGCGGTGGAATTAAAAAATCTTCTTAACAAGGAGATGATAGTCGATCCTCGTCAAATGACCGGTAATTGGCAAACCGCAACCTTTTATCCCACCAATACGTTAGCACCTCGTGGGAAAGAAGATACCACTACTGTATTTCTGGTATCAGACAGACCATTTAGCACGGCATTAGCCTCTGGTCGGGAGTATGTACGATGAAAAAGAATACTGGCCTTAAAGTATTAACTGGTGCTGTAATTTCTGTAGTAGCACTCGTAATGATGAACAGCTCTCATCATGAGAGTGCAGTCTCAGAGCAACAACATAAAGATCCCAATAACTTAAATGAAGCCATTGCCAGCCAATTTAATGACAACATTAGAGATGTCGCAGCAAGACTACAAGAAACAGAAAAGAAGCTGGCAAACATTGAAGCATTAAAGCGTCAAAACGTCGATGTGCAAACGACTTATCCTTCTGAAGTCATCAAAGAAATTGAAGCATTAAAAGAGGAGTTGGCTCATTTCAAGAACAATCAAGAGAATCAGCAAGAGCAGCCATCTTATACAGTTAATGGAGGAAACAACCCACAAAAGGAACAAGACGTTAAAGACATTGATTTGCTATTAATGAAACAGGAAAGCAATTCTAACGAGCTGGCTTATTGGAGGCGCATTAAGAAAAAACACCAGGAGCTCACTCAAAGTAGTAAAACCAACCAAATCAATAACAATGATAAAAAAAATATTCCTTATTACACCATTCCAGCAGGATCTGATCTGGGGCGAACCACTTTGTTATCCGCATTAATCGGCGAAGTACCTGTTGAGGGAAAGTTAATGCAACCTCTTTTTCCTTTTTCAGCCATCATTAATCGTGGCGATTTAATGGCAGCCAATGGTATTCCTTTACCACCGAATATTGCAGGGATGAAAGTCAATGGTTATGCCATAGGCGTAGGTTCTTTTTTGGATAACATCAGTTGTGTCCGCGCCTATGTGACCTCAGCCTTATTTGTTTTTGATGACGGGCATTTTGTCACCGTAGGTAAAGAGCAAATGACTGGCACTACCGAGATGGTCAACAACGAAAGCTTAGGCTATCTCACCACTGCGTTTGGTAATCCTTGCATAAAAGGTCAATATTTCACCAATGCCCCCAGGGTATTAGCCGCATTGATGGCCTCAGATGGCATTAAAGGCTTTGGCAATGCACTGTCCCAATGGCAAATGACTTATACCGCCAATGCCAATGGCGCAACCGGAACACCTACAGGTTCAATGGGTAATTATGCTTTAGGCGGGGCGTTGTCTCAGGGAACAGTTAAGGCAGGTGATTGGCTCGAAAAACACATTCAGGGCAGCTTCGATATGGTTTTTGTTCCGGCTTCCATCGGATACAGACCAACCCAGCTTTCACTTCACATCACACAAACCATCAACCTTGATAAAGAAACCAATGGGAGGGTATTGGATTATGGCCATTTACAACAAACTGCACACGATTTTAGCCTTAGGTAGTACATTGATATTAAGTTCTTGTGCATCAAGCTCGATTAGTTCTACAGCAATTCCTGAAGGTGGGCTCACTGTAAGTCAGCTTTATCAGCAAAGCTTAGGTGATGCCATGCCTGGCTGGTCTGTACCCAAAAGACAGACCAAACCAGTAAATTATGCAGGCTATACAAGAGAAGCATCGAACGAGATTCAAAATTTGTTCAAACCTTTGGATAACCCACAAATTCCGATTTACGTGTTTCCACATGTGGCACTTATTGGTGATGAACAACTATTAAAGCCAGGCTACACCACCGGATTTTTCCTCTACAAACAAAATCAGTTTGCGCTAGCTTCTGAGCATTATTAAGGGGGTATAATGATATCAATCATGAATCAAATAAGTGATTGGCTGGTAGGCAAGAAAAGCCTGGATGTGCTTACAGAGCAAAGCATCAAAAAAAGATTTGAAAACCCTAATCCGTCATTTCCCGATATGCTTTCTATTGTTGATTTTAATGACGAACTCAATCTCTTCTTACTCAATGACGGCATCAGTATTGGTTCAGGCTTTGAGTTAGCCAGTATTCCGGCAGAAGCAGCCTCCAAAGAACATCTGAATGCTGTCTTTAACAAAATCAAAGATACGTTTGCAACCGTTGTTCCTTTGCATAAGGAAGATCCCTGGATTATGCAAATGTATGTCAATGACGAGTATTGTTTAAAACCAGTCCTTCATCATATTCAACAAAGCATTGCACCAGAAATTGCCACAACACCGTTTACCCGTGATTATCTGTCACGTCTTGATGATCTATTTTCCAAAATGACCAGACCGAATGGTTTGTTTGTTGATCCCAAAACCGATGCGTCTTATCGTGGCAGACGAAGACGGGTACGGGTTTTGTTTTACCGTTTATATCAACAAACCCAAACAACACGCGACAAAGCCCTGATTGAGCATCAGGAAGTCATCGCACAAATTGAAAGCAAATTAAAATCACCTGGGCTTCAACTGAAAAGACTAACCGGAAAAGATTATTATCAATGGTGGGTACGCTGGTTTAATTCTAATCCAGAGGAAATCCTGAGCCGCTTTCCTTATCCCACAAACAAAAAACCTGCCGGATACAGTTTAAGCCAGAATGTTTTGTTTCATGAACCTCAAAGTGATGAGCAAGGCTTCATTTTTGATGGCACTCATCAACGTATTTTGTATGTTGATGGATTAAAAGAAGCACCCGAAATTGGGCTTATTTCTCGTGAGAAATCTCAAGCCAATCCGAAGCACCGATATGCTTTGCTGGATAAATTACCAGAGGGAGCAACCTATACCATCCAAGTTACCTTTGGTAATGATGAAACTTTGGATGCTCATTTGATGCGTCTGGAAAAAGGAATTGTTGGAACCAGCCTTAAGCCACAGCAAGTCAGAGAGGATATCAAAACAGCACGCGATGAACTGTCTATGGGAAATCGTTTATTTTGGGTCAATCAGGCCATATTTTATCGCGCTCAAACAAAGGAAGAAGCCCTACAGATTGAAAAAGAACTCGAGAACTTATTTATTGAAGCCAAAATGCCTTTGATTCCTTCCTGTTTTGACCTTCACCCAATGAACAGTTATTTGAATGCCTTGCCATTTAACTTTATCCCTCAATACGCCCGTCAATATTTACGTTTTGATAGGCTGATGTATGCCTCAGAACTGGCTGCGCTATTGCCCGTTTATGGCCGTAATCAAGGTGCAAGACACCTACCCTGTTTCACCTTTTTTAACCGCTTGGGCGAACCAGTACTGTTTGATGTATTGCATCATGATTTTATCAGCCAAAACTCCCATATGGCATTATTTGCCAATTCAGGTGGAGGTAAATCAGTGGCTACAGGTTGGATGATTAACTCTCTGATGGCCACTAAAAATGCACGCATCATCCTTTTTGAAATGGGTAACTCCTTTGATCGGATGCTCATTCATGCCAAAGCTCATGGCAAAAAAACCAAGCAGTTATTATTAAGCAATAAGAAAGAGGAAGCTGTTCCATTAAATCCCTTTTGCGAAGCATATAAAGCCATTCCAGAAATTACAGATAATTTAAGCGAGGAACAAGCTGCTTCAATGGCTCAAAAAATCATGGATCTTAAAGATCCTGCAAATTCAGAAGATTTGGCTTGTGGTGATGGTTCTCGTGCATATCTTGCAGAGCTTGCCTTGGCTTTACGTACCATGATTACAGAAGCCAATGCTCTGGAAGAAGAACAATTTACTTTGGCTGATGAAACGCTGCTTATTGAAGTGTTAATTGATGCCATTCTAACTTCATTTAACAATGGTATACCACAAATGCTGACTGAGCATATTGTGAGTGCTTTTCAACGGCGGTTGAACAAAGAAACTGTGGCACGCAAGAAAGACCGGATTCTGGATATGCACGACCGATTAAACAGTTATGTCATTAACAGTGCGAAATCACGCTTTTTTAATGTACCAACAGAACCTTTAGGTGATTTTGATATCTTTCATATTGATATTTCCGCCATTAAAGATGATACCGGAAAACTGGCTTTGGTCATGGTGTCTTTGTTGCCAAGAATACTAGCCATGGCTGAGGCCACTCAAAACGATAATAGGCCAACCTTTCTTTTTATTGATGAATCCCATCTGCAATTTCAAATTCCTTCTGTGGTGACAGTGTGTTTACTGGTTGCCAAAGTAGCCAGAAAGCTCGGGCTTTGGCTGGTTGCGATTACTCAAAACGTCACCGACATGAACTCTGAAAAGGCCGCAAAGATTTTATCGCTAATTGAAACCTGGATTTTATTGGGATTGGATGAAAAAGAAATCACTGATGTGAAACGCTTTAAATCCTTAACACCGCAGCAGGAAACATTAATCAGAGATATTGATTCGCAAAAAGGTTTGTATGCAGAAGCAGTTTTATTAGGGTCACGCTACCAAGGATTATTTCGGGTCATTCCACCTCGCTACCTGCTTGCCCTCTTAATGACTGAAAAATCAGAAAAAGCACAACGTCACCTCCTGGAGAAAGAACATGATGTCCTGGTCGCCGCTGAAATCATGGCTAAAAAGCTCGAACAACCAAAAACAACTACTAATAACAGGGCTTATTTTTATGACTAATACTGCCTTTGCTTTAGAAAGCACAAGCCCGCCTCATCCTGTGAATACCTTCACAATCGCTACACGGGTTTTGCAAAAGCTGTTTCATAACAGCCATTACAAAGTCATTGGCTCTTGCACTTGGACGGTGGGACGTTTACCGCCAAGACTTGAAGTCACCTCTGCCATTGAGCAGTTTTTACCTGATCTAATAATTACTGTCAGTAATAAACCAGAAGAAAATCCCTGGCTTGAAGCACGAACGCTATATGAAAATAAAGCAGCAAGAACGATGTACCAACAAGCCTATAAAGCTGCAACTGGTTCAGTGTTGGGATTTGGAAATGACAGTGGTCAAACCACAGATCTTCATATCAATGATGAGCGCACGCGCATTGTTGATGTGATTGGCAGCCCTGCTGCATTTTACCGCATGCCCTATATATCACACCGCCCAGAAACAGGTTTTGGTGCACCCTATTATCTGGCCGAAGCCGATGCTGTCATGGATAGAACAGAAGCCGCTGAATTGCTGTACATGGGAACGCATCCTCATTTGTTAATCAATCATGAAATCGGCACATTAACACAGCATTGGGGTTCTGAAATTCCAAGATTAATGCGCGTCACGCAACCTTATAACTATAGAGCTTCTGTTGTTGCAGCTATGCACGCGGTTGATATTGTCACCAATAAAAATCCTTTGCATGTCACTAAGTCAACCAGTAATTCCTGCGGTAAAAACTGTGTGATAGCTAATGCTATTTACGACCCACAAAACACGAAAGTCATCTGGCAGGAAATTTATCCGTTGAATCGCAATATCCACCCAGGCGACGCACAGGACTTTGGGATTGAAGACGAAAAAGCCGGAAATGGCAATTACGTATTTGTCCTTTGGCGTAAATACCGCGGTTGTATCCAGCACAAAGGTAAACTCGTGAACTTTCTTACTTTCCCCTCGGTTGGACAACCTCAAAAACGATAGGACATCATCATGAAGAAATCTCTATTATTAGCTTTATTCATCCCAACACTGACTCATGCTGGCAGTTTTATGCCAAGCCAATCAGATTACTATTATGAATTAGGAGGAACATCCAATTTATTTATTCCACCTGTAAATAAAGATCAAACTCTGGTTATTGGTGCAGATGTTGATGGTCGTATGGGATTTTCCTGTAGCGGTTTCAATCCTGTCGTATCAATTACGAATACCTTTCAGGATTTGAAAAAATCAGCGTTAAATATCCCTGGTGGTGTCATTGATAACCTAAAAGGTTCTGTCGCAGGATTTCCACTTTATAAACTGCAACAATCCATGCCTGCTTTATACAATGTTCTACAAAATGCCGCATCCAGCGCACAAAATGAATTTACTCTCAAAGTTAAGGACTGCCAGGAAGTCAAACAAGCATTAGAACAAAACCAATCCCCAACGGAAGGTATATTATCAGTATCCGATAGTCAGGGATGGCTTGATGCGGCCAAGCGAGCTAAGAAAGAAAACGTCGATGTAACCGAAACATCGAAAAGCATCGCTCAAAAGCGAGATGAATATGGTCTGCCCTGGATAGGAAGCGATAAAGGAAATGCTGGCGGTAAATTTCAACGTCCCATTAAGGTAATTAACGATGTAGTCATTGCGGGCTACAACATTCTTTTAGAGAGAAAACCATTAGATTCGTTGGAAAAACCAAGCACTAAAACGCCTATGGTGCAAAGCTGGCAAACACCTACCGATGCCGCTAATTGGGCAGTTAAAGTTCTTGGTGATATTCAAGTCAGTAGTAGCGAGAACAAAAAAAGCCATGATGCTAAAGCAGGAATTGGTTTATCAGCTTTATTACAAAGCTGTGCGAACGCCAATACTTGTAGCCAAAACATTGCCAAAGCCTTATGGAATTTGGTCAATGGTACCTGGACTCTAACTGAGGAAAATCTACATAAAGTCAGTGCTTCAACTTTACTGATTACCGATGAAGTTATTATCACCATTCAGCATCTACCGCGCGAAGAGCAAATGCTCACCGTCTCAAAACTCGCAGAAGAAATCGCTGTTCAAAATATGTTGGATAAAGCGTTGATGATGCGTCGCATCTTGCAAGCTGGATTACAAGTGCAAGAAGTACAAAATTTAAAACCTGCTATGAATATGGTCTTGTTTGCCTTGAAAAAATTGGATGATGATATTCACTCTTTGTCATTTGAAAACGATGTCCGCAAAAAAATGATGACTGAAACCTTGGGAACCATCATGGATATTAGACATCAAGCACAAAGCCAAAATATGCCCGGCCAAGATCACGAACAACCTGCTGTTAAAAATGGGGCAATTTACGTTAAAGAAAATAAAGGAGCTTAATCATGATTGTCTTTAATCCTTTATCCCTCTATACCACCTATCTAGGCTGGCAACAGTATGAGATTCTATTCAACGCCCTGTGGCAAACGGGGCTTTTGTATCTTGGCTTCTTGGCTGTTGCTTATCGTTTTCTTAAAAACGTGCTTAATCCAGCGGGTGCGTTCTATGCGGTTGAACACGCTTTAAATAATTTTCTTTATGAATTGACCATCAATTTCCTGATATGCAGTTTATTCCTCTATCCCTGCGTACCATTAGAAACCAAAGCCCTGCAATTTAAACCCTTATGTGGATTAAAAAATCCAACAGCTGCGGTTATTGGAGACAGCGGAACAACCTATGATGAAACCTTTGCAGATTTGATAACTAATCAGGTCAAAATTCCTATAGGCTTTGCCATCATCCAGAACTTCATGTCGAGCTTTACTTACAGTCTCATGAAAGTAACGGGCTGCACTGATAGCCTGCAATCCATTCAAGGCGATTTGGTATCAACCTATCTACCGCAAAATATTCGCAAACAAGCCCTCGATTTTCATAGGCAATGTTTTATTGAGGCTAGAACACAATTCAATAGCGAAAAGCATGAATCCAGTGAATTAGACCCCATGTTAAAACGTTATGGCGGTGAGGATGATTTAAACTGGATGGGTTCTAAAATCCTGCAAAAAATGTATTACAGCAAACTTCATGCACGCCAACCTGTCCCTGGCTTTACTTTCCATCAAGCCCCTAATCGTAATCTTGAAAAGGCAGCTAATCGCGGTGATATCCCCCCAGAACAATTGCCAGAGGATGGCTATCCAAGCTGCCAGCAATGGTGGAGCAAAATCAAAACTGACCTAGTTGAAGTCTCTAATCAAGCCAGTGTTTTTAACAAACATCTAAATTACTACGCCATGCTGGATAGGGTGCGCCAATATAAAACGAAACACCCAAAAGCCTGGAAAGCAGACATCAGCGCAGAAGATTTTATTGCGAAGATGCTCTTGCAAGAAAGCAGAGACATGCAGGCAAGTTCCGTACAAAACCTCATGGACAATAACAATGGGAAGGTTGCATCTGCGATTACCCATAGCTTGGTCAATGTCGGGCAATGGACAAAATCATGGACATCTACCCCATTGAAAAGAGAAGCTATCATGCAAACCTTACCAGTAATGCAAGCGTTTTTTATGTTCTTTTTAATCATACTCACCCCAATCGTTTTGTCTTTGAGCTGCTACAGCACCAGAGCATTAGGTAGCCTATGTGCCTTATTTGTTATGGCTAGTTTTCTTCAATACCTCTGGCATTTAGTGGGATTTCTTGAACGTTCGGTACTGGATCCACTAGGAGAAAACGATGCGATTTCTGCAATGAAGAATATGGCTGTGATGTTTTACTTTGTCGCCCCTGTTTTATTGCTGAGATTATCAAGCCATTTTGGCGGTGACGCTGGAGCTGGTCTTATGGATTTGGTTAATGGTTCGGATAGACAGAGCGAAAGCATGGCGCAATCCGGTATGCACGTCGCCAAGACAGGCATAAAAATTATTTCAAAAGGAATTTGATGAATATGTTAAAGCACATCCTTACGTTCAAAAGCTTCATTGTATTCACGAATAGTGAGCAAGCCATTATCAAGTTTATCTTGAGCCTCATAAACAGACATATAGCGTTTGGCAGGCTTATCTTCTGTCACTCCGACAATGGCATTAAGAACCACTGCCAACAACCGAAATATACTTCTCATTTGGAGTTACCCCTATGATTAAACATTATATCCGTTCATCCATTATAGTATTAATTCAAACCGTTTTACCAATCATTATCTTATTAGCGGTTGCCCCCTGGTTCATTAATAGCAATCTACTGACTCGCTGGCAAAGCACCTTCATTACCCTTCAACCATTATTTCTTGGTCTGCATGGATTATTCTACGTAATCATTGCCCTATTATGGCCAAGACTAATTTCACGCCTACGGAATCAAGACCAACTAACCACAGAACAGCTAAATACCGCTTTAAAAGCTCGGTGGTATCTACTAGCTATTTTTGTATTCATTGATGCTTTGATGATTGGGAGTCGACTATGAGTAACTACCCCATTAATAACCTATTAAGAGAACCAACAGAAGCCTGGTCAGCTATGACCTGTTTGTCCCTTGCCTTATTAGCATATACTCAGCCGCATTTGTTTTTACTAACACAGACTATGGGATTATATGCTGCGCTCGCATTATTATTCCCTGGAATCTACAGGGCCTGGCAAGCAGTTAAAGTAAAACGCTATCACCGAAGATTATTAGCTATGCCCACTTATGCCCTATCCACCACAGAGATACCTTTATCCAAAAACTGGTTGTTCCTGGGTAAAGGCTTTCGCTGGCGACCCAGCCATACACAAAAACTACATCAAATTAAACAAGTCAAAAATGAAAAGTTCATGCAGCAAAGCAATTGCTACCAGCTTGCCAGAAGATTTTGCCAAAATCATGAACATACAAAACTAGCCAAATGGTTAAATACCAATTCAAAACTAAATCCGTTTAGACCTGATCCACCTGTTGGCGGTAGTCCATTCTTGCATGGCGTTGGCGAAGAAGATAAACCTGTATATATCCCTCAAGATGTACGAGTAGGACACACTTTCGTTGTTGGTACAACCCGAGTGGGAAAAACCCGTTTAGCCAGCATTTTGATTAACCAAGACATCCGCAACGGTGATGCTGTCATTGTTGTAGACCCGAAAGGCGATCAAGATCTGGTTAGGGATATGATGGCAGCCTGTAAAGTAACAGGACGGACAGAAGACTTCAAAATAGTACACTTAGGCTTTCCAGAACAATCTGCACAATACAATCCTTTAAAGAATTTCGACCAAATTAGTGAAGTTGCCACTCGCATCACCGATGCAATCTCTGCGGAGGGGGAAGGAAAACAGTTCGCAGCCTTCGCATGGAAATACGTTAATATCGTTGCTATATGCTTAGAAGAAATGAATCAACCCATTACCTACCAAACAATAGCCTTCTACATCAGCCGATTAGAGCAATTATTAATGTCCTATGCTGATAAGATTCTTCCTAACCACTATCCTAATTATCATCAAGAGATAGATGAAATCATCGAAGAACATGATAGTAAAATAGGAAAAAATAATAAGACAAAATCCCCAATGGAGCGTCACCAGGCAGTCGTGCAGTATGTCAAAGACCATATCAACAGAACCATTAAAAGCAACAATGCCGAAGCCCTGCATGACCAAATCCTAATAGACCTTTACGATGCAGCCATTATGGATAAACATTATTACGACAAAATTACCGCCAGTGTTGGTCCTGTACTGTCCGAGATAAATAAAAGTAATGCCTCAAAAATCCTGTCGTCAAAGATTCAACCAGGCGATATTGAGCTGATGGATGTGATTAAAAATAAGAAAGTACTTTATATTGGCTTAGATAGCCTAACCAATCCTAATATCGCTCAAGCAGTAGGAAAAGCTTTCTTGTCTGATCTGGTGTCTACAGCTGGTAAAATCTATAAAGAACCCAACGCCCGATACACTTTAAATCTACACTGCGATGAGTTATCAGAGATCATCCAGGATTCCTTTGTGAAGATTCTTAATAAAGCAGGCGGCGCTGGATTTCAAGTAACTGCTTATGCTCAAACTATCCAGGATATGGAGGTTGCTCTTGGCTCCAGGGCGAAAGCAGAAGTAACCGAAGGAAACTTTAATACATTGATTATGCTGCGTGTTAAAAATGAAGAAACAGCCAATTTACTGGTTAAAGTTCTGCCTCAAGTTGGTGTTATCGGACACACCCAAGTTTCTATGGTTAACGACACACCGCATGGAGAGGAGGGGGTTTATTTTAATACAACTAACGAGGATCGGGTTCAGACTTCTTCTGTACCCATGATTGGAGTAGATGATATAGTTTCTTTACCGAAAGGACAGGCATTTGTGTTGGCTAGTGGTGGCGAGATCTTGAAAATTAGAATTCCCTTACCCATGAAGTTGATTAAAAATGAAAGTTAATTGTATATAAATTCATTTTTAATGTTCTATAATAACACAAAACAGACTCATGGATGATTAAAATGAATATAGCTTCTATCTATTGGTTACCGAACAAACAAAAACCTCTTATTTGGTATATGCTTATTGATAAAAATCACCAAATCATCATTTCCCCTTGTTGCAAAGAGGCAAACAACATTAAAGAAAATTTAGATACAATATTTACTGAGTTTCATAATTCATCCCCACAAAATGGTTTTAGTCTAAAATACAAATCTATTTTTAAACAATTTAATAGACACAGATCAGATTCCGCCGAATTTGATAGCGAAATTACCAAACAGATAGGAACTAGAAATCTGCAATCTGATAAGAAACAATCAAAAATAAGAGAGAGTGCTCGGGCATTACTAAAACGAGCATTAGTTAAACTTGAGATACCAATAGCTCCCAATGAATCTGTTGATTTATGGGCAATAAGCCTGAAAGTTGGCCAAAAAGAAAGCAGTGTAAAAAAAGCCATAGAAAAACTGTGGAAGACGAATAAAAAAATACAACGATTTGATAAAGAAAGCAAAAAGGAATTTTCTGAGTTTTTTAGCCAGTTAAAGGAATAAGTTTAATATTTAAAGTTATGTTAGAGGGATCCATGGATACTGATACAAAGAATTCTCTGAATAAAATTTTTGAAGATTGGAGTTTTTCAGAAGAAGAGAAAAAACTAATTGAATATTCAAATACTGCAACCACTAAGGAAATCAATCATTCGAAGGTGATTACGACGTTTCTATTAGTCAAGCAACTAAAAAATTCAACTGATATGATTATTAGTTCAAATGGCAAGTTAGCTGAATCAGAAGATAAGAACTCAAAGAAAATGCAACAGTTAACCTGGGCGCTAATAGGCGTAGGAATAATTCAAGCCATTGGTGTCATATTGCAAATATTCAAAGAATTCACATGATGCCAGTATGTAAAATCCTTCTCACAAAATAATCTCCTTAATCGAGTGAAATGGTAAACTCGTCTAAAACATTCTAATAACTTAAGCTATTTTTCTGCGTCACTGCTAATTTTCCAGCAGTGACGCAGAAAAATCACCTTGATTTTACCGCGTAAAATCAACACATTTCAGCATTTTGTCCGATCCCGCCAATCGGGATTGGACAAAATTCTTTCCCAAATCCCTTGCGAAGCAAGCCATGCTTTGCTAATTTGGAATCAAGCGTAACTGATGAGCTGGTGAAATCCCGGCGAAACGTCAACCGACGTCTTATGCTAAGCCACTTCATCCCCTAACCCCGTGGCTGGACGTTCAGTAGGGAAACCATCTATGAATCTCTGTCATTCGACAGGGCAACTTCCTCGGGAGTTTAAGTCAATTTATTTCAATTTGACCATGGACTTGTATGACAAGAGCCATTGTCTTGTCGTTTTTATTAATAATCAAAACAAGGAGAAAATAAGCACTAGAAAACTGTTGTAAACGGCGAGATCGTTTGCCTTATAACGATTGATTTGCCCCCCACTTCGAGCTTAATGGCTTTGGCCAGGTTTCATCTTTGAGTGAGCCGCTCGTTCAACACTAAACCAAAGACAGGGCAAATAAATTTTTATCGGATGGGATGATGAGAAAATACAGCTTAAGACAAACTGCCAATCAATATTTAAAACTAGGCAATCAAGGTAGTTACAAAATCAAAAAACAACGGGCATACGTCATTCGCAAAATGATTGATGATCTCTATACAATTAGTAATGTGCCATCCTCTTGGAAAGCTATCCAATCACATCATATCCACCAATTGGTAGCTCATTGGAAAAAGAGTAAAATACGTACCAGCACGATTATGAATCACATGACTATAGTCAGGCATTATCTAACCAGCATAGATTGCCTCATCCCCAATATAGACAATCAATCGCTACAACTTAGTAAAACTACCAAAAAACGTAAAAGAAAACTCAAAATCCAGCATGACCTATGGCAATCATGGGACAATCCAATACCGCGCCTCATTATGTCATTACAAACAGAATTTGGTCTGACCTTTCAAGAAGCCATTTATATAAAACCTGAAATTAACATCCAAACAGACGGCATTTGGATAACCAGAAACATCGCGTTTAATTCATTAGACAGAACAATTCCTATCAGATTTGAAATGCAAAAAACCATCCTTGATGAAATCAAAAATCTGACTGACGGTAAATCCATTGCTGAATTTAACGATTATGAAGATATCAGAGTTGCCTGGCGAACAGCATTAAAAAAACATGCCTTACCAATCAGTAAAGCATACCGCTATCTCTATGCAAAACAGATAGCTCAGTATCTTTTACCCCTATTGGGAAAATATGAAACCTATTGGATTATTCGCAGCGAAATGGGCATCAAATCCCGTGATTCTTTATGGAGGTATCTCAATGAGTAAGTCCAAACTTAAAAATGCGCAGTACTCCATCAATGAATGTATTAAGAAAATCCAAAACTACTCTCACGCTAGTCGGGCAGATATGAAGCACATGTTGAATCGTTGCGTCAAAGATCTGCACGAACTTGGCTACATGGTGACGCACATTAAAGGATTAAAGCCAAAGCACATACACATCCTGGTTGAACACTGGAAAACTCAGAATAAAAATCCTGCAACAATAAAAAATTACATGGCTAAACTGAGAAAAGTAGCCTCTGTGCTAAACAAACCAGAGCTGGTTAAACAAGGTAACGATAGTTATCAAATCAATAAACGTAATTATGCCCCTCAATATAATAAAGCAATCAACAACGTCGATTTTTCCAAATGCTCAGCCCCAATTATCCGTTTATCCCTCGAAGCCCAATCCCTTTTTGGCCTCCGCCGTGAAGAATCCATGAAGATTGTACTCAGCAATGCCTGGCAGGGAAATAAATTGGTTATAAAACCCAGCTGGACAAAAGGTGGAATCGGGCGCGATATTAAACTAACGAGTGAACAACAACGCCAATGGCTTATCAATGCTATAAAGCAAGTTCCTGCTGAGCTATCCCTCATTCCTAAGGAAAAGACCTATAAAAATCATCTAGCACATTATCATGAAGTGATAGCCAAAATGGGGTTAAGCAAATGCCATGGACTTCGTCATGCTTATGCCCAGAGAAGATATATTGAAATTACAAAGTCATATGACAAAACAGGTAAAGGCCTTATATGCCCAATACAAGGAGGGAAAGTCTATAAAGAATTAAATCATCTTGAAAAATATTGGGATAGAACCGCAAGAGAAATGATTAGCCAGGAATTAGGACATTCAAGATTAAGTATTACAAAGATCTATTGTGGTTAGTAGGTGATTAT
>DEHS01000068.1 GCA_002352055.1 Legionellaceae bacterium UBA2794
ACGAATTCTGTAAAAATTTACGGTTGGACCTTCTCCATAATAAAGTTCGTAAGCTCGACTCCTTTAATACTCACCATTTGTTGTTTAACAACTTTGAATCCTTTGGATTCAAAAAATGGTTTGGCCGTAATGCTCACTTCAGCAAACACTCTCTTTAGATTTAGGTTATCAGCTCTCTTAAAGACCTCGCCCATTAAAGAGGACCCTATGCCACATCCTTGATACTCATGATGAACATAGAAACAATCAATATGACCATTTGATTCAAATTCTGTAAAACCAACTATTATATTGTCCATTAGAGCAACCAGGGGCGAAATAGATTCCCACTTTTTCTTCCATTCAGTTAATTCTAGTGATGAAGCAGGCGCCCAGGCATTAACCTGATCTTCGGAATAATCCTGAATGTTAATATTATGAATAGTATAATAATAAATATTGGCTAACTGTTGGGCATCATCAGATAGGTATTGTCGAATAATAATTTCCTGGGTCATAATAATCTTTATCTATTTTTTCTTCTTAGGTAGGGGAAGTTCATTGGATGTAATGAGTATTAAAGTAGAAAGCCATTCAAAATCCTCCAGTTTATCGCCTGAAATAAGAAAATAATGTTTCGCGCCAGGGTAAGGTGGATGTTCTTCTGTTTCCCCAATAAATTCTTTTCCTGCGTGCGTTGGTTTAATAAAAATGTTGTCATCGCATACCAGCGCAACAATTTTTGTATGATGGTATAAGGCATATTCCCCGAACATTTTCTTTGCTGTTACTGTGCCAATGTTGGAAATTTGATCTAGGATGAAATCAATCGTTTCTTTTCTTGTAGCCATCAGATTGTGTCCTAACTAATTGTTTTAAGCTTATCTATAGTTCTTGATGTCGTGTTAGCATGCCATATTCAGAAGATACTCGCATATATCCAATTATTAACCGAAAAATCCATATTTATATGTTTACGCACATCCGAAGAATCCGACAGGGTTTTTCGTGTATTTATATTTGGAATTTTAGTGGTTTTCAATAGGGTAAAAGACATTGTCCAAAAAACAGGTGATTTCCGACACCACTTCAGATCAAGGAAAATCCGAAGTAGCACAAAATTAACTAATCTTAAATGTTAATAAACTTTATTCTTATCATGACATGAAACAGCTGAATAAAACCAAATCTAAATACATTAGTGATAAATAGTTTTGTTCTTTGCGTGCTGCTATAATTGCCATCCCGTCCTATAGAAAATCAAGAGCATATGAATAGACTTATACAAATCACCTTTATAATGGTTGGTTTTTTTATTTTTTTGTATGCCTATTCTAACGAAACAAAATTTCCTAGGAAAATGATGAAAGAGAACAAATTGACAGTGATTATTAATAAACCGATTAGCGATGTTTTTGAATTTACTACAGATCCACAAAAAACACCTGTATGGATAGATAGTGTAGAAAAGGAACAGACCAATGAATGGCCGCCACGATCAGGAACTACTTATATGAACAGAGGGAAATCTGGTCCATGGTCTGTTTATAAAGTTTCCAAATTTGAAGACTGTAAGGAGTTTGAGTTGGTAAAGCAAGATGAGTCTACCTACCATGTTAATTATACTTACAACACACTCCCAGATGGCTCAACTCAGCTTATTTATCACGAGTGGGTTACAACAGGAGAACTTGAGGACCCATTCTCACAAGTAACGCTGGATAAATTAAAAGAAGTTTTAGAAGAGGAAAACAGATTAACTTTAAGTCTCTAATATCTTAAATCTTTCGTTAGGTCTTCTAAATCAATTAGTAGAATACAATGCTTATAAAAATAAATAGACGATTTAATGGACACTTAAAATATTATATTTTTGAGTCTTTTAACTTATAAATTAATGGACACCAATATATTTAATAATAAGAAAATCATCATACTCTGCTTGCTCTTTGTAACCCTGTTGACGTAGATTACCCAGGTTATGTAACAATGGATGTAAAGAAGGAATTTAAAGAATGAAAAATAAAAGCCTAGCCTTATTGGGTTTCACGTTAACTGCTGCAACTCTTGCTTGTTCTTCAGTATATGCAAAGAAAATTTATCCAGCCGAAATTATGGGAAGAGATTTACTTATTCCTGGACTTGGTTGGGCGGGACACGTTGGAATTGCTACTACTTACATGATGTCTCCTGCAGGGATGGGAAATAATGCGGATCAAGTAATAGAGGTCCTTAATGAAAATCCAGTGGGGCAAGTTAACTCTATTTCTAATTTTAAATCCCGTTCAAAATATTGGGGAAGTAAATACGGTGTCGCCGATAGAGGAGTAACAGGATATAATGTACTTGTCGAGGCGAATCATCAGCGTTGGTGGTGTCCTAAGTACACTAACGATACTAAATATCATATTGGATCGGGAATTCCTACAACAGGACAGGTTATTGAATGTGGAACCTGGAGATGTGATACCTATTCTTGGTGGGCTTTTTATAGCCAAGGATTAGATACAATGCCTGGGAGAGTATGGTTACCAGTAAACTTATTTAATTATTTTCCTTATTTTAATGATGAACGATTCGCTATAAAACAGTTTGAACAACAGCCAGATATTTCAGGGAATAAATCTTTAGAAAATTTAAAGGCTGAAGATCTGAATGAAATGCCATATGAGGAATTTCAAATGATAATGGACTCTCCACCTGTTCACTATGTAACATCACCATCTGCAGTACAAATGCAATTTGCATATAATTCAGATTTAAATGATGTCAAACGTGGAATTATGATTGACAGGCTTATTGCGGATGATAATGCCACCGATTTAGTTAAGGGATTATTAAATTTATATAATGAAACGAATAGCATTGAAGTTCAAAATAAAATCGTTCAAGGCTTAATGCTCTATAATCAAAGACATAGAAATGATAAGTCTTATATTAACAACGACCAACCTTTATTAAAGAGTTTCTTTGCTGAATTGCTAGATTCCAAATCCTTAAATCAAAAAATGGCTGATGACGCTACTAGAGGTTTTATAGATACTCATACCTCTGAGGAAATAATGGCTAACAAAGATAAAATAGATAAATTGTTGCCAATTACTGGTCATTATTCATCTATCATGTTGAAGTACGCATTAGTTCATAAGTCCAAAGATCTACAACTTATTTACATAAAATCAATTATAAATGAGCTTCGAAAAGCTAATAATTCTGATTTGGATAGCTATTTGTTCGGGCCATTATCAATGGGGTATCAAGGAAGCGGTAAAAATTTTCTTGAGCCGGAATCCAAACAAATGGTTGCAGATTATTTAAAAGAGGTGCGGTATAAATACACAGATCAAGGAATAAAGTCTAATCCTAATGATACGCATCGACGTAGTACCGCTCCATATTATTTTGAGCTGCTTAAAAATATGGAAATCTAAACTATGTACCTATTTGCGCCAGACGAGCTGGCGCTATTAGTTAAATCCCAATGTAATCGGGGAATATATGACTTAGCATCCTGATCAAGTCATACAAGCGAAGCTCCATAAGTTTTATTTACAGAGTGATAAAAATATAACGCCATCAAGTAACACAAGGAATATAAAGCCCGACAAAAAGTCATTATCAATTGAATATTTAATAAGCTTTAATATTTAGATTCTATTTCAACTAAAAGTAAATCATGGTTGATTGCATTGTGTAATTCGTAAAACGATGGGTTTACGGACGCATAAAATCGATGTTCATAAATTTGTAATTTATTGTAAAAATCAGTTCGATAACTCTATACATTAATCAAAGTTCATTTTAATCTATTCTTTTAGCCTTTCTGAACGACAAGGAAAAATAATGAGAGTAGGGTATGCAAGGGTTTCTCCACATTAACAAAATTTAGACTTGCAACTTGATGAACTTAAAAAGGCGGGATGTGAACAAATTTTTACAGATAAAATTAGTGGTTCCGTGTCTGAACGACCTGGTTTAGAGAAAGTTGAAAGTTTCCTCAGAGAAGAGGATGTTTTGGTTGTTTGGCGATTGGATAGGCTAGGGCGATCACTGAAGCATCTTATTTATTATGTTAGCAAACTGGAAGAAAAGGGAATAGGTTTTCATAGCGTTACTGAAGCTATTAATACTGAAACACCTTCAGGTAAGTTTATGTTTCATGTGTTTGGTGCGCTTTCTGAGTTTGAACGTAATCTAATAAAAGAGCGTACACTTGCTGGCCTTGAAGCTGCAAGAGCTAGGGGACGGCAAGGAGGCAGGCCAGAAAAGCTGAGCGATGAACAAAAAGAATTAGTAAAAATGTTATATGCTAATAAAAAGCACTCAATCCAATCAATTTGTAAGATGGTCGGAGTAGGAAAGACTACACTATATAAATATATTAGTCAGTGAAGTTTAAGAATCCCTCCTGTCTCTTTGGAAAATCACAATCTTAGAATGGAGAAGAATAATGATTAGCTCCTTCAATTATTTTACTCAAATTAATTATATAGAAATGGCTCATAATTTGAAAAGTATTTTATCAGTTTTAATTCCGATTATAGGTTTATGGCTAGCCTACAAGGGATTACAAACTTGGTATATTCAGCTTAAGGGTACTGATAAGTATCAACATGCAAAATCAGTGGTAATCAGAATATATGAAATTCAAGAGCTAATTAAATCTATAAATTACTCCTTTTTAGAAAAAGAAGGTAAGACACAAGAAGGATCAAAAGAATATTTTAAACACTTAGAATATGTTCAAGCCAAATTAATAGAGAAAAAAGCCGAAATATCCCTTAGTTTGCTTATATTGAAAGCTATTGATAATTTTGATTCACAATTGGAATTAACTGATTTATTTGATTATTTAAAGAAATTTAATGAATATATTCCCTACATTGCCCTTAAAGAGGCTGATCATCAGAAGTTATCAGAGGGAAATTCATTTTTATATGAAACGGATTATAAAGTCTTAGATAAGGCGGTTATTAAAGCGATTAAGCCTTTTCAAGCGATTCTTATTCAATAGGAGTGGTTACTCAGAAACCAGGTTTGGTGGGCATTTCATAGTTGTCTTAAAAACACATTTATGAGTCCTTAAAACATTGAAGATTTCTAAGAATCTACATTTCTGGACATTTTTGTTGTGTGAGAGGAAGGGCGCATAACCCATTCGGCAGGGCTTGGGTCATAATATTTTTCTTAAGCCAAAGCGCATTAATCTGGTAGAATGAACAATGTAAATGGAGATTGATCTTTGAAATTCCTTTTTATTCTTTTGCTCGTTGTTTTCTGTTCGAGTCTAAAAAAAGGACAATCGAAAGCGATATTCATTGAACTTCCAGATTTTATGGGTAACTCTGGTTTAGTGCTTGAATCAAATAACGGCAATGATTTTACTTTCTGGTCGCTGACGGACCGTGGACCGAACGCAAAAAAGTTTCTTTCTTCCAAAAAAGAAATTATGAGACCCTTTCTTGAACCTTCATTCCACCCATATTGGATTCAGTTTTCAGTTAACTTGAAATCGAAAGAGGTAAAAGTTCTGAAAAAGATTTCGACTAATGTGAGTGGTCTTCCTAATCAGAAGGGCGACGAAATTCCTGTTAATGTCAAAGGAACAGTTCTGAAGTTTGATCCGAATGGCATGGACCCTGAATCGATGTGCAGAACTACTGCAGCGGTCTGGATCGGTGAAGAGTACAGACCATCCATTGCAAAGTTTTCTATTGAAGGAAAACTCCTGAAGCGCTATTCACCCGGAAAAGGTTTGCCTATAACTCTCACCAAAAGAGAACTCAATCTTGGCTTGGAAGGACTTACTTGTTATGGCGACAAAGTCTATGCCATGTTGCAGAGCCCGCTCTCAGAAGAAAAAAATCTCATTCGCCTTGTAGAGTTTGATCCTGCGACTGAAAAAGTCACACGCGAATTCTTATATCCGTTAGATTCTCTTGATGCGGATAAAATTGGTGATTTAGCGGTGACTAAAGACGGCACTTTTTATGTCATTGAACAAAATAGTCTTACCGGTCCGGATAGTTTCCATAAAATCTTCAGTTTCAAATTGGGTAATGTTCCTCTTCTTCAGAAAAGACTTGAGCTTGATCTGACGAAAGAGGGCTTTGATTTTGCGGATAAACTCGAAGGGCTTTTTGTGACAGATGAATATTTTTTCGTGGTAAATGATAATGACTTTGGACTGACGAATGATAAGTTTGATCCAAATCGTAAAAGTTACCTCGGAGTTTTTCAGAGATAATTATATAAAAGTAGTAGTTTCAGATTTGATCTGATAGTCGCTGTTTTTTGGAAGTATATGCTAGGATCATGTCTGAGCGGCTACACAATTCATTATCGATGAATTGAACATAAAACACACGGCCATATTCAAATATCAATTTTGTCTTTCCGGTTGATTCTAAATTGGGGATTGATTTTGCAATACATAAAGGCAAAAAAATCGTGCTTGGGGTGAAGCAATTGAAGGGTATGGATGTTTGCGTGCCCGCTATGATTTGAAAGCGATGGTGGCTTTATGTAATGTAAGAACAGAAGATTTTATA
>DEHS01000080.1 GCA_002352055.1 Legionellaceae bacterium UBA2794
CTTTGCTCTTCTTTGTAGGTTGGGTCATTTTGACCCAACACTCATGAGTGACTAATGAAAACTGCCTATAAGGGAATTATAAAAATTCTCCTATAAAATGGAATATAGGCTAACTTCACTGATTTATTAAAGAGGGATTTATGCCAAATTATGGAGTTGTGATGGGTTATTGAATTGCTGAAGGGTGGCGAATATTGAGTGTTGGGTCAATATGACCCAACCTACTTGGGTATTTCAGTCTGCGCAACTTCGGCCATTCTAAATTAGAAGGTACAAGATTAACGCGAATCTCTTTTTAAAACGCAGGAGTATCACCTAAATAGTCTTCTAGAGTAATTGCCCAATGCTCATGTCCGCGCCATTCCCCATTTATTTTTAAATAACGCGGAGAAAACCCTTCATAACGAAAGCCATTGTTTTTTACTAATTGAATTGAACGACTATTTTCTGGCTGTATGTTGGCTTCTAATCGATGTAATGCTAGTTCTTTAAAAACCTTTTTTTGCACTAAATTAAGGGCAGTGCTCATGTACCCTTTGCCACTGTACTCTTTGATTCCATAAAATCCCAGGAAAGCATTTTGAAATGCGCCTCGAACTATTTCACTGACATTGAATACGCCAACAATTGTGCCTGATTCATCACAAGCTAAATAACTTTTCTGATTGGGTTGCTGGAATCTTTGCCAATACTCATCAAATGCTTCAGAGCTCAGTGGGGGTGTAACCCATGGATGGTGCAAAGATTGACTGTTTAGCATTGTATTCAAAAATGCTTCTTTGTCTTCAAACTTCAGATCGCGGATATTGATATGCATAATAATTTTCGCATCATTGTTTAATCAAAATAAAACCTTTCTTTTATCAGAAATTAAAAGGAGCTACTAAATCTAAAAATATTTTTCTTGCTGTTATTAAAATGAGCTATTTCACGAGTATATTCTGTAAAATTGACCACCACTATAATTTTTAATAGTTGACCGCCAGAAACGATAAGCCCCTTCATTTCCTGGAATAACCATAACCTCCCAAATACCAGGAAATTTTTTAAAACATTGTTCGGCAATATATCGACCAATACCTTTATGTTTAAATTTTCGAGCAACAAAAAATTGCGCCATGTTAAAGTCAACGCCGGGTTCGCTCCCTTTTTTATCGACAATAGCAAATCCAACCAGCTCATTTTGGTAACGGACTATGAATGGAAAAGAGTTCTCATCTTCCCAATATTTTTTAAAATCAATGCACTCATACAAGCCATTTTCAGGAATTTCCCAACCCTCATTATCCCCAAGATATTCGCTCATGTCATAAACATAAAATCTGGCCATGTTTTGTATCGTAAGATGGTCTCCTAAGGTAGCAGGGATAAATTTGATTTTGTTGTAATTCAATTGATGTTTCTGGATAGTGTATAAGGCTACTTCGTTATCCCAGTAACGCGCACGTCCTTCATAATTCATTTTTATTTTTTCTAGTACACGACGGGAGTATTCATTATTAGGATTAATGACGCCGACCAGTTTGCTAACATTTAAGTGCTGAAATCCCCAATTAATCAGGGCTTTTGCAAGTTGAACGCCGTAGCCTTTACCCCAGGCAGTTTTAATGAGCGCATAGCCCACTTCAATTTCAGGCTGAGTATCGTCATAGGCAAGGTAAATTAATCCAGCGCGTCCAACGAAGAGCCCACTTTCTTTTTCAAAGACACACCCAAGGCTAAACCCATGTTTCTCCTGATGAGTCATCGCTTTTTCCAGGCCACTCATGACTTCAATGTGCGAACGCACTCCCTGACCAATATACTTCATGACATCTGCATCAGTTTGCAAGGCATATAAATTATCAAAATCCTCTAATTGCGGAGTCTTGATGATTAAATTTTTTGTTTCTAAAAATACACTCATGGTGGTGATTGATTATTTACAAAGGAAGCCATGATAATTTGATCTCATACTTAGTTGCAATATACACAGCCTTTCGAAGAGTATTGAGTCAAATGACTGGCCTTATTCAAGTATCATCGGTTTATTAAGGAGGGATTTCTGCCTAAGGATTGGGGTGATAGATTTTGAGGTGCTGGGGTTGGCAACATTGAGTGTTGGGTCAAAATGACCCCACCTACGTNNTTGGGTCATTTTGACCCAACACCCATTATTCCTATTGAAAACTCCCTCCAAACGGATTATAACTACCTCCCTATAAATGGAATATAGGCCAACTTCACCATGTATTATCATAGAGCGTATGCCCCTGGGGCAACCTATTTTATTACCGTTAATTTACACGATAGAACATCCACTTTATTAGTTGATCATGTCGATAAATTACGCAAGTCTTTTCAAAGAGCGCGGTATTTATATCCCTTTGAGATAATAGGAATAGTCATTCTTGCCGATCATTTTCATATAATGCTTAGTTTACCTGAGGGTGATTTTAATTATTCATTACGAATACGTTTAATTAAATCGTTGTTTTCTATGCAATTAGCTCGAGAAGAATATATTGGTCACTCTAGAAAGAAAAAGGGAGAGCGAGGTATTTGGCAGCGTCGATTTTGGGAGCATTTAATTCGTGATCACAAAGATTACGACAACCATCTAAATTATATACATTATAATCCAGTGAAGCATGGTTATGTTCAGGATGCTACCGATTGGCCTTATTCGAGTATTCACCGATTTATTAAAGAGGGGATTCTGCCTAAGAATTGGGGTTGTGATGGGGTTATTGAGGTATTGGAGTGCGGGGAACATTGAGTGTTGGGTCAAAATGACCCAACCTACCTGGATTGATAAGGGAAAGTTTCTGGATGATAGAAATGTGAACTTTGCCCTTCAAAGTAGGTTGGGTCATTTTGACCCAACAAGTTACTGGTCTGGATGATATTGCATGTTGGTCAATGACCCTACTAAGTAGGTTTATTATTATTATACAACCTATGTCACGGCCCCATTTTCATTTCCCTCCAGATATCTTGAGGCAATTAGCTGAAATGAGATAAGAGACCAGAATTTAAAGGATAAAAAAAAGTGATCACGGTGTTAAAGCCCGAGAACAACGTACCCTAATAGTGTTGTAAGTCTTGTCGAAGGTGAACTGCGGAATATTACCCAAATCGAAAGTCTGACTCCATGCATATTGAGTAGCGTCACCTGACCACTCAGTAGAGCTCCAATATTCCCCGGAAATTCCCCCCACTCCAGCATCAAATAAATTCGACAACATGTTTTGTATTGTTGGCGAAGCTTGTGTGCCGCAACCAGTACCACTACCTGTGTCGTCGTATCCTTCCTCACAAATAGCGGGCAAATACCAATCACTCTCCCCACTAATGGTGGCTTTACAGATACCTGCCGCATATTGATCGAGGGGTGTAGGTGCAGATCCACCTGATGCTCTATTAAAATTATAATAAGATACTATATTTGCGGTATTGCACGCTCCATCACTTTTGCCATCACAGGCAACGTAAGCGGGAGTCCCGGGGGGATAAGAAGGCGATGTCGGTGATGGGGAAAGGGAGGTAGACTGTTCGTCTATTGCTAAAATGGCAACATAACTAACTGAACTACTGCCATTCGAACTCCAAATGACACCAACCGATTGGTCCGTTAAAGCTGCGACTTTGCCCCCAATACTGCCTGTATCTGGGGTATTATCATCTACAGCATAAATATAACCGCCTTGATAGACACTGCCATAGGTTAATATATTAAGAGTTGGTGTTAACGTATTGGTATTTGAACCTGAAATGCTTAACGTAATGGGCGTTGGGGCAGTATCACCCGATGCTGCACTTGGTGTGCCACCGGGTGTAATTGTTAACACACAAGTATCAGACACCGCTATCGTGCCACAACTTGCTGGACTAATCGTAGTGCCACTAGGCAATCCCGGTGATGGAGTGTAGGTCACATTTGTTGCAGGACTAGCCCCTACATTGGTAATGGTAATCAGTCTTGGCGTGCCAGTAAGTGCGGCATTTAATCCCGTATCATTCACCGACAATCCCAGTGAGGAAACACTGGTTGTAAGTGTGGTGACATTTGCTACGCATGCCACGGCCACATTCGTGACATTTGCAATAGCAACCGTGCCTGAACCATTCGTGACGGTACACGTTTGGCCAGTGGGTTGGGTAAATACCGTTACACTATAGGTGCTTCCTTCTGTCAGTGCAGTTGAAAAGGTAAATGCCCCATCACTACTCACCGTCTCATTATCGGTGCCATTATTTTGTAACACAACACTATCTGTAAGACCCGAAACTGTACCACCTATCGTGTATTCATTTGCCCCCACATTAATGTTTAAAACATCCGATGGACCAGGTTGATAACATTGCAGAGAAGAACCTTGTTCACAAACGACTGGACCACCCGTAATTGAATGCGTCAATTGACTGCCTTGAATTTGTAACGACAAGGTACAAGATGACCCTTTTGAGGGTAATGTAAAGGGATTACTACAGATACCCACTCCTGTCATCGTTTGGGTAATACCAGTTATAGGCTTCATCACTAAACTATGTGACTTTGCCGACTGATTGGTCACCAGATATTGCACTGTGGCTGAGCTATTAGGTAGTACGGATAGGGATGTAGTGGTTAGTGGTGTGAATGTCCAAACGGGACTACCTGCGTGAAGGAGTGTGCTGAGCGAGAGTAATAGTGAGCCGAATAGAGCAGATAACGTTTTACGAAAGAGAACAATCATTGCCATATCCTTATGAAAACCCGTTTGGATCCAAATGAGATAAAATATGCCCAAGGCTATGTTCTACTCATAATTTACAGATGCCCATCACACATATCCAATAGCTGCAATATGACAATATACCATATGAATTTACGTTATCATGATTTATTGGAATTTAACACATGATAGGTGATAGATGGTTTGGCTATAGTGTTTAAGGTTTGTATTCGAGCATTCATTAAAATGAAACCCGTGTTATGTTAGTTAGTTTTGATTTGAAATGTGAGAGCTCCGGTTTTTATAACAGGGTGAACTTTGCCTTAAAAGTAGCAAATGTCCTGAATTTTTAATTCAAGATAGTTGCTTCCTTGTTAACCTTTATGAAGAGAGATTAAATAATTACAATATTCGGAAGCGCCCGTTAGATCGGGGAATAATGTTTGTCGGTTAATATTCATCTGATCGCATTTTTGTAATATTGATTGACGGTCCATACTTGGTAATATCATTTTCAATAACAATATTTCGTTACCAACTGCCTCAAAATGTTTTTCGTAAAAAGACTCTAATGATGACTCAATAGTTCTATATTTAGGTTCTATATTATCGGGAATATAAATAAGTTCTCCTTTTTGAGCGATAAGTCGTGCATTTTCATGCGATAAAGTATCTACACGTCGAATGTAATTTGATTCTGTAAAATGGTTAGTGCCCTCTAATCCATGAATTCTGTTCATATCTAGAATAAAAATGGCTCTTTCGGTTATATGCTCCTCTTCTTTTTTTTCAAAACTATAAAAAAGTGCAACGTAGGGACTAAGAACAAAATCTAATAAAGGAGTTTTAAGGCCGTAATGTTGACCTAATGCCCACCACTTCATTTGTATCTCGTCTTCAGAGGTTCCGGGCACTTCAAATGGAAATGATAAAGAACATTTTCCTCTTGCTGATAGTAGAAAATTCCTTAAATGAGTTTCTAATGCATCACGCCTTTTCTCCCATATGTTGTCTGCTTTTCTAAAGATAGAAGGCTCAAGTTTCCAAGCCGTTTGTTGCTGTCCTCTGTAATAGCAATCATTGAAAATTTTATGATTTCTTGAAATAAAATTCTCGAAATGATTTAAGTTTCGCAGCTTAAGATTTTTATAGCACGCAAGATTTGTATCAGTTAAAGATAAATTGCCCAGTTCCAAATTTCTCATTATCTTACCGTCTAATATTCAGCATATAAATAATTATAGCAATCACGCCAGAGGTAAACTGATTTTTGATTAAAAACATAGAGATTAAGTCGTTTTAAAGCAATTAAATATCATTATTGCTGGTTTTTTGGGCGTCCACTTTACATGCTCTATAATTAAATAAAATTTATTGTTTTATCAGGAGAGAAGGCATGGATGCATATCTAAATAGGAGTGGGGTATCTGGTGTGATTGCATATGAAATTGGGACGGATTTTATTAAAGTTAAATTTCAAAGAAGCAACTGCGTATACTTATATAATTATCAGGTTCCAGGAGCTAGGCATGTTGAAGCAATGAAGGAAAAAGCAATTGATGGTAACGGTCTTGCCACATACATTAACAGATACGTAAGCGACAAATATTATAGCAAGAATTAAGTTATATGCTAACTATAACAGTGGATTTTTCTACATGGGAATTTCAGAACTTCGATGTGATGTGCCACAATTAAGACTGGATATGGCTCCCCGGGACGGGCTCGAACCGCCGACCTAATGATTAACAGTCATCCGCTCTACCGACTGAGCTACCGGGGAATAGGGCGGAATCTTAAAACGATTCCGCTTGAGGGTCAAGTATATTTTATAAATTAATTTTCTTTGGTGCTGATTTTTTGCAGTTATCTTTTTTTATGATAACTAATGTTACTAACTGCAAAAACGTTGTAGTCGATTTAAAGCATCTTTTAATGTGTCAATTCCAGTAGCAAACGAAATGCGGATGCATCCTTTGTTACCAAACGCGGAGCCTGGGACTAATGCAAGGCCTACGTCGCTTAATAAACGATCGGCAAATTCAATGTCGTTGGCGTAGCCGCATTTTTCGATAAAGGCTTGAACGCAAGGGAAAATATAAAATGTTCCATCTGCGGGGATTACTTCAATACCTGGGATGTTTAACAAACGATCGGCTACGTAATCATGGCGTTGATGGAAGGCACGTACCATTTCCTGAACACTGTCCATACCGCCATTAAGTGCCGCTACTGCCGCTCTTTGCGCAATGGAGCAAGGGTTTGATGTGGATTGGGATTGTACGGTTTTCATCGCCTCAATCAGGGGGGCAGGACCTCCTGCATAGCCTATACGCCATCCCGTCATCGCATATGCTTTGGAAACACCATTTAATACGATGGTCTGGTCGTATAATTCTGGGCAGGCGTTGAGAATGTTGCAAAAAGGTTGGCTCCACAGAATGTGTTCGTACATATCATCAGTGGCAATAAGAATTTGAGGGTGTTTTTTTAATACGGCACCCAAAGCTTTGAGCTCGTCCAGAGTATATGCAATCCCTGAAGGGTTGGATGGGCTGTTTAAAAACATCATTTTGGTTTTGGGGGTAATGGCTTGCTCTAATTGCTCCGCGGTAATTTTATAACGTTGGGCAGGAGTTGTAGCAATAATGACCGGGGTTGCATCCGCCAATAACACCATATCTGGATAGGAAACCCAGTAAGGAGCTGGGATAATAACCTCATCACCGGCATTCAAAAATGCCTGGCACAGATTATAACAACTTTGTTTGCCACCAACAGAAACCAGAATCTGGTTTAAATCATAATTTAATCCGTTATCACGGAGGAATTTATCTTTTATGGCTATTTTTAGTTCAGGAATTCCATCAACCGCGGTATACTTGGTATATCCACTCTCAATTGCCTGAATTGCAGCCAGTTTTATATGTTGGGGGGTATCAAAATCGGGCTCACCTGTCCCAAGATTGATGATATCAAGCCCCTGGGCGCGCATTTTGGTGGCTTTAGCCGCCACTGCCAGAGTTGGAGAAGGCTTGACCTGTTGTATTCGCTTCGCTAACGCGATTTCCATCTATTAACTCCTGTGATTTAGCTTATAATATATGATATGAAAAACTTATTTAAAATATACTCAAATTTCGAACCTGCAGGCGACCAGCCTACAGCCATTGCCTCGTTAATTGATGGCTTAAAATCAGGGCTTGCCAAGCAAACTCTTCTTGGTGTAACCGGTTCGGGTAAAACATTTACTATCGCCCACGTCATTCAAGAGATGAGACGGCCCACGTTAATCATGGCGCCCAATAAAACGTTGGCGGCTCAACTTTATGGGGAATTTAAAGCATTTTTCCCGGATAATGCGGTTGAGTATTTTGTTTCGTACTACGACTACTATCAACCCGAAGCTTATGTACCCTCATCAGATACGTTCATCGAAAAAGATTCATCCATTAATGAACACATTGAACAAATGCGTTTATCTGCAACCAAAGCGCTGATTGAACGCAAAGATGCGATTATCATTGCTACCGTCTCTGCCATTTATGGATTGGGTGATCCCGATTCTTATTTACGTATGGTATTACATCTTTCGCGTGGAGAACACACCGGACAGCGTAAAATCTTAACTCGCCTGGCTGAAATGCAATATCAACGCAGTACCATGACTCTTGAGCGTGGCCAATTTCGTGTAAATGGTGATGTAGTGGATGTGTTTCCCGCAGATTCAGAGCGTGATGCCATCCGAATAGAACTCTTTGATGAAGAAGTTGAAAATATTTCTGTTTTTGATCCATTAACTGGGGAGATCCAGCAACGTGTGCCCCGGGTAACGATATTTCCTAAAACCCATTTCGTGACCCCACGCGAACGAATTCTCGAAACAATAGATTTGGTAAAAGAAGAATTACATCATCGTCTGGTGGAATTTAATGCCAACAATAAACTAGTTGAGGCGCAGCGGCTTGAGCAACGTACCTATTTTGATATCGAAATGATGTTGGAATTAGGCTATTGCTCTGGAATTGAAAATTACTCTCGCTATTTGTCACGTCGTGATCAAGGTGAAGCACCGCCGACTTTATTTGATTACCTTCCTCCCGAAGCCTTACTCATTGTGGATGAGTCTCACGTAACCATTCCCCAAATTGGGGGGATGTATAAAGGGGATCGTTCACGTAAGGAAAATCTGGTGAATTACGGGTTTCGTCTTCCATCCGCCCTGGATAATCGCCCCTTGATGTTTCATGAATTTGAAGAGCGTTCACCGCAAACCATTTATATTTCTGCAACCCCTGGGCCTTATGAGCAAACTAATGCGGATAATGTGGCCGAGCAAGTGGTCAGACCAACTGGCTTAATCGATCCAATCGTAGAAATCAGACCAGTACGCACTCAGGTCGATGATCTGATGTCTGAAATTAATCAGGTGATTAAACAGGGTGATCGTATCCTGGTGACGACGCTTACCAAAAGAATGGCAGAAGATTTGACGGATTATCTGACTGAGCACGGAATTAAAGTTCGTTATTTGCATTCTGATATTGATACAGTGGAACGCGTAGAAATTATTCGTGATTTGCGCTTAGGCGAGTTTGATGTGTTGGTGGGGATCAATTTATTACGTGAAGGGCTGGACATGCCTGAGGTCGCTTTAGTTGCAATACTTGATGCAGATAAAGAAGGATTTTTACGATCAGACCGTTCGCTGATTCAAACGATTGGTCGAGCAGCCCGCCATGTTAATGGACGAGCTATTCTCTATGCGGATAAAATTACTGGCTCCATGCAGCGTGCAATAGATGAAACCGATCGCAGAAGAGAGAAGCAAAAAGCATTTAATCTAGAGCATGGAATTACTCCTGTAGGGATCAATAAATCAGTAGCTGATATTATGGAAGGAACCTACATCGGTAAGCGTAAAACACATGTTGCTGAGAAAACGCCAGAGTACGCCCACTGGTCAGCACAAGAGCTGGTGAAACACATCAATACGTTAGAGAAACAAATGTATTTACATGCGAAAAATATGGAGTTTGAATTGGCGGCAAAAGTGCGGGATCAGTATCTATTATTGAAAGAACAACTGCTGAAAGTGTAACCCGACAGTTATCGATTTTGAACCCTGAGGTTCATGTGGGGAGCGGATGAATCGGTTCAGGCTTCCCACTACATGGTGGTCCTGCACAACGCCGATTTCAGGTTGCTCCCCTGACTGTGAGTGTTGGTTCGAAAATCACTCACCATCGGGTTGTTTAAATTATAGCACTGCCAGTCCAAATAAAGCTACGAGCGACACATATAATTTAATAAAATTTGGTTAAATCACCCATAAACGATAATTTTACCGTTTAATCAGTGAGTAGTTTGATATCTCCACCCACTACTTTATTAATCTTTGTTTCAAGTGATGAAATAAATTCCGCTACTTGAAGGCGTTGATGCGCCTGTTCGTTTTTACATAGAATAAGTTCCCGGCTGACGTCGAGAGCTGCCAGTAATAAAGTTTGAAAGCTATCCAGGTTTTTATTTTTATCACTATTTTGTTGCATTTGTTCGTTAAGCTTTTTGGCTGCAAGTAATAAATTACTTTCCTCCTGCTCTGGGCATTTGATTTCATAAGTTTTATTTAATAATTTAATTTTACAGATTTTAATATTCATACATTGAAGGCCTTTAACACTTAATAAACAAATAGTAACAATTATGATTGCATGCAGCAAATAGGTTTTCGTATTATTTTTAATTATTGAGTTTATTTAGATGACAGTCTGTTTTTAATTATTATCGTTGCTGTGTTATCTTGTAATTTTTAACTACTGAGTCCGATCGCAAAGCTGCTTTTTCATGTTACCTTAAAGAGGAAAATTCTTTGCCGCACCCCCTCTTTGTATCAAAAGGATATTGTAGCGGAAATCATGATGATAATTACATACGGGATAAATATATGAATAATTCAGAGAATAAAAACCCTCCAGAACATCAACGACAGACAAAACAGTTGCACGATGAACCCATGCTTTTTGGGAAGGGAGGCGATGCCCATCAAGTGGCAGAAAAAAAAGGTGAGATTTTAACCACCCAGACCGGTACACCGATTGCGGATGATCAAAACAGTTTAAAAATCGAACCCAGAGGACCCACCTTACTGGAAGATTTCTTTCTGCGGGAAAAAATATTTCATTTCGACCATGAGCGCATTCCTGAGCGCGTTGTTCATGCGCGAGGTTACGTGGCGCATGGTTATTTTGAAACCTATGAGTCATTATCAGACATTACCAAAGCAGATCTCTTTCAAAAAAAAGGGCAAAAAACCCCCGCTTTCGTGCGTTTTTCAACTGTTGCGGGAAATAAAGGTTCTATGGATTTGGCACGTGATGTGCGCGGATTTGCGGTAAAACTTTATACCCAGGAAGGTAATTGGGATATCGTTGGTAATAATATCCCGGTATTTTTTATTCAGGATCCGATTAAATTTCCTGATTTGATTCATGCAGCAAAAGATGAGCCCGATAGTGGTTTTCCACAAGCACAAACTGCGCATGATAATTTCTGGGATTTTATATCCTTAACTCCTGAAAGCATGCACATGATTATGTGGATTATGTCTGACAGAACTATTCCCAGATCGTTTCGATTTATGGAAGGATTTGGAGTACATACCTTTCGATTAATAAATAAGGAAGGTAAATCAACGTTTGTTAAGTTTCACTGGAAACCAAAATTGGGCATGCAGTCGGTAACCTGGGACGAAGCCGTAAAAATTAATGGTGCTGATCCTGATTATCATCGTCGTGATCTATGGAATGCCATTCAGTCAGGTGATTTCCCTGAATGGGAATTAGGAATGCAGTTGTTTGACGAAGAATTCGCAGAAGAATTTGCATTCGATGTATTAGACTCCACCAAATTAATTCCAGAAGAAGAAATTCCGGTACGAATTGTGGGACGTTTGGTGTTAAATAAGGTAGTAGATAATTTCTTCGCCGAAACAGAGCAGGTCGCTTATTGCACTCAGAATATTGTTCCTGGAATTGATTTCTCTAATGATCCTTTGTTGCAAGGTAGGAACTTCTCTTATTTGGATACTCAATTAAAAAGACTGGGTAGCCCTAATTTCACCCATTTACCCATAAATGCTCCTAAATGTCCGTTTGCCAATTTTCAGCAGGATGGTCACATGGCATTTCATAATCCAAAAGGGCGGGTAAATTACAGCCCTAACTCATGGCATACTGGCCCTCATGAAACACCAAAAGGTTTTACCAGTTATCCAGAAGAGGTCAGTGGGACCAAACTTCGGGCGCGTTCCGAAAAATTTGCAGATCATTACAGTCAGGCGCGACAGTTTTATTTAAGTCAAAATCCTGTGGAACAAAACCATCTGCAAAATGCGCTTATTTTTGAATTGAGTAAAGTGGAAAAAGTAGCTATTCGAGTGCGGATGGTGTCGCATTTACTTAACATTGACAATGACTTGGCAACTAAAGTGGCAAAAGGTTTAGGAATTTTCTCTCTGCCATCACCCTGTGACGTAGCGAAGACGCCTGTAACTCTTAAAGAATCGCCCAAATTGAGTATATTGGACAATAACAAACAGACATTTGCTGGACGACGCGTTGGGATTTTAGTTAGTGAACGATCGGATGCTGCGGTATTTAAAAATCTGATCAAAGCTATTGAAAATGAAAAAGCAACTTACACTTTAATTGCGCCTACTGTGGGCGGTGTCGTTTTAAAGGATGGTACTCAGGTGGCTGCGCAAGAAAAAATTGGAGGAGCTCCTTCATGCCTATTTGATGCGGTGGCCATTTTAGCAGATGCAGATGATCCCATGATTGCGAATCATATTAAGGTTAATGAGTTTATTACCGATGCTTATGTGCATTGCAAATATATTGCTTATGCTCCAAGTGCGTCTACATTAATTAGCTCTAATCCATTAATTAAAAAGATGGACGATGGTTTGATAAGATTGGATACTGAAGAATCGGCGCCTCATTTTATCAAATCGTGCCGTAATATACGTATTTGGGAGCGGTTAAAGGATAATTTGATTAGAGATTAATTTAGTTAAGAGGGTAGGCTTTTGATGTAAAGTTTAGTATTTTTAACTAGATAGTTAATATTTCAAACATCCCGCGACTTGTGCGCGGGATGCCGATAATCATTTAATAGTTCTCTACAATATTCTTAATGATTTCATTCATTGAATTCAACAAATCATGCACCTCTTCGGTGGTTATTTCGTCTTCATTAAAAATAACTAAAAAATCATCAATAAAACTGGTTGAACGTATCATTAATGATATTTTTTCCTGTTCGAAGACATTCCATAAAGAGATTTCATCCATACTTGAAAGCATGGACTCTGTGAGCTCATAGTTCTCTTCGAACAGTTCATTATTATCACTGGTTTTAAAATGATTAAACAGATAATCCGGTTGGATATAACCACTTTCTTTGTACTCACTCCACAGTAAGGGCTCTGAAAAATTACTCGATAACTCAATTATTCTGGTTTGCACATAGTGAACCTGTTCTTTAACCGATTTTTTCTTATCGAGCTCCAGAAGGAAAGGAACATTATCGGCAAAATAGCCCAGCAAATTTTTATTTGGCAGATGGCTTCTATTTGATTTGACAATGCTCGTATATATTTTGGAGTCTTTTAAGTAGTGAGAAAGAGCCTTTGCATATACCGTCAGGTAAAAAGCATATTCAGAGCAATTATTCTGCATACAGAAGTTTGCTATAGATTTTTTAGTATCGGAAGAGATTGATTGATGAATAAATTTCCCTTTTTGCTTTTTACCAGAAGGAGCTTCAGATACATGATCTTTAATTAAAGGACTTAAGTCTTGAAGATACTTTTGATAGGTCTTTGTATAGTGCTCGTTATTATGCGATAAATTAGCCACATAGTTTATATAATCTCGATCAAGCAACGCCACATGGTTGATGTCGTTAACATAATATTGACAAATTTTATCAAACACCATTTCCAGACTCAGTCCATCACAAACCATATGATTTACTTTTAAAATCAGCAGGTTTTTATTCATAACATAAGCACGTAATAATGATTTTTCCGTCAAATCAATTTCCTGGTTCAGAATTTCCATAAGTGCCTGTGGTACATTTTCGTTTTCTATGAAATTAATGGCTAAGGGTAAATCTCTGGTAGTTTTAAAAATTAGACCATAGCTTTTATCTTCGCGCAGAGACATTCTAAAGCAGGGATTTTCTGCAACCACCAAATTTATTGCCTGAGTTAATTTTGGAAAATCAATTGATGTAAGTATTCGTTTAATACTTAACACATGATAGGGAAGTTTATCCGGGTTATTTTTGTAAAGATGAAGCAGATTTTTTTGTAATTTCGTTGCTTTATATTCTACGTTATCATTGGAAATTAGAAAGTTATCCCACTCATTAATTGAATTTATGTTCCGGTTAACAAATAATTCATTTTGTAATAGGTCTGTTGCAATGGGCAGGGTAATTTCGCTCACAAATGATAGCTTAATGGAGCTCTCATCTGATGTCTTGGAATACCCGTTTTGATTTGAATGAATAAGATTCTGCGCTATATATTGGTGCAAGGTATTTATACTGGGATAATCATAGGCAATTGAATTATTGAAAATTATTTTATCCCCCATTGTTTCAACAAGCTTATTTTTTAAATGAATAGCTATTATGGAATCCATACCATAGGCACTAAATAGCTTGTCTCCATCCAGCTCCTCTTCCGGGCTAATCCCGAGGCTATCACCAACCAAATGTTTTATCTTGCCCAATATTAATCCGCTTTGTTCTTCCTCACTTCTATCGGCAAGCATGTCGAGCCAATCCTCGCCACTTTCTATTTCTTTGGGAGGATAAAATTCTTCCAGATAGGGATCGCTGTTTTGTTTTAGTAAATTCCAGTTTATATCAAGTATGGCAGCTTGCGTTAATTTGTTTGCCAATACTTTATCCATTGCTATATACCCTTTTTTTGCATCAATGGGTATTATTCCTCGCTTAGCAAAATCCTCATTAAGGTGTTTCGCCATCCCGCTGCCTAAAAAACTACCCCAGTTAATACTTAAGGCGTACTGGCCTTGCTCATTTAATTCATAAGCCAAGCCATCTAAATAGCCGTTAGCCGCCCCATAGTTGGTTTGTCCGGCATTGCCAATTATTGAAGTAGCTGATGAGAAAAACACCAAAAAATCAACAGGATTCTTTTTAACCACACGCGCAAGTATTGTTGCCGCTTTAATTTTGGGCAAAGACACTTGTTCGTAATCTTTAATATTTAGGGTATCCAAAAGTCCATCTTTTATTACTCCAGCTAAAAGAAACACCCCATTAATCACTATTTTTTTGTCCATCATCGATTCAAAGAGTTCTGAAAGATTTTTTTCATCCGAAGCATCAATTTGAAAATGTTCGATTAGGACATCCTTTTTATTATACTCATCAAAAACACGTGCTAATGCTTCATTCACTTCGTGTCTTGAAGTAATTAACAGGTGTTTCACTCCCTTGCTGACTAAATGTTCTATCAGAGAAAGACCTAATCCACCAGTTCCACCAATGATTAAATAGCAGCCTGTTGATTTATAATGATTTTCTTCAGGAAAATTATTAATGGACGTTGCTAATGATAATCGCGGCACATATATTTTGTCGGTTTTTATAATAACAGGTTCATCGCACTTATGATGAAGAAGATAAGAGACCATTGATTCGGCATCAGCTATAGAATTTAGATCAAGAAAATAGCAGGATACATGAGCCCATTCTTTTTGCAGGCATTTAAAAAATCCCAGCAACCTTCTACTTTCAGCTCTAACTTGACCCTCAATATGAAATGTATGAGTAGTAATCAAAATAAATACTTTTGGTGACGCGGTACTCATTTTTTTTGTGAAGTGGATTAATTTCTCAAACTCACCGTCATACAGGTAAATCACAACACTTTGTTCGAAAGACTCATCCAAGGTCTCAGTAATTGGCTCATAAAGACTATTTTTTAACACTTTTTCATGATTACCATATACCAAAATACGTTGATTTACCGGTGGGGTGATTTCATGACCAAAGTGATATTTCTGATAATTTTCAATATATATAAGAGGATTTGAAACTACGTCACTTCCCTCTTTTTCCTGATTAATGGTTATCCAATACCTGTTCCTGTCAAAACAATATCCTGGTAAAGAGATTTTATGCACAGCTCGCGCATAAGGAGTGTAGTACGCATTGAAATTTATGGATTTTCCTAAAAGGTAGGCGTGTTTCAGTTCGGCTAAATCATTTGATGCGACAAGATCATCCTCAATCGTTACTTCTTTAATCATTAATGATTTGTTTTTAAGTTGCTTTAATAAATCCTGGGTGTCTTTAACAATGAGTGCGATTCGGTAATTAAAGTGCATGCGACCCACAGAGGCTGTATAACAAATATCCGCTAATGGGTCGCTTGTATGTTCTAAATAATCAGCATAAGCCATTATTAGTCGCTCGAGTGATTCTAATTTTTTTGCGGATAATACAAATAATTGTTCGTGAGGTAATGAGTCTAAGTTTTCCCGAGACAAACTAGCGGGTGCTTCCTCTAATATTACATGAGCATTGGTACCACTAAAACCAAAAGAGCTTACTCCGGCGCATCTTGGCTTACCAAAGCGATGCCATTTTGTGTTTTTTAATACAATTTCTATAGGTGTTACATCGCAGTCTAGCTTTGGATTAAGTGCTTTAAGATGAATATTTCTGGGTATTTCCTGTTTTTTCAGCGAGACAATGACTTTTAAAAGTCCTCCTATGCCAGCCGCTGCTTCCAAATGGCCAATGTTTGATTTTATAGAGCCCAGATACAGAGCTCTTGGTCTTTCTTTTTTACCAAAGACTTCATTAATGGCGCCTACTTCGATTGGATCGCCTAATTCTGTTGCAGAACCATGCGCTTCAATGTAATCAATAGAATCAGATGTAAGCTGTGCCCTACTCAAAGCGGCCTCTATCAAGTCTCTTTGAGCCGTTAAATTAGGAACAGTTAGGCCGCTCGATGCTCCATCCTGGTTAATAGCAAATCCATCAATCACTGCATGAATCTGGTCGTTATCTTTTAAAGCTTCAGAAAGTCGCTTGAGGATCACCACCCCACAGCCTTCACCCCTGACATAGCCATCTGCATCATTTGAAAAAGTCCGACAACGATTGGTTGGTGATAACATATTGGCTCGCACCAGCCCTATTGAGTTCTCAGGATACAAAATGACATTAACTCCTCCTGCAATAGCCATTGACGTTTGNNAAGAAGCACAGGCCTCACTAAGAGCGACGAGAGAAGAGGAGCAGGCTGTATCTATAGTTTCTGCAGGACCTTGAGTTCCTAAAAAGTAGGCGACTCTTCCGGCTAAGACACTTGACGCAGTATCCAGCACAAAATAAGGATTGATGTTTTCATCGTTATCGGCTTTGACAATTAGGTTTTTATAATCCGCACCTGTACTGCCTATGTAAACTCCTACTAATTGTTTTTTTAAGGAATCGGGTGCAATGCCTGCATCTTCTAGGGCATGCCACACAGTTTCCAATAGAATCCGATGTTGGGGATCCATCATTTTTGCTTCTTTGGGACTGATGTTAAAAAAGGGCGCATCAAATAAATCAATATCTTCTAAAATTCCAGCTTGCTTGATTCGTTTTTGGGTTTCTTCCTCATATCGCCCTATGTCCCAACGCCAGGCAGGTAATGTTCCTATCGCATCACGCCCTTCAGATAGTAAAGACCACAAATCATCCAGGTTCATTACATTTCCAGGGAGGCGACAACTAATGCCAATAATAGCAATTTTATCAGCTTGAGGTGGAGCAGTGACTTTAGATTTAGAGGTTTCAGTTTTATTGCAGGTTATTTCCAGGAATTCAGTTAATTCTCCTAAGGTTGGATAGTCAAAAGCTATTGTGGGTGATAGGTTTAACCCAGTCATTTCCTGTAGCTTGTGGTGAAGTAACTTGGCATGTAGTGACGTGCCACCCAGTTCTGTAAATCGTTGATCCCTGGAAATTTTTTTTAAAGCGAGCACCTCACATAGCACTTCATGTACTTGGTGATGCCATGAATTATTCTGGTTTTTAGAATGAGCTAATTCTGATGTGAAACACACCAGTTCATCTTTAAGATAAGCGTTTTTAGTTGCTGTGCGTTGAATTTTGCCACTCGTTGTTTTAAAAGAGAATCCAGGCTTTAATAACTTGACTGTATCAACAGCAATCTCAAATTGACTGGCTATGGCATGCCTTAATGCTGGAATTACCTGCGATAAATCTTTCTTGGCGGCGGTTCGTTGTATCTCTGCACAAATAACGAGTGCTTCGCGAGTGCCCGTATCGACACTAAATGCCGCTGTACAGCCAGGCTTAATGTATTCATGTGCTAAATCAATGCAATCCTCAAGATCTTGAGGATAGATATTGCGACCGTCAATAATTAGTAAGTCTTTTTGGCGGCCTGTTGTATACAACTGATCACCTCTTATAAACCCAAGGTCTCCTGTACGTAAGTATTTTTTCTTCTCACCTTTAATCTTGGCATGAAAAGTCGCCTCAGTGGCCTCTTTATTATTCCAGTAACCTTTAGCTACGCTTTTACTATGTTCCCATATTTCTCCCACTTCATTCTCAGCACACCGGGTAAATTTTTCAGGGTGAACTATCACCAGTTCATGTTCGGGATGTAATGTTCCAGCAGACATTAAACGGTGCGTATCCTCAATTGATTGAGGTGTTTCTATTAAACCTTTTTCTAAAGCAACTTTGGAAACATCTAAGTAATGTGATTTTTGATGTGGGGTGTTCGTGGTGACGTGAACAGTTGCTTCTGCTAAGCCATAACCCACACAATAGGCCTCGGGCTTAAATCCACAGCCTGAAAAGCGCTGTAAAAATTTTTCCATTGTCTGGTAGCGATTTGGCTCGGCAGCACTAAGTGCATATTCCACAAAGGATAAATCAAGTTCTGCCAATTCCTCATCACTCACTTTACTTGCGCACAGCTGATAGGAAAAATCAGGCCCAGCGGTAAAATAAGGTTTATAATCAGAAAGCGCTTTTAACCATCTAAAAGGGCGCTGAATAACCGATACTGGGGACATCAATATCAGGTCATTGTGATTGTATATAGAGGATAAAACCCCAGCAATTAAGCCTAAATCATGCTGTAGAGGTACCCAAAGGACCGAAGGTTTATTTTTCCCAAATGCAAAACCTTGTTTCATTGTCTTAAGGTTATGTAATAAATNNCAATAAATTAGCATGGGTAACAATTACCCCTTTGGGGGTTCCTGTAGATCCCGAAGTATATTGTAAAAATGCTATCATCTCAGGCGAAACATGTGGTTCAAAGGATTGTGCTATTTTGCCTTGCAGGATTTCCTCGGTTATCACTTTATTAATTGAAGAGAATGAGTCAATTTTTGATAAATCCTCAACCACTCTTTTATTACCCAGTATGACTTCTGGCGTGCAGGAATTAATGATGCCATGTAAACGATAAGCATGGCGTGGATTTTGGAGTGGATAAGCAGGAACTGCTATCATGCCGGCATAAAAGCAGCCTAATATAGCCGAAATAAAGTCTAATCCGGGGNNCGATTGAGATTTGTAATGATGTGTTAGATAGGATGCGATTGTTTTTGCATCAGCTACTACTTGAATGTACTTTTTGGTAAATGGCTCACCTTCTGCATTTAAAAAAGTAAATTCTGCCGTATGGTTATCATTTAAATTGGCTTCGATGCGGGTTAAAATTGTTTCATTTTTATTCGGCATAAAAATTACCTGTTACACCATGGTAAGTCAAAGAAATCATCATCCCGCGACAACCCTCTGACAAAATGTTTTCCTAATTTATTATAGGATAAAATTTGGAATTTCCTTTTAAAAAGGCAAATATATGTTTTCGAAAGCAAAAAACTCAAGTTTTCTATCACTAAATAGTTGATTTAAAGCAAAGTATTCTGGCTTGCCTGTACTCACAGTCATAAAGTGGTTTAAAAAGAAGAACCGCATTGTATTGAAGGCTACTTACCACGCTGTTTCTATTGCGACTCTTACGAACAGAAAATGCCTCAGAATAAGCCTTCCTGGTAGACACTCGCTGGAAATCGGTTATCATTGGTTATTTATAAATTGAGTGAACCATGTCAGTAGAAAATGACCGCTTGCAATTACCACCCTACGAACAATTTAGTGAATCTATTGCCGTATTGGCACTACCAATATCAGCCAGTAATTTGCATGGAATGATGTGTGGATATCTATGTGCCGGAGCCGACAGTCAAGGTGAGGCTTATTTAAGAGCCATGTTGCATAATAAAAAGGATGAAGAAAGCCGTAACGCCATTTTTTCCATGTTTTCCGTTTTTTCCATTAGCCAACAGCAAATTAATAATTTTGATTTTGAGTTTGGGATGATACTTCCTGATGAGCATGAATCTTTGGCAGAACGGGCGAGAGCATTTAGCGAATGGTGTGAGGGTTTTACCCAGGGCTTAACTATGGCCGGTGTTGGACTGGATCAGTTTTACGAAGAAGAAGCCCAGGAAGCCTTACAGCATATTATTGAATTTGCCGAATTAGATGCCGATACGCTTGAGGTTAGTGAAGAAGATGAAAAAGCATTAATGGAAGTGAGTGAATATGCGCGTATGGCAGTAATCCGTTTACATGGTGATTTAATTATGAATGAAAGAGAGCGTGGCGGATCGGGCACTACGCACTAACCAGGAATTTAAAATGATAACGCAACAAGAATATCAGGAAAGAAGACGACGATTGGCAGAGCAATTACCACCCGAAAGTGTGGCCATTATTCCTGCCGCTCAGGAAGTATTGCGTAATGGAGATGCTCACTATCGCTTTCGTCAGGACAGTAATTTTTATTACTTAACCGGTTTTTCCGAACCTAATGCTTTGTTGCTTATTATCAATGGTGCCGAGTGCAAAAGTGTCTTGTTTAATAACGTTCGAAACCCTGCTGAAGAACAATGGACAGGTAAAAGGTTGGGTCAGGATGGTGCGGTGAGTCAGCTAAAGATGGACATGGCTTTTCCAGTCAGTAGTATTACAGAAGAGCTGCCTAATTTATTGGCGGGAAAAAACGCGGTTTATTACGCTTTAGGCAAAAATCCGGTTTTCGAACAACAGATTATGCAGGTATTCCTTTCGTTAAAAGGGAAGGTCAGACGCGGAATCAAGTGTCCTAACTCCCTATGCGATTTAGAACCCATTTTAGGCGAGATGCGTTTGTTTAAAAGTGACAATGAACTGGATATCATGCGCAGGGCCGCTGAAATTTCCGTCGCCGCACATCAACGTGCCATGAAAGCTTGCTCCACTGTAAATCACGAATATCAGCTTGAAGCCGAATTAATCCATGAGTTTTATCGTCAGGGATGTCGTAGCGTTGCATATGATCCCATTGTCGGCAGTGGAGAGAATGCCTGTATCCTTCATTACACTGAGAATAGTATGCCTCTAAAAAAGGGGGATTTGGTATTAATTGACGCCGGTGGCGAATATGAAAATTACGCAGCCGATATCACTCGAACTTTTCCTGTTAATGGCACATTCAGCCCTGAACAAAAAAGTATTTATGAATTAGTGTTAAAAGCACAAAAAGCCGGAATTGCCGCGATTAAACCAGGCCTGCCGTGGAACGCAGTCCAACAGATAATGGTTCGTATTATAACCAGTGGATTATGTGATTTGGGCATTTTAAAGGGCACAGTTGATGAACTCATATCTAAAGAGGCGTACAGACCTTTTTATATGCATAATTCCGGGCACTGGTTGGGGTTGGATGTTCATGATTGCGGAAATTACAAAGTGAATAATGAATGGAGATCTTTAGAGCCGGGTATGGTCTTAACCGTAGAACCAGGTATTTATATCAGCTCTGGAATGGAAGGGGTGGATCCACGTTGGTGGGGAATTGGCGTGCGTATCGAAGATGATGTGGCGGTAACCAAAACAGGCCATGAAGTGTTAACTGGCGCTTTGCCGGTGGAAGTTAATGATATTGAGGCAATGATGCGTGGATAAACAGGTTGATATACTGATTATTGGTGGTGGTTTAACAGGCGCAACCTTAATGCTGGCTTTGCAAGCACTCGGTTATGATACGGTATTAGTAGAAACCAGGCCATTTGGTAATCAGATTAATTCTGATTTTGATGCGCGCTCATTAGCGCTCTCCCCTGCAAGCAAACGTATTTTAAATATGTTAGGTGTCTGGGCTGCCCTGGAGGAATTTGTAACTCCCATCAATCATATTCATGTTTCAGATAAAGCTAAATTTGGCGTTGCACGCTTGCAGGGTGAAGTGAACAATCCTTTAGGTTATGTTATTGAAATGCAATATCTTAACCGTGCGATCCATAACCAGCTAAACCAAAATCAGTTAATTGCGCCTGCAACTCTGGCCTCTTTAGATCTTGCTGAACATTGCGCCACATTAACAACTAATGACGGAGAATTAACCGTTAAAGCACAGCTTATTGTTGCTGCCGATGGTGCTGAGTCTTTTGCCAGAGCATGGTCCCAGCTACCTGCTAAAACCCGACACTATGAGCAGCAGGCTATTGTTGCCAACATAGGATTAGCCAAACCCCATCAAAATCGTGCTTTTGAGCGATTTACACAACATGGCCCTCTGGCCTTATTGCCGATGCAGGGTAAACGGATGTCGCTGGTATGGGCGGTTCCCCCGCAAAGAGCCAGTGAATTAACCTCAATATCCGATGAGCAATTTTTGAAAGAATTACAAAATGAATTTGGCTATCGTTTAGGGCGGTTTTCCAAAGCAGGAAAACGATTTACCTATCCTTTAAAACAGGTATTAATGCCCAAACAAATAAAGTGGCCGATTGTTTTTATTGGTAATGCAGCACACACCTTACATCCTGTTGCAGGACAAGGGTTTAATTTAGGACTCAGGGATGTGGCCACCTTAGCCCAATGTATCGCAAAGGAGGGTTTAAAACCATCGATGCTTGATAGTTACATTCATTTGAGACAACACGATCAATACATGATTACTCAATTAACTGACGGTCTGATAAGTCTCTTTACCAGTAGAATTCCAGGTATGTCTTTAGTGCGAAGCATTGGCTTGGTGGCCTTGGATAATAGTACCCTATTAAAGAATACGTTAGCCCGGTATACACAAGGCTTTGGTGGTGTAATTCCTGATCTTGTTTGTGAGATTGCGCTGGATGACGGGAGCGTGCATGATTGAGCATTTTGAGGTACTTGTAGTCGGGGGCGGGGTAGTCGGGTTAACGGCAGCATTGGCTATGGCACAAAAAAATTATCGTGTGGCAGTTATCGATGCAGGAGATTTAACGGTTGATACCACGCAAATCGATAAGCGGGTATATGCCATTAATAAAGCATCTGAGACTCTGTTCAGAAAGTTGGGTGTATGGGCTAATTTAGATGCAACAAGAATATCTCCTTATAATGGCATGTATGTCTGGGATGCTTTAAACGGTGCACACATTGAGTTTGATTCACGTGCCATTGCTAGCGCAAGCCTTGGGGCTATTATTGAAGAATCTATAATCAAGCAGGCTTTATTAAAACAAATATCCGAGGAATCCAATATTTCGTTATTCCCCAAGTGCACATTGGACAAAGTGATTTATCCCCAGGACGGCATTGGAATTTGCAGCCAAAAAAAACAATGGCATGGTCAGTTATTAATTGTTGCTGATGGCGCCAATTCGCCAACAAGAGACCAACTTAATGTGAAATTAACTACCTGGTCTTATCACCAACAGGCAATAGTCGCAACAGTTCATACAGAAAAAGAGCATCAGCAAACAGCGTATCAGGTATTTAATCCAGATGGCCCCCTGGCATTTTTACCCTTGTCTGACCCTCACCAATGTTCCATTGTTTGGTCAACAGATTCACCACGAGCACGTAATTTACAGAAGTTAGATGAAGAGGCTTTTAATTACGAACTTACTCACGCTTTTGCTGAAAAATTAGGTGAGGTTAAATTAATAAGTACTCGCCATGAATTTCCTCTTCACATGCGTCATGCGAGTCAATACAGCGGAAAAAACTGGATCTTGATTGGTGATGCAGCACATACGATTCACCCATTAGCTGGGCTTGGTCTAAATTTAGGGCTTGCCGATATCATCGCCTGGTTGAACATCCTGGATAATAATAAAGGTACATTACCGTCCACCAAAATGATGGGTGCTTATCAACGCGAGCGAAAATCGGCCGTCTGGCAAACAATTTTACTCATGGAAGGCTTTAAACGTTTATTTAATCATTCATTACTCCCTCTTACTTCCTTGCGCGGTTTTGGATTAAGTGTTTGTAATCGATTAACACCACTTAAACGGTTTTTTATTCAGCACGCGGCAGGTTTGTAACAAGGTATTTATGTTGTGGCGGTATTTTGAAAAATGCTCATTTAGTTTACACTGTATTTTAAATTTTAATTAGTGAGTGTAACTATGCCATTTGTTGCAGTTTCATATCGTAACGACAGTGAGGGAAAGGGTGCTTTTTTTGATCACTTTACCCTGCGGAAAATGACGGGTTGGTCGACGCAAATTGTGGTTAAACCTGGAACACCGATAATCGCATTAACAAATTACATGAATTATCGTGCCGGATATAATTATTACGGGTTACCCATAAATAATGAGGTGCCACTAGCAGAAATGGATGGGGCAAATGCTGCATTTATTTTTTTACCAGGATACTCGCGTGACTCAGACACCAATCAACCCGATTTCCATAAAAATAGACTAAATTTTGAAAAGGAATTAATTAGAAAAGCCAGAAACCGAGGTCAGCCAGTATTAGGTGTATGTGCTGGATCCTGGACCTTATGGCAGGCATATGGTGGTTCACTTAAGGACGTGGCAGATCATAATTATGGAGGGGCTATGCCCCGTTTAAGTACATCAAGCGCGGCCATATGTAATAATAAAATGCTCCATCGGATTAGGCCAATTGAAAATACATTTCTATCCGCAGCTTTAAAATACAAACCCGGTGTCAGTCCTAATATCCAAGTGAATAGCGTCCATTGGAAAGCGGTAAATCCAGATACGTTAATACCTGGATCAAATGTTATGATCAGTGCTTTAAGCGTTGAAGACCAGACTCTTGCTCCGAAATCACGCAACGGTGATATAATGCATCCTGATAATTGCGTTGAAGCCTTTGAAACTATTAATGGAGTGCCGATGGTTGGTGTTCAATGGCATCCGGAAGCCTTTAATCCTGATGAACCTTTAGCAATGACTCATCAGGGACTGTTTAAGGCAATACAAGCTGCTGGAGCGACTTATATAAATAGACGTAATTTAAATAACCAATTCAATCAGCATTGGAGAGAATTTGCGGTCAGCGAGTTTTCTTTTTTTAAAACAAAGAATATTGTTACTTCTAATGATGAAGACCTTGTTAATGATTTAAGTGAATTAAAATTAGAGTAACAATTATTGATGTGCATATTTCGCTCGTTTTAACGAGCGAAATATGCGCGACTAAAGGTGACTTTGTCGGCACTTGATTCTTTACCGTAATGAGTAAAACGGTCTTCGATGGCACGGTAGCGTTTGAGCCCGCCTTCACGATTGGCAATTTGAATATTTAATCCCGGGCGCGCATTAAGTTCTAACATTAATGGTCCTTGATCTTTGTCCAGAACGATATCGACCCCTAAATAACCTAAACCAGTAAGATCATAACACCTTGATGCGATTTCAAGGATTTCATTCCAATAAGGTACCTCAATATCAACGATAGGATTTAGGGTATCAGGATGATAGTCCATGGTGTCATTCTGGAATACTCCACCCAGTGTCCTCCCTGTTGCCAAATCAACGCCAACGCCTATTGCGCCTTGATGTAAATTTGCTTTTCCACCTGACAGTCGGGTTGGCAAGCGGACCATTGCCATGGCTGGATAGCCTAAGAGAGTAATGATACGAATATCAGGTATGCCTTCATAACTTACTTCGGCGAATACCGGATCGACTACCACTCTTTTTTCAATAATGGCATAGTCCGATGACCCGCCCAGGCTATAAGCTCCTGAGAGGAGGCAGGATAAATGATAACTCAGTTCCTGCGTTGTAGTCAGCTTGCCGTTTATTTGGCGATACCGGCCATAAACTTTATCTTTAAATACTAAAATTCCATCACCACCGGACCCACGAGCGGGCTTGACGACAAAATCATCATAGGGCGCAAATCGTTCTTCGATGGTTTTAATTTGTTGTTCAGTTTCAATGATGTCGTACAAAGGAGGTACGGCTATTCCTGCTTTCAATGCCAGCTGCTTGGTTTTTAGTTTATCATCAACTAATGGAAACAGCTTTCTGGGATTGTAACGCAATACAAAATCAGTATTGCGCTGATTAATACTTAGAACCCCTGAGCTTTTTAAACGGCGAAAAAGACGAATCATGATGTCGCTCGTGCCAGTGCTTTAAAGCGTTTTAATTCAAACAGTCGATAACCACGATATTGACCAAACCATAAAATCACTGCGAGCAGAATTAACAACAATTCAGGGAAGGCAAAAATCAGATATTGCAACGGCTCATAACTCATAGCCCAATACGAAATGACGGCTGCAAACAGACTTCCTGCTCCTGATTTAATTGCCTCAGAAGCACCGCGCTCATCCCAGGTAATACACATGCGCTCAATGGTCATCGTCAGGATAACCATGGGGAATAAAGCCACGGATAAACCAGAGTCCAGCCCCAGATTCTGACTGAACACACTGATAAAAATCATCAAAAGTATCACTACGGTGAGAATAGCGGCTAATCGCGGCACCAGAAGAAGCCTTAATTGATCGAGGTAAAAACGGGCGAGTAATCCAAAGGATACGATGATAACAAATAAGGTAATTCCCCATATGACATGCGTTTCGCGAAATGCCAGGGCAATTAAAACAGGCATAAACGTACCAAAGGTTTTAATGCCAACGAAATTTCGTAACAGTAATATAATAAACGCACCGATGGGAACCGTTAATAAAATTTTATACGTGGCCTGTACATTAACCGGCAGCTGTAACAAGGAAAACCGGAGCAGCTGGGAATCTGATTGTAATCCTCTCGATTTCGCCACACTCAGCGCATTAATCGGTGTGGGTGAAACGGTTAGGGTAAATTGAGGCTTTGTTCCTNNCCAAATAAGGTATTCTTTTGATAATCCAGCCCCTCCTGTCCGTGGGTTGATGTAAACCCAATTTTTACCGTTAAATACCGCTAAAAGGGATTTTAATTCAGCTTTGTTTTGTTGGCTTAGGTAAATTCCTTTAACCGGAATAGCAAAGATACGCGATTGATTTAAAATCAAAATGGTCGCATTAATAATGCTGTCATCGGTAAACTGATTGCCAGTTAATAGTTTGGCATTCCCATCTTTTTTATTTAATTCTTTAATAGTACTTTGGGCAAAGGTCTGAATGTCAGCTGAAGAATATCGTACCTGAGCAGTGATGGTTTCTACCGCCGATTTCTGACTGTCATCTAATGGCTGGGTTTTGATTATGGATGGTTTGGGCAAGGATGATTCATCACTATCAGTCTGCCGGAATATTGCACGATAATAAAGTGATTGTGGACCATGTCCTCGTCTGATCGACCAGACTGTTTCTCGATTATAACCGTTTAAATTGGTTGTTACACCATAGCTTCGGGAAACAAAATACTCATCGAGAATAGCAAAATGAGGGGGAAGATAGGGTATATTAAAGCTTGCTTTAATTGGGGTATTGTTATCCGCATTAAAACGTAAATTGGATTCTACCATCCAGCTATTGATAGTTTCAGTATCCGTTAAAGGGACATCAAGTATCAGGTGACGGTAAAGAAAAAGACCTAAACCCACGATAAATAAAGTAAGGATTAAGCCATATACATGGCGCTTATTGTTTTTCATTATGTGCAGGGCTCTGAGATTTAACAGTAAAAGCAAGTGCCGGATCAACCGCACCATCAAAATCAATGATTGCATCCCTGCCTAGTAACAATGGGTAAATAAAACGTTTTCGATTCGTTAAATTCACCTGAACTGCTCGTACTTTGTCGCCTAATTTTAAATTAAGCAATACTACAGGTCTTTTAATAGGGGTTGGTTTGGCTGCACCAGGATGGCCTTCCTGGGCACGGACCTTAATTTGCACTTTGCCAATATATTCACTTTCAAAAGTAATATCACCTTCTTTGGTCGGAACAGTGAACCGAATATACGGAACGCCTTTAACTTCGATTTCAGTAATATTGGTAGCGTTTAGAGAAGCAGATTTAGCTCCGGTATCCAATTTGGCAGACAAAGTAAGGTTTTTGTCTAACAATGTCGCTTTTTCAACATAGCCATAAATCTGGGTGTGATTTTTTGCCATAAGCGGTCCAGTCGTTAGTGATGAAACTATGAAAAAGAGAACCAAAAATGATCTCATCTAATCCTCTCAATGAGTAGTATGTCTGTTTATAGGGCAATATCGTAGCAGATTTGCGTCCCAACTCCCATAGAAGTAACACGATAAGTGAAATAAATTTTTTAAATCAATCCTTTTTTTGGTAGAGGGTGTGTTAAAATTGCAGGTTGCCGTGTTGAATTTGTACTCTTTTAATTCAGGATGAAAATTTAATTGACATCACGGTTAATAATCCTTACAATAGCGCCAATCTTAGCTGACAGCCTTAGTGCATGAGTGACTGATAAGATGCCTAATAATAGCGATATTGAATCGGGAAGTAACTCTAAAAAACCGGCTTTAATCGGAAAATCAACGTCGCCAAATCAAAAAGTAGCCAAAGACCTTGATAAAAGTCAACATATTTATTACGGCTACGCAATTCTTGACTCCCTTAGCTCAGCTTACAGCATGTTCAAATATTACTTTGACCTCGTTATTGGTGGTAAAAGTGATGCCATGCACGAATTCATGTTAACTCCCTTCGGTATCATAGGAATTGCTTTAGAGTCTACCTTCCTCGTTTGTTACTCTTTTTTGGCCACCCGGTTTGATAAAGAACAAAAAAGTAAATTTAAAATGAATATTTCGGCCTCTTGGCCTTATGTTCGAGAAGTAATCAAAGGACTAAAAAATGGTTATAAAGGATTGCGTAGTGCTATTTTAGCCCTTGAACTTTTAAAGCCTGCTAATCTGAAATTTTTAATTGTTCCTGTGGGTCTGGTAATGGGAATTGTGGCTTCAGTGGTGCGATTGGGAATGCGTTACGTTATTGAGACTCGTAAAACCAAAATGGGTCTGAGAAAAGATTTTTTGACTGAAATTACAGATCTCAAACCTTGGGATTCAGAAAAATTAACGACACTCAAAGCAAAAATCCTTCATGAATCACAAAGTATGAAAGAACGGATACTTATGTTTTTTGGAGTTTCTTTAGGCAGCTTTGTGGATGGCTTATACCTTTATGTGGGTGTTTTGACTTTAGCCCCACTTATGCCGGCAATGCTGATGGCTATGGCGGTTTTGTGTGCTTTTTACACATTCTCCTGCATTGTTTCTCGCCTCTACGAAGAATATGATTTCCAGCAAAGGTTACTCATTACCCAAACTGAATGCACTATTTTATTAGTTAGTAAACAAATGGAATTTACCTATGCTGCTTTGTTAGAATTGCAGCGTTTCAATCCCAATGATGAAGTAGGAATTCAGAAATTAAAATATGAGCTTGAAAAACTTATTTGTGTTTTTGAAGCAGAGCGCAAGTTGCTTAAAAAACAGTTATTCCGTTCCTATTTTTCAGCTTTTTTCTCAGGCATCAAGTATGGATTGCATGCTTATGGCGCGTTAGCCAGTGTCATTTTCCTGGTTGGATCGGTTTTAATTTTAACTGGAATAGCATTTCCTCCGGCTTTACTAATAACAAGTGTTTCCCTGGGCATAGTCTTTATGGCGGGATTTTTAATTCATTCATTAATAAATCATTATCAGCAAATACGGAACAATCCGCATTTCAAGGAAGATAATCAACCTTTAGATGAAATGAAAAAGGCTCTTGAAACGCCGACTGTATCACAGGCCAATTTTCATAATGCAATAAAGCAAAGATTATCCATACAACGCCCGCCGCAATATTTATTTCAGGAATGGTTTGAAGTCTTCCGTTCTTTGTTCTCAGGTTTTGGCAAGGGGCAGCGATTTGTTGATTTTGCCTGGAATTCATTACAGGAGCGAGACGAGCAAGGGCATTTCCAGGATACTCCGGTCATGTATGTGTTAGGTCTTTTAAGTGCTTTGTTATTTGGTATCATTTTAGCGCTTAGAGCTCTGGCTAAAGGAATAGGTCGTCCCGGGTGGGCACCAGCAAATCTGCCGGAATTGATATCGACGCCCACTCCTACACNNCCAGTGGATCATCGAAAATTGAGGTGCAAGGAGAATCCCGTCAGTTGCGAAAATGGTCTAAAAGTGAACCCTCTCTCCGCACCAAATCCAGCAATTCACTCTATAACTTTTTCTCCTCCACACAACATCCATCATCTCTCCGCAGTAGTCCAAAAACACTCATTTCAGCTAACAAAAAGGAAGAGTCAGACTTTTTTGAACTGACTACAGGCCTTGATGTTTCTATAGAGCTTTAATTTCATTTTGTCGCATAAAGCTGGGGATTGAGAGTAGGGTCGTTATACATTTTAAATTGATGGTAAATTCTAAAGGTACGAACCTGATTCATAACTTCATCAAGTAATTGTGTTAAACATAAGGTAAGCTGATCTCGTTGTAAATGAATCGTGTGTAATTTGTTCCTGCAATTAATTCGATGCTCTTCGTTGACATCCTCGCGTTCGGTTTGGAGGGCCATGTGGTAAGCTTTTAGTGACAGTATCGAAAGCCGGTCAATGATCATTCCAGGAGATTCAGAGTTAACTGGGCAGACCTCAGGTGTCGCAGGGCGTAATGCGTTAAATAACCATTCGTCCATGGCTTCCATGCGATTATTTCTTAATTGATTGAATGAGTCGATTTCCCGTTTGGCTTTATATACAAATTCAAAACCCATATCATCACGGCGTGCACGATCTTCTGCGTGCCACAATTGATAATTATAAGCGTGATTTTCTTCAACTAATTGATAGAACCCTTGATGCGAATGATCAAGTCCTGTGGCCTTCCATTTAATGATAGAGGCGGTTTGCAAATCTACAATAATTGAGGGATTAATAACATGAGACATAACTTATCCTGCCATTTAAAAAGAGGGGTAGTTTACCCCATATCTCGCATGAGGATCCATAAATAGGAGTATTTGGAGCGCCGCGAACTGAATGGACACTTTAATTGTCTTTCCGGGCACGGATCACTTTCTTTTAGCCAGCACTCGATCAAGAGAATTCGCAAACGCAGTTTTTTCTTTAATACTCAATACAGAGGGCCCCCCAGTACGCTCACCGGTAGACCTTAATTGCTCGTTAATATCGCGAATGTTTAACCGTTGCCGAATATTATTTTCAGTATAAAGTTCGCCCCGGGGATTTATTGCTAAACCCTTTTTTGCAATGACTTCAGCAGCTAAAGGAATGTCTGCGGTAATCACCAGATCAAGGGGTGTTAAATGGCTGACTATATAATTGTCAGCACTATCAAATCCTTTCTCTACTCGCACAGAGTTGATGAAGGGAGAACCAGGATAGGAGAGGGAGGAGTTCGCAACAAGAGTTAGTCTGGTTTGAGTTCGAATTGCTGCGCGAAATAGAATTTCTTTAATTACTTTAGGACATGCATCCGCGTCAACCCAAATCTGCATCTTTTATTCCTCATTAATAAGCTATTAATCTACCCTTCAATGGCTACGAATTCAAATTATGCCTGAAACCAGTGAATTTTAGACTATTGTTTCTATTTTGCAATTATTCCACTAAGTATCTATAAAATAATCAATTTGCCCGTATTCAAAGGATAAGTTTAGCGGTATATTATTTAGCAAAATTTATAGTCTGAACTCAGGCTGGCGTATTTATTAACCTAAAGAGCTTTAGGATTAAACGAATAAATCAGAGGCTTATCAAGATTTTAAAAATGGAAGATTTAAAGATTTAAGGAATGAAGTAATGAAGCTGGTTTTAGAGATAATTGAAGAATTGATAGAGCAAGTAGCTTTAGATGGATTGAAACAATGGTTAATCAAGCATTTTAATAGTAAAGCCACACGAGTTAGTGAGTTATTCAATTTAGATTCAAGCCCGGACGAACCCATTGGTTGTCCCCCGTCTCATCAAAGTAATCTTCCCATTCTTAACCTGTTTTTATCTTTTGCTCCGTTCAAACTGGGGCTCGAATTATCACGGAATCTTAATAACCATTTTAAAGGGGCTGAAAACTGTCGAGGGTCAGAATTAGATCCACAATTAATTGAGCGAATTTCTATAACCCTTAATGATTATATAAATGCATGGAATTTAATAAGCAAATTACAACAAAATCCTGAGGCTGCAGTAAAGATACTGGCCAATGCTGATAATTCTGCTTTGAATGCATTTGCAAGGTTAGCTGCTGACAGACCGGAACATGAAATAAATCATTTGGTACAGGCTTTTTTAATAGAAAACAGTACTGATTTAATGGCATATGATAAAAGCCCTATTGTCAGGTTATTAAGGAAGCCCGATTTTAAACAAGGGTTATCTCAATATCTTTCTTTTTTAATTGATCAGTTTAATATTCTGCTCCAGATAAAAATATCGTTATATATCTGCAATAAGAGCGTTACTCTAAGACAACAATTGTTCGAATTAAGTTGTTTGACGGAGAATAATGGTGTCGCAATAAACCTGGCAACTCGCTGGAAAATCGTTGACTTATATCAACATGTATTAGCAGAAAACCATTTAATTAAAGAGGCACAATCATTTATTTTATTGTTCCAGAATCTGTTATTAACGTTGCCGATTGATGAGCGATGTCTTTTTATCCAGGGAATTGATTCCGACCATTTATTTCTAATTGTTGAACATTGTCTGGAAGGATGCGTAAGCACAGTTAAGGAATATCAAAACATATGCTTTAATCTGTTAATTTTATTATGTTCTGAAAATCTGGTCAGCGATGAAACAAATCTGGAAATACTGCAAATAAGACTACATCAAATGGATGTTTGGTTATTTGATTCTAAGGATTTTCATCAGTTAGCGGAAAAAATGGTGCAGGAAGAGGCATTCGAGAAAAACTCAGAGCTGTTTGATACGGTTTGGATTCAAAAATTAATTTCTTCCCCTCACTTTATTGCAGCAAGCACGCCCAAGATTCTAAAACAGCTCATTGACCGCTACTATTTATATGTTTTAAGCCATAATTTTCACGATTTAAAGATAATTAAAAGTGAACGCAGTTTTGAATTATGGTTGATTACAGTATTAGCTGAATTGGAATTCCAATGCGAGCAACTTTATACCGAAGAACCCGATGTCGCTAAAAAAGCCTTATGGGTTCTCGATATGTTTTATGATCATTTTCAACCACAATGTATGGTCAAAAACAGACTAGAGATTAGTTCAGTTTCCAAAGAGACCTCTGGACGAATTGGCATTAGAAGCAGGTATATGCTGAAACAACAGTTATTAGGAACGATGTCAGAAAGAGACTTCCTGCAATTGGAAATTCTCGTTGGAAGTCAGGCTCAATTAATAGATTATCTTTATCACATAATACAAACGTGCGATAAACCTATTTTGCCGCAAAACATAAATTTTTTATTCTCTTATATTGATGACATCAAACTGTTTGCCTTGCTCGATACTATTAATAATAAGGATAATGGCCTTTGCTTGTTTCACTATCTCCTCTCGCAATCTGAAAGTGCACGTATCTGGTTAAGTCGTACTTATGATTCAGAATTTTATCGATTTATGGATATCAACGGGGGCATTCAATGTTTAGCGGAATACCTCGCATATCATCAGAGAAACCCCTGGTTCGCTGATGGTTTAAAATTATTTGCCGAATATGGAAAAAAACGAATGATGGGCGATTTGTTAAGCAGGGCTTTAAATGTTCTGGCTCAAACTGATATCTCTGATCTCTCTACAATTGTAGCAAACATCATGAGTCAGGAATCAATTTGCACTATTATTTTAAATGAATTTCTGGATGACACATTAGTACAATCGCCTCAATTTAATAACCCTGAACTCAAAAGAATATTGGTTCACTTCCAGCCGCAACATGCAATTAGGGCTATTGTAAATATAAATGCCATTACTACAAAAGATTGGCACGAATTACCTCAATACAAATTTTTAATGTACGTACTTAGAGGAAACTATTCCGAATTTTTTAAGAATACGACTCAATGGAATAGAGCGGATCTCAATCATCTGGCTTATTTTATTCTCCGCCATTTAAGTAATAAAACGATGCTTGATCCTGATTTTCTACTGGGCTATAAAATTTTAGGAGAACTTGTTTTTCGAGCAGCACAGCAAGGGCAAACCCAATTGTTTTATTTAAACAATCAATTTAACTCTGCTATTGCCCGTTTATGTATTTCTCAATTGTTTTTAGCTGAGTTAGTGGAAAAGTTGGGGGCTAATCATCCATTACTGCAAAAAGACTTGCTGTTTCTTAGCCACGAAACCTGGAAAGACAGAAATACCAAAAAATTACCTTTAATGGGTGTATTTATACTTAATTATGCAGGCGACAGAATTCCATTGCATCACTTGATAAATAATTATCTCAGTGTTTTTGAGCACCACCCCGAATATGTTAATCCCATACTTAAGTTGATGCAGCAATTCCCGCACCGCTCCTTCACGCGGGTTATTTTTGACGTGATGTTGCACAGAGTCATCAAAAATCCAGAGTTACTCACTCAAGGTTTACTGGTTAATATGGGTTCCTATTTTGCAAAAAAAATCGATCCAAACACACAGGAATCTACCCCTGATGTCATTAGATTCCTAACTTATTTGGGGCAATGCAAATATTATACTCTGGTGCAAAAAGGATGTTTGGGCTTGATAGAAGAAGGGCATTATATTCCTTATAAACGACAATTGTTGCGGGCCAGAACAGAAGCCTTGGTAGAGTCGCGTTTGCAGACTCGCGTGTCGCATTATAATTTTGGTTTTATTTCCCTTTTTATCCGCTTATGGCACTATGGGTTTTATCCGGTTAAAAATGCATCGAAAATAGTGAAATATTGTGATGATATAACGCCGTCTCCCCTTTATAAAAGTGTTAAGGCGGTAACATTGCCCATGGCAGACAGTGAACAACCTGACTTAAGTTTTGCAGAACAACGGTTGACGTTTATTAAATATTTAACCACTATTCTTAAGAGTTCCATTAATCCGGTTAAAATGTCAGAAAATAATCAGAGATTACATCATTCAGCGTCTAAATCAGAAGACCATAATGGTATAAGTGCCACTTTTATGCTAGAAATGTAACTTATATTAACTTGGAGATTATGATGAAGTTTTTTGCCGCTTTTTGTTGGTTATTACTACCACTATCCGTTTTTGCTGAGTCCACTTTGCCTGCCGGATGTCAGCCAGTGGCTGTTCAGGGTGAGTCGGTGACTTTAAAATCAAAAAATAGCAAACTGGTATTTATTCATAATTTGACTACCTCAGATCTATGGATTACCCACCCGGTAACTAATGCTGGCGCTAGCGCCGGTTGGACCAGCCGATTGCAAGGTGGGAACTGGTCGGCTCTGGCACTAGATAAACCTCCCTTTATACTGACCTGTATTGAGTCCAAACCGGGACATGAACAACAGGTACCTTGTGAGGGAGCCATCGCAGTATGCCAATGGAGCAATGTAAAAACTCCTGCAAACGCGCAGGGTACATTTTGGGCTGCTGAGGATATGTCGCTCCCTGCTTTAAAAGCAGCAATTGGTGGGCGTGGTTTTACATTGCCGGTAAAAAAACAACCCGGTTAATTCCTTTGCGAATAATAGAGTAATAATCGCTTTCTTATCTGATCAGTGGTAGAACTGGCAGAAGTATGTTTAAGTTATAATAATATTAGAAAATTAAAATGGTGAACGGTGAGTAAAAAATCAAAAGATCCTTTTTTTAAAAGGGAAAGTGAAAAATATGATGATCCTATCCCCAGTCGTGAATTCATTATGGAAGTGCTCGATGAATACGGCCGGCCCATGTCGCGAAATCAGTTATTTGATAAACTGAATCTGACTGAAGAGAGTAAGCAGGAATCATTAGGCTTTCGCTTAAAAGCAATGTTACGTGACGGACAAATAATGCAGGATCGCCGTGGGCGTTTTTGTTTGCTGCAAAAAATAAATTTGCGTCGTGGCAGCGTGCAAGGTCATCCCGATGGCTTTGGTTTCTTTATCCCTGATGATGGGGGTGATGATATGGTGCTGTCTGCGAAAGAAATGCGCAGTGTCATGCACGGTGATATGGTGCTTGCCTATCAGGCGGGAGTAGATCGTCGAGGCCGACCGGAAGGTAAAATTCATGAAGTTCTTGAGCATGCCAATGCAACGGTGGTGGGTCGATTTTTTAGTGAGCATGGTGTAAGTTTTGTACTACCCGATAGTAAGCGTTTAACTCAGGATATTTCAATACCTGCCGAATTTGCAGCGGGTGCCAAAAATGGACAGATGGTTTTGGTAGAGTTAATTGCCTATCCAAACAAAAGAACGCAGGCTATTGGCAAAGTGATTCATATCTTGGGTGACCACATGGCCCCTGGAATGGAAATACAGGTGGCGATTCATGCGCATAGCATTCCTTTTGAGTGGCCCGATGATGTCCTCACTGAAGTGGCTAAAATTCCTCAGCAAGTGACTGAAGACCAATTAAAAAACCGCACGGATTTACGTAAATTTTCTTTTGTGACTATCGACGGTGAAGATGCGAAAGATTTTGACGATGCAGTTTATTGTTATCGAAAGCCTAAGGGCGGGTATCAGCTATACGTAGCCATTGCCGATGTCAGTAATTATGTTGCTAAAGATTCAGCTTTGGATAAAGAGGCTTCACGAAGAGGTAATTCCGTTTACTTCCCGGGGAAAGTAGTCCCTATGCTGCCTGAAGCGTTATCTAATGGTTTGTGTTCTTTAAATCCTCATGTTGACCGCCTCTGTATGGTTGCGGAAATGTCTATTACTGAGGACGGTAAAATTTCCCGATCGCGGTTTTATCGCGGAGTCATTCATTCACATGCCCGATTAACGTATACTCAGGTTGGTTCCTGGCTAGACCAGAAAAAGGCCGATGAAGATCATCAGCCTTTGTGGCCGATGTTAGAAACATTACATGATTTATACCATACATTACTGGTTACCCGTAAAAACCGTGGTGCAATGGATTTTGAGACCACAGAAACACGGATAGAATTTGATGAGCATAAAAAAATTAAATGCATTGTTCCAGTAGTTCGTAATGATGCTCATAAATTGATTGAAGAATGTATGTTGGCTGCGAATGTGGCGACCGCCCGTTTTCTCGAAAAAGCTGAGATTCCTACACTGTATCGGGTGCATGCTGCTCCTGAAGAGGATAAAATAACTGCTTTACGCCAGTTTTTAGGTGAATTAGGTTTGCAACTTGGAGGCGGAAAAAAACCCGGTCCAAAAGATTTCCAACGCACTATGAGCACTATTGGTGATCGTCCCGAGAAACATTTAATCGAAACGGTCATGTTACGGTCATTAAAACAGGCGCAATATGTTGAAGCTAATGAAGGTCATTTTGGATTAGCCTATTCGGCATATACCCATTTTACATCCCCCATCAGGCGATTTCCGGATTTACTAATCCATCGCGCTATTGGACATATACTCGACAATCATCCTGTGTATGAGTTTAGCTACAGCCATGATGATATGAATCGACTTGGCAAGCATTCATCTATGACTGAACGACGGGCAGATGATGCAACCCGTGAAGTGGTTGCATGGCTGAAATGTGAGTACATGCAAGATAAATTGGGCCAAGTATTTATGGGTCGAATCTCAGCAGTAACCAGTTTTGGTATTTTTGTCGAACTGGATGAGATTTATGTTGAAGGCCTCGTTCATGTCACTTCTTTGAAGAATGATTACTACACCTTTGACTCGGTCAAGCATCGGTTAATTGGAACTCGCGGCGGCCAGGTTTATCGACTAGGCGATAAAATGAATGTATTGGTTGCCAGAGTAGATCTTGATGAGCGTAAGATAGATTTTGAGCCTGCAGAGGAAGATGTTACGAATGAGTGAACAGTTTGTATATGGGGTGCATGCGGTTAGTGCGTTACTTGCTAATCCTCGTCGAGTCATTCATAAACTTTATGTGAATCAGGACCGAATCGATAAGCGAGTACAGGATTTATTGGAACAGGCCGAAAAAGCGCATATTAAGGTGGAAAAAATATCTGTGACCAAAATGAATCAACAATTTGCTGAATATAATCATCAGGGAGTGGTCGCCAGCGCGCTTCCATTGCCAGATTATAATGAATCAGATCTGATTTCTTTGGTGAATGCGAGTAAAAAGCCTGGTTTGATTTTGATACTTGATGGGATCACTGATCCTCATAATTTAGGGGCGTGTTTGCGATCAGCAGATGCAACAGGTGTCGATTTTGTCATGATCCCCAAAGATAAAAGCGCAAGCGTCACGCCAGTGGTCAGTAAAGTAGCTTGTGGTGCTGCTGAATCAGTTCCGTTAGTTCGAGTGACCAATCTTGTGCGTGCCATGGATATTTTAAAAGAGCAGGGTGTCTGGATCTATGGTGCAGCAGGTGAAGCAAAATGCTCGCTTTATCAGATTGATTGTACCGGTATGGTTGCAATTGCCATGGGAGCCGAGGGTGAGGGATTGCGTCGTCTGACTCGTGAACATTGTGATGGATTATTTTCTCTACCCATGGCGGGGAGTGTCGATAGCCTTAACGTATCAGTTGCTACAGGAGTTTCCTTGTATGAGGTTGTCCGGCAAAGACAAAAGGTTTTAGCATGAATGACTTAAAAATTAAGGCAGCAAAAGCGGCGTTAGATTACGTTGATGATGACATGATCATAGGCGTTGGAACAGGCTCAACGGTCAACTTTTTCATTGCTGAATTAGCATCTATAAAACATCGAATAGATGCCTGTGTTTCAAGCTCCAGAGCCACTGAGTCACTATTGCGAGAATATGGCATTCCGGTCATCGATTTAAATTCCGCTCCTGAGTTACCCATTTACATAGATGGCGCAGATGAAGTCAATTCCCGTGGGGAAATGATTAAAGGGGGAGGTGGTGCACTTACTCGGGAAAAAATTGTTGCCAATGTAGCCAGACAGTTTATTTGTATTGTAGATGAATCCAAAATGGTACCTGTCCTGGGGCAATTTCCAATAGCGGTAGAGGTGATACCCATGGCTCGCAGTTTTGTTGCCCGCCAAATAGTTGGTCTGGGGGGTGATCCTGAATATCGTGAGGGGTTTATCACTGATAATGGCAATATTATTTTGGATGTATTTAATCTTCCTATGGGCTCCATGATTGAGCTAGAGGATCGAATTAATATAATACCTGGAGTGGTTGAAAATGGGCTATTTGCCCGCCGACTGGCTGATAAAATATTGGTGGCAAGTGCGAAGGGTGTTGCTACTGTAAAATAACGAGTATTCACTTTGTTTTGTAACGAATAATAGGTTTCTTGAATTATGGATATGCATAAAGTATTTGTAAATCGTGTCTTGAATATGAAAAAAATCAAGCTGGTGGGTGTGGATATGGACCATACCTTGATTCGTTACAATTCGGAGGCTTTTGAAGGGTTAGTCTATCAATTGGTTATTGATAAACTGGTTGAGCTCAAACAATACCCATCCCAAATTAAAAAGCTGAAATTCAATTATCGGGACGCTATACGTGGTCTGGTGATTGATACAAATAATGGCAATATTTTAAAATTAAGTCGATATGGTGCTATAAGACAAAGTTATCATGGGACAAAACCGATAAGTTTTATGGAGCAGCAGGAGATATATCGGAGTATATATGTTGATTTGGGTGATCCCAATTACATGCCTATAGATACTTCATTTTCTATTGCTTTTTGTGTTTTATACAGCCAGTTGGTTGATTTAAAAGATGAGTTAGGTGACCTTATGCCCACTTATCAAAACCTGGCTCAGGATGTGCAGTACTGCGTGGATAAAGTTCACTCAGATGGCAGTTTGAAAAAGATTATTTGTAAAGATTTAAAAAAATATGTAATTAAAGAAAAAGCAGTCGTTGAAGGGATAAAACATTTTATACGACATGGTAAAAAAATTTTTATTCTAACCAATTCTGAGTATTTTTATACTAAATTATTATTGGATTACGCAATAAATCCTTTTTTGTCAGGGGGTGAAACTTGGCGGGATTTATTTACTTATGTAATCACTCTGGCAAATAAACCCCGGTTTTTTTATGACAATCTTCGGTTTTTAGCAGTGGATCCTGAAACAGGCACCATGACTAATGCTGAGGGTTCCCTAGTTCCCGGAATTTATCAGGGCGGTAATGCGAAAAAATTTACTGAAAACCTGAATCTTAGTGGTGATGAAATACTCTATATTGGGGATCATATCTATGGTGATATTTTGCGCTTGAAGAAGGATTGTAATTGGCGAACAGCTTTAGTAGTAGATGAGCTGGGTGATGAAATTGCATCTCAAATAAAAGCATTACCGATAGAAAAAAAAATAACCCAAGCCATGAAAGTTAAAAAGAATCTTGAACAAAAGTACGTTGATTTATGTACACAAAGCATTGATGAAAATTCTGAACTGTACGAGCCTGAAATTCAGGAATTGCAGGGGAGAATTACCACTGTTGATAAGGAAATTTCTAAATTATTAGTGGAACAAAGTGCTTTTTACAATCCTCGCTGGGAGCGAGTATTCCGCGCGGGTGCGGAAGAAAGTTATTTTGCCTACCAAGTGGATCGCTTTGCCTGTATTTATATGGAGAAATTGTCGGACTTATTAGAGCATTCCCCTATTACCTATTTTAGGGCAAACAGACGCCTGCTGGCGCATGATATCGATATTTGCGGCTTATGAAAATCTCCTGGTGCAGTGAACGCAACAAGTCAAAATTTTTTACATGAATTCCACCCGGATTGTTCTATTTGCTTTTTACAGATGTAATTAAAGATTTGGTAAGATATTCGTTTAATACCAGAACCCAAAATTTGTTCATAATAATTTTGACACTATTTCTAGAGCATAAGATTGTTGGTTATTCGTCGTACCACCATTTTTTTTGACAAAAGAAGCTACATTTGAGAAATCATGTCGGGTTTCAGCCCTTAACTCAACTTCCTTAAATAGTGCATATCCCAGTGTTAAAGTAATTTCATCCCAATGTTGCACAACACCCGTACGATAGCCATCGCAATCATTAAAGAGTTCGCCACGAAGCGACGTTCGCCATCTATCATTAAATTTATAATTGATATAACCCGCAACTCCTTGCCAAACTGCTTTTGATACAACGCCAGTTGGTAGCCCTGCTTTTGATTGAACACCTCCATCATAGTTTGCTATAAAACTTAATTTATCAGAGGCATGTAACGTTGCAACTAAATCGATTAATGTGCGCTGACCTGTAGGGCCACTCGATGTCCCATCGACAATGCGCTCTTGGCCTGAATAAGCAAAAGCGGCAAAAGAGAACATAGGGTTAAATTTATAAGTAGCTCCCAGCTCAATGGTTTTCTTGCGGCCAGTATCACGAATACTGTCCCAACCATTATTTATACCTCCTATCAGAGTGAGCTTATCGTGAGGATTATAGGACGTTCGTAATCCCGTAACCGTAAAAGGCTCTGCGTACCCCCAAATAATGGAACGAGAAAAATTAGTGTTGTTATATGGGAACATATTTTCCGCACCTGCCAATTCAATAAAATTTCCTCCCATCCAGGTCAAAGAGCCACTTGTATATTGTAAAAATGCTTGTGGAATCGCNNAATCCCAAACGTTTGGGATGTGTTATTAGAGAACCATCCGTAGGGTGCAAAAATAATCGAATCTCTCCCTTCTACTGGAGTAATTAAAACACCGAATCCTTGTGGTGGTTGATAAGCCAGAGTGATACCTGCTTGTTGAAGAGTAACTCCATTGGGGTTGGTATCAAAAACACGATTATAGGTACCACTAATGAATTTATTGCTGTTTTGAAGATAATTATACGAAGCATCCACATACCCCAAAATTTTAAAATAAGAGGAGGTATTTTCGGGCAATTGAACTGGTTGCGTTTTGGCTAGAGATAGCCTCGGCAACAAAGAGATAAGTATCATAAAATAAATGAACTTAAGCATACATTCCTTGTCTTTACTGTTCCATACTAAAACAAAATGCATTATTAATAATTATGCATTCATTGAGCTAACATGATCCTTTTTAATTTATCCAATAAACCATTAAAGGTTCAAAAAGAGGACTTAAACAGACGCAAGGACAGGCAATTAAAACACATCATATTATATGATACAGTATTCTTTTTTGGAAACGCTAAAATTTGATTCATTGTTCAAATGCGATAGGGAAATTAATGATAAAGCATGAAAAAATGTCTTATGGACTTACCCTCAGTGCATTAGGCGTAGTGTATGGTGATATAGGCACAAGCCCTTTATACGCCTTAAGAGAAACGCTTGGGGATTTACCTTTAAATTTACATAATATCTTGGGGATTCTTTCTTTAATTTTTTGGTCATTTGTTCTTATCATCTCTATTAAATATTTAATCATTATTTTTCGTGCAGATAATAACGGGGAAGGGGGTATTCTTGCGTTACTTGCTTTATTAAAACAGAAAAGCCCCAAATATGAATATCTGTTTTATCTCATCGCAATTTTTGGTGCAGGTCTCCTTTTGGGCGACGGCATGCTCACACCAGCTATCTCTGTAGCGAGTGCGGTCGAAGGCTTAGAGGAAATTTCCACTTATTTGGTTCCTTATATTTTGCCACTCGCTTGCATTATTTTGTTGGTTTTATTTTCACTTCAGTATAAAGGAACAGCAAAGCTTGGAGCAGTTTTTGGTCCGCTTATACTGATATGGTTTGTTACTATTGCTGTTTTAGGCTTGGTACAAATAGTAAAGAATCCAATTGTTTTAAAGGCAATCAATCCTTATTATGCGCTACATTTCTTACAAGTAGCCGGATGGCGTGGCTATTTTCTATTAGGAGGCATTTTTTTAGTGGTAACCGGTGGTGAAGCTTTATATGCTGATATTGGTCATTTTGGCAAAAACCCCATTCGTTACAGTTGGTTCTTTATTGTTTTCCCGAGTTTAATTTTAAATTATATGGGTCAAGGTGCATTTCTACTCAATCATGTCGAGGCAATAACAAATCCATTCTACATGATTGCTCCTGAATGGTTTAAAATGCCCTTAATATTTATTGCGACTATTGCAACGGTAATTGCATCTCAATCAATTCTGTCAGCTACATTTTCGCTCACCAAGCAAGCAGTTCTTTTAGGTTTTTGTCCCCGAGTTCCTATAATTCAAACGTCAAAAGAACATCCAGGCCAAATTTACATCCCTCATATCAATATCATTTTATTCATCGGAACTCTATTCCTCTTAGTAACTTTTAAAAATTCCAGTAATCTAGCGCATGCTTATGGAATTGCCATCAATGTCTACATGCTTTTAATAACAGTAATGGTTACTTATTCTGCTATTGAAATATGGCGCTGGCCAATTTACAAAGTAATTCTTATTTTTGGATTATTTTTAATGATTGATTTAGCATTTCTTGGAGCTAACTCACATAAATTTCTAACAGGTGGTTGGGTGCCTATTGTCTTTGCAACCTTGGTTGCTTTTGTCATGTATACCTGGAGTGTAGGCCTTGATTACCTGAGAAAACATTTTTATATCCAAAAAGAAGCCATTGAAAAGACTTTAAAACAACTTCATTATAAAAGCATTCATCAGATGACTGGTATCACTGCCATTTTTATAACCGACGTTTATGATAAAAGTGGAGGTAGCTTTTTGCATTTTTTAAAATTAAGCAGAGCCCTGCCCGAACATATCCTGATTGTGAACTACGTAGTTGAAAATATCCCCTATGTTCCCTTAAGTAAACGCTATGAACTTGTTACTCTGACTGAAAAAGTATGTCAATTAACCCTTCATTACGGGTTCATGGATACCGTTTCCGTACCTCAAGCATTAGAGCATGCTAATAAAAGGAAGATTCTTCCCTTTGCAGTGAATACTAGTGCCTCTACTTATTTTATAGAAGTTCCAAATATAATAGCTTCTACAAAAGTTAAATCTTTAATGTTTCACTTTCAGGAAAAATTGTTTGCGTTTCTAATGAGAAATTATACGGCCAATTTGAATATTGAATTTTATAATTTACCATACAACAGAACCATTGCTATTGGGGCTTATTGCATCATTTAATGTTTCGACTTTTTGATTTGAGTTTGTCTTGAATGCTAATTTAAAGCTAATGGNNTGAACAATTACCAAATGGAATATGTCAGTCTTTTAAACGTAATGGAAAAGTCATTATTCAGAATGGGAGGTTATAGATTCATCCTGCTTCAAGTTTTGAATTTTACAGATTACTTATTCATAAAATTTGATTAGGAAAATTAGGTGTAAACGATTTAAACCCATGGTCTTAATTTTAAATTATTTAACCTTAGCATGCTCTACGTTATTGCTGTTTCATAGGTCAATAGAGATATTTTTAAAATTTAAATTTTTTTCTTAAGCTTCTCTTAAGGTTTGCACCCTTATACTTGCAGTGCGAATTACAGGGAGTTTCTATGCGCGTTTTAATTGTAGAAGATAATGTTTTTAATGCTTATTGTTTACGTCGATTATTAGAGTCTATGATGACTTTCATCGCCGTAACGATAGTTAATAATAGCCAGGCAGCCTTATCACATGTTAATACTCACTTTCCTGAGCTATTGATTATCGATGGTGATTTAAATGCAGCTGGCTCAGAAATATATTGTAATGGACCTGAACTCACAGCAGCAGTATTGTCAAGATATCCTAATTTACCCGTAATAGCCTGGACTGATTCTGAAGCGATGCGCCATGAATTCGCGACAATTTTTAAATTATATTCTAAAACAGTAAACCATTTTTCAGTATGGAATAAACTTGTTTCTGCGGAACACATTTTAAAGTCGATAACTTACCTTACTCCAATAGTACCACTGCAGCACCCATATGTTCATTCAATGAATTATTCATAGGTTCCTAGCAGTATTTTAATAGTCAGACTATGCTGTCCTGCTCCAAGTCAGTCGGTTCATAGTAGTTTCATCACATGCAAAAGGGGAATCCTCTTTAACTGTGGAGGCAAAGAGGCCTAATCCTAAAGTCAAAGTTGCTAATCCCGCACAGGCAACAATTCCTCCAGTGAATATTAATGCGGGGGAATAAAGAGCAATAAATGCAATAGCAACGGCAGCAGCACCTAAAGCCATCATGAATCCTCCCCAGACTTGCAGGCTAAAAAAACTGGAGCAATCAAAATTGGAAGCTGGATTTATAGGTGCTTTAATTGCTCTATGTTCAAAAGATAGGTTGCTCACTTCTTCTTGAATTTGTCGATTTATTTCAATTATTAATAATTGTTTGTTATAACTTTTTGTGTTCCCAGAGTTCATTTCGAGCGCTTTTAAGAAAGCATCTTTCGCATCTTTATCTTCGACCGTTTTTTTCAGAAAAAGGCTCATTAACTCTTTATAGCGTGTACAAAAGAGCTCCTGTTTCGGACCTGCCTTTGGATTGTTCTGGAGCAATTCAAGGGCAAATTCATCTCCACTCGAGATTAACTCTTCAAATTGTTGTTGATAACGATTTTTAAATTCCTGGATTTCCGTAGAGGTGGCTTCTCTTGGCATATCAATTCCTTATAATAATGGTTTGTGGGTTAGTGTGCATCGTCCCAATTAACACCTACGCCAATTGAAACCAATAGTGGCACAGATAACTGTACTGTTTGCTCCATCAATTGATGGATCACCTTTTTGCATGATTCCACATCAGCAGTGCGGGCTTCAAAAACAAGCTCATCATGTACTTGCATGATCATTCTGGCTGGGGGATTGGTTTGAGAATCCTGCCATTTCGCCAGAGCAATCATGGCTTTCTTGATAATATCGGCGGCTGTACCTTGCATTGGCGCATTAATAGCCATACGTTCGGCTGCCTTTTGTCGCATCATGTTGCGGGCGTTAATTTCGGGCAAGTACAATCTTCTGCCAAATAACGTTTCAACATAGCCCTGTTCATGAGCCTGTGTACGCGTTCGGTCCATGTAGTCACGAACTTTGGGATAGCGTTCGAAATAAGTGTCTATATAATGTTGCGCATCTGAGCGTTCCACTCCAATCTGCTTGGCTAATCCAAATGATGACATCCCATAGATTAAACCGAAATTTACGGCTTTTGCGCGTCTGCGTTGCTCATGGCTCACTTCATCAAGAGGTACTTGGAAAATTTCACTTGCCGTTGCCGTATGAATATCCCATCCTTTAGCAAATGCATGAAGCAAATTATCATCTTGCGACAAATGAGCCATAATTCGTAATTCGATTTGTGAGTAATCCGCTGCTAATAAAACATGATTGGGTGGTGCAATAAATGCGGTACGAATTAAACGGCCCTCTTCACTGCGGATGGGAATATTTTGCAAATTGGGCTCACTGGAAGATAAACGCCCGGTAGCGGCAACGGCCTGATTATAACAGGTGTGAACTCTGTTCGTGTAGGGATTAACTCGTCGTGGTAATGCATCAATATAAGTGGTTACTAATTTGGTTAATCCTCGATATTCAAGAATTACGGCAGCAAGTCGGTAGTCAAACGCCAATTCCTGTAATACGGACTCAGCGGTTGAAGGTTGTCCCGTCGGTGTTTTGGCAATTATGGGCAACTTTTGTTCATCAAACAAAATTTCCTGTAACTGTTTCGGGGAATTCAGATTAAAGGCTCTACCGGCAAGATTTATCGCTTCTTCTTCAAGCGCACTAATTCGGGCTTTCAAGCGATTACCATGCTTTTTTAACATCACGGGATCAATTAATACCCCTAACCGCTCCATTTCCGCCAGTACTGTCACTAAGGGGAGCTCAATTTCCTGTAATACCTTTTGCAGGGGTTCATCGATCATGGAGGCGAGTTTCTCGTGGATTTGTAATGTGAGATCGGCCTGTTCCGCGGCAAAAGAAGTTGCCTTATCTACTGGAATATCATCAAAGCTTAGTTGTTTTACTCCTTTCCCCGCAATGTCTTCGAAGGAAAGATTGTGGTGGCCTAAGTATTTTAAGGTCAATGATTCAACATCGTGACGACTGGCACTGCTATTCATCACGTATGATTCGAGCATGATGTCAGAATCAATTCCTTGCAGATTAATGTCGTTATTACGAAACACGCAAAAATCGAATTTAATATTGCGCCCAATTTTCTTAATGTTGGGGTTTTCCAAAATTGGTTTTAAGGCGGTTAATACTTCCTGTTGATCCAGTTGAGGGCTTTTATCAGTATGTGAGAAAGGGATATAAAATGCTTCATTTTTATTAAGTGCAAAGGCAATTCCTGCCATTTTACTATTTACCGGGTCCAGGTTATTGGTAGTGATTAACATGCTAAACAAATGACACTCTTCCAGTTTATTGAGTAAGTGGGTCAATTGTGAATAAGTACTAATAGTTTCATAAGTAATTTTAGTTTGTGGCGTCATTTCTGGAGACTGATTTTGCAAAAGCTCATCTTGTCCAAGTAATTCTTTAAGCCAATTTTTAAATTCAAATTCGCGCGTTAATTCAAGGAGTAGTTCGCGATCAGCTTCAGCTGGGGTGAGCTCATGAATACCTAACGGTAATGCTACATCTGTTTTGATGGTAACTAGTCGTTTCGACAACGGCAGATGAGGAATGCTTGAACGTAGATTTTCGCCAATCTTGCCCGGAATTTTGTCCGCCTCTTCCAGGAGTTTATCCAGGGTTTGATATTCTCCGAGCCATTTGGCTGCAGTTTTAGGCCCGCATTTATTCACTCCGGGAATATTATCCACCGTATCCCCAACAAGGGTGAGATAGTCAATAATTTGTTCGGGTGCAACGCCAAATTTTTCTTTAACCCCGGCAATATCCATTTGATAATTACTCATGGTATTGATTAATGAAATGTGTTCGTTCACTAATTGCGCCATATCTTTATCACTGGTTGAAATAACTACTGTCCGGCCTTCATTTACTGCCTGACATGCCAGAGTTCCGATAACGTCGTCTGCTTCTACACCTTCAACGATAATGAGTGGCAAGCCCATGGCTTTTAATATTTTAAGTAATGGTTCGAATTGGGAATGTAACTCATCAGGCATTGCGGTACGGTGGGCTTTGTATTCTGGATACCATTCATCACGAAATGTTTTGCCCTTGGCGTCAAACACCACAGCCAATTCTTCAGGCTGATAATCTTTTATCAGTTTTTTAATCATATTGGCAACACCGTAAATTGCACCGGTAGGTTGNNAATTAGTTAACGGGGGTAACGCATGGAACGCGCGAAAAAAATAGGAGGAGGCATCGATGAGAATTAATGGTGGTTTCATTCTATTCCCCTTCATGAATCGAAAGGCGCTTTTTAATGTCTTCAATTTGTTCCGTTAAGGCTTTTATATTTTTTCGCATAAGAGGAATTCGATTGACTGAAAGTTCATGTTTAATCGTGACATCTTTAGGGCGTGCCGGACTTCCCAAATAAACATTTCCTTCTTTTAAATGTTTATGAGGAGGCACGCCGGTTCGTGCTCCTAAAATAACTCCATCGTCGATGCGTACATGATCGCTTACCCCAACGTTTGCAGCAAAGATTACATTATTGCCGGTGGTGGTACTTCCTGCTATTCCGGTAAATCCGCAAAGAATATTATTTTTACCTAACTTAACCGAGTGGGCAACCTGAACCAGATTATCAATTTTGGTTCCTGCACCGATAACCGTTGCACCAAGGGTTGCGCGATCAATTGCGGTATTGGCTCCAATTTCTACATCATCTTCGATAATGACTCTTCCGACATGGGGCACTTTAAGATGCTGGTTATCCACAAAGGTATAGCCAAACCCGTCTGAACCAATTACTGTTGATGCGTGAATACTGACTCTTGCACCAATATGGCAATTATCATATACCGTTACGTGAGCATGAATGGTGGTGTCATCACCAATGATGACATGGTGACCGATGTAAATATGACCTTTTAAGACGCAGTTATTACCTATAACACTTCCAGATTCTATAACCACATAGGGGCCTATAGAAACGTGCTCTCCTATTTGTACCCCTTCACCAATCACCGCAGTCTTGTGTATTTCAGGGAGATGTTTGGGGGATGGATTGAAATAATGGAGCAATTTTATAAAAGCTTTTAAGGGATGCGGCACTTGAATGATGGGTTTTTCTTTGCTTGTAGTCTTTAGATTAACCAGGATAGCAGCAGCCGGCGATGCTTCGGCACGTTTAAGATTTTCTTCACTATCTGCGAAGACCAAGGTACCGGCGAGAATATTATCAATAGGTGATAAAGCAGAAATACGTATGGAATCATCACCGATAACCATGCCTTGAACCAGGTTTGCTATATCACAAAGTGAAGTATTCATTATTAGCCTTTAAATTTGCAAATAGGCTGATTATATACCCCTTACCGTTGATTTTCGAGCAATTAAAAATAAGATTTATTACTGTCTCTAGGGCTCCGATCAATTAATGAATTTACGTAGCACTAAAGCTGCATTTGCTCCGCCAAATGCAAAATGGTTGGATAGGGCGATATCAATAGGTTTGGAACGTGCGGTGTTAGGAACATAATCTAAATCACAAGCTGGATCGGGGGTGTTTAAATTTATCGTGGGCAAGAGCATATCATTTTGCAGGCATAGGGTGGTCGCAATGATTTCCATTGCTCCTGCAGCTCCAATAGCATGTCCGGTCATTGCTTTTTGTGCGGTGATGGGAATTTCATAGGCCCTTTCGCCAAATACTGCTTTAATAGTGGCCGTTTCAGTGCTGTCATTCAGCTGGGTACCAGTACCATGTGCGTTGATGTAGTGAACATCGTTTGGTGATAACTTTGCATCATTCAATGCGGCATGAATGGCTCGAATCTGACCTTGAGAATCAGGGGCAGTAATATGGAATGCATCACAACTGGCGCCATATCCTATAATTTCTCCAAGGATCGTTGCGCCGCGAGCTTTGGCTTGTCCTAACTCTTCCAAAACTAACATGCCTGCCCCATCTCCCATAACTAATCCATCCCGGTATAAATCGAATGGTCGATTGGCAAGAGNNATTTACACCATGCAGCCATTATCGATTCCCACAACAATGACTCGGTTCCACCGCAAATTGCCGTAGTTAAATTGCCATAAGTTATTTGTTGATAAGCATTGCCTATAGCCTCGGCGGAAGAAACACACGCATTAGAGCAGGTTGAATTAGGCCCACCAATACCAAATGCAATGGCTATGTGATTCGCTATGGAATTAGGCATTCCTCTAATGACACTTAAAGGCGGGATTTTTTTCCAGCTTTCTTTGAAAAAAACTTCATAACCTGCTTCCAATTCTGGATGGCCACCAAGACTGGTACCGATATATGTTCCGGCATTGGTTAGTTCAGATGAGGTTAATTGTGCTTGCTTTACCGCATTATGAGTACAGTATAATGCATATTGTGCGGTTCGAGGAAAGCGTTTGCTTTTGTTATATTCAGGCAGATCTTCCAGAGACAGGTCAGTAATTTCTCCTGCAATTTGGGTAGTATAAGGAGAGGGATCGTAGGCCTGGATTCGTTTTATCCCGCAGGTACCCTGAACTGCCGCATTCCAGAATTTGTTAATTCCTGTACCTATGGATGAGGTAATCTCCATGCCCGTTATAACAACCCTTTTTTTCATCAATGATCCTTTCTCAAAGTCTTCCTTTAGTTAGACTTAGCAATACTAAAGGTCAGGTTTAAATCCTGTCAAGCCAAATTTACTTTGAAAGGAAACTTTGAATTAATTAAAATTATTTAATTAATTGCTGTATTTCGATGGACCAATAATCACAGGCATTATGAACCAGAAATCCTAAGCGAGTGTATAAATTTAATGCTCTTTTGTTGTGCGTCTCCACATCGAGACTTATGTGATGAATCCCTTCACTGAGTGCTAAATTAATACAATGTGCAATAAGTGAGGTTCCGATTCCCTTACCCTGTCTATCAGGCATTACCGCGATATCTGAGAGGGTGGCTCCTTGCTCGTCCCATCGGATATGCGCTTTACCCACGACCTTATTTTCGTGAAAGGCAAGAATAATTTGGTACTCTCTTCCATCCAAAAGCATTTGGAAACGTTCCTGAATGTTATTTTGTTTCTGGGGGAAGCAGGCTTCGTCAAGGGCGCATAATAACAGCATGTCATTGGGATTTGCCGTGCGATACGTTAATGATTGCTGATAATCCAGAATAGGATTAAGCTCATTTCTAACCATGTAATATTCACTATGCAGGGAAACAAATCCAAGCGTTACCAGCCATTGATTGTTGGTTTTAGCAGGGCTTGAAAATATCAGAGTAGAGTATTGTTGCGATTGAATAAGGGGCAGAATTTCATATATCAGCTCTTTACCAATCCCTTTACGCCGCACTGCAGGGTGTACCAGTAAACTGACTTCAACTGCCTTATCATAAAAAAAATACACACTTAAGAAGCCGAGTAACTCATTCTGCGCGTAATAGAACAGACTTGCAGGAAAAGCTCTGGGTTGAACTAAAATATGCGGGTATAAATTTGGAGCGCTGCCGTCACTTTTTTTGCACAATGCTTCCAATTGTTGCAATTCTTTAAGCTGTTGATCTGTGATTTGATGTGTTTTATTAATCATAATTCATCTGATACCCATGCTTATTAACGTTAATTTTAGCGTGATATGCTTCATATTTCTATTTTTTATTAAAAAGAAAAAGATAAGCCCCATAACCACGTTGTACCATTTGTTCTTTAGGAATAAATTCCAGAGCAGCAGAATTGATACAATATCGCTGACCACCCGGTTTTGGTCCATCATTAAATACATCCCCTAGATGAGAATTAGCATGTTTGGATCGAACTTCTGTCGTTGTAAAAAAAAATTTTTTGTGCGCTTTCAAAGTAATAAACTGATTATCAATTGGCTTGGTGAAACTCGGCCAGCCCGTACCTGATGAATACTGATCGGTGGAGCTAAATAACGGCTCTCCCGAAACGATATCCACATAAATTCCATCTTTTTTATTATTCCAATAGGGATTTTTAAAAGGGAGTTCAGTGCCCGCATTTTGCGTTACTTCATATTGTAATGGAGTTAGCTTATTTAAATTAGTTTTACTGCACCAGGTACATTCATTGGCTGGAGGAATTCCGTTCTGAGCAATGCTTGTATGAAAGAAAGGAAGCAACAACAAACTACCTATTAATACACGCAACATATGATACTCTGTGTCATTCTTATATTGGTTAATTATAGAACAATTGCCGGATTTTTCTTCTTTTAGTGGATAATCAGTTTATAATTTTAAAATTAAATTATTGAACACAAATCAGGGTATGCATAAAACATGAAAATTAACGTACAAAAGGTTAGTGACTCTAAAGCCATGGACGCATGTTTAGCAATACGTCATGTGGTATTTGTCGAAGGACAGAATGTTCCTTTAAACGAAGAACTGGATGGCAAGGATAAAGACAGTGAGCATTATCTGCTGAACGTCGATAACCATCCTGTGGGAGTGGCTCGCGTTCGTTATCTTTCTGATTTTGCTAAAATTGAACGTGTTGCTGTGCTTGATTCTTTGCAAGGGAGAGGTCTGGGGAAATACCTCATGGAGTTTATATTAAACGATCTCGCATGTAACACCTCTTTAAAGTCAGTGAAATTAAGCTCTCAAATTAGTGCCATTTCGTTTTACGAAAAATTGGGTTTTATTGTGTGCAGTGATGAATATATTGATGCGGGTATCCCTCATAAAGATATGAAATTAATGCTAAGAGATTAAGTAAAGAAGAATCTTAGGGTATAGTGTGACCTAACTAAAAATTATCGATGGTTCCTATGACAACAGCAATTTTTTGGTTCAGACAAGATCTTCGATTGCATGATAATCCTGGATTAACGTTAGCCTGTAAAACCCACCAAAAAATCATCCCTTTATACATTAATGAAATGGAGCCCTCACTCGAATTGGGTGGTGCGCAACACTGGTGGCTACATCATTCCCTGATAAGCTTAAAAGCAGCCCTGGAAAAGGTTCACCTGGATTTATTTTGTTTTAGGGCAGAACCGCTCACTTTATTAAAACAGCTGATCAAAACAAATAAAATAGATGCGGTGTACTGGAACCGCTGTTATGAGCCTGTGATCAGTGCACGTGATAAGCATATTAAAGAGGAGTTAAAGTCACTGGGAATTACTGTCATTAGCTGTAATGGCAGTTTATTACACGAGCCTTGGGAAGTTCTGAATCAAGGTGGTTCTTTCTTTAAAGTGTTTACTCCCTATTGGCGACAGTGTGTTCGACAAATGAATATGAGGCCGCTAATGGAAGTAATTGATTGGCCGACTCTGGTACCAATTAAGGGAGAGGACATTGGTGACTGGAATTTATTACCGCAAAAACCGAATTGGGCTAAAGAATTTCCCCTCTATTGGCAACCGGGTGAACAAGGGGCGCAATTAAAATTAAAAGAATTTTTACATCATGCTCTGGAGGGATATAAGGAGCATCGTAACGAACCAGCAACATCAGGTACGTCACGTTTATCTCCTCACCTGCACTTTGGGGAAATAAGTCCGCAACAAATCTGGACTGCAGTGCATGAAGCTATGAATCAGCCCGGTTGTGATTTAAATTCGGCTCAGACATTCCTCTCAGAACTTGGCTGGCGCGAGTTTTCCTATAATTTGCTTTATCATTTTCCCAAGCTGATGACACACAATTTTAAAGACCAATTTGATCGCTTTCCCTGGCAAAACGATGAGAGTAATTTACACAAGTGGCAGCGAGGAATTACTGGCTATCCTCTTGTGGATGCAGGTATGCGTGAATTATGGGTTACGGGATACATGCATAACCGGGTCAGGATGATCGTGGCGTCGTTTTTAACCAAACATTTAATGATAGATTGGCGCAAAGGTGCCGCCTGGTTTTGGGATACCTTGCTTGATGCCGATTTGGCCAATAACTCAGCGAGTTGGCAATGGGTAGCGGGGTCTGGGGCAGATGCCTCGCCCTATTATCGAATTTTTAATCCCATACTGCAGGGGGAGAAATTTGATCCTCAGGGTGAATACGTGCGGCGTTGGATTCCTGAACTAAAATCGGTACCGTCAAAATGGATTCATCATCCCTGGGATGCCCCAGCCCATGAGCTGCCTATTACTTTAGGAGTCGATTATCCTTTACCCATTGTTGATCATATTTTGGCGCGAGAGGTTGCACTTGCAAGCTATCAACAGATAAAAGGCTAATTTTAACTTATTATAAAAAACAGCACGAACACCAAACTTAAAATGAGTACTAATGGATTTAATTTTTGGCGAGTGAGTAATTTCAGCAGGGCATAAAGAATAATCCCTCCACCGATTCCATCTGCGATAGAGGCGGTGAAAGGAATCATCATTATAGTAACCATACAAGGGGCGGTTTCGCTGATGTCCTTTAATTTCATATCGGATAAATGCTTCATCATGCAACAGGCGACATAAAGTAAAGCAGGCCCTACGGCAAAACCTGGGATCATTTTTGCCAAAGGGAAAAAGAAAAGCATGAGGATAAACCCTGCGGCAATAACTAAAGCAGTCAGTCCGGTTCGACCGCCCGCTTCGATGCCAGTAGCCGATTCAATATAAGGGGAGGTACTTGCAGAGCCTAGCAGCCCGGCTAGGGTTGATGCGGCTGCATCGGCAGTTAAACTATGGCTCAAACGTTGGGGATAGCTGGCCTGTTGTTTGAAAACGGTAGGGTTTAATAAACCGATTAAAGTGCCGGTAGCATCAAACACTGCAATGAGAAAGAAGGTGAAAATCGCTTTAAGTGCCGTTGCACTGGTTAATCCGGAAAAATCAAGTTTTAAAAAGGTGGGTTCTATGGATGGAGGCAAGGCTATCATTCCCTGCCAGGAAGTTATTCCCAAGAGTAAACTTAAGAGACTAATACTCAAGATACCAATTATTATTGCACCCGGAATTCGATAGTAGTCGAGGGTAAGAATAAGTAAAAAACCTAAAAAAAACAGACCACTTTCACGGGTAGTAATAGAACCAAGGCGCATTAGGTTATGCTGATCTTCGACAATAATATGATTGGTTTGAAGAGCAATCAGGGCAATTAGTAAACTAATTCCTATCAAGATTGCAATTTGCAAATTATGGGGTATTGCTTCGATAAGCAATCGCCTTAAGCTGGTCAACGTGATTAGAAAGAAAAGTAGTCCGGAAATAAATACCATGGCCAAAGCATGTTGCCAGTCAATGCCCAAACCCAGCACTACGCTGTATGAAAAATATATGTTTAATGCCATTCCAGGTGCTACCCCAATGGGGGTGTTAGCCATAATACCGGTCAGAGCACAGGCGAATGCGGTTACAAGACATGTGGCAGTAAATACAGCTCCCTGATCCATTCCTGCATCATGAAGAATAGTGGGATTAACAAAGGCAATATAGACCATGGTTAAAAAAGTGGTTATTCCTGCCAGAATTTCCGTCCGTAGAGTGGTGCCTTTGAGGAAATAATTTGATAATTTATCCATAAATCAGCCTCTACTTAAAAATGGAAATTCATAACCGCAATGATAATTTCCAGGGTAATTAAAACAATAATTATTATTTCAAGATTATGACCGTGCCGGCTTTCAAGATAACCATTAAACATTTCAAAAATTTCATTGAGCGTATCAAGCCGATGGTTGATGGCATTTACCCGTCTTTGTATGTGTAAGTAACGTTCGAGCATGATGAAGTGCTCTTCAAGAGTCGGATGTTGCCAAAAATATTTGGGGTGATAAAGAAAATTACTGATAAGATTCATCTCACTTTTAGCCCCTAAAATTTCCCCAATAATTTGCTGAATTTGTTTGCGACTAATTGGCATTTCACCTTTATGAGAAAGGCTTTGAATCATGGGATTATATTTTTCAATTAAAGCATCAATGATGGTTTCAAAATATTGTAATTTTACTGATTGTGAAAATCCATAGGACAGGCTTAGTTTCAATTCTTCACTGTCGTTATCCATAGTCAGGCAATCGACATCAAAAAAATCATGAGGTTCTATGGCTGTTTTATCACCAAGTTGATAATGAAATTCGTCGTGTACTAATAAAGCGACAGGTTTATCGATAAGTTGTTTTATTGTATTTAAATATTCACTAATTTCGTACCGTTTAATTCCCCAGGAAACTACCGTCCCGTTTTTAAAAATATACATAGTATGGTTCGGATTGATTCGAGAGGATAACTTGAATACGTCACGACTTTTCACCGAATTGTACGTGGTCGATGAGTGTTTAAAGTGATTATCAAGACGTGTTAAATCAATTGATTTAGCAACGCAAAAACTTAAGCATTCCATGATAGTGACAACCTGCAAGATAAATCAGGCGTTTGTTCACGATAAAAAGGAGGCAAACGCCATCTATTAGGGTCGAGTATATCGTATTTTGGATAAGATTACACGCTCTCAATAGTCTCCCGGCCTGGATAAGCTTTCTTTCTATCCACGGCGCCACCTAACCATTGAGGACAGACTTCTAATATTTCAGCAATTTTATCCAGTTGCTCATGATTAGGAAGAATGTGGCCAAAAATCATAGAATTTGCCAAGTGACGTGTCACGCCAAATACTTTAGATACCGCTTTGGTTTTTTCAGTTAATTCTTCCGGAAAACCTAGGGTAGCTAATTCGCGGTTAAAGCGTTGGGAAAACACTTTACTATTCATTTTCTCACTCCATGAAAAAATTGAGAATTCAGCTCTCTTCTTGAGATGCTGAGCCTTACTTATACCTGTCAATCCTTGAACTAGGTAAGAGTGTTATAACTTATTTTTTTTCAATAGCAAAGTTTTTTTTTTAATGAAAACAATTATTTTTCATTAAGTTATCTTTATGAGCAGAAACTCCGTTGAAAGTCTTTTGATTTGTTCGAGATAATGTATTTTTAAATCCTCTTAAATCAAAGTTCGTGGTTTCCAATTCGCGTTATTACCTTGGTTTATTGGTCAATCACATGAAGTATGTGATTGGCATGCTCAATGGCCTGCAGATAAGAGCGGGTTAATTCCTGTTCATCGAGGGTTATATTTGCAAGTTGGTTAAAATTAGCCTGTTCGTAATTTATTGTAAACTTAAGAAGGGCACCCAACTCTCCAGCATGATCAAGAAGTGCTTCATTTAACGTTTCACTTAATTGTATTTTAGATAAAAGGGAAGTCATGGGTTCATTTAAAATGCCATCCAAGGTGGATAATATTCCTGCGGTGTAAGCCTGATGTGGGTTAGGATATCCGGTGACTTTTGCTAAAGACTCACACATTTTAGCTCGAATCAGAGTGAGCTCAAGCAGATCAGGAGCGAGATCGTCCATACTGGATAATAATAGTAAACTTATCCAATTGCGGATTTGAACCAAACCTAACTGATTTATGGCATCCATAAGAGAATCAATTTTTCTTCCGCTATACATCGATGCTGAATTAGCCAAGCGAAGGATCCGATAGCTAAGTTTGGGAATTTGTAAAATATTATCTTCAATCTGTTGAAGAGGTACAGAATCATTATTAATTTCAGCAATTAATTGTAACAGATGGCTCTTATTTTCCGAGAGTTGTTGGCCTTTAAAGGGATCCGGTTTGTTGAGAAAAAAACCTTGGAAATAATCAAAACCAAGGTCGATACACGTATTAAATTGCTGTTTGTCTTCGATTTTCTCAGCGAGTAATTTTTGGTTAAAAAGTTCTTTTAGAGGTTTCAGTTGCATTAGAATCTGTTGTTTGGACAAATGTAACACGTCAATTTTAATGATGTCTGCCAAAGCGATGAGCGGTTCTAGTTCTTTACGATAAATGAAATCATCCAGTGCAATTTTATAGCCATCTTCTTTAAGTTGCTTCAGATTATCTAATAAGAGTTTATCAACAGTAACGGTCTCCAGTACTTCAATAACTATACGATTCCTAGGAAGTAAATGGGGAATTTTTTCAATTAAGTTATTATAGGTAAAGTTTATAAACGCACGTTTGGTGCCAATAACAGAATTTAAATCCAGATTCGTAAAAATTTGGGTAATTACTGACGAAGTTGCCGCATCACCATGTACCGGATTTAAATGATTTATTGAAGACGAAAGCTCATCATGGTTACGATATAAAAGTTCATAGGCATACACCGAACCTTTTTTATCATAGATCCCTTGTCTCGCTAATAATGTTTTTATTGGTGGTTGCGTCAATTTAGCAGCTTATTTTCTTTATTATGAAATGATTATATATCATTGATTGTCATCTTGGGTTCAAAATTGCAATTCAAAATATCCCAGGCTCACCAAAAGGCAAGCCGTGATGTTACTTATCGTTCTTATCTGCAAAATAGTTTAAATTCAATTCACGCGCAGCTTTGACATCATCCAGCCTTTTGACGGGGAGGGTATGGGGCGCATCTTTCAATATACCGGGATTGGTTGCCGCTTCTTCCCTTATAGTGTGCATGGCAGCTACAAAGGCATCCATTTCCTCTTTACTTTCCGTTTCAGTGGGTTCAATCAGCAAACATTCGGGAATTAATAAAGGGAAATAAGTAGTCGGTGCATGGAACCCATAATCTAATAACCGTTTCGCTAGATCCATGGCGGTAATGCCAAATGCCTTTTTTTCCGGACTTAAAGTCAGGATAAACTCATGAGAGGCTCGTCGTTTTGGGTAAGCTGGGGTAAACCCTGCTTTACTTAATTCTTTTAGCAGGTAATTCGCATTAAGTGTGGCGTATTCTGAAACGCGCAATAATCCTTCTTTACCTAAAACTTTCATATAAAAATAAGCGCGCAATAAAATCCCGGCATTACCCATAAAACAGGAGAGTCTGCCAATACTTTGAGGATAATCTTGTTTGGTAGCCCAAGCAAATCCTGAGTCCGTTTTCTTTACAACAGGTAAGGGCATAAAAGGAGCTAACCGTTTGCCTACAGCCACTGGACCAGCACCCGGACCACCTCCACCATGTGGCGTGGCAAATGTTTTGTGCAGGTTTAAATGCATGACGTCAAATCCCATATCTCCCGGCCTGACTTTACCCAATATGGCGTTTAAATTGGCTCCATCATAATACAGCAAACCTCCAGCCTGATGGACTAAGGCAGCAATATCTTTGATTTGTCGCATAAATAGACCAAGAGTTGAAGGATTGGTCAGCATAATTCCGGCGGTGCGAGGCCCCACTTTGCTTTTTAGTTCTTCAAGATTGATATCACCATTTTCACCTGTTGCAATCTCAACAACCTTGAAACCACACATAACCGCTGAGGCAAGATTAGTCCCGTGTGCCGCGTCGGGAATAAGCATTTCATCTCGCGTCGTATCACCTCGGGATTGATGGTAGGCTTTGATCATTGCAACACCGGCAAATTCACCTTGAGAGCCCGCCATGGGTGTAAGGGAAACGCCGGCCATTCCGGTTATTTCGGCAATGTGACTTTGCAGCTGATAGATTGACTCCAGAAATCCCTGGCTATTCTGTTCCAGTACTAGCGGATGGCGATTAATAAATCCTGGAATTGATGCGGCTTTGTGTACTCCTCGAGGATTGTATTTCATCGTACAGGAGCCTAAAGGGTAAAAATTGGTATCTATGGCAAAATTCTTGTGCGATAAAAGAGTATAATGTCGTACCACCTGAAGTTCCGAACAGGCAGGCAGTCGTGGTGGATTTTCGCGCTGGAATTCAGGGGGGAGAGCATATTTGCTTTTGATAATATGCGGTGCTTGTGCCCTTGCCTGGCGTTGTGCTTTTGATAATTCAAAAATCAACATAATGTACCTTCCGTTTTTTGAATAAGTTCTTTAAGTTCATCACAATGTTTGACAGGAATGAACTCAATAAATTCATATTTGGCAATTTCCGCTAAATAATAAGGGTCATTCTTAAATAGTTCTTCCAGATGTTCCCTATCATTGGTGGCTGCGATAATAATTCCACCCGTTCTTGGTTTCAAAGGCCCTGATGCAATCAATAAGCCCTGTTTATAGTGATATTCGAGAAACTCACGGTGGGCCTGCAGATATTTATCCACTTCGCTAATGGGCGTGATATAGGTAAGTCGTATAATGAACATTATTCACCCCTTTTCAGAATGCTGTTTAAAGTTTCAGCGTAGTGCGCTATTTCCTTTGCCGTGCGCATTTCAGTGGCGCAGACTAAAAGCGTATTAGGCAGCTCAGGATAATAGTCATCAGGAGCAAAACCACCAGCAATTCCCGCTTCAGCAAGTTGAACCATGACATCCTTCACGGGTTGATCAAGGCGTAGCAATGCTTCATGGAAATAAGGAGTGTTAAAAGCCAGCTCGACCCCATCTATTTGGGTTAATGCAGTCNNCCAGTTCGTGGGTATTTTCATGACATTTGCTAGCCACTTGCCTTAGTCCTTCAGCTCCAAGCAGGCTCATATGGATAGTTGCTGCTGTAACGAGTAAACCCTGATTGGTGCAAATATTTGAGGTAGCTTTACCTCTTCTTATATGCTGTTCCCGAGCTTGAAGGGTTAAGCTAAATCCCTGTTTCCCTTCTTTATCAACAGTACATCCAATTAACCGTCCGGGCATTTGCCTTACATGCTCCATGCGCGTGCTTAAGAATCCAAAATAGGGTCCTCCAGAGGCCATTGGTGATCCAAGAGGTTGGCCTTCACCGCAGACTATATCGACACCTTGACTGCCCCAAAGTCCGGGAGGTTTTAGTAATGCAAGTGAGATGGGGTTCACACAGGCCACGCTCACAATTGAATTCGCTTTTGCCCAGTCACAAAGCGCATCAACTTGCTCAAGACAACCAAAGAAATTGGGTTGTGCGATTACTAAAGCAGTAATATCTTGTCCGTTGTATTGTTCTAATGAAGATAAATCAGTGATCCCAGATTTAGAGTTAAAGGGTAAAGTCAGGACTTCGATGTGTTGATTACGAACGATAGTTTCAATTGTTTCCCGGTAAAAAGGATGTACGGTTCCGGCTATTAATACGCGGTTTGTTTTGCTTTTCTTGTTCACTCTAACTGCCATCAGTACTGCTTCTGCCAATGCGGTTGCCCCGTCATACATTGATGCATTAGACACTTCCATACCGGTTAGTTCGCAAATCATGGTCTGATATTCGTATAATAATTGCAGTGTGCCCTGTNNTCCGCTTGATAAGGAGTATAGGCCGTTAAATATTCTCCTCGCGATGCAATATCCCACACGGCCGCGGGTATATGATGTTCATAGCATCCTGCGCCAATAAAACAAATACCATTACGGTTTTGATTTGCCAGATAATGTGCCTCTTTTAGCATTTCCATTTCACTCACTCCGGCAGCTATATTTTGAAATCCGGAGTATTGTAATGACACAGGTATTTCATCAAATAATTCCTGGGTATCATTGGCTCCTATCGACTTAAGCATCGCTTTGGTGTCATCAGGAGTGTGGGGTATATAAGGCATGATTAGTTTTCCTCAGCTGTCTCTTTTTGATATTGCTCGGCATTTAATAGATCATTAAGCTCGTCTAACCGACTGGGCTTTAATTTCACAAGCCAACCTGCCGCATAGGGATCAGAATTCACCAGAGCCGGGTTTTGCACTACAGCATCATTTACTGCAGTGACCACGCCGCTTAAGGGCGCATAAAAATCAGAAGCTGCCTTTACTGATTCAACGACGCCCAGTTCATCGCCCATACTTACTACATCACCGATTTCAGGAAGTTCTACAAATACCATATCCCCTAATAATTGCTGCGCATGCTCCGTAATACCTATAATTACCTCTTCTGGCTCGGATTTTACCCATTCGTGGGTTTTGGTAAATTTTAAATCATTCATGATGTAATCCTTATAATTATAGAATAGTTTATATAGGCATTCCCTGTTTAATAAAACGTGGTTTGCTCACTTTGGCAGGAATATGTTTTCCACGAATATCAACCATTACAGTGTCTCCTGTCTCCACAGGAACCCGAGCAAATGCTATGGATTGCTCCAGAGTTGGGGAATAACTACCGCTGGTGATGACTCCATCGGCACAGCCTGGGACAATAACCTTTTGACCATGGCGCATAATCCCTTTATCAAGAAGGGTAAGTCCTACTAATTTACGCTCTACCCCTTGCTGTTTCTGGGAAAACAGAGCCCCCATACCAATAAAACCACGATCTTCTGGATGCCATTTCACCGTCCAGGCGAGTCCTGATTCAAGTGGTGTTGTGGTTTCATCCATATCTTGACCGTACAGCAGCATACCTGCTTCCAAGCGCAGGGTATCCCGTGCTGCCAGGCCACAAGGTTTAACCCCTGCTGAAATAAGATCCGACCATAATGTGTTGATTAATTCCCTGGGTAAGATGATTTCAAAACCGTCTTCACCGGTATAACCGGTTCGGGCAAAGAACCAATTGTCGCTATCCACACATTCAAATTGAGCGAGTGTCGATATAGCATCAATTTGTGCCGCTGTTATTACCTCTAATGTTTTTGCGATGGCGTTTGGGCCTTGAACAGCCAGCATGGCAAGCTCTCGACGCTCTTGAAGTCCCACAGAAAAGCCTTCACTTTTAGCGCGTATCCAGTTGATGTCGTTTTCTCGAGTAGCAGAATTTAACACTACTCTATAATTATCAGAGGCTCGCTGATATACAATCAAATCATCAATAATGCCGCCATGCTCATTGCACATGCAGCTGTATAACGCTTTACCGTTATGGGGTAGCTGATCCACATCATTAGTGAGGAGTTTGCGCAGAAACTGTCGACCACCGGCTCCTAATATATCAACGATGGTCATATGAGATACATCAAACATTCCCGCATCCTTTCTGACAAAATGATGCTCATTAATTTGAGAGCCGTAGTGTAAAGGCATATCCCAACCATGAAAGTCGACCATTTTTGCACCACTTTCTAAATGTTTGGCGTAGAGTGGGGTTTTAGCGATCATTGTGTAGTCCTTTTATTATCACTCTGATGGATTTGATTATACCTGTTGGGATTTATTTTGCGAGATTTCCCTTGGATTTTTCACATTCTCATTCCAAATAATTCTATAATATAAATTTATCCAGGGTAGCGCTTCAATGAATGGATTAAATTTGTCAAGAGTTCTTCTTGATACAGGCTGGTTGTTTTTCCTCATTTTTTTGTTTTATCATTTCTGGCAAGACAGACAGACTTTATCTAAAGCACAGTCCTGGTTGAAAACTAAAGGCAGAATCACTCAATGTGAATGGATGAAACAAGGGCACAATCTCTGGCCTAAAATTGAATATACGTATCAGGTTTATGAACGTGATTTAATCGGCCATTATCTCTTTTTAGATACCTCTCATAATAATCCTAACAGTCGTTACTCCCGCAGAGTCGCCTATAAAATGGCAATGGCTTTCAAAGAAGAAACCGAGATTGACGTTTATTATAATCCTAATAATCCAGAGCAGTCTGCTCTGGATGTAACTATGCCCTGGAAATTAAATCTCATCATCCTGTTAGTTGGCCTGTTTTTAGCCTTACATGTGATCATTATCCTATTGCATGTTACGGGCTTGCTGTAGTTTGCTGCTCTTGTTCCACAGGACAATGACAGGGCGGTGTTATGACTACTGACTGCAAACTGCTCGCATTAAATCCTCGCACGCCCCGATTTGGAGGTGCTTGGGTAAAACTTAATATGACTCGTAAATTTTGCTGTTGCTGAAATTGCGGGTTTTTGTAAACCACTAAAATCGGCATTATCACTTGCCAATGAGTAGGATCAAGGGTGATGAGTCGAGGCGGTTGTGTGGCAACAGCTGTAACATCATATGCATTTTTTTGTACTACCTCTGGAAGTTTTGAGTCAGTAAGTGCTCTATTAAAAGAAATCCATCCTGGTGCCGTGAAATAACGGGCGATTCCCCTTTGATCTTGAGTAAAGGTTTTATAGTTAAACGTATAAGCTGCGATTATTGCCTCATGAGCCCATACGACCAATTGGGTCCGGTCAGGTGCTGTATGACCTGTTTGAAAAGTAATTAAAAGTAGGATCACGGATAAAAAGGAAGCTCTGCTGCTCATGGCTGATTCTCATTAGTTATATGATTATAGTGTAGTCAGTTTTGCGGACAAAAAAATCCCCGGTAGTGTAACACCGGGGCAAATTTGATGCCTGGATACAGAATCCAGGCATATACCCCGCAAAGAGGGAAGCGGGGTAGAGCATTCGGGGGAAGAACGCTCTTATATATTAGACACTTCATAATTGCAAAAGTTCACAAATTATTAAGATTTTTTTATTCAAAAAAAACAGTAAAAGGGATAGCAAATTTTTCTGGGCCGCTTTTAGATCGCAGTTATCCTCATTGGATCAATGATTAGGCTATTTATAAAGGGGAAATTTAGTGGTTTTCGAGCGATTTGAAATGCTAGCGGTATCGGTCAGTCGGGTTTTGTGTTATTTTTGTTGCTTTGTTTTTTTAGTTAAATTATTACAAATTGGTAACAGGTTGTAGTATTAATGACAATTGTTCAACGAGCGAGTGAGTGACCAAAGTGGGTGATAGTCGATTTTATTTTGCGAATCCCGATAAAGTCGGGCGATTTATTAATCGCTGGGATTTGCTACTGCTCATTTTAATTTTTGCCATATTATTTTTCCTGGGCTGGGCTGGCGCCCAAATGGCTACTCCCTACCAATTAGGCGATCAGATTCCTATATCGCTTGCACCCTCTAATTTACCTTTTTATGCCTTGCGTACAGTATTGCGATTGTTTATTGCTTTGATCTTTTCTATTGTATTCACCTTTGTTGTTGGGGCATTGGCTGCAAAAAATCGTCGGGCGGAACAGATTATTATCCCCGCTATCGATATTTTACAATCGATACCGGTGTTAAGTTTTTTATCCATAACGGTAACCGGCTTTATTCATCTTTTTCCTAATAGCTTATTGGGTCCGGAATGTGCTTCCATTTTTGCTATTTTTTGTGCTCAAGTATGGAATATGACGTTTGGATTTTATCAATCCCTAAAAACTCTTCCGCATGATTTAAAAGAAGTATCCGCTATGTTTCGTCTTTCGGCCTGGCAACGCTTTTGGAAAGTCGAAGTCCCGTTTTCCATGTCTGGCTTATTATGGAACATGATGATCTCGATGTCCGCAAGCTGGTTTTTTGTGGTTTTATCCGAAGCAATTTCTGTAGCGCATCAAAACATCCGATTGCCCGGGGTGGGATCCTATATTGCTTTAGCCATTGCTGAGAAAGATTTACATGCAGTGGGTTATGCTATATTAACCATGGTAATTGTAATTTTTTTATACGACCAAATTTTATTTCGTCCTTTAATTGCCTGGTCTGAAAAATTCAAAGTCGAACAATCACCCGATGAATCGGAATATCAATCCTGGTTAATTGATTTGATGCGAAGCAGTCGCCTGATGAAGCGATTAACTAAAACTTTGAGTATATTTGCTGACAGTTTTGTGAATGCGCGCTGGTTGCGTCTTAGCGAGCCTAAGGCAGTTAAAGAAATCGATTTTAAAAAGCAAAGGCGCCTGGACCGTTTGTGGGGTGGTTTGGTCCTGCTGTCTATCATCTGTGGCGGTTGGTATTTGCTCCAATTTATTTTAGCGGAATTAAAAGTTTCTGATATTCTGCATGTATTTCTCTTAGGCGCTGCTACCGGAACTCGGGTAATTGTGCTTATCATCCTTAGTTCATTAATTTGGATTCCCGTCGGTGTATGGATTGGTTTAAGGCCGCGAATAGCGCAGACTATTCAGCCGGTTATACAATTTGTAGCCGCTTTCCCAGCTAATTTATTTTACCCCTTATTTGTCATTGCTATTGTTGCGTTTCATTTAAACGTGGAAATTTGGGTCACGCCCCTAATGATTTTAGGTACTCAATGGTATATTTTATTCAACGTCATTGCTGGCGCATCACGCATACCCCGGGATTTATATCTGGCCGCGGATAATTTTGGTTTAAAAGGGTGGATTTGGTGGAAAAGATTGGCATTACCAGGCATTTTCCCATTTTATATTACCGGTGCTATTACTGCAGCCGGAGGTGCATGGAACGCGAGTATCGTTGCAGAGCTAGTTAGTTGGGGTAACGTGACTTTAAAGGCAACGGGTTTAGGCGAGTATATTCAGGCAAGTACTACTGCTGGTGATTTTCCCAAAATCGCTCTGGGCACTGCGATGATGTGCGTTTATGTTTTAGCCTTTAACCATCTTATCTGGCGTCCGCTTTACCGTCTGGCGGAAGACCGATTTAATTTTAATTGAGGCTACTATGTCTGAAACCATTATTTCCATAGAAAATTTGACCAAATCTTTTAAAAAAGCCTCTACCCAGAATTTATTAGTCCTGGAGGACGTTAATTTTAAATTGGAAGAGGGTGAAATTGTTGCCTTGCTGGGTAAATCGGGTTCTGGAAAATCCACTTTACTTAGGATAATTGCCGGCTTAATTCCTCCTTCCAGTGGCACGGTAACTTATCGCGGTAAATCGGTTACTCGTCCTGTGGCCGGAATTGCAATGGTTTTCCAGTCTTTTGCTTTGATGCCCTGGTTAAACGTTTTGGAGAATGTAGAACTGGGACTTGAGGCACAAGGTATCAGTCGTGATGAACGGCGACATCGTGCTATTGAGGCTATAGATATTATCGGACTGGATGGCTTTGAATCTGCTTTTCCCAAAGAATTGTCAGGAGGGATGCGGCAACGGGTAGGGTTTGCGCGAGCTTTGGTAATCAATCCAGACGTATTACTCATGGATGAGCCTTTTTCTGCTTTAGATGTTTTAACCGCAGAAAATTTAAAATCAGATTTATTGGAATTATGGAAAGAAAAGAAAACAAATACTAACGGTATTTTACTGGTCACTCATAATATCGAAGAGGCAGCAACGCTGGCTGATAGAATCGTTATTTTTGGCAATGATCCCGGCTACATCCGTGCTGAACTACCGGTAACGCTCCCTCAGCCTCGCGATCCTGAAACTCCTGAGTTTCGGGCCCTGGTCGATAAAATTTATACTTTAATGACTACAGGACCCAAAGAGAAAGCGAAACGGGCTCAGCGTGAGCGTCAAATTGGTTTAGGTTATCGCTTACCAGATGTAGAGCCTTCTGAGTTATCAGGTTTAATTGAGACCATGAAATCATTTGAAGAGCGGATTGATTTACCTGAGCTTGCGGATGAATTGATGATGAACATCGATGATTTATTCCCGATTTTGGAAACCCTTGAGATATTAGGTTTTGCCAAGGTATCTGCAGGAGATATTCAACTGAGTGATTTGGGCAAACAATTTTCCGAAGCAGATTTGCAAGAAAGAAAACAGCTATTTGCTTATCGATTGTTAGATAAAGTACCTTTAGCCCGTTATATCAGGCGAGTACTGGACGAAAAAGTCGGGCATCGGGTTTCCGAGGAACGTTTTCTTAGTAAACTTGAAGATTTTTTAAGTGAAAAAGAGGCGGATCGGGTATTGCGAACGATGATAGATTGGGGTCGCTATGCGGAAATCTTTGCTTATGATTTTAATACCGGAATCTTAAGCCTGGAGAATCCAGGAAAAGGTTTATAGATTAGAACGCTTTTTTTAAATCGGAGTGATATTTTTCCTCTTGAGAGTGCTCTTTTTTTATTTGATCTAATTGCGCCTTAAATTCTGTCATTTTATTAGCCAATCGCCCTGTTTCAGGTTTTTTATCAAATTTCTGGGATAAGGCTTCATTACGCGTTTGAATGTTAGTGATTAGTTTATCTAACTCGTCAATTTTTTGTTGAAGCTCTTGGGGAGAGATATTCGTCAAGGATTGTTTAAAATTAAGTAATGAGGTTTCAAACTCTTTTGCCAGTAAATTGCGCTCTTTACTAAGGTTAGATTTAATTAAAACATCTTTAAAGCGAAACAAATTATTAATTGGAGATTCCTCGGTATAAACTTTTAATTCGTCCAGGGCTGATTTTAGATTCGTTTCAAGAATATAATTGATTCTATGAACTATCTGTTTGGCAGGTACTTGATACACACCATCGTTGTTGAGCAGTACTTTAGAGGAGGTAATTCCTTTGATTGTTTCTTCAGGATTGTGATAGGTATAAACCATTGTGTCCTCTATAGATATCTTATGTTGGGTAAAATATTCTAATAAACGATATACATTAAATAGAGAAGGTTCATAGTGACCACTATATGTGGTAATTCCTTTGAGTTGTCCATTAATAATTTTTAATTCACCTGCAGCAACCACAGGAGAACCTGCATTCATGGTAGAATGAGCAATTGAATCTGACCCCTTTTGATGATTAAAAATGGACAGCTCACCATTTGCGTTTAAGGTATATGACGCAAATTCTGGTTTAAAATGAGAAATCATATTGGTAGTACTAAATGCTTGCCGATTTTTTAAGAACTGTCCCTTATGAATATGCACTCTCACTTCAGCTCTTTGCATTGGGGTGAATTCTTTAATTGAATATTTGGTATCCAATTGTTTGCTTTTATACGTCACGTCAAGAAGCTCTTTTTGTTGAATGGCTTTTGCTATCGGTTTTTCAGGTTTTGCCCCCAAAGGTATGGGTTTAATAATCCTTTGTTCATCACTTAATATGGGATACAGGGGACTCTTTCCTGGAACAAATTCAGGATTTTTTTCTTTAAAAAAATAACGTTCTGCCATTAAAGCACTTAATTGATCGTTTATCTTATCTGTTTCATAAATGTCAAAAGCATAAATGAGAAATTTTAATGCTTCAATTCTATATTTTCCTTCTTTAGACGTGTAGTGCTCCCACGCAAAATCTATACGATTGGCAAGGAGATCCGTGGATTCGTTATATATGGTTCCAGATTTTAAATCTTCATCGCTAAGTGGCATAGAGCGGTCTACAGAATTCTGTTTATAATTTTATTATAGTTTATCATTATGATTAAAATAGAAGCATTAAAATGCAGTGGGATGTCTTTTTTGGAATTTGAGAAATCTCCATGACTTCTTCGAATAGTTATGAAAGATAATGGCTGATGATTATAAAGTGGAATTGATTGTACTTTAGGGAGGCTTTAAGATAATTAAGGGCTGATTTTTCTTGATAATCCATCTTGATTATTAAAATCGAGGTTGGATTATCAATTTGTATATTAAGCAGATTGTTTTGCTAAATAATCGAGAATTTCAAATAGGCGCTCTGGGCTACCAGCCATTTGTAAGTCAGTTTTGTATTTATGATTCACGACAAATGCTGGAACGGCATTAATCTGATATTGAGCCATCGTTTGCATGCCATTTCTAACCCGCATATCAATAGTAGGCGAATTTTCAAAGGCACTTTTTGCAACTTCTCGATCCACACCCTGAGCCACAAAGAAATCGATCATGGATTGTTTACTGGATAACGTTTTTCTATCTTCCTGGATTGCTTTAAATAAAGCCGGAGAAATTTTAGCTGATAGAGCCAGAGTCTTAGCGGTATAATAGGCTTTGGCATATAATTCCCATTCTGGTTTAAATACTACTGGAACTCGCTCCAGCTGCACCGTTTTACCCATTTTTCCAGCCCATTCGTTTAATGGCGACTCTATTTTATAACACCAGGGGCATCCATAGCTGAAAAACTCAGTGATGGTAGGATTTTTCGTGTTATCTGTATTTTCCAGAGAGGATATAACCTGATAATCTTTCCCGGCCTTAAAATCTGCAGCGAATACCAGATTTGGTATTAGAATAATTAACGCAATAATATGTTTCAACATGTTATAAATCCTCAATGTAAACCTTCAATATAATGGGATACGGCTTCCATATCTTCCTGACTCATTCTGCCGCTGATATCTCGCATGATTTCGTTTAAATCGTTGCTTCGCTTCTTGTCTTTAAATGCCTGTAATTGCAAAACTGTATACTCTGCATGTTGACCTGAAAGAACAGGAAATCCGGCTTGCCCATTTCCCATACCCTTGGGACCATGACAGGCGATGCAGGCAGTAATATGTTTGCTGTAATCCCCACCGCGATAGAGTTGCTCACCCCTTTGCACGTATTTTTTGGGTGTGGTGCCTTGGGCGAGGGGCATTTTAGCATAATATTCAGAAAGGTCACTCATGTCCTTTTCGGTCAAATCTGCGACTACCGATAGCATGGTTGGGACATGGCGTACCTTGTCTTCTTTTATTTCTTTAAGTTGTTTTAGTAAATATTTCGCATGTTGCCCCGCAATATTAGGCCATTGGGGGTTGGCACTGTTTCCTTGTGCTCCATGACAAGCAGCGCACACCAGCGTTTTATTCTGCTCTGCTGGAATCGGAGCTTCTTCGGCACACAGTGCCAATGGAAAAACAAGAATTATAGTGAGTACTAATTTCTTCATTCATTTCTCATCAATCAAGCTTAAGTTCTATAGTATCCAGCATAAGCTAATCCGCTTCATTTGGAAATAATGGATGCTTATAATAAATATTAAATAATGGTACACTGCTCCGGTCAAATCCCAAAATGAAATATACCTCATGTTAGTAAATCCTTATACCAAAGCAGTATTTTTAAAAAGCGCCGCACGTGTTGATCAGTTGCCTCCAGATTCAGGGTACGAAGTCGCCTTTGCAGGTCGCTCTAATGCGGGCAAATCCAGTGCCTTAAATTGTTTAACATCAGTTAAAAGTCTGGCACGGACGAGTAAAACTCCTGGCCGCACTCAGCTTATTAACTTGTTTACGCTCGATGATGAGCGACGCCTCGTAGATTTGCCAGGTTATGGTTATGCCAAAGTTGCGTTACAGGTAAAGTTGGAGTGGCAAAAGAACTTAGCTCATTATCTGGAAGTAAGAGAGAGTTTAAAAGGCCTTGTTTTGCTGATGGACGTACGCCATCCGTTAAAAGATTTAGATCAAATGATGATCGACTGGTCTTTAAATCGGCAACTGCCAGTTCATATTTTATTAACCAAAGCAGATAAATTAAGTCGCAGTGATGTCAAAAACATGGTGCTTAAAGTACGTAAACATTATGAACTGGCGGACCATTTAATTACAGTGCAAGCTTTTTCATCTTTAAAAAAGCAAGGTGTTGAGGAGCTAATCGCTGCTTTAAACAACTGGTTCTGCTGGGCTTAATTTTTTTGGTTAAAATTATATCAAAATGAAACAACAATTCTTTCTAACTCTATGTTCTGCTAAGCAATTCTAAATTAGTTTGCAAAACAAATCGTCGTTGCGAACAAAGTGAAGCAATCCAGCACAGGATTATAACGAAGAATCTATGNNAATCTATCTGGATTGCTTCGCTAACCCTCGCAAAGACGAGCCTTTATGCAAAAGTCTATCTGGATTGTTTCGCAAATGCTCCCAAAGACGAGCTTTTATGCAATCTAACAATTGTACTTAAGATGATCGTGCAAGTACTTCTTTTAGCAAGTCTTCAACAATCTGAGGATTTGCTAATGTAGAAAGGTCGCCTAATTCATCAATATGGTTTACTTCACGGCAAGCTATCTTGCGTAAAATTCGCCGCATAATTTTCCCCGAGCGAGTTTTAGGTAAATCATTTACAAAATGAATCACATCCGGTTTGGCTATGGCACTGATTTCTTCTTTAACCTGAGCAATTAATTCATCTTGCAGACCCTGATGAATGGTACAGTTTTGTTTTAATATAACAAACGCATAAATGCCCTGCCCCTTAAGATCATGGGGTATACCAACAACACCAGCTTCCGCAACAGACGGATGACTTACCAAAGCGCTTTCAATTTCTGCTGTGCCCAGACGGTGACCGGATACGTTTAACACGTCATCCACTCTACCGGTGATCCAATAATCGCCTTCTTCATCACGCTTCGCCCCGTCACCTGTTATATAATACCCGTGCGCTAAATAGGTGGCACAGTAACGTTGATGATCGCCTGCAATGGTTCGCGCCATAGAAGGCCAGGGATATTTCATAGCTAAATATCCTTCTCCAGGACCCATCAGTTCCTGACCTTGCTCATCAAGTAATACGGGAACGATTCCAGGTATAGGCTGGCATGCAGCACCGGGCTTGGCAATAACATCTTCGGCTCTGGGACTTATCATAATTGCCCCTGTTTCAGTTTGCCACCAGGTATCTACCACGTGACACCTGCTTTGCCCTACCTGATCATAAAACCAATGCCATGCCTCAGGGTTTATAGGCTCCCCAACAGTGCCTAATAATCGCAATGAACGTCTCGAGCTTGATGCTAACCACTCATCACCAGCTCGCATCAGCGCTCTTATTGCAGTAGGAGCGGTATAAAACACGTTCACCTGGTGTTTATCAATAATACGCCAGTTTCTGCCCGCATCAGGCCATGTAGGAATCCCTTCATAAATCAACGTGGTAATTCCATTACATAACGGGCCATAAACCACATAGCTATGCCCTGTAATCCATCCTACATCGGCGGTGCACCAGAATAATTCATCTTTTTGGCAATTAAAAATCAATTGATGAGTGTATGCAGCCTGGACCAGATAGCCACCGGTGGTATGAACCACACCTTTGGGCAGCCCGGTACTGCCAGAAGTATATAAAATAAATAAGGGGTCCTCTGCTTGCATAGGCTCAGGATCGCACCTGTCATTGACCTGTTCTTTTAATTCATGCCACCAATAATCATTCTGATTCATCTTAACCGCAACATCACTGTTTTTAATGACTAACACCTGCAGATTAAGAGCGGAAACGGCCTCATCGGCTTGTTCCTTCAAAGATACCGTTTTACCTCCGCGCTGAAACGTATCAGCAGTGNNAGCAGTGATTAAACACTTGCATTGAGAGGCCAGGACGCGTTGACGTAACGCATGTGCAGAAAAACCGCCGAATATTACGGTATGCACTGCCCCTATTCGACTGCAGGCCAACATTGCGATGGCTGCTTCTGGTATCATGGGAAGGTAAATTGCCACGGTGTCGCCTTTTTTAATGCCTAATTTTTTTAGAGCATTAGCCATAAGACAGACTTCGGTATGTAATTGACTAAAAGTTAAGACACGGTGTTTATGCTCATTATCACCTTCCCAAATTATTGCGGGATGGTTTGCGCGTAAGGGGAGGTGGCGATCAATGCAATTGACGCTCACATTGAGCTGTCCGCCGTCAAACCACGTCACATTGCCGTTTATTAAATCGCCGGTAAGCAGGGTATCCCAGTGGCGCATCCAATCTACCGTTTGCTGTGCTATTTCAGACCAGAACTCGGTCAATGACTCTTCTGCTGGGCTAATTTTTGGCTGAATAGAAGGCGGTTTGTGCATCTTATACCTCAGTTTCCCTGGCAATTAATTTAATGATAGCGGAGAAATCAATGTCTCCATGTCCTTCCTGGATAAATTTTTGATACAATTCGGTGGTTTTTGCTCCCAAGGGTGTAGAAATATGAACCGATTGAGCAGTGTTTTGGCTCAAAATAAGATCCTTTAACATCATTGCTGCAGCAAAACCGGGTTTGTATTCATTATTAGCAGGCACGTTATCCAGAATTCCTGCGACAGGAACGTATTTTGACATGGCCCAACATTGCCCCGATGAATTACTAACCACTTCAAATAATTTTTCTGCCTCGAGTCCCAATTGTTGTCCCAGAATAAATGCTTCTGAAATCCCAACCATTGAAATACCTAAAATCATATTGTTACAAATTTTGGCTACCTGGCCACTTCCTGCAGTGCCCGTATGGATGATTTTTTGACCCATGCAGGACAAAATGGGTTGTGCACGTTCCAGTGCTAAAGCCTCACCTCCTGCCATAAAGGTCAGGGTTCCTGCGGCTGCTCCTGCAACGCCCCCTGAAACAGGAGCATCCAGAGAGACAAGTCCGCAATCCCGCGCATGCTGGTGAATATCCCGCGCAGTTGCTACATCGATTGTGGAGCAATCGATGTATAAGGTATTTTGGCGGGCGTTATTAAATAATCCATCCACACCATCACATACGTGCATGACCTGATGTCCGGTTTGCAACATGGTGATAATTATTTCTTGCCCCTCAGCTGCCTGATTCAGATGTGCTGCGGGAATTCCTCCTGCTGCTTTAAAGTGTTGTAATGCGGATTCCTGTAAATCAAAACCGGTCACTTTGTGACCAGCTTTGACCAAATTAATGGCCATAGGTAATCCCATATGCCCCAACCCGATAAATCCTATACTTGCCATATCAGCTCTCCGTTTCTGTTAGTGCGTGGGCATGGAAAAGGCGCTGGCTTCGATATCAGTTACTGGCCATTTAGAAGTGACTGTTTTAAGACGAGTGTAAAAATGAATGCTTTCTTCGCCATGCATGTTGGTATCCCCAAATGCTGATCGCTTCCAGCCTCCAAAGGGATGATTGGCAATGGGAACCGGAATAGGGATATTTACACCTACCATACCGACCTGAACGCGTTGGCTGTATTCACGAGCGCTAAATCCATCGCGGGTAAAGATTGCAGTACCATTTCCATATTGATGCTTATTAACCAAAGCTAAAGCCTCTTCAAAAGAATCCACGCGAACTATAACCAGAACAGGTCCGAATATTTCCTCTTGATAAACGCTCATGTCTTCGGTCACTTGATCAAACAAGCAAGGCCCGATAAAAAATCCCTCCGGATTTTGCGGGTGTTTAAAGGTTCTGCCGTCAATAATCAAGCGGGCCCCTTCGTGTACGCCTTTGTCTATAGCTGCTAAAACTTTAGCCCGATGAGTGCTGCTAATAAGCGGGCCCATATCTGTTTTTTCTACATCGCCCGCATCAATACGCATGGCGCGAATTTGGGGCGTCATTTTAGCAATTAGTGTGTCCGCTGTCTGTTGGCCTACTGCAACTACTACTGAAATGGCCATGCAACGTTCACCAGCAGATCCATAAGCCGCACCTATTATAGCATTGGCTGCTTGATCCAAATCCGCATCGGGCATAACCACACAATGATTTTTAGCGCCGCCAAAGGTATGAGCGCGCTTGCCATGAGCAGTAGCGGTTGAATAAATTGAATGGGCAACGGGGGTAGAGGCCACAGCAGTAAATGCCGCGATATCGGGATGTGCTAATAAGTACTCGACAGTAGCCTTATTTCCCTGGAGGCAATTAGCGACTCCATCGGGCAACCCGGCATCTGTTAACAATTCCATCAAACGCACGGGTGCTGAAGGATCCTGTTCAGATGGTTTTAAAATAAAGGTATTCCCGCATGCAATGGCAGGTATCATCATCCAGACAGGCACCATTACCGGAAAGTTAAAAGGAGACACACCGGCGCAAACGCCCAGCGGTTGGCGCATGGTGTGACAATCAATAGTGCTTGCTACATCAGCAGAAAAATCACCTTTAAGCTGGTTTACCAAACCACAATGAAGTTCTACTACTTCAATGGCGCGAGCGACAGAACCCTTGGCATCGTCCAGAGTTTTGCCATGCTCCCGTGTTACTATTCGGGCTAAATCCATTTGATTCTTTTCGAGTAAATCTCTGAATTTAAATAAAATGCGTGCACGCTTAATCGCGGGGGCCTGTGCCCACTCCACACCGGCTTTACGCGCTGTGGAAATTGCATTATCGCACGTTGTATTGGATGCAAAATAGACCTGGCCTATTGTCTCACCCAGTGCCGGGTTATAAATGGGAGATGAAGTGGTGTTGGTTTCAATAACTGCTTTTCCGTCAATATAATGGGGTACTGTATAGCCCATGTTAACTCCTTTTAATTGGTGTAAAATAGGGGGGTAAACTCTCCCCGGCATTACTCGTATCAGTCACTTTGTTGCTATTGAACTATTTCTTGTTTGTCTCTGTTTTTAACGTCACCTGGTATTGACGGTTAGTCTTACTGTCATTTGAACCGCGCATTTCAATTACCTGAAAACGAGCGGGATTATCTGCTTTGAGCAAGGCATTTTGCATTGCTTCGTTAATTCCCGACTCTGAGAAACCTGTAAAATCTTTGATACTTTTCATACACTTCCTTTTACCGTATTATTTAGAAGAATTAGTTTAGCATGAAGTAAATCGATTAAGGTAATCTGATAGGTAATGCGTTTATTGGATTAATAATTTATTGTACAGGTAATTGTTTCAATAGAATATTTGTACAATAATGAGTAATGAAAGGCAGTAAAGGACTATGCTATGGGACACAATATATTGCGAGTTCCGCAAGGAACAGTTTTAACTCCAAAACAGAAAGTTCAGATTCAAGAAATTATAGGATCAGAATTTCAAATTGAATGCTATGATCAAAAACCAGATTATCGACGAAGTATTCAAAGGAGAATGGATAGTTTACACGAGGCTTTTTTATTCATTCTTGAAGCTTATCCCCCCAATTCTGCATTTACTGTTGAGGTATTAACCCAATATATAGCTCAATGCAAGTCTAATTTTAATTTAAGGAGCGAGCACTTAAATGAATTGCAGGCTGAGCTTGTCACATTCACCGAGCAAATAGTGGAAGCTTTAATCCTTCACTGGAATTGGCCAAATACGAACAAGCAGTTAAAAGAAGCGATTCATTGTCTCAATAAAGCGGAGCAATATGTCCTGATGAAGGCTGGTCGTCCTGATGTGGCTACTTTAATCCCTTTAGATAATAGTAATAAAAAAGGCTATGTATTGCAGTTTGATAAATCATTACCCCCTCATTACCCTCAGCTGATTGAAGAAATTAACGTAATTAAATGCGCTAATTTTCCTAAAACGCCAGCATGGTTTTATTCCTTAAAAAAGGAGTATCAACAGGCTTATTTGTGTTCTATGAATAAAGTAATTACAGGCCCTGAAAAAATTATCGAGGAGTTGAATAATTTTATCGACAGATGGAACATGGCGAAACATATTGAACTTCCTCAAATTAAAAAAAACCAAAACCTGTTATCACCGTGGTTTGATGAATTTTCTCCATCTATAAAGAATATGATGAAGATTTTAATTAAATCTCCTGATTCTATTGATGCATCTATTAGCGATTTTAAAAAGTGGCTTAGCGATCCTGAAATTAAAATTAATGTGACGAATTTCATCACGGAGTTCAAAAAAATACCTCAATGGTACTTAATATTATCATCCATGGAGCAATCTTTTCATGCTCATGTATTTAAAGCAACGCCCTCCATTGAAGAGGCTATTTCTTTTTTACCCAGTCGGCACCGAACCATACCCGCTCCTGCAAATTATGGAGAACACAGTTTATATGTAGCGGATGAACAGGAAGGTAAATTATTAATACAGGGCAATAAAAGAAAAAGATCTGCCCATATGGCGAGTCGTGACATTAGATTTTCAGCAGTAGCTGTGCAGCAACGCCATGCAGAGTCAGGTTTAGCCAAAGTGATGGAGGATGCTGCAAAAGAAAAAACTATTTTAGTTCAAACGTTAATCAGTCCTCTTTGGGGAGCAGATTATTTACCCCAAGCTGTTGTGAATGCCTTGCCACCTGACTTATATTTGGAGCAAATTGCCCATGAAACGGTAAAGCATTTTTTTAGTGATCAATCGAACATAGTGCGAGAGAATCATCCTTTAAATTATGCAAACCGAGTATGGTATACCTCAGCAAGCGACACGGAGAGTCTGCCAATATTCAAGCAAGTAGCAGACTATATAAAGAAAAATCCAAACGAGGATCACTCGGTCCTCAACTCTCTTTTAACTGATTATAAAAATACACTCAACTCGGGATTTGGGACCGCAGTTGCTGATTATGGCAGGGAATTACATTTAAGTTCTCTTGAGCAACTAATAGTAATGAAAATTAAGGGATATGTTTATGGATCCTGTGTCAGTGGTAAAGACAGAAAAGGCATAGAATTACTTTATACTGATGCCATGCTCCTTTTTTATTATACTTATGGAACTTTTCCTCAATTTAATAAGACAGAAGGCCGGGCCGAATTTGTGGCACTGTTCGCTAAATTATACTGTTCACGGCATCAACAAGAGATGGCTGGACAAAACGCACCTGGAGCGGATGGAATAAAAACTCCTTATGTGTATTTACCTCAAGACATAAAACAAGCAATAACTAAGGTCTATGGAGAGCTTTATCTTAATAATGATGATGTATTAGCAAGTAATAATGAGGTCAAAGAAATTAGTAAATTTACATCTCTAAATGATGAATCACGTAACTTATTGAAAGGAAAGCTTTTTGCACTCGTTTTAGGGGATAATAATTGTTCCATGATCTATAATGCATTAAGTAGTTTGACCCAGCAAGGAAGCCAGTTCTCCAAAAAAAAATTAACTTTTTTCCTGGGAACTGAATCTAAAATTCCGACCGGAATTGTCGAAATTAAAAAAATTATGGAAGCGGCGGACTCTGGTTCAAACAGAGAGCGGGTAGCTAAAATAGAAACAGCTATACTCCAGCGCCCGGAGACAAATAGTACACGCACAGCTGCAACAAATTCAGTTTATAATGGCATTCGAAAATTGTATAAAACCAGTGAATCATATCCTAAAATGGACGCTGAATTTGATAATGCATTAAAAAAAGAGTTAGATTCGGTATTAAAAGAATGGGTTAATATCTATGAGCATTCAAAAGTACATTTTAAACATGATGAGAATTTGCCAAATGATAATATGAATTCCCTTCAACCCAACTCTATTTTTGTTAATTGACCTTTATTCCCTCTACAGGTTCATGCAGAGGGATGCAATCTAATGAGATATAAGGGCTCATTGTCTATCTATTAATCACTTTTGATTATTCATGTTCTATAATTTGAATTAATAATAGCTTAATAGGATGTGCTATGGAAGCCAAATCCAATCCCCGTAAAGACCTTCCTAAGGCCAATTCTGGTGATACCAACCTTGGTGAGAAGGTCTTAGAAAAACTTAAAAGTATTGGTTATACCGAAGAAGTCATTTTCAAAGCACTTTTTCCTGCGATTAAAGAGTATAAATCCGAGCGGCTGCCGATATTTTATACCGATTTTCAAAAAAGGGTAGTGTACCAGCAAAATCATCCTGAAGAACAAATCGTCTCACCAGCAGAATATATAGGGCATGCTTTAAATGAACGCGGTAAATCTTATGAAACAATTAAAAATTGTTATGAAAACGAAAAGGGTTCCGATAGTAAGGATATGAAGCAAATAGCCTTCGCAATGGCTAATGTGGTTGGGCGTTCGCGGATGTTTATGGACCCAACCACGTTTGCTAAATTAAGTAAAGATGTTATTGTTAATGAGAAACAGCATAATGATCAATTAGAGATTAAACGGAAGGATGATGCTGAGATTATAGGAGGCCTGAGGCGGGAGCATAAATCGCTTTTTATGTATACAGATACAATGGCCAGCCACTTTAATACGTTAAAGGAAAAAGTCGCTCAAAGGATAAATGAGGATAATGAGTTCACGGTTTCCTCTCAAAAAGGCCAGGTAAAAGCTCCCAGTCAAATGAATTGGTCCACAGAGTTAGCGCCCCTAATTTCTAAATGCATTGAAGGTAATCCTCTTTTTAGTGATCCGCAAAAGTGGCCTGCTAATACCCAAAAGCTTTTTAGTGAGGAGGTTGAAAAGATTTGGGCTAATAAATCATCTGAATCTAAAGAAAAATCTGAGTCTAATGAAACACCTTTTAAAAACAGTATGGGTAATATCTTTACCTCACAAGAGCAATTCCCCAAAGCGTTATCAAATTATGTGGTACCACCCAAAAAAGAGAAAGATCAATCTTTAGAACAGGAGGACCAATCTTCTTCGATTAAACCTAAATGATAAATTCAAGGAGGAAGTAATGAAGATTATAAATAAGGAAATTAATGAGGATAAAATCTTTTCAGGGATAGATCATTTAGATATGAGCTTATTGAATATGGATTTTTTCGCTATTTATCGGGACTATTGCACCGAAATAATCAATGAAACAGACAATTCTCAAACTCTCGTAGCTGCATGGATTAATTTAGCATGTAGTTATCGTTTGGAAGGTTTTTCGGAAGACGCTGAAGAAGCACTTAAAGAAGCAAAAAAAATAGCGCCAGAAAATATAGATGTAATAGAAGAGGAAGCACGAATACGGCAACTGAATCTTGACCCAGACCTGAATGTAACATTGCAACCATTCTCAATTCTGAGTCATGTGGATGATAAAAGAGCACGATCTCCAAAAAACCTAAATTAAAGTTAGAGCAAATGTTCTAAACCATAGATCAGGCTATTCAGGCCCATCACTTTTTGGCATGCCAATATTACACCAGGCATAAAGCATTCCCTATCGATACTGTTATGGGTTATGGATAATGTTTCACCTACATTACCAAATATCACCTCTTGACGTGCTAATATTCCAGGCAATCTTAATGAATGAATATTGATATCATGACAGGGGGCCCCACGAGCACCACTAATTAGTTCTTTTAGCGCCAATTTATTTTTTGGTGTCTGGCGGGCTGTTGCAATCATTTCCGCAGTTTTTAATGCTGTTCCTGAGGGAGCATCAAGTTTATGCTGATGATGGGCTTCAATAATCTCGACTTCGGATAAATATTCTGCAGCTTTTGCTGCAAAAATCATCATTAACACAGCGCCTATTGAAAAATTAGGAACAATGATTCCGCCCAATTGTCTTGCCTCACACAAGGTGCCCAGTTCTTCTATTTGCGCTGAGGTCAAACCCGACGTTCCGATAATAGGACGTGCTCCTTGGGATATTATTTTTAAGGCATTATCATAAACACAATCAGCCCTGGTTAAATCAATGACTATCTGCGCGCCAGAATCGATTATTGCCTGCTCCAGATTATCCATTCTGGCGAGTCGACCTACCAAGGTAAATTCAGGATGATTTTCCAAAGTAGTGCATGCCAAAGCCCCCATTTTGCCTTGTGATCCATTCACAATGACCTTTATTGTCATAAATTCTCCAGTTACGGATTAATAGTTATTTTTTATGCGATATATTTGGAACAGGATTAACAAGTCGCCAGGCCCACATTGAAGCAAAAGGCCAACCGATTACGGTAGCTTGCATAATCAAAGCAACAAATGCCCCACCAGGATTATCATGAATTAACAACACCAACCACGGTAATAATACTGCAAGAATTGACATAATTATTCGTTTCATCAGGTATCCACCGTCAAGCTAATTTTTAGTATGGATTAACATCATAAATCATTTTGCGCACGGGATACAGATGAGTTAAATTTATGAGCAGAGCGATTGGTTCCCCCTTCGCTGATTAGTTCACTTCTTATATTTTCTTCGTTTCAATGAGTGCTTGCAAACAGGCTTCAAACATTGTACATTGTGCGCTCATTTCTATGGTGAATAACTGTATTTTCAAATTTTGTTATCAGATATGACAACCAACAACGCATGGTCAACAGACACGAGTTCACTCTTTAAAACAAAGGTATCCCAATGAGAAAACAGGAGTTGCATCCCCGCACCGCTGTCCTAAATAAAACCCAGAAAAATCAGTCTAAAAAAGCTCGTTCTGATGCTTTAATATGGCTTGCGGCACAATTTCCAAATGCTTTTGATAATTCCATTCGAATNNCCATTAAAAATGGGGATTATGGATGATATTCTGGAGCATGCAGATAAAGCCCTGGAGGCGGGAATTTCGCGCAGTAAGCTCCGTGAAGCAGTGGTGTTGTTCACTCGTCGTCTTGATTATCTTGCCTGTTTGAAAGCACGAGAAATGCGTGTTGATTTAGCGGGTAATCCCGTTGAAGCTGTTTCCGAACAGGATGCAGAAAATGCTGCTGCTAAAATAAAAAAACGAGTAGAAAAAAGTGTGAGAAATGCGCGAAAAATTATGGCTGAGAAATCCTCTGGTTTTTCAAATGCCACCCATTCTACTTCCAGCTACTCTGCACGACATACGCATCATCCTGCTGCTACAAGTACGTCATCAACTGACGATTATTTACCTACCTATCCACCCCGGGCTCCTGCATTTCAGGCGCAGAATGCACCCGCACAACCCGCTCGAAGTGCGTCGGTAATTGTAAAACATAAAACCACCCGTCAATTCGATCCGTATGCGGTAGCGCGTTTAAAAGAAAAACTCGGCTTATCACGTAGCGAAAAAAAAGAAACTACTGAATAAATGAACAAATGGCTTGGTTTTTTATATGTTTTATTGAGTGGTCTGTGTTGCGCTGCCCCCCATTTTGAACACGTAAATCCTTCATTTAAAGGGACTTATTTAATAGATGGTGCGGCATTGTGTGCTACCGCGAAACATACTTTAGCCTATTTAAACAAGGGAAAAGAGTATGATCCTCAGGTAATTCATGAAGGGAAAGTCATCAAAATACCGTTAAACCGGGTAAAAGCCACCTTAGTATTTATTTGCAAGCATCAGGATAAACTGAACAACCCCGAATTTGTAAAACAGCATTTTGAATTTATTCGGTGGTATCCTGATAAAGCACAGGCTCTTCGACTCTCTGCAAAAAAACCACTGTTGCAGCGTCTTCCCGATCAAAAAATTTTAATGACTAAATATTTTGTCCATAAAGCTAAAGCCAGTCCATTAAAAAATAGTAACAGTCCTTTTGCACTCTATGGTTTGCCCGAAGAGGAACAACATNNTCTAACTCTTGAGGAGGCTAATTCAAGGCCTGGATTAAGGCGATTTAAATACGGCAAACAGGCAATTCTCAGGGGTGCTCTGCAGCATCAAAAGGTTCCAGCATTGGCTTATTTCTCCCGCGAAGATTTAGAGACAACATTGCTTCAGGGCACCGTAGTCGCCGATTTCGGTCCATCCCGTGGCAAAAAAATATTTAATGTACATCGTAACAATAACATTCCTTACGATCGAACATTAAGTCCATATGCCCAGGAAAGGTATTGGTATTTTAAGGAAGTCGATGGGATTAAAGGGTATGGCAAAGACGCGGAACATAAAATCACTGTTGATCCTGAAACGACTTTTGCGGCCGATCTCGAACAATTGGGGTTGGGAAAATTATTATTAGTCCAATACCCGAATCAACAAGGGGCTCTGGTCAGTAGAGCAGGGATTCTTGCAGATACGGGTGGTGCTTTTGCGAATAATCTCTATCAGGTTGATTATTTAGCTGGTAGTTTTTCAGGTAACGCGGATTTTATGAAAGCCTCTGGTCACTTGCCTGACTATGTTAATGCTTATTTTATGGTTTTAAAAAGCAGTCAATAAGTATAAGCTTAAATTAAGGATTTGTTTTGATCCTCAAGTCATGCTCTTCATGATTATTAACTTCAGTATGGTTCTTTCTTAAGAGGGAAAGTTGCTCTTTATGAGAAACTGCAGGTTGTGAAGAGTTGTTCTCGGACCCTATAATGACTTCGTTTGATTGAGACTTAACCTCCTTAAGCTCAATCTCCCTATCGTTACCCTCATTTAGTTTTTTTCCTATTAGGGATACGGAGCATCCTGGAGGTCCATTGGGTTCTAAAGTGACTTCTTGAAAGGGTTGATTATTCAATGGATTATCTGAATTTTTACTTGACGCCAAACCAACTGCTCCCAAAATAAGACTTAATCCTCCTCCTGTAGCTAATCCTAATCCGAGGGCCCCCAGTATTCCCGCTCCTAAAGGCGCGAACACACCACTAGCGACTAGAGCGATACCTATTGCTGCTCCTATAATTAAGCCAACGGTCGCAAGCAGAGCTATTAATGGCCGGTCAGGAGTAAATTTATTTTCTGGAGAAGGAGATGATTTTTTATCAGTTTTGTTTTCGAAATCTACACTTCGATTTATTTTATCAGGATCTTTAGGTGAATTTACAGTAGGAAGATTTTTTTCATTCGAATTAAGTGCCTTGTACAATTCGAAATTTTCTGGGGATTCGGGGATAGAATTTTTGCCAGATTCAATGGCGGTAAGGATTTCCCTAGGTATAGATTTACCACATTCGGTATCAAGATTAGTAATTTGTGGTAATAAGCTTTGAAAATTATCATGTCCGTGAGTATAAGTAATATCGTACCCATTACGTTGTGCTGGTCTAGCTTCTGGCAATTCCTTGCCAGCATTCCAGCGATTCCAAATTAGATAATCAAGGGGAAATTTAGCTCTTTTTGATGAATCCATATTTTTTATATCAACGATACTTTCCGTTACAGTTTGATTATCTGCCATCCATTCACTGACTTTGTTTTCTGCAACAATTTGACTAAAACGAGTATTAATTTTATCGATGGTTTGCGCTAAGCTTTCCTTTGTCGAATCATCGTAGGCTATTTCGAAGTAGTCGGCAGTATTTTTAATGATGTCGAAAACGGCAGGCGCATGAGTAAAGATATTTATACCCGTTTCATTTAAGGTATAATCAATTAGTTTAAGGCAAGGTTTATAAGATTGGTTGATAATTTTACTAATTTCCTTTGTGGTAACTAACTTTTCGTTTAGTAAAATTTTTAAGCCCATAAAAGAGGAGGCCTCATCGACCTGGATTGATCCTGGGCCTTTTAATTCATTATTTTTTGCATTAAACAAATTTTCGTATGCTGCGATAAATTCAAAACTGTGATTGGAAACGGTGATGTCAACGTTGACATTATTTTCACCTAAAAATTCTAAAATTTTTAATGTAAAGTAGTCACAGGGTCCGCGATCGGCTAATTCATCACCAATAAGCCTAACTAAAACGTCTTTGTCTTTTACCTCAAGTTTTTTCACGAGCCGATTGCACTGGTTAACTACATCCAGCTTTTTCAAGTCAGCTTTGGCTTGGTTCATGATCTCTTCTGCATCTTGTAATTTAGTCGATTGCTCGGCTCGCCAAGTTCTTAGTTTATCTATGTTTATTTCTTGAAATTTCTCCTCTTCTTCTTGAGTTCTGTTTTTGCCTTTTTTTAATAATGCCTCATATAGGTTAATTTGTTGGTCGTATCTTTTTATTGCTGAAGTTGCTGAGTTAACACGGGGAGTAATTGCGATTATTTTATCAACAATGATACTCATTTTTGTATAAAGAACTACAAATTGGTCGTAACTTTCAGCAGGATTTACCACACTGTCTTTAAATTTAACTACATCATGTCGAAGCAGAAAATGCAGTAACTTAACCGAGTTACCATGTAAATCACCCAAGGTTACAGAACCCAGATTGCCTTCAAACTTTTTGGGGTAATGGTATATGTCAATGGATTTGCTAATTACTGATTGAGTCATATTATCGTAATTAAAGTAACAAAGCTTAATTTAAAGATAGTACAAATAACCAGCAAAAGTTATTTTAACAGAAAATAATGGTTGTTAAAAAGACATAGTCAGTTGTTCTAGAAAAAATCATCGTCTAATCAATTGGAGATGTGACAATTAAACGATGATTTTAGATATTTTTAATCTATTGCAATGATTTCCATGCATGTAGTGCCACCAGGAGTTCCAATATTCCTACCTCTGGTGAGTAATACATAGCCTTTATCAATGTAGTTCAGACGTTTTAATTCGTTTAACACTTCCTGGTTTATTGATTGGGAATTAAAAGGGCGATAATCCATATAAATCGGGAACACATTGTTAACCAGGCTTAAACGACCAATAGTCCGTTTATTTGCCGATACCGCAAAGACAGGAACTGTGCTGTATTGTCGTGAGATCCACTGAGCAGTATCCCCGGACTCAGTCAGGGTAATAATGGCTTTAATCGGAAAATGATTGGCCGCATGCATGGTGGCCATTGCAATGGCTTGATCAGCGCGTTGGAAGTGACAGGTTTCAGAATCACGTGGGTAATAAAAACTGGCGTGTTTTTCCGCACTTAAACATATTTTGTTGACCATACTCACCACTTTCACCGGATATAAGCCACTCGCAGTTTCAGCAGAAAGCATGACTGCATCCGTACCATCAAGAATGGCATTGGCCACATCCGAAACTTCTGCACGAGTAGGTTGAGGGCTTGATATCATTGACTCCATCATTTGGGTTGCGGTAATGACCACTTTATCTAACAGACGGGTTTGTTCAATAATGTGTTTTTGGATAGCAGGTACTTCAGCAGCACCAACTTCAACTCCCAAATCGCCCCGAGCGACCATGATGGCATCAGCTTCAAGGATAATTTCAGTTAGATGATCCAAAGCTTCGGTGCGTTCAATTTTGGCAATTATCGGTGTTTTTTGCGCCCCTAACTCAGAAAGCAGTTTGCGTGCATGGCGAATGTCTTCCGCATCTTTTACAAAAGATAAACTGATGTAATCCACCTGTGCTTGAATGGCAGTACCTAAGTCACGAACGTCTTTGTCGGTTAATGCCCGCGCAGCTAATCCACCACCTTTGCGATTTAATCCTTTTAAATCCGTAAGTATTCCGCCTTCTATTACCGTGCAATGAATTTTAGAGTTATTGATGGCAGTCACTTCAAGCTCAATCAAACCATCATTTAATAAAAGAAAATCACCAACACTTAATTCTTGCGCCAGATTAGGATAGGCAACGGAAACTTCTTCCTGAGTACCAAGAACCCCATCGGCATAACAATCAAGAGTAAAGGACTGGCCATCGACCAAAGTTATGGATTTATCTTTAAAACGTCCTATCCGTATTTTAGGGCCTTGCAAATCAGCCATGACAGCTATGGGATGCCCTAATTCATCGGCAATATGACGAACTTGAGCGATTAGTTCGATCGCTGATTCATCTGCATGCGAAAAATTAATGCGTACCACATTAACGCCTGCTTCCAACAAGGCACGTAATGTGGTGGGATTACTACTGGCTGGACCTAAGGTAGCAACAATTTTAGTTCGACGCAACATCTTTAGCTCGCTCCTGCAAAATGGCGACAGCGGGCAAGGTTTTTCCTTCCAAACACTCAAGAAACGCCCCACCTCCTGTGGATATGTATGAAATTTGCTGATTCAGATCGTAGAGATCCACTGCGGCTAAAGTGTCGCCGCCACCAGCAATCGAAAATGCATCGCTTTCGGCTATAGCAATAGCCAATGCTCGGGTGCCATAGGCAAACTGAGCAAATTCAAAAACACCTACCGGACCATTCCAAATAATAGTCTTAGCCTCATCAATGATATCTACATAATCACTGATGGTTATAGGGCCAATATCCAGAATCATATCATCCACTGCAACATTCGCTAAGGTTTTATTATAGGCTGGGCAGTTTTCACTGAACGTCTTACCCACGACTACATCTGAGGGCAGAGGAATATGACATCCTTTTTCCGCAGCCAATTTTAAAATTTCTCGCGCTTCATCCAATAAATCTGGCTCATAAAGGGATATACCGATTTCAAAACCCTGGGCTTTTAAAAAAGTATTCGCAATACCACCACCTGGAATTAAATAATCAACCATTCCCACCAGCTGTTTTAATAAACTTAATTTGGAGGAGACTTTGGCGCCACCAACAACAGCTACAATGGGCTTTTCCGGTGCTTTAAGTGCATGTTCCAGAGCCTCTAATTCCCTCACTAATAATGGGCCGGCAACAGCGATTGGTGCATATTGAGCCACCCCATATGTGGACGCTTGTGCACGATGCGCTGTACCAAAAGCATCCATTACAAAAACATCACACAACTGGGCTAATTGTTTCGCCAGTGTAGGGTCATTTTTTTTCTCGCCATGATTAAATCGCACATTTTCACATAAAATTAACTCGCCTGGTTTTGCATCGACACCATTTAAATAGTTACGGACAAAATGTACCGGATATTTAAGATGGCTTGCGAGATACTGCGCCACAGGCTCTAAGGAAAATCGCTCTTCAATTTCGCCCTCTACGGGGCGACCAAGATGTGATAGAACAATTACGGCAGCACCGGCATTAAGAGCAGTTTCAATAGTTGGCAGTGCTGCTTGTAACCGTTGATCACTGGTAATAATACCGTCTTTGATGGGCACATTTAAATCTTCACGAATCAGAACGCGCTTGCCGGCAAGATCCAAATCGCTCATTTTAATCAGATTCATTAAGGCTATCCTTTACAATTCATCATGTGTTGCGCTGTATCAATCATTCGATTGGAGAAACCCCATTCATTATCATACCAGGCAACCACTTTAACGAGATTTCCAATAACTTTCGTTTGGGTGGTATCAAAAATTGCTGATGCAGGATTATGATTGAAATCACAAGAAACCAATGGATCATCATTAATATGCAGGACATTGCTTTGGGCTTTACGCATGATGTTATTTACTTCCTCGGCGGTAGTATCCCGTTTCGCAGTAAACGTTAAATCGATCACGGAGACATTCAACACGGGAACGCGCATGGCAAATCCGTCAAGTTTTCCTGATAATTCGGGCAATACTAATCCTAATGCCGAAGCAGCACCGGTTTTAGTGGGTATAATCGACTGAGTTGCTGAGCGGGCACGACGTAAATCGTCATGACTGCCATCCAGAAGCATTTGATCTTTAGTATATGCGTGGACGGTATTTAGTAACCCATATTCTATACCTAATACATCATTTAAGGGTTTAACTACAGGTGCCAGGCAGTTCGTTGTACATGAAGCATTGGAAACCACAGTATCGGATGATTTAAGTGTGGATTCGTTTACTCCGTAGACTATGGTTGCATCAACCTGCTTTCCTGGGGCCGAAATGAGCACTTTTTTAGCTCCGGCAGTAATATGTTGCATCGCTGCCTGTTTGTCAGTGAATAATCCGGTGCACTCAAGTACGATATCAATATTTAATTCTTTCCAGGGTAAATTAGCCGGATTACGTTCGGCTATAACTTTGATGCTATGCCCATCAACGATAAGCATGTTTCCTTCAATACTCACATCTGAAGCAAAAATTCCATGGGTCGAATCGTATCGAGTCAGGTGTGCAGTTACATCGATACCCGCCAGATCATTTATGGCGACGATTTCCACTTCATTTTGCTTGTTGTATTCAAATATCGATCTTAAGATGCATCGACCAATGCGGCCATAGCCATTGATTGCGACTCGTATTGCCATGTACTTCTCCGAGTTAGGGTGTATAAATCTTTTTAAAAGCTGATTACACCAGGTTTTTTTTCATTAATGTGTTCAAAGTAGTGATTATCTTTTCTACGGTAATACCTAAAAATTCATATGCCTGGGCCGCAGGTGCGGATACGCCAAACCTGTCCAAACCTATCACTGCCCCATCCAGACCCACAAAACGATACCAATAAGCAGAGCTTGCTGCTTCTATTGCAATACGAGTCCGCACGGTATCAGGTAAAACCTGATTTCGATAGTCTTCATCTTGCATAAGGAATCGTTCGCAACAGGGCATTGAAACAACACGCACATCAAGCCCCTGATGCGACATTTCTGTCGCTGCAGCCAGGGCTAACTGGACTTCAGATCCTGTGGCAATTAGTATTGCATCTGGTTGTCCCTGGGTGTGCTGAATGATATAACCTCCTTTTCTAATCAACTCAGCTGCATCATTTTGATGAGGTAGGGCAGGCAGATTCTGTCGTGACAGTAATAATGAAGTCGGTCCGTTATGATGCTCTAAAGCTGCCTGCCATGCAACGGCAGTTTCCATTAAATCTGCGGGACGCCAAACGGTCATTCCCGGAGTCATCCGTAACATTGCCCCATGTTCCACCGGCTGATGGGTGGGGCCATCTTCACCTAACCCAATGGAGTCATGAGTAAATACATAAATAACTCTAAGCTGCATCAAGGCACTTAATCGCACCGCATTTCGCGCATAATCGGCAAATACCAAAAAGGTTCCGCCATAGGGAATAAATCCTCCATGAGCTGCCAAACCATTCATAATAGCCGCCATTCCAAACTCACGCACACCATAAAATAAGTAGTTTCCGTTAAAATCATGAGCTGTAATCGCTCTTGTTTTAGACCAGTCTGTATTATTAGAGCCGGTTAAATCGGCTGAGCCACCAATCATTTCTGGTAACACTGAGGCAAAATACTCAATGCATTGCTGAGACGATTTGCGGGTGGCAATAGCTTTTTCATTAGTCAGGCATTGGTCAAGAAATGCAGCAGATTTTTGTTGCCAATCATCGGGTAAATCACCGTTGATACGTCGTAAAAACTGGGCGTATTCTATAGGGTATTTTGATTGATATTGATGCAATAAACTTAACCATTGTTGTTCAATTTTTTCCCCTTCCTCAAGATGACTCCATTCCTTGTAGATTTCATCTGGGATTTCAAAAGGTGATTGGGGCCAGCCAAAGAACGTTCTAACTGAATCTATATCATTGGCACTTAATGGAGAACCGTGCGATTTTTCACTACCCGCCACTGATGATCCGAGGCCTATAATTGTTTTACAAATGATTAGTGTAGGCTGGGAAGTATTTGCACGCGCTTTGCTAATAGCTTCTTCTATTGCCATCATATCATGGCCATCTACGGACTCAATAACATGCCAGTTGTACGCTTTAAAACGAGCGGCAGTGTCATCGGTAAACCACGATTCTACTTTACCATCAATTGAAATACCGTTGTCATCATAAAATACAATCAATTTACCGAGGCCAAGCGTCCCTGCCAAGGAACATACTTCGTGGGATATTCCTTCCATAAGGCACCCATCGCCCACAAATGTATAGGTATAATGATCGACCAAATTAAATGAATCACGATTAAATTCCTGGGCTAAAATGCGCTCCGCAATCGCCATACCAACAGAGTTAGCTAAACCTTGTCCTAAGGGGCCAGTGGTGGTCTCCACTCCGGGGGTGTGACCTAATTCGGGATGTCCTGGGGTTTTTGAATTTAATTGGCGGAAATTTTTAAGTTCAGTCATGCTTAAATTATAGCCCGTCAAATGCAACAGGGAATAGAGAAGCATGGAACCGTGACCGTTTGACAGTACAAAGCGATCGCGATCAAACCAGCTGGGATTTTTGGGATTGTATTTTAAAAATTTTTTCCATAGAACAGTAGCAATGTCAGCCATACCTAAAGGCATTCCCGGGTGGCCTGACTGAGCTTGATTAACGGCGTCAATACTTAAGATGCGCACCGCATTGGCTAATTCTTTATTAAGATTCATGCGTACTCTAATATGCATTTAAAGAGGGTCTATTGTCGCTCAGAAGGCACGAATCATCAAGAAAACAGTTCAATTATAGTGTTATGTAATGTAAATTAAATTGATGATTGATTTTAAAATTTTACTTTTTGTGTGTTTTTTGGGATACTCCCCGCGTTTTATTATCCCGCACAGTGCAGTTAAATTAATGCGGATAGCAAAATATGGCACAAATTATAAAAAAAATTGATATCCCAAAATAATCAGGAAATCATGACGCCAGTTATTGCTCATTTACGAAACATTTTGCCCGAGTTACCTTTAACTCGACAAGCGGATTCACTGCTTTGGGTTTATGATAAACCTTTAACGGCGGTCTCTTCTGCTGCTTATTCAAAAATCGTCCTGTTACTTCCTTTGCTAACAATGGAATTTAATATTTTATGCAACCAGATTAATCACAATTTAACATATCCTGCTGGTGTAAGCACTGAGGAGATGACCCAACGCCTGAACGCTGCGTTGCTACTGACTCAATTACTTGAATACATTCATTTGCATTATCTTACAGTGCCAAGAGAACAAGTACGGTTTCATCAACAATTTGAAATATTCAATAGTCTGTTTAATGAGTTTAATCCTCCTATTGTTTTATTGACTTCAATTCCTAAAAAGCTCTTGAAGTCCAGAGTATCTCTCTCGCATGAGATTCGCACTAAAACCGCTGCGGTTAACTGGTATCGTTTAGTTTTTACTCGCTGTAAACGAGTGTTAAATTTTTTAGATTTGGTGGTAACCGGATCCCCCACTTTAAGAACGGTTGTTAAAGTGGTGGACAAATACACCAACCCCGCTTTCGCTTTTTTGTCATGGACCTATTTTGTTCCACGTCTTGGCATCAATTTGTTTGTGTTATTTAAGCATATGATTCCAGGATTCTGGATGAATGCTGAGGAAAAACAGCTTCAATGGTTTATTCGTACAGGTGCCCAAATCCAGCGTCGCTGGTTTGAATTAGCTAATGACAGTGTCTGGTTTACGGTGGGGTTGCTCAACTGTTTCATTCTTACCGGAGTTCTAGCACCATTAGCCATTTATGTAACCATTTCTGCTTTTGCTTATGATGTCCTCATATCGGGAATTAGGGCTTATGTTGAGCTTAAGCGGTTAAGTAATATCCTGGCAGGGTATTCCAATTTATTGTCTGGAAATGATGACCGTGAAAACACAAATGACATTCTGGATTATGAACGCTTTATAAAACACCGCATTGAATTTGAAAAATTACGTTTATCATTGCATTTTACCGGCACCACTGCTATTTTTTTTGCCATGTGTTTCGCGCTACCATCCTTGGCAATTAATCCAGTATTTCCTCTGATTGGTGCTGTCTTTTTATTAATGATTTGGGCTGTAACGTTTACTCTTACAATAAAGCTGGAACAATATAGGCCTAAAGAATCAGTTGATAAACCCATAAATTTTAATAAGAACAGTTTTTTCGCAAAGGCGAAACCTCTAAATGATCAGCCATTACCGCCGGATGAATTTGATGCGGGACTAGCCATTCCTTAATTATTCATCCAGCTTGGGTTCCAAAACTGAAGGTGATGGCGCTTCCAGCGGAATTTCAGTATTCGTTACGCCCGGCACAGTGCTTGGGGGGCGTTGAGAGAAATAATAATAAACGCTAAAAACCCCTAAAATAATAAGAATGAGTATAGAAATAATCCCAGTATTCTCGTTTTTATTGTCTTTATTTTTCATGGTGGCCTCCACGGTTCCTTCTTCTATATTATAGTTGGTTCTCCAACAGAAAATTTAGAATAATTTGGCATGCCGTACATATTAACCTTAAAGGGCAGTATGGCCTTTATCAGACGATATGCTATGCTTTCAAAATATAATTTTTCAAGGGTGAATATGTCTGGAATTATTGGATTGCCTCAATTTAGCAAGGTCGATGTAGCTCATTTTAAATCTCATTTGGAAGTGTTACTAAAAACCAATCTGGAGCGAATAGATAACTTGCTTAAGGAAAACCATCATTATACTTGGGATAATTTGATTTACCCATTGGATGATCTGGCCGATTCATTAGAGCGATTTTGGTCACCTATGTCCCATCTGCATTCGGTGATGGACTCTCCTTCTTTGCGGGAATGTTATGATGCCTGTTTGCCTTTATTATCAGCTTATGATGCGGCTGTGGGGCAGAATCAGGATCTTTACCGAGCGATTAAATCAATAGACATTCATTCATTGGATGACGTTCAAAAAAAGATTATTACGGATACCATTCGCGAATTTGAATTATCTGGTGTTGCATTAAGTGAGACGGATAAAAAACGTTTTGAGGCAATCCAGGCGCGGTTGGCAGAATTATCCAATAAATTTGAAAATAATGTTTTGGATGCCGCTCATGCATTTAAATTACATATAACCGATCCAAATCGTTTAGCCGGATTGCCTGAACATGCCATGAATACGGCGCGTGAATGTGCGATGGAACAAGGATTGGATGGGTATATATTAACTTTGGAATATCCCTGTTTTCAGGCGGTGATGACCCATGGCAAAGACCGTGATTTACGTGAAGAAATCTACCAGGCTTATGTTACCCGTGCATCCGATCAAGGGCCTAGTGCGGGTACTTTTGATAATACCTTTTTGATTAATGAAATTTTGGCGCTACGTCATGAGAAAGCCCAGCTATTAGGGTTTGCTAATTATGCTGAACTCTCGTTAGCCACCAAAATGGCTGAATCAACCTCTCAGGTCCTTGAGTTTATGAATGACCTGGTGGCACGTGCCAGTAAACAGGCAAAAGGAGAGTTTAAGGAGTTAGAGCAGTTCGCTGCGGAGCAATTTAATATTTCTCCAGTTAGACCCTGGGATGTCGCCTACTTGTCGGAAAAACGCAGACAGGATTTATTCTCGCTCTCACAGGAGGAACTTCGTCCTTATTTCCCCCAGCCTAAAGTGATGCAAGGTTTATTTGCAATTGTTAAAAAATTGTATGGCATGACTATTGAAGAGATTAAAGGAGTAGACGTCTGGCATAAGGATGTTCAATGCTATGGAATAATTGATGCGCACAATCAGGTTAGAGGCTACGTTTATACTGACCTTTTTGCAAGACCTCATAAGCGGAGTGGTGCATGGATGGATTCAATGCAAAGTCGCAGAAAACTGGAACATGGCGCGATCCAGTTACCCATCGCAACCCTAACTTGTAATTTTGCCAAAACGTCTGGAGATAAACCAGCTGTTTTATCGCATGATGAAGTGGTCACCTTATTCCATGAATTTGGCCATTGCTTGCATCATCTATTAACCCAGGTTGACTATTTAAGCACATCGGGTATCAATGGAGTTGAATGGGATGCTGTCGAGCTGCCAAGTCAGTTTTTTGAAAACTGGTGCTGGGAAAAAACGGCTTTATCCTTGCTTACTGCTCATGCCGACACTGGTGAAGAGCTACCGCTCCAACTTTTTGAACGCTTGATGGCGGCCAAAAATTTCCAATCTGCTATGGGCATGTTACGACAAATAGAATTCTCCTTATTCGATTTTCGTATTCATCATGAATTTGAAGAAAAAGACACCCTGGTAACTGATATACTCAATGATGTTCGAACAAAAACCAACATCATACCGCTAGCTCCCTATAATCGCTTCCAACACAGTTTCAGTCATATATTCGGCGGAGGTTATGCTGCGGGTTATTACAGTTACAGTTGGGCAGAAGTATTATCCAGCGATGCCTTTTCCCGTTTTGAAGAAGAGGGAGTGTTTAATCCTCAAACCGGGCAGGATTTTTTAAAACATATTCTGGAAGTGGGTGGCTCCAAAAGTGCCGCCGATGCATATGAAGCATTCAGAGGACGCCCTGCAACCGTTGATGCCCTCTTGCGCCATAATGATATACGAGAGTAGTTAGATAGAGAGGGATAACATCAGTCCCTCTTTTAAAATCTACATCTCATTATTATATTGTAAAGCAGAGCTTCTTTTGATGCAGGGAGCTCAATAAATATAGCGGATGATACAAGCAGATGTATTTTGATTAGCATAAAATGCAGATTAAAAATCACCAATATGATTTTAATAATGTTCTTTTTTAAATAAGTTATGTTTATTTCGTTGTAATAGAATAATCCAGTACTGAAATCACTTATTTATGGTATAATTAAAGAGTACATATTGGGGGCGACCTGGCTTCGACGTGGGTTGCAAAACCAGAGGTGCATGCCGAGAATGAGAACTCTCGTAAATAAGGCTCAAATAAATATAAATGCAAACGATGAAAACTTTGCTGGTGAAGCTATCGCTGCTTAATTAGGGCTTTAGATAAACCGCACCGTGTACTAGCCTAAACCCCAGTGCCCCGTTGACCGAGCTCGCTTATTGGTATCGAATCAACGGTCATAGAAGATAAGCTAGTGTTTTGATTTATCCCGAATCAAAATGCGAAACTCAGGGAATCGCTGTGTACCATCCTGCCTGTCGGAGGGGCCNNTCGATTCCCGCCGCCTCCACCATAACTTAATCTTAGATGTTCCTGAAAGTCCTTTTAACCCTTGTAAATACTAGGTTTTACGAGGTTAGGCTTCCTAGCTGATCCCGACAATTCCCTTGATGTCCTGCTATTTTTGTTGGTACTATCGTTGGTATTACCGATACCAACAAATGACCTTAACAGTAGCAGAAGTAAAACAAAAACGAGACCTTGAAAAGCCATTAAAGCTTTCAGATGGGCATGGCTTATTTTTATTAGTAAACCCGGATAACAAGAAATACTGGCGGCTTGCTTATCGCTTTAATGGGAAACAAAAGACGTTGGCACTTGGTGTTTACCCAGATGTAAGTCTAGCTGATGCGCGTGAGGCTCGCGATGACGCGCGCAAGCTATTAGCAAAGGACATTGATCCGAGTGAGAATCGTAAAGCCACAAAAACAGCCAAAACAGGGCAAAATATTAATAGCTTTGAAGTAGTGGCGCGTGAATGGTTTATTAATCAATCCGCAGTCTGGGTTCCTACCCTCGGCAACAGGATTATTCGTCGTCTTGAACGTGATATTTTTCCTTGGTTAGGAGCAAGTCCTATTTCATCTATTACTGCCCAGCAATTATTAATCGCAGCGCGACGCATTGAAGAGCGTGGTGCTATCGAAACAGCTCGCAGAGCATTATTAAATTGTAGTCAAGTATTTAGGTACGCCATTGCCACAGGAAGGGCTGAACGCGATCCAGTGCCCGATCTGAAAGGTGCGTTACAACCAGTTAAAACCACTCATTTTGCAACGATGACAGATCCCAAATCCATTGGTGAGGTACTAAGAGCAATTGATGTTCACCTGTTAGTGACTATTTAAAAATATATTCTTCTCATATTGCTGCTGTTGATGATTTTCTTGCGGTAAGAGATCCTGGGTTAAAGCAAGAAATTGCAGAAGAAATTAGTCGTCTTTACAGTGAAAGCAAATTAGCTATTCCAGACAGCGAAAGTGAAGCACCTAATATGCGTTATGTTTGGATGGTAGATCAATTAATCCCTAAAACAATGAAAAATAATGTGCATAGCATGAAAGCTTACCGCGAAGCATCCCAAGTCATTTTAACTAAATATTTTGAAACATGTGACGCTTATGAAAATCCAAACAGCTCTTCTACCACATAAACATATTAAATTTAGCGATTCAATTATTGCTTTAGCTGGTTTTGCAAGAACGCTGCTTAACGAACCTAAGAGTATTGATGAATTGTGGGTTGATATTACGAGAAATACTAATCAATGGGTTACAAAGGTAACGTTTACTCATCTTGTCTTAGCGATTGATGTATTATTTGCAATAAAACAAATTGAATCTCTTTCTAACGGAAGATTGAGAAGGATAGTAAAATGAAACTTATTGAATTATCTTGTGATCATTCCTATTTAAAACAATAAAATTTAATTCCGAAGGACTTACTCTAATCATTGGTGACGGGTCACATAGTAAATCAGAGCAAGGAAGTAGTAATGGAGTAGGTAAAACATTATCACTTGGCTTGATCCATCATTGTTTGGGAGCTAATGCGAATCCCAAGCTTGTTTCTGCTGTACCAGACTGGATGTTTCGATTGGTTTTCTCTTTAGGAAATAATATACATGAAATTGAAAGATCTGGTGATGGCAAAGAGATATTTTTGGATAGAAAAAAACTTAACGTTACGAGACTACGAGAATGGCTTAATGAGAGTGGAGCTTTTAATTTTATAGAAAAAATTGAGCAATTAACCTTTAGAGCATTATTCACGAGATTTGCGAGATATGATAGAGAAGACTGTACTAATCCAATTCGAACTAATAAAGAAACCGATTATGTTGGCTTGTTAAGATCTATGTATCTCCTTGGAGCGGATTGTTCTTTAGTGATTAACAAACATAAATTTAAAAAAAACAAGGATGAAATTAAACAATCCGAAAATAATTGGAAAAATGGCAGTATTCTAAAAGAAATGTTTCGAGCAGGGGCAAAACCAAAATTAAGAGTTGAATGGCTTGATCGGGAAATTTCTCGGATTAAGCTGGAATTGGAAAAATTCCAGGTGGCTGAAAATTATAACCAAATTCAATTATTAACAGAAGGATTGACTACTCAATTACGGGAAATTGAACAGCAGATTTTTGTTATTAAATTCCAGTTAGCAGGTATCGAAAAATTACTGTCTGAACAACCATATATTACGAAAAATGATTTATTAGCGTTATACGATGGGTTACAAGCAACTTTTAAACCAGAAGCATTGGCTCATTTTGAAGCGGTAGAGAAATTTCATAATAGTTTATCAATAAATCGTAAACTTCGATTAGAGAATGATCGCCTGAAACTATTATCAAAGTTAAATAAGCTTGAAACAACTAGAAAAGATACCGGTATTAAACGAGACAAGCATTTATATTTACTCCGAACTAAAAAAGCACTTGATGAGTATGTGACGGTTGTAAAAAAACTTGCTGAGCTTGAGGAAGAGCGCTCTAGGTTAAATGAGTTCCTTAGTTATTCGGAGCATTTACAGCAGAAGGCTCAAGAACTCCGTGAAAAAAGTATTCAAGAAGATCGGGAAGCCAGTGAATATCTTAAAGAAAAGCCATTGAGTTTTGTCGATAAAAAATACACAGAAATGGCGGAGTTATTATACCCATCTCACCCAGCAGGAATTATTTTGGAAAATAATACTGGGGATAATCAACTTCGGTACAATTTAACTGTGCAAATTGAAGGAGATGACTCAGATGGTATAAATGCGGCTCGAATAATTTGCTTTGATTGGATTCTATTAATGTATGGGTTTAATCATTCTATGCGTTTTTTATGGCATGATAATCGATTTTTTGCTGATATCGATCCTAAACAACGAGCTGAATTATTTGTATTCTTATATGAGTCTCTTAAAGGAATGGGTATACAATATATAGCGACGTTAAATACAGAAAACTATGAAGCAATGAAGCAATTTTTATCGGAAGAAATGCAGGAAAAATTAAGTAAAACAATTGTGTTGACTCTTAAAGGTGATAAACCTGAAAATAAATTATTAGGAATCCAGTTTGGCAGTCAATAAGTTTTAGTTTCTGCAGGAATAGGGTTGACGTGGTTAAGCCCTTGTTTATTGGGATTTGAATAGTTTTAGAAATATTATTTAAATATCAATCCATAGTATTTTAGTAGATTGAAACTTGATAAAATGATGGGCAACTGCGAGTTAAAATAAAAGGAACAAGATGGCTACAGGAGCTATTGCGCTTTGGATGTATCGCAATGAAGGCGGTGATAAAATTCAAAATGCGCTAAAATTAAAATTAGAGAGTAGAGGCCACAAAGTTATTAATGATTTTGATATGCGCGACTGTTATTATCTTAATGGAAACATCTACACTAAATGCCAACAAAATCTATCTGAAATAGATCTTTTATATCATATGAATGCAGATGAGCAATCTGCACATCAGAACGAAATTTTGCGTGCGTTAGATTTATCTTCTGTGACTGTGATTAATAGCTGGAATGCATTTGCAAACGCAAAAGATAAGTTCGTGACTAATTTATTGTTAAGAAAAAATGGAATAAATGTTCCACCTGCCGCACTTATTCCTATTCATATGATTTCATCTGTAATAGAGCAGCTCTTTTATGAATGGAAGGCGGTTGTTTTTAAACCTAGGGCTAACCATGGTGGTAAAGGCATTATAAAATTTAATGAGGCATCTGATCTAATTGATTTTTCGCAAGCACTAGGCCCGTACGTAAGTAATTATTACCTTGAAAAATATATTGATTTTTCTGAGCATGATTATAGAGTGGAGGTTTTTAAAGGAGAAGTTGTGGGTGGCTATTGCAGAACAAAAACTCACAGCTTTAAAACCAATGTTGCATGCGGTGGATTAATGACTCCCATCTCTCCTCCCTTGGAGTGTAACAAATTGGCCCTAAACGCAGCAGAAATTCTTGGCACTGATACAACAATAATAGATATGGTTAGATCCAATGAAGATGATCAGCTGTATATATTAGAGATGGGTGAGATTATGGGGATTTTTGTTGAGGCAGGTATGCGCTCAGGTGAAAAATCAACCGTTACAGAAATCCATCCTGTATTTGCAAATGACGATTTAAAATTGGATATGCTAGCCGAGTACTTGGATAATATAATAAAAAGCAAATATCTTAATTATTAACTCCACACGTAGGAATTGCGGTATGTTAAATTGTGTTATAGTTGATGCCTACGGGCCTGGTATGTTTTTTTTGCCTTTGTTTAATGAAAAAAAATTAAATGTTATACATATACAAAGCTCAAAGGATATCCCTCCTCCATTTCTTCCAGCTATAGAAAAGGCTAGTTTTATTGAAAGAATAGTCTATAAAAATGATATTGATGCTGTAGTTAACTCGTTAAAAAAATATGCTCCTATTGCATTTATTATTCCCGGATTTGAAACTGGTGTCCAACTTGCTGATACCCTTTCTGAAATACTTGAGCTAAAAACTAATGGTACGGCATTGAGTTCAGCAAGGCGAAATAAATATGAGATGATGGAAGCTCTCCGATCGAACAATATACCAGCAGTGAATTATTTCAAAACTGCTGAATTAAACAAAGGCATTGAATGGGTTAACAGTGAAGCAAATTATCCTGTAGTTTTAAAACCAGTTGATAGTGCAAGCTCCGAAGACGTTTATATTTCTAATAATGAAGAAGAGTTGAAGCAAGCTTTCAATAAAATTTTAAATAAAACCAATATAATGGGTTTGGAAAATACTGTTGTTTTATTGCAATCCTATCTTGAAGGAACGGAATATGTCGTAAACTCGGTTAGCTGCAATGGCATGCATTATGTAACAGATATATGGGTTTGTAAGAAACGTATCGTTAATAATCGTGTTATTTATGATAAAGAGGAATTAATTCCTGCCGAGGGTGTAATACAAGAAGTTTTATCCTTGTATATTTTTAAGGTATTAGACGCGCTTAAAATAAAATATGGTCCGGCTCATTCTGAGGTTATCCTAACAAAAAATGGCCCGATCCTTCTTGAAACAGGTGCAAGGGTTGGGGGGGCGGTACATCCAGATATTCATAAAGATTGTTTTGGACATAGTCAAATTGAACTAACTCTTGATGCTTATTTAAATGAACAGAACTTTCGCGAGAAAACTCACTTACCTTATATTATAAGTAAATACATATATGTTGTAATGGTTATTTCAGAACAGGAAGGAGTAATCAAAGAAATTTCTTTAATAAATAAATTACAAAATCTATCCACGGTATATTTCACCCGATTCAAGAAAAAAATAGGTGACAAATTACAAAAAACGATAGATCTTAGTTCATCACCGGCTACCATATATTTAGTTTGTGAAAATAAAGACACTTTAGAGAATGAATATCAAGCTTTATTAACTTTATGCAAAAATGGATTTAGTCTTGAACTAACTCAATAAAATTCTCATATCATAAAGGGCATTAATCAACGCATCTATTTCGTTAAAAGTGTTATATAAGTATAAGGATACTCTAATAGAGCCATCTAAACCGTTTGCCACATATAATGGTTGAGCACATTGGTATCCTTCTCTCAGGGCTATTCCATGTACATCAGATAAGACGTTTGCAATATACTCAATCCTTAGTTTAGGATTATTAGGTCTAAAAGAAAATATGGGTGCGTGATCTTCTGCAAATGCAAATGGGAAAGTCACTAGCCCAGTAGACTCCAGCTGAGTCTTACAATAAGATTCTAACATATCTAAGTGATTACAAATATTGTCAATTCCTATGGTGTTAATATAATCAATTGCAGAGTTAAACCCTAGAATTCCCTCTATATTTAATGTTCCAGCCTCGTATTTTGATGGTACAGGTAAATAAGAAATATTATCTAATAAGACTTTATTGGCCATTCCTCCTCCACAACGGCTAGGATGTACTTTTTCTAATAATTCACTTTTGCCATAAAGCACACCGACACCACTAGGACCTAGCATTTTATGTGCAGAAAAGGCCATGAAATCACAATCGAGGTTAAATACGTCTACAGGGATATGGCCGACGGCTTGAGCCGCATCAACCATACACAGAATGCCTTTCTCTCTTGCAATAGCTATGGCCTCTTTTATCGGTTGAACATTTCCTGTCACATTAGAAAGATAGGTAAGGGAAAGTAATTTTGTTTTATTTGTTATTTGATCACGTAGATGTTCTAAATCGATCAATCCATTTTGATCTGTTTTTATTATTTTTAGCTGAGCACGAGCTTGCCAGGGTAAAAAATTAGAATGATGTTCCAAAACAGATAAAATCACTTCATCATTTTTGTTAAGCTCTAAGCCAGATGCCACTAAATTTATAGAATCAGTACAATTATATGTAAATACAATCTCATTTTTTTTAGCATTAATAAACGAAGCTATTTTTTCTCTTGTTTGTTCAAATAAGAAAAAAACTTCTTCTGATAGGAAATGACTGGATCTCGATATATTAGTTGTATAAGTAGTATAAAATTTGTTAACAGCATCAATCACTATTTGGGGTTTTAGCGTAGTCGACGCATTATCCATATATATGAATTTTTTATCTTCCTCTGTATTGTTAAGCATGGGAAAATCTTTTCGCCATAATTGATAGTTCATGTATTTTTACTCCCTACCTCTTTATTATACTTGCTTTAATAGTGAAAATTTCCCTGAAGATTCGGGGGAGATAGAGCGTTCTAATTTAAATTGAATTTTCAATTGGCTACCAAAAAAATCAAATAACTTTGAAGTAATCTGATCTTTGTTTTCCTCAGATAAAACCGCATTATTAATTGTTAAATACCGGAACAAAATATCATTTTTATTCCTGACTTCTATTTGATAAATCAGTAAATTATTTTCAAGCTTGCCTAGAGAGTAATCTATTTCTCCTGGTGTAACGGGGGTGCCTCTCTCATTAAAGACAATATCTTTTTCACGACCACAGAAAAATTCAATTTGAGTATCGTCATTAAAATTTTTCCAATTGGTATTAGAATTAATTTTGACTATGTCACCAACTCGAAAACGCAAGAAAGGCATATATTCATTTTTTATAGAGCTTATTATAAGATAATATAAACCTCTCTCTTGTGAGAGGGGCAAAAACTCTACTTTCGATAGTTCTGGGCATCGTATAATTTTCTCGTTGTGTTCGAAATATATATATCCTAGCTCAGTCGTGCCATAAAAATTACCTATTGCACAATTCATGCGGCTCTCTATGAAACGGCGAGTGAACCGAGGAACCATTTCATAACTCAAAGATATAAATTTTGGAGTATGTAGTGTTGTTAAAATATTATACTCTTCGAGCATTTTTAAAAACAACCCCAAGTAAATCGGATCTGCATCGAGATATTCTGGTTTAAATTTATTTAATTCTAAGAGCATTCTTTCAATATCAGTTTTTGTCCAGTTATTGGGATCTTTACTTAGATTCAAATACAAAGTATTAGATATAATTCGGTCTTCATAGCTAGGGAAATCAAGATAACAAGATGCGTTTGAACAAATAGCCGTTGTCAAAATTGCTTTTTTACTTCTTCCGACATTGAAATTTTTTAAGGATGGTGAATGTTTGTATGTTCTTTTGTACTCTTCTATCCACCACGATTTTTTTCTAATTATTTGAATGCGATTACCAGATGTTCCTGATGTTGTAGTTGTTTCAATAGAATCTTTATCAATGGCAGTTTTTAGATTGTTAGTCATCCAGTTATTTGGAAAGCCATCAACAATATGATTTCTTTCTAAAATAGGGTACTGATCTAACTTATCATTTAAATTAAAATTGATAAGCTGCTCACCATACAGGTCTTTGTATAAGGGTATCTCTTTAATTAAATTAAATGTATCCATAATATTACGCTCTATTGTTCAATTTATACTCTCTTGCCCTTTCAAAAAAGGCTTTGAAAATATTTTCAAATATTGGTTGGTTTTTTCTTGTTTTTTCAATATGTGCTTGTACGCCAATAATAAATTGCTCTGGGTTTTCATGTTCAATTAACTCAATAATTCCGTCGGAAGCGCACCCGGATATTCGAAGTTGTGAACCCATCTCATCTATTGCTTGGTGATGAATAGATGATACAACAGCGTTGTGTACCCCAAGCAGTTTTGCACATAGAGTGTCTTGTAACACGTTTATATCATGATAATTAATCCAACCGTCTGGATCTAAATAGTGAGATACCGATGATTCTGGTAATTCCTGATGCAAGGAGCCACCCTCTGCAACATTTATTAACTGCATTCCCCTGCAAATGCCTAATATAGGGATGTAACGTTTTTTTGCTAAATGATAAAATAATATTTCCGTTTCATCTCGTTTCAAATTGGGCGAAATATTCATCGGCCGCTCAAATAAATTACCAATGCCTCTGGTTTCATCTGAATAACGCACCTTGCCTTCCGTACCATAATTACTCGGGGCTAAATCTTGCCCTGACGTTAAAAGCAAGCCATGCAATAAACTAGATAAAGAATTTATTTGTTCGATACTTAACAAGCTGGGTAGAAGTATAGGGATACAATCATAATCATTGATAATCTCCAGATAGGTATTAGCAATCAGGGTGACGCTCTGAGAAGATGACATATTCAAACTAACATTTAAAGTTGGTGTAGTAATACCTATAAGGGGCTTATGCATATTTGACTCTATTTTAGAAATGCTACTTTATTAGCATTACATCCTTCACAAATGTTCATTTTACCAAGTAAATTTAAACGCCCTTTTAGAATATCTTTTAGATTGTTTGTGTTAATACTACCAATATTAGAGGTATGTCCGAAGTCTTGGAAACACCCAAGAATATCACCCTCAAAACTGATACTGACACTGCTATCACCTACAAAACAATATTTTTTATTTTGTAGGAGTGCCAAAAGTAGGTTTGTAAAAAATTTCACTTTTCCTACCCCAGTTGAATATTCACTTTCTGCTGCTGGTAAATTTAAATCTTGCATTAATTGCTTACGACGAATGGCATCAAGATTATGGTTAATCGCACCACCTCGGTTCCATAATGGGAATAAATAAATATCCGTAAATCCAAGTTTTCGCAAATGAGTAACTGTTTCGGGTAAAAATTCATAAATATCGGGGCCGCCCGTCAAATGAATAATCGTTTTTTTAGCTCCAGCCTCTGCCAACATTGAAATATTTCTCCAAATTTTTTTGAAATCAAGGCCAATATGAACTTTTTCAAAGGTCTGCTGATTAAATGAGCTCACAGAGAGTCTAATTCGATCAATATTCGTTGTAATAGCGTCAATATTTCGTTGTGTAAACGATACTCCTGTAGTAACAATTGCTGTAGGGATTTTGGGGCGCTTCATAATTTCTATTAATTCGGGAAGTTGGGGGTGTATTGTTGGCTCACCACGGCCGGCTAAATCAATTTCCCATACAAAAGAGGGATCTAATTGATTCACTATTTTTTCCATAGTCTCAAGCTTCATAAACCCATTCTCTTTTACCAGAGAACGAGGACACATTGCACAAGCGGCAGGACATGATGGAGTCGGTTCTATATTAACTAAAATTTTTTTTGGTAAGAGCATTTTTTCAACTTTTGTTATTTAGTAGATTCGTGGTTAATAATCTAGCTGTTTATTCATAAACAGCTAGAAATTGTTCTAACTGCATAAAATCTTTTGCTATAAATACAGTATCTTGCATGCGTGAAAACTTAAACTGCTTGGTAATTAAGTCCAAAGAGAATTTGATTGATTTGATCTTATTCAAACAAATAGCTTCCGCTTCTAATATTGAAGACATCAATCCCGCACCATAAATTTGCGCAATACCATCCTTTTCCATAGTGCCAAACTCTATAGTCCACAGAAAAATCCTGCTTAATTGGTAATAAATGGAAGGATTATTTAAGATATTGGTTTCAAGCAATGTAATTTCATTTTCAATCTGGATGATAGCAGCTGTATTTTCAGGCGCTTGATAAACTAGGCGTGAAAGTTTATCTTGTGCCGCATGCAGTCTTAAGTCAGTACTGTTCGGCTTCGCATGCAATAGGAGTCGAGCAAGGGCAAGCAAGTATCTTGTGTAACTTGATAAGAAAAGCATAGGTAAATGCCCAATAATGTCATGAATTAAATCCGGTCCGGGGGCATATTCTATTTGTTCTTTTGTCCTCACCTGAACATTAATAGGTGATATTTTATTTAATAACAAATTGGCGTAAGCTTTTGCTGATAAATATCCATTTACAAATACTACCCGCCAGCCGATGGCTTTTAAGACTTTATTTAGTTTTTCTTGTGTTGGTATATTGTGGTGCTCAAAGTGTAATTTGCTATAACCATCAAGGTATGCTGGATGAATATGGTTTGCATATTTTTGAAAAAAACGCGCTCGTTGATTTAGTGTTTCATTCCATACACTAACATTATCCTCGCTAAAACTCGGATAATTTATTACAACATCCTTCATTAGTCCCTCGCTTTAAAAAGCTTAACTTCCAAATAAGCCTGCTCTGATACAGTTAACTTCGGAGTATGTTAACAAACAATTATTTCCGAAATATTCCTTTGAAAACCTACTTAACTTGGTTAACAAAAAAGCGAAGGATAAAAGGTCTATATTTTAATGTCAATAGTTGAATGTGCTGCCTTCTACTTTGACATGTTGATATCAAGTTGATATATAGTGCTTGAAGCATTGGGGTGATTGCTTTAAAATAAAGCAAGGAAGGCTTAATGAGTCCAAATTATTTATACCGAGTATTACAAAAGGAGTATTGTATTGAATAGCGAAATAACCACCTCATCTTTGGCAGAAAAAAATGAACTCCAAGTGCGATTAACTGCCTGTTTAATTGTTCTATCAACATCGCTTGTTTTATCTGCTAGCAATATATTTATGCCTAGCCTCTTACAAATAGCATCGTCATTTGGATGTAATAGCAATACGCTACTCATTTCTGTAAGTATTTTTTATATGGCTTTTGCTATTTCAGGCCTATTTTTTGGTGCCTTTGCTGATTATTTTGGCCATAGAATTGCAATGTTGGCTGGTTTTTCCTTATTTATTACTGGGAGCTGTATTTGTTTATTCTCAGGAAATTACCAAGTATTTATGTTAGGCAATTTATTAGAAGGGATTGGCGCAGCAGCGCCTGTAATTGTTGGATTAGCAACCATACAAAATTTATACAGCCCCGAAGATAGTGTAAAAACATTGGGTTGGATGGGGGCTTTACTTTCAATTATGCCATCTATTTCTCCAATTTTAGGGGGATATCTTGCTATGGAAGGCTGGCGTACTAATTATGTTTTTATTTCAACCGTTAGCTTGGTTGTATTTGTTCTGATGTATGTATTTTATACGGATAACCATAAGTCAAATAAAGAAAAATCAGGATTACTTTTCCAACTTTTTGCCTCATATTGGTCTGTTATATCCCATTTGGGTTTCTTACGTTATGCCTTTTTGTATCCTATTTTAGTACTTGGTTCGACTACATTTCTAACGGCAATGCCCCTGTATCTCATGCAAGGATTACATTACGACTCAAAAATGTGTGGTTATTTAATCGGTTTTATGACAATCGGCTATGCCTTAGGTGGATTGTCTACATCTAAACTGGTGACTAAATATGGGATGCAAATGACCTTACGTTTTGGCATTTTATTAACATTAAGTAGTTCAGCATTACTTTTTCTATCTTTTATCGCCACCAGTAAGTATATGTTATTTGTAATAGCTGCGTTTATATTTCAAATAGGGTTGGCAGTAGTTCATCCCCCATCGACAACAATAGCAGTACGCTATTTTACAAATAAAAGAGCGAGCGCATCAGCGGTTAGAGGGACTTTTAGCATACTAGGTTCAGCGTTAGGCGCAACAATTGCTGCCGCGTTAAATAATTTTAATATAAGCTATATTGCAGGAGTGACTTTTATCGCTGCATTGGTAGCAAGTTACTTAGCTTTAATGAGCAGTATAAATGAACACCACTAAATTACCTTGTCGCATAACAGATAAGTGGCAACTTATTTCATTAATGGAGGGGTATTGCAAGCCAAAAGAAAAATGGAAAATTGGTTTTGAATACGAGAAATTTGCTTATAATCAATGCAACCAACTTCCACTTACTTACTATGGTACGCCAGGGATTGTAGATCTTTTTCAAGGGTTGCAACAATTCGGGTGGCTCCCATTATGGGATAATGGGATTATTACAAGGCTACAAAAAGGGTTATCGTTTATCTCTATAGAGCCAGGTGGTCAATTAGAATTATCTTCAACCCCACATAATAATCTACATCAGTTAACGAATGAATTACTTACCTATATAAATGAACTTAATTTAATCAGCACCAATAAGAATGTTTCTTTTTTAAGCTTAGGTTTTCATCCTACCTGTAGATTAGATGAAATACCTAGAATGCCTAATCCAAATAATAGGTCCAACATTATTTGCGATTACATACATGAATCAGGGGCATCCAATATTGATGTGGTTTTTCGTGCTTGCTCAACACAAGTAAGTTTAGATTTTTCTGATGAAGCAGATATGGTCAAGAAATATCGAGTAAGTTTGGCGATTCAACCAATTTTAACAGCCTTATTTTCAAACTCTCCTTTTAGAAATGGAAAGCATGATGGTTATTTAAGCTGTAGAAATTCTGTTTGGAATGAAATCAATCTAAGAAGAGAGATAATTTCCTCTATTGTCTTTGAGAAAGACTTTGGTTTTGAGAAATATATCGATCATGTAACAGCCCTACCGCTTTTTTTTATATATCGAGATGGAAAATATATTGATACAAAAGGACAGACCTTTCAAGATTTTTTAAAAAATAGTTTGTTTGCCTGTTCCGAAGAATCACCTACTATGGAGGATTGGGAGAACCACATTGGAACTATATGGCCTGATGTTCGGCTAAAAAATGTACTCGAAATCAGGGGGGTAGACTCAGGGCCTGCTTCGCATGTATGTGCTTTATCAGCTTTTTGCGTAGGTGCTATGTATAACCAAAATGCCTTAGATACAATATGGGATATAGTTAAAAAATGGGATAGTGAAACCAGGAAACGTTTGCGCAAAGAAGTCTCTTACAATGCATTGAATACGTTAGTTGAAAATAATATTAGTGTGAGAGATATTGCAAAAGAAATTTTAGATATAGTGACAAGTAGCTTAAATAGCAGAAGAGAATTTAATCATAATGGAAATAACGAGGCTTATTTATTAGAGCCACTACGTGAAATGATCGTATCGGGTAAAACCCTTGCGCATACACATTTAGAAAAAGATGTTACTAATCTTTCAAATTTTGCTCCATTTTAGAAGGTATTCTTGGTATTTATACTTATCTGTATGTTTAATGGGTGAGTATTAATGTGAACAAGATGAAAAATATTTGTTGGTACATTTAAAATCCACTCAAAATTTCATCAATAAAATCAACACCACAGGAATTGAATTCAATTCCCGCCGCCTCCACCATAGCTTATTGATTATATTGGATTTTAATATTTAATTCTGCCCGATTGTTTCCCGCTAGGTTATTCTCTAATTTTCACTTCGTTACTAATTAAATTTCCAGGATAAAGCACTACTTTCTCTCCTTCCTTGAGCCCATTTGTCACAATTGCATTATCAGAATTATGGCGTTTTATTTTTATGATACGTTTAATAGCTCGTCCTTTTTCGGCGACAAAGACCGCCCAATGTTCAGCGTCTCGAAACAAGGCACTCATCGGTACTAGTAATTCTTTTTTTGATTCATATATAAAAATATCTACGTCAACTCGAAACTCATCTCCGAGATTTTTCCATTGATCATAAGGAGAAATAATATCTATAATGACATTTACCCGTTGCTCTTCAACTCCTAGGGCTGAAATTTTAGTATATCCACTTGGCTCTATTGTGCGCACTGTACCCTTTAAATCTATAGATCCACCCCATCGTTTAATTAAAACTTTTGCTTTGTCTGGAATTTGAGCCGCATCATTACTTAAGACATCAGCCACTATCTCCAGTTTAGACACATCAGCGAGTTCCATAATATTGGTACCTACATTGACGGTGGTTTCACTTTTTTGATTAATACGTAATATCTTTCCAGAGATCGGAGCAACAATGTTAATTTGTTCTTGAGAATAATTTTGATTAGATGAGGTAGCGGCTAAGGACGCTTTAATTTTTTCAATATCATGTTGGGTACTATGAACCTTACGTTCAGCTGCATTAACGATTTTCTGTTTCAGCTTGTACTCCAATTCAGTATGCTCTATTTCACTTGGGCTGACATATCCTTTCGCTACTAGCGCTTTTTTTCTATTAAAATCTGAAAGGGCTGTATCTAATGCTGATTTGGCTTGTTCTAGAATTGCTTTGGCTTCTTCATATCTGGCTTCTGCAGCACCCAACTCTTGTTCCAATTCATCTTTGGCACGAACATCTAGTAGCGATGGGGAAGCGGGAAGAATGGTTGCTATTATATCATTCTTGTTTATGACATCTCCTTCAAGGTAGTTAATCCTGAGTAATTTTCCCATCACTGGGGCGGTTACAGTGTATATTTTAATCGCTCGTGTTTTTGCATCATCTTCTATGTATTCTGAATAGAGGCCATATTTAACCTCACCTAGTTGGACTCTAATTGGTGTAGGTAGGATTAACCAAAAAATAATGTTAAAACACAAGGCTAAAAAAATAAAAAGCCCGATGTATTTTTTAATATTTTGATAAATTATTGGCACTAATCACCCACTTTTAATACTGCAGTTAAATTGAGTTGTTGTATTCGTTTTTTAATAATAAACAAACTCATTACACTTGAAGTCGTTACCACAATTATTGATATTGCATAGGTTTTGGGCTCAATTATAAACGGAATTTTAAACCAATCAGTCTGCATTAACTCTAATATAGACCATGAAATCCAATATCCAAAGAGAATACCCATCGGTATAGCCAGTAGTACCTCAAAAATAATATTATAAAAGAGAATGTTAGACACTTCTTGCTCAGTGAAGCCCAATACTCTTAGAGTGGATAACTCCCATGAACGCTCAGCTAGAATAATGATGGCATTATTATAAACTACAGCAATTGCGATAACTATTGCGAATCCTGCTAATATCCAGGTGAAAACCAGTACATGTTTTGCAAAGGTTTCTTTGAATGTTTGAACAATTGATGTATTAAATGTTATCGAACTTACCTTCGGTATCTTTTTGAGCTCCTTGTATAATTGATTAATATACTGATGATCAATGGTAATACCTGAAAGATTTATTAGATGGTCCTCATTCAGAATTCTATTCATTAAAAAAATATTGGTATAGGCGAACATCCCTACATAATCATTAATTATTCCTTCAACTTCAAGCTTGGTTTTTGCTCTGTTCCCTTCAAGCATACTGATTTGAACCCAATCACCTGAGGTTACATCTAATCGCTCAGCCAGACCTTTGCTCAAGACAAGTGCATTCTTTGGTATTGGGATTGGATTCTCATTTTTATCTAGGACTACCTTTAATTTTGCATCAGATGGAATTCCAAATAACGCAGTTTGTTCGGAGAAATTTTGATTACTTAATAGAGCAGGGGAAATACGGTAGCCTTCAGCATTGATTACCCCTTTGACATGTTTCAGTTCAATCAGCACTTTATCTTGTAATTGCTGAGTGAATGATACGGTTGCATCTTGTTTTTGCGACATTAAAAACTGTATTTTTATTAAATATTGAACTGCATCCTGCCAAAAGAGACCTAATATGACTATAGCCATAGCTAAAGCAATTCCTACTGAAGTAATTGCAGTACGAAATAAATGTCTAAATGTATGGCGATAAAACATTTTTGCGCTTGCCGAGAAATGAGATATTAAACCAAAGCGTTCCAAACGAAGTGTTCGATAGATGGGAGGGGTTGGAGGACGCATCGCTACCGCCGGAGCTAAATTTACTACTTGATATATTGACCTTAAAGCTCCAGAGCCAGCAGCGAAAAAACTGACTAATACTCCTATAAATGCGGCTTGAATTGAAAATGAATAATAGAATACAGGAAACCTGAAATACTCAGCATAGAGCATGGTCATTAGTTTACCAAACCAGGCGCCAAGACCTACTCCTAAAATGGCACCCAAAACCACAATAACCATAACTAGCTTTGAATAATATAATACGATTGATGCGTTGGTGTAACCTAGAGCTTTTAATAGAGCAATTTGTTCTCGTTGGTTTTGAACCAGTCTACCCGTTACTAAATTTAATAAAAATGAGGCGACAATCAAGAAAATAGGAGGAATAAATGAGGCAATAATTTTTTGTTGATTGATTTCATTAGTTACGAATCTATCCGAAATTTGATCTTTTCTGGGATAGGTAATTGATAAGCCATAATCCAAAAATAATTGTTCTAAATCATTACGCACCGATTTTTCTGAGGCATTTGGCGTCAATGTTAAACTAATATCATTAAATCCTTCTTGCATTCCGAAAGCGGCGCTTAGTGCTTTATGATTCATCCAGAACACGCCAAAATGTTTATTATCTGGGAGAAGATCTTCGCCACGAATTGCATATACGTATTCTGGAGATAAGACGATACCAACTATACGCAGGAGTTGCCGATGGCCATTTAATAGTGCATAAATTTGATCCCCAGGTTTTATAGAATTTGTTTCGGCGAACCCTTCATTAACTAATACTTCATTTGCTTTACCAGAATCAAGCAAACGTCCTTTACGTAAGAATAATTGATTTAAATTGGATGACCTTGAATCGGGTATGGATATAAAGCGCCCAATAGCAGGTTCTTGTAGCCATGGTAAATCTAAAGTGACATCCTCAACAATACGAGTCTCTACTTGAGATACGCCTGGTATTTCTCCAATCCTTTTCTGCATATAAATTGGAGCACGTTTTAAGGTTGCAAACACATCTGCAAAATGATAATCGGAGTAAAACTTGTGTTGGGCCTGAGACAATGACTGATAGGTACTAATTGATGATATCAAAACACTAATACCGCTGCAGACAACCAAAGCAATCGTGATAACCTGTCCTTTAAGTTTGAATAAATCACGAAATAACTTCTTGTTTAAGATCATCACCATGCTAAATCAGCTGCTTTTCGTTTGTTTTTGTTTTCAATGATCTGGGAGATACGGCCATCTGCGATATGAATTATCCGATCCGCCATTTCACCTATTACTAAATTATGAGTAATGATGACGACAGTAGTGTTTAATTTTTTATTTGCCAACTCTAGTGTTTCCAATACTATTTTACCTGTTTCACAATCAAGAGCTCCAGTGGGTTCATCGCACAAGAGTACATCCGGTTGTTTCGCTATAGCACGGGCAATAGCAACTCGTTGCTGTTCGCCTCCTGATAGTTGAGAAGGGAAATGTGATGTACGATTTTCAAGTCCCAAAAGCTTGATTGCTTCAACAGGGTTCATGGGGTTTTCTGTAATTTCGGTAACTATTGATATATTCTCTAAGGCTGTTAAATTGGATATCAAATTATAGAATTGAAAGACAAACCCAATATGCTCACGTCTGTAGCGGGTAAGCTCATGCTCACTTGATGCAGTGATAATGTGATCTTTATAAATTACCTCTCCAGACGTCGGAACATCCAGGCCACCGATAATATTGAGCAGGGTAGATTTACCGCTTCCTGAGGGACCCAATAACACAACCAATTCACCTTGATATAGATCCAGAGTAATCTTTTGCAAAGCATGGATTTGGACCTCACCCATTTGGTATGTTTTAGTTAAATTACGTATTTTAAAAGCAGGTTCTCGTTTCATCAAAAGGTCCATTTTGCATGTGATGAATTACACTTATAGTGAGTAACACAATATAAGTGTAACAACAAAATGCTGGTAGAGTAAGCAGTATTAATATGGTTGTAACTTGTTTTACACGAAGCAAGGTTTGAAAGTTAGTCGAAAAAAGATGCACCATAGCGGCACCATCTACTGACAATTAAAGACCACCAAAGACAACTGGAGTAGTCTTTGTTCGAAAGTCTAACTCTTTGATTTTTTCTTGTATTAAGTGATCTTTTGTGGTTTTTGGTAGTCATGATCAAGACCCCTTGTAGCGGATTCGATTCCCGCCGCCTCCACCAATTTACCATCCAAGACACTCCAATAAAATCCATAACTTTTATAACAAGTTCCGTGTCCCATACTCGTAAAACTAAAGACTCGATATAGAGGAAAAATATCTTATAACAAGCAAAGACTTCGTATTGAGAAAGGCATCAGTGCTATATAAACCAACTATAGGGTTGACTAAAGCATTCTTTATTCTAAATTCTAGAATATGGAATAAAGGATGATGCTCAATGATTAAATCACAAGACATTGTAGTTCTGGCCAAACTGCTGGCTTACCAAACAGATAAAAGCTGGTCTCAAAATAGTATTGCATTTGAATTGTGTTTGAGTCCTTCTCAAGTTAATAGTGCATTCAAGAGATTAGTGGCAGTAGGGTTAATTACACCTTACCATCCTCCGGCCAAGCCGCAACCCATTATTCAGGCTTGTGAAGAGTTTTTTGTTCATGGTTTAAAGTATGTTTTTCCTGCTAAATTAGGTGAGCTAGCCCGTGGAATTCCCACTAGCTATGCTGCTCCCTGCTTAAGTGATAAGATTGTTGCTGGTAATGATCCTATCCCTGTATGGCCATATGGCAAAGGGAATGAGCGCGGCCTTGCCTTAAAGCCTTTATATTCTTCAGTGCCAGAATCCGTAACAAAGCATCCAGATCCGTTATTTTATGACTTATTAACGCTAATTGATGCTATCCGTTCTGGGCGCGTAAGAGAAAGGCAAATTGCCTCACAAAAAATATTGACATTATTAAAATCAAAAAAGTTGGTAGCTAATGAACATTAAATTTAATCATTTCCTTGATTAAATTAGCGTTTATTTCTAATAGCCCCATATTTTTGGCTGGTCTTGGAGTTTAGCCCTGCCAATATTCATCAGGGTCTTCTTGTAATTCAGGGTCATCAGGTTGCATACTCTGGTAACGAATAAACACTTTCCGCATCCATGCTGGCATCTTATCAAGATGCATTAAAACCTCATTGAAATATTTATCCTTTAGACGATCATGAAGCTTCTTAACTACTCGTGGTTTTAAATACCCCTTACCCTCATACCATAAGGCAATAACCACATGACATGTTACTGTATTTGGCATGATAATTTTTCTAGGACTCACATGCACAAGTTTAATTCTATTTTCACCATTAATTTTGATATAACGTGAGCGACCAGTCGTATAGTAAATTGCGTGAACAGGAATTTGCGTACTAAGACCAAGCTGATTCAAAGCTACAGCAGGATGAACTGTTATTGTCTCACCTGTTTTTTTCGAAACAGCCTCAATGATTTTATCTGTACTTGGCGGAATTGGACGACCTGGCAGCAAGCGATTTTTTGCAGGTCTAAAATATATACCACGAGATATAGTACCCACATCATTGCTTTTTGCTAACCGCAATAAAACACGTTGTACAAGCTTAATTGGATATTTCTTATAAATTGAGTCCACAAAAAAAATCCTTCCTCTTGGAATTTTTTTTATGAATTTTNNTTTCAATTAAAACTGTCGTGCTCATATCTTTGACCTGCTTATTTAAGCCTTTAAAACATTATTAACTATAACTACCATGCTGTATTACTTTTTAATCAGAGTCCTTAAATAAGATTTGCATAAATCTTGTATTGATATATATTTTTTCTCTTCCAATTTCTATTTCTTTCAAAATCCCTTCACTGACTAGCTTCTGCAGATATTCGGCAGCAGTTTGTCTTTTCACTATCCTTGCATCTACTACATTGGAAATTCTACAGTAAGGTTGTACAAAAAGGAGTTCGACTAATTCTCTTGAATATATTTTAGGTTGTTTATTTTTTACATACCCCACAGTTTCTTCCATTAAACCAACAATGTTCTTAATCCTATTGCAAGTCCATTGGGATGTGTTTGCGACTGCATTTAACATGTAAATAATCCAAGACTCCCAGTCATCTTTTAAAGTGACATTTAAGAGATTTTGGTAATATTCTCTCTTATGTTTGATGATATAACGGCTCAAATAAAGAACAGGTATAGTTAATAGTTCCCGATCGATTAAATACAATATATTTAAAATTCTNNGGGTCAATATCATTCTGATCATGTAAAAATACTTCCCAATTGTGAAGCTTTTTCCTTAAAAGCGCCTCTCCTTCAGGAGGAGTATAAATTATTTCTCCAGTTGCCTGATTAGATAGAGTTGTTCCTGGAACCTTTCTTACGGTCATTTCAACGCCGTGCAAGGTTGAACATAAACTCTCTGCTAAGACTGTATTTAATGGTCGAGACTTAATAGATTCAAAGCCTTCTCTCAAAGCAGCTCTGTAACGTAAAGCCTCTTTTGTCGCTGGATCTATATTAGTTTCGGAACTGCTATTGGCATATTGAAATAACTTATCTGTTGTTGTCACTATATTTTCAATTTCGGAGCTTGCTTGAGCTTCTAATAAGGGCAGCGAATTTATTAAGACACTTTGGTTTTGGCAACATCTCAGCCGCTTTTCTCAGTTCTGCTAGCGACGTACGTGCTTCAATGCATACTTTCAGTATTTTTTTAGTTTCTATATCCTGTTTAGGAGGTAGTGCAGGCAATTCATTGTATGCTTTAGTTACATCAATTTTTATCATGTTTAAATTTTTCCATTTTATCGACATGTTTTTGAAATGTGTCGATGGTATAAACATATTCGTATAATATGTCGATAATTTAACATTATATCGACATATCATTATAATGAATTAGAGATAGGAAGTGTTGCAGGGGGTATAAACAGGGGTATATTTAAATTTATTAAAAATAAATACATTAAAAATCAAATAATTATCTTTCAAGTTAAATTAGCCGCTGTCCCACCATGTAATCTATTGATTTATAGATATTTTATCTAAACCTTGGGCCTCTAAAGGGGTTTTCTCATTTAATGTGAACATTGATTATTAATACTTTATAACTTATTTTAAGAAATGTAAGGATATCCCTACCAAAACGTTCATTGCCATCTTGCCCACTTGAGTTCAACTCAGAATACTTTTCTGCTGCAGGATTTGTTGATGAATTGTCAAGATTATAATTAGCTTCAATAGCGCAAAGGCACCTGCTTTTTTTACCCAATCTGATTTAAATTAATGAACCAAACGATATACCAAGGTATGATTAGGAAGAATCAGATTCTCAAGTGCAATTTAAATAGTTTTGAATGATTCGGGATGTAAACGCTTTCTGCATCATTAGTTATATAGGGCCTATATTGCTTTTTTAATATAATCGATGTAATTTCCGTTATTAATTATTTAAATATTTTTGCTGAAATTTTATCCTAATTATTTATATAGTAAATATTAAATAAAATAATTCTTCAAGATATTCCTCAGGATTAAATTTTATTCTTAAAATGATCTTTGTCCTGGCTCAAAGTCACCCCAAAAACTTCTATAAATGAGGTGTTTTAGATTTTGCCTCATATAAATCAGAAATA
>DEHS01000075.1 GCA_002352055.1 Legionellaceae bacterium UBA2794
CACAGTTATTTAAACACTACCGTTTAAAAATTACTGTCAGCATATATTCAAATGAGCATCTAATTTTATGAAAATAAACGTTTTTATTCATAAAACGTCTTGCCATTATATAATGCTCTAGAGTATTAATCCCGATGCAAGTAACTCCATTTTGTTCACATAATCGATTAATTAACNNAGTAAATCAAAATTTCCATAACTAACACCACAAAAGTGACTATCCCTTAGTAAATAATCAAACCGATCAACATCGAGTTGTGATGAGATAATTCCATGTAATTTATTAGTTTCTTTTGTATATATATCCTCTACTACTTTTCCATAATTTGTTTCAATATAATTTTCCTCCATTAATTTTTTAAAAAAACTTGAGCCCAATCCTCATGACTAATTTTGCCTATTTTGTTATCACCAAAATTTAAAGCATAATTGAATATCTTTTCAAAGGAATGAGAGAATGGACCATGTCCTATATCATGTATTAAAGCTGTAAGCGCTAGACATATTTTTTGATCCTCATTATTTGTAGAATCGTTGTAAATCGTCGAAAAAACTACTGTCGAAAGATAGCAAGCTCCTATCGAATGACTAAATCTATTATGAACTGCGCCAGGATAGGCGAATTCTGCAAATGACAATTGCTTAATTTGACGAAGTCTTTGAAAGTAAGGAGAATCGATAACTCGCTTAATCTTAATGTATAGCTCATTTTCAAAGCACATTATTCCATGTACTGGATCACACATATTTTATGCTTCATACTCTTCCTTTGAAGCCACATGTGATCAAATTATAGACAAAGTAAATCTAAGAGGATAAGAAATTTTGGTCTTTTTTTGAAGAAGAAGAATTAACCAATATGCTTCAAGCAGCTCAATTTAAAATACTGGATTTTGAAACAGTTGAAAAAAAATTTGACTATCAATCGCACCCAGCATTTAGAGTATTTTGCCAAAAAATTTGAATTAACTTAAAACAGGATAACATATGATGATTGATAGAGATAAAGCTTGGGAATTTGCACAGAAATGGCTTGATGCCTGGAATAAGCATGATGTTGATCTCATTATGAAGCATTACGCAGATTCAATTGAATTTTGCTCCCCTGTAGTGCAGAAAGTATTAGGAGATCCCAAAGGAGTTGTGTCTGGGATTAATAATCTTAGGGATTATTTCACGCGTCAGCTACAAAAATTTTATACGTTACACTTTCAATTACTTGATGTATTTACTTCTCCTCAAAGCTTGGTTTTGTATTATAAAATTAATCGTGGATTATTAGCTGCTGAAGTTATGATACTGGATGAGAATATGAAGGCGATTAGGGTCTATGCAAATTATGATAAAAACGATGTTGGTTAGTTACAACCAACGCATATAGTTTTTTGGAGAGATCTATTTATGGAGTTTTGTTTAGATAACGTCAAAATGAATGTAATTCAAACAGCCGATAATGGAATTGTCAATCATGAGACGATCTTTCTTTTTTCACAAAACAAAAATACTATTTCAGCCAAATATGCGGGTGGAAAAATTCTTATGGGATTTTTAGTTGGGAAATTTACAACAGACAATCAGTTTGCATTTAGCTATTGCCAAATGCAAACTGATGGGACACTCGATAATGGAGTTTCCCTATGTGAATTATCTAAAAATGAAAGTGGAAAAATCATACTCACGGAACATTTCGAATGGAAATCACGGCCAGGCGAGTTTGGGACAAATATTTTTCAAGAGATTTAATTTAAAAACCATTGCTATCAATAAAAGCTATAACCCATATATANNACAAGGGCTGCAGGACTATTCTAAAAATGAAGTGACCTATTTGCACACGTATCCTGACTTCCCCCGTACAAGATACCATTGCACATAATACCAAGGAAAAAAGTATCAGTAATACCACTCATTCCCTTGAATCATCGGTGATAAAAAAACAGGAATTAGGGTTGGAAATATAATGGGTGTATCACCCCATTTTTATAATTCTTCGGGTTCAAAACCAAGTAGCTCTTTATATTTATTAATCGATGCATCAGTGAGTTTTTTGAATTCATCAGACCCATAACCTAACTCATTTGTAGCTAAGTTTTTTATTAATGCATTCATTTGAATGGTGAGTTTAAAGCAGTGTTTTTCTATATCAGTAAAGCGGTCTTCTGGGCTTTTATTCTNNCTTCTTCTGATTCTCTGTAATCATCAAACCTATTTCAGCCATTTTTGTAATGGTTGCCGATAAGGAATCATCATTGCTTCGGCCATCTTAGTAAGTTTTTCATGGAGATCATTAGGAACATGGATAGTGACTCTTGGCATAAATATCCTTAAATTATTGTTTTTAATATTTTGGCTGTTAAGCTAAATGTTTGAACTGGTGTATGCTATATAGTATGCTACTACTTTCCTTATATTCATTAAACGTTACTCGCTTTAGCATAACAATGGCATACATTCTTCACAAGTATATTTGATTTAAAATTCATCAATAAGATTGAATAGCACTTACCTTTCCTAGGACGATTAGCCTTGTTTTTGATCAGTCGATTTTAAGCCGCTGCCGCTTACAACAAAAATGCTTTATTTAATATACAAATCAATGGGTTACGGCAAATGCATTCTAATGCGAAAGGTGTGCTCTTATTAGCTTTTAGTCCTGTACTTCTACTTTATTGCTCTGTTTTGTTTTCTTTATGTTTATCAATATTCAGCGCGTTGGTTTTGATGTTGCGTATTGTGACATTGATTCTTATATATAGCTCTTTTGTGATATTGTTTTTTAAATAATTTGGTACGAAGTTATTATGGTATTTTTATTTAATAATGAATGATTTTACTTTGCATCTGCTAATACCTAATTAATTTTAAGTTCGCTTTATCTAAGATAATAAATTATATTGTACATAGGCTTTGGGATATAAAAATAAAGTGGGGATCTAATGAATATTTTAGATAAAATTATTAAATGGATTTACGGTATAGAATTACCTAGTCATTGCTCTGAAGAGAACATTATTATTCCAATTGTGAAATATCCAGAGTTTACTAAATATAATCCTGCAACTGGTTTACCAATGATTGGTGGATTAGATGTAATGGGAAATCTAATTGGCACAGATCGTCAATCAGATTATAGATACTATTCAAGATAACCAATAGGACCCCCGGGCGAGGGTCTATAACCTTTAGCAGCTACTGCAGTATGTGCTCTGATAATCCAATCAACTTTCCGGGACTCATCTTGACCACCGGCCGGGATCCTGGAAAAAAAGGGTCATGTTTAATTTATAATCAAA
>DEHS01000088.1 GCA_002352055.1 Legionellaceae bacterium UBA2794
TACAAATTTGCTTGACCACATCACTAAACCCTGGGTTCAAGAAGCTGGCGTAGACGTTCTTAATCAGCCATTATTCGCAAAAGGTAATATTGCAACCGCTGGAGGTTGCTTATCTTCAGCATATCTTACAGCATGGATGATTGCTAAGTTAGCTGACTTAGAAACAGCGAAAAAAGCTCTTCATTATTTTGCTCCGGTGGGAGAAAAGGATGAGTTTGTTGCTATGGCTATACAAAATATATATCAATATATCTAAATCAATTTATTACTTGATAAGGATAATTGGGTTTATAAAAACCACCGTTTATTTAAACAATTTTAAAAAGTATATATCTTTCAGTTTCTTTGTATTTTAACGTCTATTAAACTGTTTCATTTAAATATTGTTTAAGTTACTATAGAAAAAACGTTTTAGTGAACTTATCATGTTAATTGGGTATGCACGTGTATCGACTCGAAGTCAAAATTTAGATCTTCAGATTGATGCATTAAAAAAAGAAGGTTGTGAAAAGATTTATCAGGATCAAATTAGTGGTTCTTTATTTAATCGTCCCGCTTTGGAGCAACTTTTATTAGATTTAAGAAAAGATGATGTTTTAGTTATTTGGAAATTAGATAGGCTAGGGCGCTCATTTAAAGATTTAATAAATTTAGTAAATACTCTAATTGAAAAAGGTATTGGTCTGAGAAGTTTGAATGATCATATTGACACAACAACTGCACACGGTAGACTTATTTTTAATATCTTTAGCTCACTTGCTGAATTTGAAAGAGAATTAATTAAAGAAAGAACTATTGCCGGCTTGGATGCTGCTCGGGCTAGAGGAAAAAAAGGAGGAAGACCTTCTGGTCTGTCGAAAGAAGCTCAGGCTAAAGCCCATTCAGCTGAATTAATATATAAAGAGGGAAAATTAAGTGTTTCAGAGATATGCGATCAATTGAGTATTAGTCGTGCTACTTTTTATAAATACTTAAAATTACGACACGTACCTATTTCAGCTGAAAATTATAGAATTAAATCCAAACATACAGTTCTTATAACGGATTCTTTAGAGAATTTGGTAATTTAATAAATTAAGAAGTAATCAATTTTGAATGAGAAATAATCAAATGACAGGACTTAAAATTAGATTTGCAACAGAAAATGATATCCCTTTAATTCTTCAATTTATAAGAGAGCTTGCAGAGTATGAGCAGTTACTTGGTGAAGTTGTTGCTACTGAAGCAAATTTGAAGGAGACTTTATTTGGTGCTAAAGCTCATGCAGAAGTGATTCTGGGCTACATTGAGCAAAAACCCGTCAGTTTTGCTTTATTCTTCCATAATTATTCTACCTTCTTAGCTAAGCCAGGACTCTATTTAGAGGATTTGTATGTAAGTCCGGATGCTAGAGGACAGGGTGTTGGAACAATCATGTTGGCTTATTTAGCAAAATTAGCTATAGATAGAGGTTGCGGACGATTTGAGTGGTGGGTTTTGGATTGGAACGAATCGGCAATCAAATTTTATAAGCAATTGGGTGCCAAGCCAATGGATGAATGGACGGTGCAAAGAGTTAGTGGTAAGGCATTAAACGATTTAGCAAATATGTATCAGTAAACTAAGGTTCTATAATATACCTTATAAAAAAGTCTATTAAATCTATTTAAGAAGGCTGATGTTTACGTGGTTGCCGCACCGTAGAATCGATACTCTACTTCATCAAGCAATTTACCTGACTCACTTGCTTTAATATATTCATCTTCGATAACGCCATTCATTCTTTCGGCAATTTTTCGACTTGGGATGTTATGTCTTACTACAGGATATTTTATATAATCATAAACAAGATTATTCTCAGCCCAGGTTTTTAATAAATTCATTGCTTCAAAACCGTAGTGAAATCCATGAGCACTTTTTTTTAACCAAATGCCTAATTCGGGTGTTCTCGTATTCGCTTGATGTAAAGAAGCATATCCTAAAAAACTCTGGTCTGCATTATTTACGATAACGAATGCGATTTCTGTGCCTGCTTGCATTTTAATTTGTTTTTCAGATATATGCTGATTAATTTCCTCTTGTGTTTTTGGCGCACTGGGCCACATATACTCTGTTATTTCAGCGGTAAATTCTTGGCATAGGTCATCTGCATACTTTAGTGAAATTGGAATTAACTGAACACGTTCTGATTCCAAGTTGAGATGAAGATAGTTTGGCATAGCAGTGTTACTCTTATATTTTATCTATTATTGCTGACTTAAGTGATCGATCAAAACCTTCATCACTTAAAATTTGCTGTATCATTCGGTTTGCCACACTCGTTAAAACAGAATTCGTATTTTTATAATAGGGCAGAATAATCAGGGCAATAGATAATGCCCAACCTTGTCCTCTTTTCCAAGTAGCATCGTCTATATTTTCAAGATGATTACGAAAAATAGTTCTGGAGTGAGCATTGAGTAAACTCCAGGCTGTTATCAAATCACAAGCGGGGTCACCCAAACCAACATCTGCAAAATCAATAATTGCGGAAAGCCTATTGTTTTGAATTAAAATATTTCCAGGTAAAGGATCACCATGTATCCATACGGGTTCATTATTCCAGGGTAAAGTTTCTGATAATTTGTCCCATAAAGTAGCTAGAACCTGGGTATCCATCTCATGTTCTAAAGCTTTTATCGCTTGTTTTGTTTCTTCATCAATATTTTTTAAAGGGACTCCACGACGTGAAAGGGGTGCAGATCCTTTAAGGTGTACGCTGTGTAGCTCATTTAAAAATCGAGCTAAATCTATAGCCAATTGCTCATATTCATTTTCTTTTTCAAACTCAGGGTTATGACCTTCATTCCACTTTGTGATGCTCCAGGGCCAAGGATAGTATTCCGTTGCATTACCTTTAAATATAGGTTCGGAGATAGAGATTTTTAAATGTTTGGCCAGTTGGGGAACCCATAGATATTCTTTATTTACTCCGTGCGTATTACTGCCAGGTGACCATTCAATTCGTGGTATGCGAACAACATATTCTTTACCTAAACGAAATAATGCATTGTCAGTACCACTTGAAAGGACAGGGCTTAATTCCAGATTAGCTAGAGTAGGGAACTGACTTTTTAGCAGTGAATGGACAAGCTCTTCATTCACTTTAAATTCATTTTCATGCATGGCTGTTATTCCTGGTAGTACATTTATAAACCGCAGAGATCTTATCATAATAGAACACTTGAAACTCCTTAATATCATGATAAATTAAAGACCAACTTCGACTATGTACAATTTAGTTTTTGTGTTTAACTACACCGCTACTGAGCTTATGAGAAAATTAATGAAACAATTGTCGATGAACGAGAATATTATTGCATTGTTAAATAAATTATCAGAAGAAATCAATAATTTTTATGGATACGTTACTCTTGAAGGTGATAATTTTGGCGAACCTGCAATTAACTCCGGTCCATGTGGTCCGTTTGCTCATACATTTTATTCGATTTGGAATCAAAAATTTTCGGTAAAGGTCAGCATTGCATTCATTATGGTAAAAAACTCTGATGAATGTTGGCATGTATTAATCCGATTACCTAATGGGTTACTCTTTGATGGAGGTTTTGGGGTTCACGATGAAGATAAGTGGGATAAATCCACCTTTGAAATAGAGGATATGAAAGAATATGATCTTAACCTATTGGAAAAACATTCTGGTGGTTTAAATAGAACCTATTCTCGGTATTGTCCGAATTTTTCCGTAGATGCCATCACCCAATTAATCAATAAGTATCTGAACTTAATGAATTAAAGAGCCTAACAATAGGCTGCATTAAGGAGCCATTATGAAATTTATTAGACCAAAACCATTACAAAAGGGAGATACTATTGGTATTGTTTCTCCTTCAAGTCCTTTAACGAAGTCTATAGATTCAGCGATTGACTATCTTCAAAAATTGGGTTTCAAGCTCAAGTTTGGCGCACATTTTGAGAATAAAAATCGATTTTTGGCTGGGAGTGATGATGAAAGAGCTGAAGATCTCATGGTATTTTTTGAGGATCCAGCAGTGAAGGCGATCATTGCCAGCAGAGGAGGGCAAGGGTCTCAACGGCTTTTGCCACTACTTGATTACACTATTATTGCAAAAAATCCAAAAATTTTAGTTGGATTTAGTGACACCACCGCGTTGCAGTTAGGTCTTTTAAAAAAGACAGGGTTAGTTTCGTACACTGGATATACATTAACTATCCCTTTAACTCCGTTAATTCAGGAATCTTTTTTATCTTGTGTCATGAACCGTCCTTATTTGATTAAAGGAGGGGAGTCGGTTAATTGCGGTGTAGTTGAAGGTGAATTGGTAGGCGGTAATTTATCACTACTGACTTCTTTAATGGGCACTCCCTATGAGCCTGATTTTAGGAAAAAAATCTTACTTTTAGAAGATGTAGGAATAGAACCCTTTAATATCGATCGCATGATTTCTCATTTAGATTTGGCTGGTGTCTTTCAACAAGTGTCCGGAATTATCATGGGACAATTTACCGACTGTATTTCAATAGAGTCCGATGCCGGTACAATTGATGATGTCATTAATGAGTGGACATTTGGTTTTAAAGTTCCTTGTATTAAGAATTTTCCATACAGTCACGGACAAAATAGTTGTGTCTTGCCGATCGGTGGTTCTGTAATATTGGATGCTAATCATGCTTGTTTAAGTTTTTAATTATGCGTGCTGAGATAATTTTAGGGATTTTGGATGTTAATACTTTCATTGCGTCTCAAGGAAGTTAATTTGGAAATAATAATCAGGAATTTGGAAAACCATGACTTACGAAATTGAAATAAGGTATACGCCCAATCCTTCTGCTGAAGAAATACAAAGCTTATACAATGGAATAGCAGAACATGCACAACTAAAGAAAAATCAGCCGCCAATTGAAAGTTTTGGCTTTTTTGTCCATGATGATTTGCAGAGAATTACAGCAGGATGTAACGGAGCCATGTATTACGGTTGTCTTTACATTGACTCTTTATGGGTTGATGATTCATTGCGGCATAAAAATATTGGAACTAAATTGATGGAATCTGCTGAGACTTTAGGTAAAGAGCGGGGTTGTTTGTTTTCAACAGTAAACACCATGGACTGGGAGGCATTAGGTTTTTATCAAAAATTAGGCTATATGATTGAATATCAAAGAACAGGTTATTTTCATCAATCAACTCTTTATTTTTTAAGAAAATCCTTAGGGAGATAATGACTTTAATTCTTTAGTGTTTATAGATACAGTGGGGCATTTTCTGGAAAGTAAATGAAAATGGGTTGTCTCCATTTCATTTACACTGAACTTAGGTTCTGTGTATTACTTATCCGTACCAATGCAACTCTTGTAATTTCCTAAAGTTTTAATGCTCTAGTCAAACTTACTAATGTACCAATAATGCACCCATGAGTATCTGTACCAACATGCACATTCGCCCAATCAGGATTAAGCACAATCAGCTCAAATTCTAAAGCAGATTTTGCGGCAGATAATTGTTTGTATTTTCGAATAATAACTTCATTATCTTGCTCTAATTTAGCCACAACAAAATCCCCAGGATTAGGTTGTGTATTCGGATCGATGACTACTACATCTTTTACTTTTAACTCGGGACTCATACTGTCATCTTTTATTTCCAAAGCAAAAGCATGCTTCCCAACACGTTCCGCTATCTGAGCATTTATAGGAATTAGCATGACTTGTTTTGAATAACTCTCGTTCTTAATGTCTTGTATGGTGGGCTCAGGGTTGCCCGCTTGCTTGAAATCCAAAACAGGAATCAAAGCGCCTAATCCTGGTGCTTGTTTAAGCTTTCCTTGCTTATCATCAGACAAACACATTAAAAAAGCGGGAGCTACTTCAAGAGCATGTGCAAGTTGTTTGATTTCACTGGGCCCAGGGGTGCGTTCACCGCGTTCGTAATTATTTATGCGGGAGACTTTCAGGTTTTCAGTGAGTTCTGCCAGTGCTTTTCGAGTTAATCCTTTGGCCAGTCTTTCATTCTTAATTCGGTTACCGATCTTTTCTTTAATGCTCATATCCATTTGCACACAAGTAATTTTTAAAAAATAGAATACCACATCTTGATTAATTCTCAAAATGTGTTAACTTCTTTACTGAAATACTCGAAATGTGCATTAATGCACGATATGGTTTTGTTCTCAATTCAGGGAAATGAAGAGGAAGAAAAATGTACTTCATGATTAATGAAGAAGAGTTAGGTGCTTTATATGGATTACCGCATATCCAGCAACTAGCCTATTTAAGAGGGATTAAGCCTTATATGAATGTGAAGACAGGACTTGTTGGGATCGATAGAGGCATTAGCTATCAATCCATTGCCGAACAACTTTATGTAGAGCCGCATCAAGGTATTAAAAGCGTGAGTTATTCACGTGCGCAAATCAGACGTGCTTTGGCAGGACTTGAACGCGTGGGACTTATTCAATTCCAATCTGAAGAGAAGCAACTTATTTTAAAATGTTGTTTGGTATCAAGGGATTTTTCTGGCCAAAAAAAAGCCGTCACAAACCCGTCACGTCAAGCCGTCTCAACTTCGACTGAAATAGGCCTTGAAAATACTGAGTTTTCTAAAGCTAAAGAGGCAAAAGTCGACATAGCCAAACAGGAAAAAGCCGACATACCTCATAATATAAATAATAATTATTTATTTTTATATACGCATTTCAAACAATTTTGGGTGATTTACCCCAACAAGAAATCTCAGCAAAAAGCATGGGAAGAGTTTCAAAGGCTAAATCCTGATGAAGTATTGGTTTCACAGATGCTGCAAGCCCTGGAATCTCAAATCAAAAATCAAGAGCAATTACAACTTGCAGGTCATTGGGCACCCCACTGGAAATACCCTGCCAATTGGTTAGCACAACACTGCTGGAATGATGATTTAACCCCCGTTACAACTTTGGAGCAAAAAAATGCAAAGCATGCAACAAATTCTAAAAAATCAGCGATCGACTACTTCAGTGAATCTTGTAGCGATGCACCCTTCGAATTCGAAGACGAACTCATCGAAGACCCAACCCCAAGCAACATCGTCCAGTTCCGAAAAGCAGGAAATTAGGGACGCGCGTATAGACACTTTGTTTATTCGTCTAGGCGCAATTTATGGGCATATTTGGGTAAGCTTATATCAAACTGAAAAATTATTAGCTTTTGCTAAAAAAGAATGGTCTGAGGGTCTTCAGGCATTTGATAACGCTACAGTTAAGGAAGTGTTACTTAAATGTCGTGAAAAAAGTGCATATCCACCGACTTTGCCTCAGTTCATTGAGTATTGCAAAGAGGTAAAAAAGCGAAAAGACAGCTATGCATCCGTAGTTAGAGCAACAGGGTGTACCAACCACTCTGAAATAGCAAAAAAGCATATTAAATCAATGCTTGAAAAATTAAGACAGTAACGATTTCTAAGGAGAACAAAATGTTGATTTTAAGTAGGCGGGTAGGGGAGAGCATTGTCATTAATGGGGAGATATTTTGTACTGTGCTTGGATTTAAAGGAAACCAAGTTTCCTTGGGATTTGATGCACCTCCAAATGTGTCCATTCATCGTCAAGAAATTTTCAAAAAAATTCAAGAGGAGGAATTAGAAAAGCTACAGAAAAAATGGTTTAAGCGTCCGGTATTTCCTGGAATGAGTTTTACCAAATCTTGTAAGTGAGGGGGTATTGTGAATTTAGAAATAATAAAAAATAAAGCATGCATTGTGATTCAGGCATTACCAATAAAAACGCTTCTTTTTATCAGCATTTTTATTATTGCCAGATTTTGTTTTGCACAGGATGCGTTAGCTGATGCAGAACCTATTGTGAAAGATACGTATAACGGTTCTTTGAAAACCTATATGTACATTGGCGAAGCAGTGGCTGCTTTAATGACGCTTATTTTTACCCGCAATATTAAGCATCTTGGGTTTGTTGCGGGAGTTGCCATTTTCTTTAACGTTGTTGCGATGCTTGCGGGAGTCTAATGGAAAATCCACAAAAATACAAAACCCCTCAGTACATTGATGAACCCTATCGTCTGATTTTATTTACCTTAGATGAAGTGTTTGTAGCGGTACTTACTGTGTATTTGATTGGTTTTGTATGTGGATTTGTATTGATGTCTTTAGTGGTAACGGCTCTTCTTATTTTTTTGATGAAACGTATCAAAGGTAATGAAGGACCTTCTTTTTATGTGCATTTGTTTTATTGGTTTTTTTCAATTTCGCCAAAATTACGTGCTACACCGCCTTCGTGGATTAGAGAATTTCTAGGATGATGTATGAAATTAAAGCATAAGCAATCTGAGTTAATGCAGGAGAAAAAGAACAAGCTCCTGTTTTTAGGAACCAGTAGTCTGTTGTTGCTCCTGGTCTTAATCCAGGGAATTAGCATCGTCTTTTTAATTTCCTATGCGCACAGTAAGCATGAAGTGCATTTTGTTCCCCCCCAAATTACCCAGGAATTTAGTTTATCCAATATAGGCGTTTCAGAAGGTTATTTGCACGACATGAGCTCTTTTTTAATGCAACTGCGCTTCAATGTCACCCCAACTTCTGCCTCATATCAGTTTAAAACCCTTTTTGGTTATGTGGCTTCTTCTCTATATGGAGATATTCGTGCACAACTAGTCAAAGAGGTAGATCTCATTCAAAGAGAACATTTATCCACGGTGTTTTATCCAATGGATATTGATGTGGACAGCAAAAATTTAATGGTCAAAGTCTCAGGCCAAATGAAACGCTCAGTCGGTGCAGAGCTTATGTCTGAGGTGAAAGAGACATATCTGATGCGTTTTGCATACGAACAAGGATTTTTAAAAATAACCCATCTAGAAAAGGTGTCAGGATGAAAAAAATAATCCCCATTGTGTTGAGTCTGACAATGAGTACAGGTTTTGCAGCACAAATTAAAACGGTGAAGAATTATGATGAGGTAGCTATTGAGGCTTCTATTACCGAGCCCAATACGCTTTTGTTGCATGAAGATCGTATCGCGCAAATGAAAGCACCAGCCAATACCTTAATCGATATTTGTAATGGCAAGCCTAATTGTAAGCTCATTGATGAAACTACAGGGTCGCTGACTTTTATGCCATCTCCCTTGTTTCATACCCGCGCGTTTACATTGAATCTGACTACTGAAAAAGGAAATTTTTATAATGTGCGGATAACCCCCAAACCAATTTCCTCACAAACTATTTTATTTAAATTGTTGCAAAAACCAAATATTCAGAAGAAGGCACCACAACCCTCTTCATATGAAGAAGAGCTACTCAACTTTTTTCGCCATCTAATTCATGGCTCTATTCCTGAAGGTTTTTCTCAAAGCATCCCTAAAAAGATTCAATTGATTAAAGGACGATGGACCCAATTGCAGTTGCTTTCTTCAGTGTCCAATCAGGAAGTTAAAGGAGAGGTATTTGAATTAATCAATATGACCCAACGACCCATTGATATTAAAGAATCCTGGTTCAATTGGGCCGGCACAAAGGCCATTGTGGTCAGCTCGCATCATTTATTACCTCATCAATCAACGCGTATTTATAGGATTAGTACTCATGTCNNATTAAAATCAAAAAACAACAATGGTGGGCTCTTGGCTTAATTACCGGTGGCTTTATCACAGGACTAGGATTGCTCACTTATTGGGGATCTTCGCCTAAAGAAGTAAAAAAAGAAGGTAAGCCTCAATATGAGAAACATCACTTGGCAAGTCCCGTATCCTCTGCAAGTCGAGAAGCTCATTGGATTGAAAAAACGCAAAATGCATGGCGAGAGCAAATGCAAAAAAGCCAGCAAGTGGATAAGCATCTTAATACCTTAAAAGAAGATAAAGACAAACAACAAAAGCGTATTCAATCTCATGAAGAGGAATTAAAAGAGTTGAAGGCCATGGTAGTGGCTTTGCATGAAGAAGTTAAAAAAGCTCAAGTTTTAAGAAAGGATGAAAAACCTAAATCACCAGAAATGCAAATGGCACAACAAAATGACATGTTGGGAACTGATTCTGGGTTTGTTAATTATTCAGCAAGGCTTAGCCATGTGAAACAGCCACGTATTAAAACGCCAACTAATTATGTATTTTCGAATACCTTTGCCAAAGCCAAAATTTTACAAGGCGCGGATGCTGCAGCAGGGGTACTAAGTCAAAGCAATCCCGATGTCATGATTCTGCAAATTATTGATGATGGCGTTATGCCCAATGGTTATCGAGCACCGCTTAATGGGTGTTTTGTGAGTATTTCCGTCATCGGGGATATTTCCAGTGAACGAGGTAAAGGACGGACTGAACGTTTAAGTTGTATTCATCCTGATGGCACCATTATTGACACACAAGTCACTGGTGTTGTTTCTGATTCAAAAAATGGTATTCGTGGTCGACCCGTTTGGCGAGATGGCCCAATGGCTAGAAAAGCCTTTTGGGGTAATTTCTGGGAAAGCTTAGGGGGCATAGGTCAGCGTTATGCCACAGATTACAGTACTTCACCTCTAGGTTCAGTTGCCACTATTCAAGCACCTAAAATCCCGTTAGCTGCGGTGTCTAGTGGTGGAGCTGGAGCTGCCAAAATGTATGCGCAATACACCATTAAACGTGCGGAACTCTATCATCCTGTCATTGAGCTTCCCCCTGGAACTATTGTTGATGTGACGTTTCTTAAAGGGTTTTGGCTTGATGGTGGAACAGACAATGAAGCACCTGCCATTCAAACTCAAGCACATGATGTTCCTACAGTAAATCCTACTCCTGCATCATCCAGTGAAGAGCAAGCCGCACAGCAATTTTTTAACCAAAACCATTCGTTTTAAAGGAGCCATTATGAGAAGAATCAGTTGTTTTTTATTAATCAGCAGCATATTGGGCTCCACAGGGTGTAGCACTTTAAATGAAAATTTTGATTGTCCTGCATCACTGGGTGGTTCTTGTAAACGCATGGATGAAATTTATGACGAGCTTAATGGAGCAAATAAATACAAGCTACGTCCTGTTCATATTCATAAGGATTCCGGTTCAATGAAGGTCTGGGTCGCGCCTTTTAAAGATACTGCCGGAAATTATCATCCGGCAAAATCCATTTATAGTCCGCTTCAAGAGGCTTAATGCAATGATGACTTCAATAAAAAAAGTAGCCTCTAAACTAAATCACGTAACCAGTAGTTTCTTTGACACCGTGCGCGATGAATTAGGTCTTACAGACAATGAGCAAACGAAAACAATTGATGCTTTATTTGAAGCCTATAGTCTTTCACACTACTTACCGGATGAAGTCTATGATGCCGAAGCAGATATTTATCCTTATCAGCATGCCTCACACATGATGTTTGAATGCAGTACTTTAATTGGTGCAAGCGAAGAAATAGTCAATTTATTAACCAGTATTTTAACCGATATTTTGCCCGCAGACAGTATTCTGCATACCTTGTTTTGGGCATCGCCTAAAATTGGCCCCATGATTGATGAAATGGAGCGCCAACGCAGTCAAGGCAGTGAAGTGCTCAATGAATTGGCTAAGCGGAGAGCGCAATTTTATCGTGACGGAGTTTATCGCTCGCTCACACGCGAAAGCCACTTTATGTTGCGTGATTTTCGCTTATTTCTGTGTATCTCCATTCCTCGAAAAAGATTAGATGAAGATCGCTCCTTACTGACGGTGTTTCGAGAAGACATCATCAATAACTTAAAGTCAGCCAATATAAGCTGTATTTCTTTAACGGTGGATGAGATTTTAAGTCTAAAAAAAGAATGGTTGTTCCCCACTCAAAGTCTCTATGCAGAAGAGGTGCAATACGATCCCAATACGGAATTACGCTTTCAAATTACAGACATTGAAGCAAAAATGCGGGTGAAGGCCAATCATATTGAAATTGAGCGTGAAGAAGAGGTTTGTGCCATCAAATGCCTTTCGGTAAGACAATATCCTAAAACACCCATGCAATGGCAAATGGGCGATCTCTTTGGGAAAATATTTAATACGGCATTACAAATTACTTGTCCTTTTCTTTTTAGCTTTGCTGTCAAAATTAAAGACAAAGAAAAAGTAATGGCATTTTTAGATGCCAAATACGCCGATGAGGGGCAAAATGCCAAACAACCTTTTATTGCCAAGTGGGTCAGAAATTTTAATAAAAAATATGCGGAAATTGAGGAACTTCGGGAGCGCTTAGGCTCTGAAGATTCATTGGTAGAGTCCTTTTACAATGTTATTTTATTCTCAACGCCCAAGCAATTACGACGTGATGTGCGCCGTGCTCAAGATGTATTTCGCGCCAATCAATTTGATTTACGAAGCCCCATCGGTTTGCAATTGCAAACCTTGTTGGCATCCCAGCCTTTTGCCCCCGCTGAAGGCCTATTTGATGACTACAAAGCCTTTGGTCGGATTAGACCGTTAACCAGTTTTAATACCGTTAATCTTTTGCCAATCCAAGGGGAATGGAAAGGCATGGGACGGTTTGCACAAATCTACCCGCAGCGTCGCGGTCAATTCAGTGCTATTTATTTCTTTGACAATGTGGTACGTAATTTTAATGTGGCCATTATTGCCCCTCCTGGTAGAGGTAAATCTTTTTTAATGAATGATTACATTCAAAGCATGCTTTCTCAAGGTGGCTTTGTGTACATCATTGATGTGGGTGGCTCTTATGCAAAATCTTGTGAAGTATTAGACGGACAACTCATTGATTTTAGTCATGAGCACTCTTTAAGCCTCAATCTTTTTTCAACTATTGATACAAGCGCTAAAAATGACAGTGCCTTTAAAGAAGTTCATAACCAGCTGATTCAATTACTGGGGATGATGGCTCGCCCCTCTGGACTTATTAGTGATGAAGAGCGTCATCATATTGAAAAAGCAATCGAGTTAACTTGGCGGGAGCATCACAATGAAACCACCATTACCTTGATTGCAAAATTTCTGGAATCACATCCCGATCCAACGGCGCAAAATTTAGGAAAGCTCTTATACAGCTACACGAAAGATGGTCGTTACGGTCATTATTTTGAGCCGCCTTGTTCTTTAGATTTTAATAAAAACCTAGTGATTTTAGAGTTAGGTGGTTTGGATGGAAATAAAGAGCTACAACGTATTGTATTGAAAATTCTGATGTATCAAATCATAAACGCGATGTATTACAAGCCTCTGCATACTCCTAAGACCTGTTTGATTGATGAAGCTTATGATTTATTGGCCGATGATGGCAAAGGGGGAAATGCCAATTTTGCCAATGAAGGATATCGGCGAGCCCCGAAATACGGTGGCAATTTCATTACCATCACCCATGGAATGGATGATTATGAAAACAATCCTACTTCCAAAATGTGTTACGACAATGCCTATTACAAAATATTTTTAGGCGCCTCAAAGAGTACCCTGGATGCGCTAAAGAAAACCAATCAGTTGGATGCTTATGGGGAGCGTTTGCTTCGAAGTCTCAAAATCACCAAAGAATACTCTGAGTTTTTATTGATGTGTGAAGAGCAACTTACCGTGCATCGATTAATCGTTGATCCTTTTTCACGGGTATTAAATACCACTCGTGGCACTGAAGTAGAAGCAATTAAGCAGTATAGAACACAAGGATTTTCATTAACTGAAGCAATTACCAAGGTAGCAAGGGAGGTTTATGGTGAATTTAAATAAAAATTTGGTGCTGGTTTTTTTTGTATGGATTGTGACCTGGATTTATATGTTTTATGTGCAACAGGTTCCGGAAATAGCAACCGTAGATATTGCGGTAATCACACAATCCTTTATCCAAAACCAGGCGCAGAAAAAATTAAGTCCTGATGCCAAACGACAAGCGGTGAAACACTTTTCACAGCAATTAGAAGGTGCATTATCTGAGCTGTCACACCGTCATAAACGCTCCATTTTATTACCTAAAGAAGCGGTATTAAGTGGTGCACAAGATTATACAGAGCAGGTACGAAATCTTATGCATTTGGAGTCTTAATATGGGTGCTGCTTTATTAATTTTGATGGGATTACTAGTTCATACTCCTGCGCAAGCACAGAATTTGGGTGTGGTTGGGCAAACGTATGCGATTGCTGAAGAAGATTTCCTAACTTATATCGAACATAAAATTGAATCTTTAAAAGCTAAGAGTGAATGGCAAAAGTTGGAAGAACAATTTCAACAGCGTGTGGTGTCTCATTTAGATCGTCCCAGCGGACAGCATTTACCTCGAGCTCAAGAAAGCAAAACCTATAGCTACGACCCATCATTTACCGCACCTTATGATGTATGGGATACCCAAGGCCATCTTATTGTCAAAAAAGACGCGGTGATTAATCCACTGGAGCGAATTTCTTTAAGCAGTACGCTGCTCTTTTTTGATGGGGAGGATAAAGAACAACTTGCTTGGGCGCAAAGACAATCGAATAAGTATAAAGCAGTAAAGTTTATCCTCACTTCAGGCTCGATTAAATCGGCTACTCATTATTTCAAACAAGCGGTGTATTTTGATTTAAACGGATTTTTAATCAACAAGTTTCACATTAAAGCCTTGCCAGTAAAAGTTCAGCAGCAGGGAAGTCAGCTCCTCATTCATGAGGTGAAATTATGAAATGGCTGTCCTTTTTTAATCTCTTGCTTTTATCCTGCTCTTTACAAGCAGGCTCATGCCAAGGTCATTTTGTAAATCCAATTACCGATGTTTGTTGGTCTTGCTTATTTCCTTTAAGCCTAGGTAATCAAAAACTCTTTTCTTCTAATCAGCTTCCCGATACGCCAAATCCTGGTTTTCCTTTGTGTGAATGTCCAGGTACTCCTTTGCCAAGAATTGGGTTAACCATTGGCTTTTGGGAACCTGTTAATTTGGTTGATGTCACTCGAACTCCATTTTGCTTGGTTAATCTGGGAGGGATTTCTTTAAAATTTGGCAAGTATTATCGCAAAGGAGGGGTGGAAACTGACAGCCATTTATCCAGCCAATCATTTTATCACGTGCATTGGTATCGTTTTCCCTTGCTGTATTGGTTAAACATTCTAACCGATGGCATTTGTGTGGAGCATGGGGATTTTGATATTGCCTATCCAAGCGAAGTGGATGTGATGTGGAATGATGATGAGCTGGGATTCATTATCAATCCTGAGGCGGCTTTATTTGGCAGTTTGCCTGCGCAAGCAGCCTGTGCCTTGGATGCCAGTACCGCATTAATCGGCAGTCCTATTGATAAATTATTTTGGTGTGCCGGTGCTCAAGGCAGCATGTATCCATTAACAGGACATGTTCAAGAACATGTAGGTGGAGTACAAGCTTCTGTACTTTTGTCTGAGCGCATGAATTATAAAATGCATCGCCAAGGCCTTTTAGAAGACAGTAGTGGTGAGGACAATAAATCCATTTGCTACAAACACTACGCGCCCATTTTACCCAAATCACGTTATCGCTATCAGATGGTCAATCCATTGCCTACTGCGCACAGTTGTTATCCCTTGGGTCGTGCAACAACACTTTGGGAAGCAGGTCATGAATATCCATACAAAGGTGAAGATTTTGGTTATCTGATTTGGCGCAAGCGCAGCTGTTGCGCATTTTGAAGGAGAAAGCAATGCGAATTATATATTTTATGTACTTAATCAGTTGGTGGTCAATAAGTTTGGCTCAAAATGAGTCGATGTTTTTTCAGCAGGCATTAATCAATGCCAAACACTATCAACAAGCGGTGGAACAAATAAAAAAAGGAAGCACTCAACAAGAATCCATCAAAGAGCATTTGCAAAAAGTAGGACACACTTTAGTGTTTCTCTCTTTTTCAATGCCTGAGAAGAGCTTGGAAGGCTGGCTAAAACAATGCAAGCAACATGGGGCAACGCCTGTGATTCGTGGACTTATTCATAACTCCTTTCAAGAAACCATCCAAAAAGTACAAGGATTAAGCGTAAAAACTGATATGGGTTTACAAATTGATCCTATTTTATTTCGTATTTTTAATATCAATCAGGTGCCGGCGGTAGTAAAGGTGGAGGATTACCACTGTGCGCAAGCCATGAGTTGTAAGGAGGTATCTTTTAGATCGATTTATGGCGATGTGACTTTAGAGTATGCCTTGCAAAAAATGAATGGGGTGTAAACGATGAGACGAATTGTACTCTTTATATTATTGACATATGCATCAGCTTGGGCAACATCTCTTAATCAGGCTTATCAAGAAGGCTCACAAACGGCAAATGCTCATGCCAATCAATCCATTGATATTTTGAAGTCCCTTAATTTGTCGCAATTTCCAGGATATGAAGCTTATGTACCACAAGAGCGTTATTACCAAGGAGTCACGCAACAAGGAACCAGCATGCAATCTGACGCCGCAAAGTCTAATGAACTCAATCAAGCAGTAAAACAAAGCTTTAATCAATTGCCTTATTATCAAGTTAATTCGCAATCTGCACGTATGCAGCAGCTTCACGAAATTGCCGAACACGGTGATGAAATTATGCAAGGCAAAGATACACAACAAACCAAGTGTTCCTTAAAGCCCAAACAATGTCAGTATTCATGGCAGGAAAAAATCTGTTACAGCGGCAAACAATTAGGTCGCATCAGTTGCGTGCAACAGCTTCATATTGATTTGCTTCCTAACCAAACAGAAAGCTACATTCTATTTATTCGCAGTAGTAAACACCGAAGATCTTACTCCATTCAAATCAATTGGGCAGTACCTAATACTTGTAAGTTCGGCAAAGTCCCATGTTATATTTTGTATAAAAATGGGATTGAAGCACCTCCAGTCTCCTTAAAAGATTGTGCGATGGTGAAATTATCAATATCCGACCTTGGGGGCAATGCAAAATTGAAAGACATGCCTACCTGCCAAAATACTTCTTTTAGTTTAAATATAGGTCCTTGTACTAAAGGGCGTTGCAGAGTGCCCCTCACATTGAATGTGAACTTGACTTGGGAGGTGTATCAAGGAAGAGAATACTGGGATGATCAGTGTTCTTATCAGGAACAAGCAAAGTTCTGCCATCTTAAAGAAAATTTGAGTTGCATTGAGGGATATCAAACACGAAAGATAGGTGAAGTTTATTTCACCCGTCCTTGCTGGAAAAAAAGAGCAATTTATGAATGTAGCCAGAGCAATGTCAATTCGTGTGAGCAATTAAAATCAGAAGGTTGTGAGCAAACTGAAGTTGCATGTGTGTCACCGCAAACCGAAGGTTGTCAGTTATTTAAACAACAATATCAATGTCCATTAAATACATGCACGGACAATCAAATCATTTGTGGTCAAGATGCATTTTGTTTGGATGGTAATTGTAGTTCGCATGAATACAGCCCCTCCAATGATGCAGAGTTTAAACAAGCAATTTCTGCTTTATCTGCTTCGTCCCAAGCCTCCAAAGAATTTAATGGTACTTCGCAATTCCTTTTTAAGGGGCAAAAGCTTGAATGCTCTGATGATATTGCGGGATTTAAAAACTGCTGTCGGGATTCAGGTTGGGGGATAGATTTAAATTTGGCGCATTGTACCGATAGTGAAAAGCAATTAGGGCAAGCCAAAGAAAATAAATTGGTGGTTGCAACAGGCCAATATTGTTACAAACGTGTTAAGTTTCCTGGGGGCTCTACATGCATTTCCACCCATAAAACGTATTGTGTATTCCAGTCTAAATTAGCACGAATAATCCAGGAGCAAGGACGCTATTTGCAATTACACATTAATTTTGGCTATGGAAAGCATTCGAATTGTTCAGGATTAACTCCACAACAATTGCAATTAATTCATTTTGAAAACATCGATTTTTCCGAATTTTATCAAGACATTCAAAATCGACAAAAACAACCTGATTGGCAACAGACAACCAATGGCATCAATCAACGGCTGAAAGATTTTTATCAACAAGGAGAAGTGAATGATTAAATGGTTTTTCCTTGTCTTGCTCAGCATGCATTCTATGGTTTTTGCTTCTTCTCGGTTTTTAAATCAACATGAATACGGTTGGTATTGGCACAATGAACCCATAGTTACGGATAAAAAAGAAGTCAAACAAAAAGCTGCATTGACTTCACCTAATCCTGAAAAAACTTGGAAGATGATTGGTCAGATGGTGGAGCAATCTCGTGCACGAGCTATTTTAAATCCTACTTTCAAAAACATTACCGAAGCAAGGCGTATGCAACGTGCTGTGGTAGGACAAGCCAATTTGTTCTCAGAGCGCTGGATTTTAGATTTGCTGCTGCATCCAGAGCTTGATGAAAACATAGTAAATCCCAATACCAGTGCGGGACGAACTTTATATCACGAGCAAAACAGTATGCTAAAAGAAAAACTGATTGCCAAGGTGAGCCAAGCTTCCGGTCTTTTTTATTTCTATCAAGGTGGAGAGCCTTACAGTGAACGCATGGCCGAGGTTGTGCGAGATTTTGCACAAAGTTATCACATGCGCCTTATTCCTGTGGCCATGAGTGCACAATTCTCTCCGTTATTTCCTAAATCACAGGTTGATTCAGGTTTGGCAAATCAAATGAAGGTCAAACACATTCCTGCTGTGTTTGCGATGAATCCATACTCAAAAACTATGATGCCGATTGCATATGGTTTAGTCAGCCAATCAGAGCTTAAAGAAAATTTATTTTTAGCCACATTAGGCTTGCAAACAAGAGGTACTCATGAAATTTAAAAGCATGTTTCTGGCTTTTTTGAGTGTGTTTTATTGTTCTTGTGTTTTAGCAGGAGATAAGTTGCTTTTGCAGCAGGCGGTACAAAACCAAGGATTGTTCTTTTTCTACAGTGCCAGTTGTCCTCATTGTCAGCGTTTTGCACCAGTATTAAAACAATTTAGTGTGCGCTACGGTTTTAAAGTATTGGCTATTTCAGTTGATGGGGGCTATTTACCTTCTTTTCCTGATGCGGTTATGGATGAAGGGCAAAAAAATATTTTTCGAGTAACAACTTTGCCTTCCCTGTTTTTAGTCGAACCAGCCCATCAACAAGTGGCTTTAATCACTGATGGGGCATTGGATGAAACCGAGTTATCACGACGTATTTTTAAAGTCTTGAAGCTTCAAAAAGGGGAGCAAAAGGCATGAAAAAGCTTTTTATTGTTTTCTGTTTTTTTACTATTAAGCTTTATGCAAAAAATATAGGCGAGGACTTAACCCATTATTTTAATTCCTTAAACATGGGCTCTAATATTACCCATCCACAAGCCTATCAAGCGCAACGTGCTGGATTTTATACCGCAGGAAGTTTGTATGCACGAAGTAGCGTGCGCAATCTACAGTTTATGCGAGTGAATTGGCCTAAAGTCTCTGCGGGCTGTGGCGGTATTGATGTAACTTTTGGCAGTTTTTCCCACATCAAAGGTAAAGAGTTTGTAGATTTTACAAAAAACATTTTAAATAACTCTCAAGGCTTAGCTTTTCAATTGGCTTTAGAACAAGCCACTCCTCTTTTGGGTAATATAGCCACCAAAATGCAAAATGTGGCTACCTGGATCAATCAAACCAATCTTACCTCATGTCAAACTGCAGAAAGTGCTGTTTTAGGACTTTGGCCTAGAACTCGCCAAGCCCAACAGCATGCTTGCCAAAATATAGGACATACGAAAAACATCTTTTCTGATTGGGCAGAGTCTCGTCAAGGATGCGGTAAGGGTTCAAGTAATTATGATTATGATCGAGTCATTGATGAAAACAGCATGAATGAAGAGGTCATTGATAACACCAATCTTGCTTGGAATGCCCTAAAGCGAAATGGCTTATTTGCCGATGATGAAGAATTAGCAGAATTGATGATGAGTCTTTCAGGAACTTTAATCATTACTCGAGATAAATCAGGCAACCATTTCCAACGTTTGCCCTCACTCATTTCAAATAAAAATTTACTCAATACCTTGCTTCGAGGAGGCATGGTTTCATTGTATCGCTGTGATGAAAAAATTAAATGCTTACAGCCTACACTCACCAAAGTATCCATAGACAGTAGCCACGGTCTTGAGTCCAAAGTGCGTGAATTGATTTTGGATATGGCCAGTCGTATTAAAGATAATGTAGAGCAAAGTGAGGCTGTCAAAGGCTTTATTGAAGCCACACAATACCCCATTATGAAAATGGTGAGCGTGCAGCTCGCCTTTGTAAAAGATAAGGCGATTATGGATGTAACCCGTTATTCAGAAGCCATTGCGATTGATATTTTATTTCAATATTTAAGCGAGAGTCTGCATTTGGTGAAAGAAGCAGTGCATACCCAACAATATCCTGAAGCACTCATGCACGAGTTTTATGAAGATTTAACAGAAGCTCGTAAAGAGTTGGTGCAAATTGAAACCAGTGCCCATGAGCGTATGAGCCGAACCATGCAAATGATTGCAGAAACACAAACTTTAGAGCAAATGCTGGTTGGAGAGTTTTCATCAGAGCTGACTCAATCGTTAAGTTGGGCAAATCAATTAAGGTAAATAGATTATGGCAGTAATCCTACCCATTTATACTATTACAGGTGGTGAACTCACGCGCGCTTTTTATAATGCCGTGGCGGGCATGTTCCAATATGCAGGAATGATGGGTTTATTTAAAACCGCATTGCTGCTTGGCGGAATATGGGCAATAGGGCAGTTAATTGTGGTGCGTGATGCCAGACACATGTTTTATTTTTTATTAAGGTATGTTTTTGTAGTAGCTTTTATTTTAACGCCAAAATGCACCGTGCAAATTCATGACCGCACCGACCCACTCAGCAATTTAGCGGTGGACAATGTCCCTTTAGTTTTAGGGGTGGTAGGTAGTGTAAGTTCACAATTAAGTTATCGAGTCACCCAAACCATCGAGCTTTTTTTTCATGCACCTAATGATATGGATTACAGTCAAACAGGTATGATTATGGGTGCCAAACTATTTTTATCAGCAAGCCAAATTAAAATTACCGACGCAACGTTCAACACCAACATGCAAAAATTTATGCAACAATGTGTCTTCTATGATTTGATGTATGGTCGTTACACCTTGAATCAATTAAATTCTGCTACGGATATTTGGACTTTAGTCAAAGAAAAATCATCGGTTGCACGAGGGTTTATTTATAATGGTTCTTTTAAGTCCTGCATTGAGGCAGCTTCTTTATTAGATGGTGCTTGGAACACAGTAATAGCCGATGCCAAATCTAAATATGCAGGCTTTGCTTTTGGAAATCGTACCGATAATTTAGCTAATTTTGAAAAATATTTACCTCATACCTACAGTCATTTAACTCATGTATCTGCCGATGCTTCTGCCATTATTCGGCAAAACATGATGGCAAATGCCATTCGCGATGGTGTATTTGCGATGGGTGCGCGTCTTAATTCCAAAGCTGCTATTGAAAGTTTTTCTGCAAGTCGCGCGCAAGAAAAAATTCCTGCGGCTTTGAGTAACATTGGTTTGATGGCTGCTTATTGGCTACCCATTATCCAAAGCGCAATATTTTGTATAGTAATAGGCTGTTTTATCTTTGTCTTATTTTTCTTGCCGTTTCCCTCAGGGCTTTCATTTTTACAATTCTACGCCACTTTATATGCATGGCTTGCACTTTGGGCACCTATTGCCACAATCATTAATTACATCATGACGATTGTCGCGCAATTTTCACTTTCCTTTCCCGCTTCAGGAACCGCAACGCTTGCGTATCAAACAGGGATTAATCAAATGTATGAACATTTAGCTGCTGTTGGGGGGTATCTGGGACTTGCTGCTATTGGCTTAAGTTATACATTAATCAGCCGTAGAATTGATGGATTTATAAGTGCTTCTCAACAGGGTGGTGGAGTGATCAATCAGGCGTCTACTTCAGCTGCTGAAGAAGTACAAACCGGAAATTACAATTATGGGAATACCAGTTTTAATAATCATCATGGTTTTAATTCCCATTCTTACCATCAAGATGAAAATGCACGCATTTCAATGGGTAATGTCGAAACCAGTCTTGATGGAGGTTCTACAGTCCGTATGGCACGCAATGGCAGTGAAACCTTAAATATGGCTGCTGCTACCTCACATACTCCTTTGAATATTCAATTAGGAGAAAGCCAACGTACTGCATTTTCGCAAATGTCGGATAAGGCACTGCAAACAGCATATTCCCAATCCAATGCTTCATCAGAACAATATGGAGCATCGCTTCGCAGTCTAGTTGAACTGGGAGACACTCAAATGCATTCAGAGCAAAGTGGTGATGGGTATGGTATTTCTAATTCCGCAGGCTTTAATCAAGCAGCTTCAAAGATAGCTAACCTTGTAGATAATTTTGCCAAAGATCACAATATTTCCCATGATGAAGCGGTAAAAGTGCTCACTGCCTTTAGTGCCAGTGCTGGTGTTTCAGCAAAAATAGGTGGAAGCTATGGAGGATTTTTAAAAGGTGGTTTGGATGTTGGAGGAAATGCACGTATTGAGCGAGACAGTTCTCATACTACATCAGATACCCATTTGGCCAATGAAGCACGACGTTTTGCTCAAGAAAATCATTTTAATGATGTGGTGAACCAAGCTCGACAAGCAACCAAAGACAATCATTTTAGAACTTCAGATGATAAAAGCGCACGACTTGCGGACAACTTCAGTACAGGGTATGACAAGGCCATGCATTATCGTGAAGAAGCACAAGCAAGTCTAACTCAATCCCAAGGGTATCATCGTCAAGCAGTATTAGCCCAGGAACAAACGGCCACCATCAATTTGGATGCACAAACTGGATTTGTAGATTGGTTATCACAACATCGCGCTCCCAATAGTCATGGCGCAATTGGCTTACAGCAAGCTGAATGGATGATTCGCCACGATCCTGAAATGGCCCAAGCTTACGCGCGACAATATGTTGCTGAAAAGACCTCTCAATCAATTAGCCAATTCCAACATCAGCATCATCTAAATGAACAGGAAATACATCATACGTATCAAAAAAATCAACAGCATGTAGGCTCTGAACAAGTAGATACACGACTTGCAGAATATAACCAGACTTTGAAGGAACATAATAAATCTTTAAACGTTGGAGAAGTAAATCCAGCTACTAAGAATAATGTAGTAAAAGAAATGGATGATACAAACGATGAGCTTCATGCACGCACTCAAGCTATCATTGATGATGGTGCAGGCGTGATGCAAGGGGTTATTGTGGCTGAAGCCAATAAATAAACGGTTGAATTACCAAGAGCTGGTTCCATAANNGTTCCATAAGGGTTGCCTCTAATATCCATGCCACTGCTACCCGACATCGGTAAACCTGAACCTGGATTAATACTAAATGAAGAACTAAAAGAATAAGGCTGATGTATCGAATGCTCATCACTGCCCACAACAGCTTGATGGTCTGAATCAAAATCAGGCGTGAAGAGCGGTAATTTATACCCCAATTTGGCTAATTGTGCGTATTGGGCAATTAGATAACCGAATGCAAACAAAAAGATGGGAGGATTTAATGAAAGTAAACAAGCAAGACAAAAGAAAAATACACTATCATTGACGGTAAAAGGGTAAATGCCCATGCAAACTAAAAATAGTACTCCTGTGCAGCAAGTTAAAAGACCAATCCTTAGACCAGTACGATGCACTTTTTTTCTTTCCACACAGGAAAGTTCATGTAGTGAGTTTATTTTTTTCATGGGAACTCCTTCTCTTTGAGTTTTAGTATAGCTTGACTTTTAATTTGGAAATAGAGAATGGATTGATTTTAACTGTGAAATGAAGCTAATCGGGAAACATTGCAAGAATCATTAGGGTAGTTTCTACCTTGTTTTATATCAATATTTTAGATTAATATGGTACATATTTTATCAAATGTTTATTGTATGTGCCATACATCATGACAGGGCATGTTATAATAAAATCCCCAAATAAGAATATTCGAAAATATCGAGCAAACTGAAAATAAAATCATGTGACCAAAATGAATAAAGAAAAGATTGGAAAGGATGCTGTTCTTAGATTAATTACTGGGGAATTAGTCTCTGAATATCATTGCCATACGATCGTATTATATGGTTCACGTGCCCGTGGAGATTTCACCTCAACGAGTGACTATGATGTTGCAGGCATTGTAAAAACAGGGGAGATAAAACGCATCGCCCGTTTTGATGAAGCGCATGGCGTTTTTCATGATATTTTTATCTATCCAGAAAATGCTTTTGAGGTGATTTTGGATAATCACTTATGTATGGCGGATGGAGTTGTGGTTATTGAAAAAGCTGATTTCGGCACTCAGTTATTAAAAAAACTTGCAACTGCTTACGCCCTCCCGGAAAACATTCCTCCTGATGAGATTGCAGTACGTAAAGTGTGGTATCAAAAAATGTTAGCCAGAGCATCCACCAGAGATTGGGAAGGAAAATATCGTCATATCTGGTCAATTTTCACACTTTTAGAAGATTATTTTGTTTTTAGAAAATTACGCTATGAAGGGCCTAAAAAAGCATTCCAATATTTGAAAATACATGATCCAGAAACATTAAGATTATTTGATGAGGCGATGTCTCATACCGATAATTTAAATGCCTTAAATCATTTGATTACACGAGTTGCAACATGATATTAAAACAAGATATTGAAGTAATTGAAGCTCATTTAGAGCAATCTTCAATTATTGCCCAGCTTTGTGAATTATATATTTACGAAGGCCATGAGGGCTGCTGGTGTGTCGATTTACGTCTCAAGGATAATTGATTATGAAATGTTCTGTTTTTATTGCTACCAGCCTTGATGGATTTATTGCTCGAAATGATGGAGCTATCGATTGGTTAACCAAAGCAAATGCTTTGGTTTCTCCTGGTGAAGATGGTGGTTATAAAGAATTCATATCTACCGTTGATGCACTGGTTATGGGCAGACATTCCTTTGAAAAGGTTTTATCGTTTGATCCTTGGCCTTATGGAGAGCTTCCAGTAATAGTCTTAAGTAGTCAAGATATTGAAATACCCAGTCACTTAAAAAATAAGGTCTCAATTTCCTCAGAAAATCCTACAGAGCTTGTTAAGCGCTTAAGCCAAAAAGGCTTTAAACATCTCTATATTGATGGAGGTATCACCATCCAAAATTTCCTTGCTCATCATCTAATTAATAATTTAACCATAACATTGACTCCAGTTTTGCTTGGTTCTGGTCGTTCCTTATTTGGCCCCTTGGCACAAGATGTTGAATTAGAACACATCGAAACTAAATGTATCAGTGGCGGTTTTGTTCAATTAAAGTATCAAATCCGACAGGATGGCTCTGCAAAGAAAAGAAATCGAGATAAAGTATATCTTGCTTATGAAGAAATTATTGATTGGTTTGACACCCATCGTAATAAAGAACTGCAAATGGAACAATTTTATTTAGACCTATTGCAAAAAAACATCCCCTCAGGAAGCCAAGTATTAGATGTAGGGTGCGGTACTGGAGAGCCTATTGCGCAATATTTAATTAAACAAGGTTATAGAGTAACAGGTATTGATGCCAGTAAAAAAATGATTGATTTATGTAAGAAACGATTTCCAAATGAAAAATGGTTGCTTGCTGATATGCGCCATTTGGACTTGCAAGAAAAATTTCACGCGGTAATTGCTTGGCATAGTTTTTTTCATTTACCGCATGATGATCAACGAAAGACATTAAAAATCCTGTTATCTTTAGTGGAGCTCAACGGTTTATTTATATTTACCACGGGCCCTGAATACGGTGAAGTCTGGGGTGATAATGGGGGATTTGAACTCTATCATGCTTCGCTTTCTGCTGAAGAATATACCCAGATGCTGCAGGATTGCAATTTTAAAGTCCTTGTACATAAAGTTAGAGATCCAAAGTGTGGTGATGCCACTGTCTGGGTGGCTCAAAGAATATAGAGTTTGGCGATATTACAATCCCCAAACTAAATCTTCTAAGTCTTTTAGGGTGGTCACTTTATTTTCCCAATCTGGAATTCTTATTTGAACTTTTAAGTTACTGTATTTATGAAGCAGCATTAATGCGGTTAATTGATGGTGCAATTCAGAATTGAGTTCGCTTGGTAAATACCCATAAGCATTTAAAAAAGCGCTTAACAATTCTTTATTGCCTTGGATTAAGAATGCGCCTGGACCTAATAAATCGTATTGGTAATGACCCAACATGGTATCGCCAAAATCAATTAAACCGGATATGTGCCAAACACCCTCAATTTGAGTGACTAAAAAATTCATAGGCGTGTATTCCCCAGTTAAAAGAACTGGTTTATCAATCTGGCTTAAGGTTTTATCAACTTGCTCAATATAAGCAGGTATTTGTTCCAGTAAAGAACTCGGTAATTTCTTAACTTGATGATGTGCTACACAGTGCTTTATTTGATGTTTAATAAAGCTTGTCCAATGGCAGTCAATGGACTCCAATCCTTTTGTTGGTAAAGAATGAACTTCTTTTATCAATGTACCTATTTCTCTCATAATAACTAACTTATTGTCATGATCTAAAGTGGGCCAAAGTGTTTCTAATAAAGTACCATCCAGTTGGGTCATTATTATATAAGGCCAACCCGCTATTTCTCCTTCATAGCGAATGGATGGTGTTTCAATTGAAAGCTTTTTTTCAAGAGCTTTTAAAACCAGACGTTCACTTTCAAATTGGTCTTGATGAAAAGAGGGGTATAATTTGATAACCAAGTTATTATCATAAGAAAATACAATATTGGTTCCTTCAGAAAAAAGCTCTAAAGGTTTTAAGGGTAAATGATGATTTGCGAGAATTTCTTTCATCACCTCTTCAAACATGGTGCTGTTTAATTTTAATTGTTCAAACTCCTCAAATGAATTGATTGAGGTCAGTGTATTATAAATATTATTCATTTTATTCCTGTACTGCGGTGTTACGGTTCGATAGCGCTTAAAGCTAATTATCTCCCGAGCGATTTTAAATGAAAAATATAAAATCAACTAGGGGATAAGATACCCTGAAACAGTATCAATCAGTTGCTTGACCAAGAAAGGTGTCAATGTGTGATCAAGAGTGATAAGACACATGGCGGCAAAGATACTGAACAAATACCTACGATACGGGATCGCTCTGTGAATAATGAATTTTAAAACGTGCATGGCATGGGATCTTCTGATTTAAGAGTTAATCAAACATTAAGCTCATTTTTATTTCTAAGATTAGCAAAAAGGTCAAAATATAATAACTCATTTTTATCTTGCACTACGATGAATAAATAGTGAAAATGTTGGAAAACATTATTTGAGGAAAAAAGAAAAACCCAAAAATCTACTGTTTCAGTTCTGCTAAGGATAGCTCGAGAAGTAATTAATCTATAATACAAGGCAGAAGTAGATGACAAAAAATACAACAAAATTATTTATCCGCGGTGGTCAGCTTTTTTTGCACAACGTTCGGATGTTCACTCAGGTTGGAAAGAAAGTATTCCTAGCCATGCTGTTGGTGCAAATCTTAACGATTCCTTTATTTTTTATATTCCACACAAATACATATCAACGCTACCTTGGTAGGCTATTTTTAAAAGCAGAACTCACTTTATTAGTCCAATATCAGGCAAAAATAATCCTGCGACTGCCAACAGGTGAAGCATATCCAGTATTTTGCAATCGTATGGCGCATTTCCCATTGGTCAAAAATAACAATCAAAAAATTATTGAAGCACTTTTGAAAAGCTTTATCGATTCTTTGCTTGCCTCAGTGTTCAGTATGATTCTTATTGTAGGATGGTTGCAAAAACGAGGTGCACAACAAAGCAAGACTAAGATTCTTCGCGGTAATGCTTTAGTGACAGCTCCACAGTTACAAGAGGCAATTAAAGAAAATTCTAAAACTTCTCCTTATCCTGTTGCTGGTATTTATTTACCTGAAGGTTCAGAAACACAACACATTCAAATGGTGGGTACTACAGGTTCAGGAAAAACAGTAGCTATTCGCGAACTCTTAAATGTAATTCGTGAACGAGGGGAGCGAGCCATTATTTATGACAAGGAGGGACCTATTTATCGCGGTTTTACCAAAAAGATAAAGACATTATTTTAAATCCTTTGGATGCACGTGGGCATGCTTGGAATGTATGGGCTGAGTGTGAGGATAAAGCTGATTTCGAAGCCTTAGCAGAAGCACTAATGCCTATGCCAATTAATAATACGATGGATCCTTTTTGGATTAATGCTGCACGAATGATTTTTGTTTCTACAGCTAATGAGTTGAAGAAAAATCCCAATCGCTCCAACATCATGTTGCTGCAATATCTTCTCACCGCAGGGTTAGACAGTATTTATGATTTATTAAAACATACTGAAGCTGAATCCTTAGTTTCAACCAAAGTACAAAAAACCGCCTTAAATGTGAAAACGGTGATGGCCACTTATCTTAAGTCACTGCTGTATTTACAAGAAGAGGGTGACGTATTTTCAATTCGAAACTGGATATTAGATGAACAGCAAGATAATTTTCTATTTGTCAGTTCTGATGGGCGCAAGCATCCAACACTAAGACCCTTAATTTCTGCCTGGATTAATACCGCTACCAAAGAAATATTGGGCATGCCTGCAGATAATCAACGACGTGTTTGGTTTATTTTAGATGAGTTGGCTACCTTGCATGCACTACCTTTTTTAGAGTCCGTCAAATCAGAAAGCCGTAAATTTGGTGGATGCTTTGTCTTGGGACATCATGGTCCTTCGCAATTGCGTAAAATCTATGGACGAGAAGGGGCATCGATTTTATCCAATTTATGTTCCACTCGTTTGTATTTACGGCTGCCAGAATATGAAGATGCAGATATTGCATCCCACAACATCGGTACTTATGAAATTGAAGAGGTCAATGAATCCGTGAGTTATGGTGCAAATACCATGCGTGATGGAATTTCGGTTTCCAGGCAAATTAAAGAAAAGCGTTTGGTATTACCGACCCAAATCCAGGAACTTAATGACATAGAAGGGTATCTGCGTGTTAAGGGCAAATTTCCAGCGGCCAGCGTGCAGTTAAAATACGTTGATTATTCCATTAAGAATGAAGAATTTATTGCTCGTCATATAGAACCTGATCCTTTGCGGCAAAATGTAGAGCAATTAATTGATAAATACAGTGGCCCTCTTATAGCACAGCAAGAGGTGCAAAACGAGCAACAAATTACTGAAAAACCAATAGAGGAGAAGGAACTCGGCGAATTTATATAACTAAATCTGCGAGGCCCTATGTTAAGCATTCAACCATTGGAGAGTGCAGAAGGAGCTGCATCGTATTATCTTAATGTAGTCAACTATTATGCCCAAGACTCTAAAAGCATACGCTGGTTAGGCAGCGGTGCTAAAGAACTGGGAATTCATGGTCAAAATGTTGAAAAAGAACAGATGCTTTCTTTGCTGCAAGGCACTTTACCTAATGGACAGCAATTAGGTCGCATTGATAAAGATGGCATTCACCACCGCCCGGGTTTTGACATGACCGTCAGCGCACCGAAATCCTTTTCTATATTATTAGAAACTGGAGCTGACCCACGGCTTGCGCAAATCATGGATGATACGGTGGATTGGTTTGTCACCGAAATGGAAAAGGAGTTTGCACAAACGCGTCAAATTGTTGATGGTGAGTTGGAATATGCCAATACCCAAAATTTTGTAATTGCTGCGTTTCGACAACCTAATTCTCGAGCCAATGACCCACAGACCCATGTGCATTTAGTGGTACAAAATATGACCCACTGCCAGGACGAAAAGTGGCGCTCACTTGCCAGTGACATGAATGGAAACAAAGGAGTCATTGAGCAAATCATGAAGCATCATATTTATGGTGGGCTTAAGTTTCGCAATAAATTAGCCAATGGGGTTAAAGACATCGGTTATGAATTGGAAGTTGATGCTCAAGGACTATGGGAAATAAAAGGAATTCCTGAATCCTTAATGACTCATTTTTCTAAACGTCGACAAGATATTGAAGGGGTCTTGGAAGAAAATGGTTGGCAAGGTGCTAAAGCTTCTTCGATTGCAGCGCAAAAAACTAAAGTGGATAAAGAGCTCATTGATATTGAGGGGTGGCGTAAAGATATTTTACAAGAATGCCATGAATTTGGATTTAATCCGCATGCCTTTGTTTCAGAGATAAGTCTGCAAAAAAATTCCTTCATCAAGACGATCAAAGAACGGGTAATGGAGTACTTTTACAGTAAAGAACAATATCAAATGCAGCATGCGCAAAAGGCAGTTCATGTGGCCATTGAATCAGTGAGCCAGCAACAAGCGGTATTTGATTGGCGTACTTTAAAAAAAGAGGCATTAATCTACAGTATTGCAAGTCAACATATCATTGATGAGAAATTGATTAATCAAGCCATTGAAGAACAAATTAAAACACAAAATCTATATGAAGCCACCCATCCCTACACAAAGCAAAATTTATTAACTACCCCTTGGCAGCTGACTTTAGAAAGTGAATCGATTGCTTGTATTGAGCAAGGTAAAAATGCAATTAGCCCAATTTGTACCAAACAAAAGGTAAGTGATTTTATCAAAGATAAAGAAAGTGAATTGCAATTTTCTTTATCCACTTCCCAGAAACAAGCCATGATTAGTTTTTTAACCACCAAAGACCGTTATATGGCTATTCAAGGTTATGCGGGGACTGGTAAAACCACTATGTTACGACTCACTAAAGAATTGGCCTTGCAGCAGGGTTATACCTTTCGAGGAATTACAGCTGGTTCTTCTGCAGCTCATGAGCTTTCAGTTAAAGGTGGCTTAGATGCCACAACCTTTGCTAAAGAGTTAGGGCGCTTACAACGTCAAAAACAAGATTTAAGTAAAACCATTTTTGTGGTGGATGAAGCTTCGATGCTTTCTAATCCCCAAGGACATAAAATCATTAAACTGGTGGAACAATTTAATACTCAGTTAAAAGTCATCGGGGACAAAGCCCAGCTTCCATCCCCATCCAGTGGCCGTTGGTTTTCAATAGTGCAAGATTATGGCATTCATACTGTGGCAATGACTGATAATTTACGTCAAAAAGACGAACACCTCAAAGAATCTGCGTTACATGCCAGCCGTGGGGAAATTTATGATGCGGTGGAAAAATTAACCCACGTCCATACCGAAAAAACTTATTTAAACCGAGTGCAGCAGATGGCTAATCTTTGGTTGTCTTTGCCACAAACGGAACGTGAACAAACTTTATGTTTTGCGCCTACGCATCGTAATCGTCATGATGTCACTGAAATTTTACGTCAAGGGCTACAAAAAGAAGGTAAATTGACCGGTGGAATACATCAACAACCAATTCTTATAGAGCGCAAAATGACAGGCATTCAATTAAGAAACTCCATGTATTACTCAGCAAAAGATGTTATTCGCTTTAACACAGCCATTTCCCGTTATCGAATTCAAGCAGGGGAATATCTGACAGTGAATCCAATCAGTGAGCAGAATAAAAACAAAAATACTTTGTCGTTGCAGCGCTCTGATGGTAAATCTTTTACTTTGCCATTAAACAGTCTTCCACAATATAAAGCCCACCAAAAAGATTTGGAGCGTCTACTCGAAGTATACCAGCAAGGAAAACTACAACTAATGCAGGGTGATAAAATTCAATGGAAACGAAACTCTGAACCTTATGGAATTCGCAATTCAGAATTGGGCATCATTAAGACCATTACTAATGAGCATATTGAGATACAACAAGACAACCAAAAAATAATTCAATTAAATCGCAATGCGAATGAATTAAAGCATTTAGACCATGGTTATGTATTAACCACTTATGCAGCTCAAGGAAAGGATAAGAAACGAGGTATTGGCTTGATTGAAAGCTTTAACCGCTTTTCAACCACAATCCAAAATTTTTATGTAGAAATTACCCGTGCCATTGAGTCAATGACGGTGATAACTGATGATAAAGATACTTTAGTTAAAGCAATTACCTTAAATGATGCTGATAAGGCTTCAGCTTTAGAGATGGTTTCGGCAGAAACACTTAAAACACATCAGGAACGATTTAAGAGTAAATTAAATCTGCAGAATGTGATTGAGAAAAAATTAACCAAAGAAAAAGAATGGAATGCAATGGAAAACCAAGTTGCTACTTATTTACAGAGCAAGCAACAAAATAAATCTCCTAGTGCTGCAAAAATGGCGCATGTAATCGTGCAGGATTCAAAGTTATATCAGTTGGCTCAAGAACAACTGGGCTTTAAAGCGGGCACTTATCGTACTGATGCCTTAAGATTTCAAACAGCAAAGCTTTTTCATTCATTAGACTCACCCCAAAAAAATGCTTTTTCAGTTGTACGCCAATATGTGGCTTTAAATCACCGTATTGCCAAACAAGCCCATCATATCAATCAGCTTAAAACAACAAATCCTTTAACCCCCTCTAATAAAAAAGAATTACATTCCTTATCAGTAAAAAGAAATCAATTGGCAACAATCATTGTAGGGCATTTAGAACTTTATAAACCTTATTTGAAGCATTATTCAATAGGTGAGTTAAATCGAATTGGACTGCCACAATATGAGTACCGCAAAGGAGAAACAGCTACAGTTAAAAGACTAGAAACTTTAGTAAAGCATGCGCAAATGGATGTAATAAGAAATCAAGTGATGGAGTACTCTAAAGCTCAAGGAATGGCAAAAGAGTTCTTGGCCGCTCAAATCAAACGAGAAGCAAAACTGGCTCACCCTTATATTTTAAGTCATGCACAAAGTCTCAATCAAAAGCCAGAAGAGCTTTGGAAGGCAATTCATCACGATGCACAAATTCAGCGTGACCGCTTATTTAGAGAAGGTCTAAATCCGGTGGGACGAGAGGTTTTTGACAAAGCGAAAGCATATAAGGAAATCCAAAAACAATTAAGTGAAGGCTGGGCGCAAAAGCTAAAGAATCCTCATGTTCTTGATGAAACATTTAAAAATAATCTGCTAAAGCGTAATGAGCTGGCTGAACAATTAGTTCAACATCGAGCACTTCCTGATGTCTTGTCTTATTTTAAACTGGATAAGCAGCTGTTGAATCAACAAAAGAATAAACATAGTTATAAAGAAAATGTGCAACGCTTTATCCATAGCAACAGTAATTTTAAAGTACGGCTTGAAGCAGTTCAAAGCATTAAAGAGGACATTAAAGGACATTATCCCTATCTTTGTGAGGCTAAGCTTAATCTTAAACTATTCAATAAATATGGCAGAGCAGTTGAGCGACAAGAACGATTCAATGATTTATCTTTGACTGAGCGCAAGGCTTATCAAACATTTTTAAATTATAAAATGGCTGGGAAAAATGCTTATCAACAATGGCAAAAAGTTCATCGGGACAACTATGGGGTAAAAAAGCAAGGATTAATACAAGAAGCAATGCAGTGTTCAGCTCATCGTGATGCTCTGGCTCATCAATTAATCAAATCACCTTTTCTTGATTCGATTTTAAATTGTGAAAAAGGTAATAAAGAAACAATAGTAGCACATGGTGTACAGCATCAAGAGAAGCTTAAAGCACTTAGCCAATTCAATAAATCACTGCACACTTATACTAAACAGTATTCCTCAATACATCACAAAGAAAAAAAGTCAGAAATTCTTGCTTGGCAAAATAATTGGGCTCAGTTAAATCAACAACTACACCGAATAGAACGCCATACATCTTACCAGTGGGCATTGAAAGAATGCCCTATTAATTCTTCCTCCATTAAGGAAGTCAACAAAGAGCTAGAGGCAGACTATGATTATAGGATTTCAGAATCACATCCTAATCCAAGCAAATCGAAACAGCTGAAATGTGTTGATAAAGCTTCACAAAAACTCGATGCCCAAATCATTAATGAAGCATTAATAGCTAATGCAGAGCAAACTTATAAGAGCATATGGGGTGAACCTAAATCACAAAATACTAAAGAGTTACGTTACAGCGGCGGATTAATTGTGACTTTGAAAGGTAAAAGCCAAGGTTTATGGTATGACTTTAGTGATGGGGTTGGGGGCTCACCTATTCAAGCCTTAATGAAAGAGCATCATATTTCATTTCCAGAGGCACTTAAAAAAGCCTCTGAGATCATCGGTTATCAGCCAATTACATCAAGAGTAGATGTAAGTAAAAAACATAAGATATCTAATGAATTAGAAAGAAAAAATAAAATTTTGGCCGCTCTTAGTATATGGAACGGAGGTGCTTCAATCAAAGGAACCCTTGCTGAGCGCTACTTAAAAGAACACCGAGGCATTGATCCTGCCAAAGAAATCGATGCACGGTTTTGGCCAGTAGGAGCTCCTTGGACCACCTACAATGAAAATGGGGAGTTAGAGCAAAAAACGAATAAAATTCCTGCTCTTCTTTTTGCAGCACGAAACAAACAAGGAGAACTCACCGGTGTTCAACGTATTTACTTAGATGCGCAAACAGCTAAGAAAAATACCTTTCTTGAGTCTGCCAAATTGTCCAAAGGTATTATTGAGGGTAGTGCCGGACTTATTCAAAAAGGGATGAAAAATTCCCGCCTCTATATTGCAGAAGGCCCAGAAACCGCAGCATCCATTGCTATGGCAGACAGAAAAGCAACAGTATTGGCTTCTTTTGGAATTTCCAATATCAAAAATTTAGGCGAAGTAATTCAAAGTTACAAGCCTAAAGAAATACTGGTGGCTGCAGATAATGATGGATATAATTCCAAGTCTCAAAAGACTCTTTATAAGACAGTAGAGTTGTTAAAAGAGCAGGGGATTGAAGTAAAAATTTTAGCTCCTGAGGTTTTGCCTGGTAAATCCAAAACGGATTGGAATGATGTTCTTTTAAGTAAAGGAATTGAGTCAATTCAAAAACAATTATTGGTTCCAAATGTAAAAATTGGAGCGTATGAATTTAAAGATCCCATGAATTCAAAAGATCGGATGCAGTTGAATATTAATCAACTTATTACTTCTGATGTAATTAAAATACCTAGAGTTCATGATGTAAATCAGAAATTGAATAATAATACTCTAAAAAATGATTCAATATCTCTAGAGAAAAATGTTAGAAGAAGAGAATGTGATTTGGAAATGGGGATATCCTAGAAATTTTAGAGATTCGCCATTCTATTGATTGAGACAACGATGAAAAATAATTATTTTGACAGCCCATTTAAGGGCATTCCATTAGATCAACAAGTAACTAATCCCAATATTATTGTAGGACGTTACAGTTATTATTCAGGTTATTATCATGGTCATTCATTTGATGATTGTGCGCGTTATTTATTACCCGATCAAAATGATGTGGATAAATTAATCATTGGTAGCTTTTGTTCAATTGGCAGTGGTGTATCATTTATGATGGCTGGAAACCAAGGTCATCGTATGGATTGGATTAGCACTTTTCCTTTTTTCTATACAGAAGATCCTGAATTTGCAACTGCAATTGATGGTTATCAGTCAGCTGGAGATACCATAGTAGGGCATGATGTTTGGATTGGAAGTGAGGCCATGATTATGCCTGGAATTAAGATTGGAACAGGTGCAATTATCGGTGCTCGTGCGGTTATTACTAAAGATGTAGAACCTTATTCCATTGTCAGCGGAGTCCCAGCTAAATTGATTCGTAAGCGCTTTAGTGATGAAGATATAGCTCGCTTATTAGAAATGACCTGGTGGGATTGGCCAGTTGAACGCTTATCAGAGGCTCAATCTATATTATGTTCCAATGATATTCAAAAACTCTATAATTATTGGTTATCTTGGACTAGAGAAATATAAGAATGATCCTGGTTGTAAAGAGGATGCTCACGATATTCTGCTTGGAAAAATATTATGATTCAAATTGAAAAAATAACTGGGGAATTGGCGCAAAAGGTATGTCAAAGCTTGACCCACGATTTGCCTGAATACTTTGGATTATCCGAAGCTAATGAGCATTATGAAAAAGGAGTAAAAGCGCGGATTAATTTTGCCGCAAAAAAGAATAATGAGTCGCTGGGTCTGATTTCCATTGATTTTCCTTATCCTCACAATGCCAACATTTATTGGATGGCAGTACGAAAAGATTATCACCGTCAGGGCATAGGGCGACAATTATTTGATGCAGCCTGCCATTTCGCAAAAACACAAGGTGCGAAAACGATAACGGTTGAAACCTTAAGTCCTTCTGAATCAGAAGAAAACTACCTTAAAACCTATCAATTTTATCAATCAATCGGTTTTACTCCTCTTTTTGATTTAAAACCAGAAGGTTATGAATGGAATATGGTATACATGGTAAAAAAACTCGATAACTTAAGTTTAAACTCAAATTCCATTACTATTAGAACGTTTGAATTAGCAGATATCCCTCAACTTGTAGAAGCATTTCAGAAAGCAAATTGGGAAAAACCTACTTCACTGTTTGAAACTTATTACCAAGAACAACAAAATGCTGAGCGCAGGATATGGGTGGCTTTTTTTAAAGACCAGATTGCGGGTTATGTCACTTTAAAATGGACATCCCTGTATGAGCCTTTTGCTCAACAAAAAATACCTGAAATTATGGATTTAAATGTATTGCCATCATTTCGTAAACAAGGAATAGGAAGTGTGTTACTTACCATCGCTGAAGGCGAAGCGGCAAGGAAGCACGAAGTTATTGGTATTGGTGTAGGGTTATATGGTGGTCCCGATGGAGGTTATGGATATGCCCAACGCTTGTATGTAAAACGAGGTTATTGCCCTAATGGTTTAGGCCCAACTTATAATTATGAGCCTACCGTACCAGGACAAGCCTATGCTCTGGATGATGATTTGATATTATGGTTTACCAAGGATAATACATCTAAGAAGTTATAATTTGGTTGAATCAATGAGAAAGCCACTATGAAACAAGAACATCAGTGCATTTATGAGTTAGAAATTTCTCTTTTAACACCAAAAGTGAGAAAATCCAGCACACAACTAAAGAAACTTATTGCTGATGAATTTATCGAATATGGTGCTTCAGGTTTAATTTACAACAAAAATGACCTACTCGATTCTCTTCCTGAAGAAGACCCACAGAACTATTTTGTTGAGAATTTTTCAGTTTTAGAATTATCGTCTGAAGTAATGCTTGCAACTTATAAAGTCACTGTTGCATCCAAAAGTTCCTTGCGCTCCTCAATCTGGCAATATAAAAACAATTGTTGGCAAATGGTTTTTCATCAAGGAACTCCTTGCCAAGAGAAATAATTTTACGGAAGTATATTATGCGTCCTCATATTATTGGAATTAGCGGCAAAACAGGTGCTGGCAAATCCACATTAGCTAAGATATTAGCTTCAGAATTTTCTGCCACGTTAATTTCATGGGATGATTTTGATGAAATCTCAGCTGAGCCAAATAATTATATTGATTGGCATCATCAAGGCAGTGATTATAGTGAGTTTAAGCGAGATGCGCTGCAACATATTTTAGCAAGCCTGGCAAAAGGCGAAAACGTGACTCATCCTGTACTCAATACCCCATTAAACCCTACACCCTATATTGTGTTTGATGCCCCGCTTGGAACGCTTCATACGCAAACAGGTAAATACATCGATACTTGCATTCATATTGAAGTGCCACTGGATGTTTCTTTATGCCGTCGCTTATTAAGAGATTTTGAAGGGAAGGGCAATACCAAAGAGGAGCTTCTTGAAGAAATTAAATTTTATCTAAATCAATCAAGACCTTTATTTTTTGATGATGAACTCAAAAAAAGTGCTGATTTAGTTGTGGATGGTATGTTAAGTCCACAAATACAACTAGAGCAGATAATTAGCTACTTAAAAGACCTCAAAAAGAATTCTAATTCTTTAGAAGATAGAGATTATCAAATTCAATTTGTTGACGAATTGGATGAAGACACAGAAAATCGAATGACAAAAGGATTTATTGCTTATGAGGCTCAGCATGGTATTGATGTTAATTACCGACGTTTTTCAGTAACGATTTCCAATGCACAAAAAGAAGTTTTTGGGGTGATTAATGCTTTTACCGCATTTTCGGAAATTTATGTAGATGATATCTGGATAGAGGGTTCTTGTCGTGGGAAAGGATATGGAAAACAGTTGTTGGTTGCTCTGGAGAATCATTTTAAGGGAAAGGGCTTTAATAATATTAATTTAGTGACCAGCGCTTTTCAGGCTCCTGAGTTTTATAAGAAATGCGGTTTCATAGCAGAGTTTACAAGAATAAACAAAAAAAATCCCAAGTTAAGTAAAACATTTTTTGCCAAATTTTTTAACGAAGATTCAGAAACTCAAGGAATTCTTCAAGAGGGTAATCATGAATAATGAACAACCGATTATTTCATCTTCTTGATGACTTAAGATCTTATTTTGAAGAGCTTACAAGAAAAGCATTTTTAATTAAAATTGAGGATCAGTTAGCAGGCTTTGTTTTACTTCGCCAACTCCAATCATTGCCTATCAACAGTTGGGATATGAGTGAATTTTTTATTCTTTCAAAATTTCAAGGGAAAGGTGTCGGTGGCCAAGTAGCGCAAATAATTTGGAACACCTATCCAGGTTATTGGGAGGTTTCAATAATTCCAGAAAACAAAAGTGCTCTAGCCTTTTGGCGTAAAATCATTTCGGTATATACTAACAAAAACTACAATGAAGAAATTAAAACAATAACATACGACAAAAATCAGCCACAGAGCTATTTTCTAACTTTTGATTCGTGTATACATTCCGCAATAGGAGGAGTTTAAAGTGTTGCCAAAAAAGGCAAGTTTAAAACACATTGCTTTGGCTGTGTATTATCTCGATGAATGTGAAGAATTTTATCATACTTTAGGAATGCGTACGGAACTTAAGACTGAAGACTATGTGTATTTAACTCATTATGAGGATAGTTTGTCTCTTCATAAAGTAAATCATCAATTTCCTGCACATCAAAGATTAGAACATATTGGTTTTGCGTTGGATTCGGTTGATGCAGTAAATAAGCTTTATCAGTTTGCACTCAAAAATCACCTCAATATTTTGAATGAACCTAAAACTTTTGGTATAGGTACGCACAGCTTTAGTGTTCAAGATCCGGATGGGATAGAGGTAGAGTTTGTATATCATCCTACAATGCGGAATCTCCCCTAAATAAGAAGTAATCAATGCTAATTAAATCAACAGTAAATGAACGATATCGACATTATAAAACCGGTAAAGTATACGAAATTATTGCTTATGCTTTGCATAGTGAAACCCAAGAAGAGTTAGTGGTTTATAAAGCATTATATCATTGTGAACAATTTGGAAATCATCAGATGTGGGTACGTCCTAAGGCTATGTTTCATGAAACAATAATTTATGAAGGGACTGCTGTGCAACGATTTAAATTGATTAAGGAATGTGAAAATTATGAGCATACACTTTGAAAAAGCTAATTTAAATCATATTCCTATGATTTTCGAATGGCTTGCACAACCGTATATTCAAGAGTTTTGGGATAATACTCAAGGCCATAAAGATGATATTTTAAATTTTGTGAATGGTCGCATATTGGTTAAGCGCTTTAAAGTATGAAAAGGAAAAAAATGATCACTATAGATCTCCTTAAAAATCACCCAGACAGTATACCAAGATGCGCTGAAATTTGGCATGAAGTACTGGGTAAAATATGGCTACCGGATATTTCAGTTGAACGAGTAGTCCTGCGTTTCACAGAGCACTTAAATGAAGATATATTACCTATCACCTTTGTTGCACTTGATGGGGAAAAGCCCGTAGGGATGTGTTCTTTACGTTATAATGATGGCATCAGACCTGATTTAGCTCCATGGCTTGGATCACTTGTAGTTGATCCTGAATATCAAAATCAAGGGATTGGATCCATGTTAATCGATAGGACAAAACAAAAAGCACGTGCTCTCGGGTTTGAACGACTTTATCTATTTGCCTTTGATCAAACAATCCCTGAGTATTATGAACGGTTGGGATGGCTAAAAATTGGTATGGATGAATTCAAAGATTATCCTGTGACCACAATGGAAATAGCAATATGATAAATACTCCTCCTATTTTATATGGTACAGCCTGGAAAGAGGAGAATACTGAGCACCTGGTATTTCAGGCTTTAAACTTAGGTTTTAAGGGTATTGATACCGCCAATCAAAGAAAGCACTATTTTGAGGAAGGTGTTGGACTTGCAATTCAGAAATTTTTAAAAACCAGCCAAAAGACACGCGCTGATTTGTTTCTACAAACAAAATTTACATCAGTACATGGCCAAGACTTTCGCTTACCTTATGATGCATTTGATTCATTAACCAATCAAGTGAAACAATCTTTTGACAGTTCGGCTGCTCATTTACAAACAAATTATATTGATTCGTATGTGCTTCATGGGCCTTCTCTGGCTCAGGGAATTACAGCTGATGATTTAGAAATTTGGCAGGCTATGGAAGATTTAGTTCATCAGGGGAAAGTCAAATTTCTTGGAATTTCAAATGTAACTATGCAGCAGTTAGAGAAGCTATATGGCAAAGTCTCTATAAAACCTTCATTCGTACAAAATCGATGTTTCACACGCACTCAATGGGATAAAGGGGTAAGGCTATTTTGTAAAAAACACAAAATGATATATCAGGGGTTTTCTTTACTCACTGCCAATCTGCCTTATTTATCAACTCTCTACATAAAAAATGTTGCTAAAAAATATAATAAAACCATCCCACAAATTATATTTCGTTTTGCTCTACATCTGGAGATGTTGCCTTTAACAGGCACGACAAATCCACTGCATATGACAGATGATTTAAATATCAATGATTTTGAGCTCACTCTTGAAGAAATTCAATTAATAGAAAATATGGCCATGGGGACCTAATTATAATGACGCCATTTAATCTTGATAGTTACACCGAAGAAACCTTTAGCCAGTTAATACTTGATGAAATTAGAGTCGAACATATTGAGTTTCAAAATTGCAAGTTTAAACAATGTAAGTTTATAGGTGTTACTTTTAGCAAAGTAAAATTTATTGACTGTGATTTTGAGTCTTGCGATCTGTCTCTTGCAAAATTTCCAGGATGTAAATTTTCAGAAGTCTCATTTAAACAATCCAAACTTGTAGGAATCAATTGGACTGAATTAAGCTGGCCGTTGGTAAAACTTACAAGCCCACTGTATTTTTATGAAAGCAACCTAAGTCATTCGAGTTTTTTTGGACTTACGCTTGCTGATTTAATCATAGAAGGGTGTAAGGCTCACGAGGTTGATTTTAGAGAAGCCAATTTGAATCATACGAGTTTCGTAGGAACAGACTTACATAATAGTTTGTTTATGCGCACCAACTTAAAGCACGCTGATTTTACCAATGCCATCAATTACAACATTGATATCCAATGCAATACGCTAAGCAAAGCAAGTTTTTCCTTCCCTGATGTCATTGCATTGTTAAATCACCTGGATATAAAAATTAATGGTTGGCCCAATGAAGAAGCTTAATTCCTATCTAAATAGTTTCAAGTCGTAACACTTGATACGATGGTGTTTCATAGGGGTGAGCTTCTTTTAATGCAGCCAGGGCATCTTTAATTTGATCTTCGGTGCAAATAATTTCCACCTTATATTCAGGGACTCGTTCTAATTGGTTGACTTCACCAATAAATGCATTGCTGCCAGATAAAGGCATAAATTGACCTTCGCCTAAAGTTTGCCATGCACAATGAGAATAATGACCAATACTTCCCGCACCCACCGCAAAGACTGCATTTTTTGTAACTTCCAGATGTGTTTCAGGAACAAGAAAAAAAGTAGATACATAGTCAATCGCTTTTAGTTAGCATGTTATTCAAAAGTTCAGAATTTGGGTTTTGTAACAGTTCCTCTTTTTGGGCTTTTGAGCAGTATTAATCATTTTAGGAAATCTTATTCATTTTTAAAAATTCTAAATGTGCTTTCACAGTCGGCCATTCATTTGCAATAATGCTATAAACGTAAGTATCTCGCAATGTTCCATTGGGCATAATCATATGGTTTCTTAAGACTCCATCAAGTTTTGCACCAAGTCGTTCTATGCCTTTTCTACTTTGATAATTAAAAGCATGTGTACGAAATTCAACCGCAATGCAATTCATGGTTTCAAAGGCATGGGATAATAGCAAAAGCTTACATTCAGTATTAATGGTGGTGCGTTGAGCACTTTTTCGATACCATGTTCCACCGATTTCGACTCGGCGATTTTCTCGATCAATATTCATGAATGTAGTCATCCCAATTGCTTTTTTTGACTGATTGTCAATTACTGTGAAGGGAAGCATGGACTCTTCTTGTTGCATTTTTAAACGAAGATTAATGTTTTCTTTAAGCTTACTGGGTTCTGGAACAAAGGTATACCAAAGTTTATATAAATTCCCATCGTTTACTGCTTCAACAAGATCATCATGATGTTCATGTGATAAAGGGATTAGGGTACAATAATCTCCCGATAATTTTATGGAATGAAATCCATTATTCATATGCGTCAACACCAATAAATAGATTGATAATATGGCGCTATCGATGTTACGTGAAGAAACAGTCAGGAACTTAAGGTATTTTAAAAATGAATTACTCCGAACAATCTCACCTAGAGATGATCAATACAATTATTGCTCATCATTTTAATGAAATACCCAAATCAATTAACCGAATTACGATAGGTATTTGTAATGAGGTCTATGGTGTTGCTCTAAGTAATAAAGCAGTAATTGTTCGTTTAAGTCCTACTGACAAATACTTGCGTGGCTCTCAACTGCACATTCCAGAATTTAAAGCATTAGACATCAAAGTCCCAGATATCTTGGCAGAAGATTACAGTCAAGCGTTTATTCCCTTTTGTTATCAAATACAAAATAAAATAGAGGGACAGGATTTAGGCTTGGTCATTGAGTCTTTGAATCAAAGTCAACTCAAGATGTTGGCGCATGAGATTGCAGTTATTTTTAGAAAAGTAAAAACATTAGCTGTGACTGCTCAATTTGGTGTGGTTTGGGGTGGAGATAATGATCTAAATGATAGTTGGTCAGAGCGAATGAAACTGTGGGTGGAAGAATCCATAGAGCGTGGCAAGAGTACAGGAGTCATGGATTCTGAAATGGAATCTATTGCAACCCAACTTTATCGGGATTACACAACTTATTTTAATTCGATAAAACCCATCATGTACTATGGAGATATTTGCTCAAAAAATGTGATGATTCATGAAGGATTATTTAATGGATTGGTGGATTTGGATGGTTTAACCCAAGGAGATCCTTTAGAAGCGTTGGGTCGGATCAAATTAAGTTGGTTTGATACGCCTTATGGTGATTTTTATAGTAATGCCATTATGGAAGAGCTTGCGCTGGATAAAGAGCAATACCAATTGGTAATCCTGTATGCTTTATTGAATCAAATTTCCTGGGCTTGTGAAAATGGAATTCAATTTAATCAAAATACAAAACCGGTAGTCAATTGGGAAAAGGCTAATAAGGATAAAGCCAGGATTAAGAAATTATTCAATTTATTGAGAAATTATGAGCCGTAATGAATTGCATTTTACTGATCAAGAGCTGATTGATTATTTATATGAAGGTTTTAAGGTTCAGGCTTTAACACTTCATTTTATTGAGGTGGGTTCTTTTTATGGGTTTATTGTGGAGACGAACCTGGATAAAAAATACTTCCTCAAAGTTTATCCTAAACATCAATCATTAGTGCCCATCCACCCAACAATGGATTCACTGAATCAAACAGGTATTGCTTTAAATCGTTTCAAAAAAGAATTTGGTCTAACCAACATCTCCCATATGCTTGCAAATCTTCACGGGGATTATTGTTTTGAGACCAAAGAATTAGTTTTAACTTTGTTTGATTATATTGAAGGAGTTCACCCCACTTATTCACCTAATCAACTTTTAGCAGATAAGATGGCATCTATTCTTTTTCAATTGCATCAAATACCCATTGAGTCTTTCTCATCGTTTGAGAGAGAACATTTTGATATCAGTTATGCACTAGGAATGAATGATTGGATTAATCACAAAGTGAAAATTATTGATTCAATACATTCTAAAGAGATGCTGTCTCTATTAGAAAAACATAAAGAGCAATTACTAAATAAATTGATTCAATTACAGGGATGGAAGAAACATTTTATCCAACAGAAGATTCCTTTTGTCATTACTCATGGTGACCCACATCATTATAATGTTCTGCAAACACCATTGGATGTATGGCTGGTTGATTGGGATGGAATAAAAATTGCCCCGAGGGAAAGAGATCTTTGGCATTATGAGCAAGCGCCAATGATTCAGTTTTATCAGAAATTAAATCCACAATATAAAACTAATCCTAAATTATGCCAATTCTATCAGCTGCAGCGATTCTTTGAAGACAGTCGTTATTATCTGGAACAGGTTTTATTAGGAAAAAATAAAACAATGCAGCAGTCAGAAGAAGATAAAAATGCATTTTTATCGCATTGGGGATGGTCTATTTGTTTCATATAAAAATTATAAATAAAATGCTTGACCTTGCCGCAACGTCAACCTTTATCGTGTGTTTGTAATTAAGAGGAACAATTATGAAGTACACGATTAAACAGTTGGCTAGGTTATCTGGGGTAAGTACTCGTACTTTGCGTTTTTATGATGAAATTGGTTTGTTAAAACCTGCTTTTTATGGTGAGAACCAATACCGTTACTATCAAGAAGAACAACTTCTGTTGTTACAGCAAATCTTGTTTTTTCGTGAGCTTGAATTTCCTCTTAATGAAATCAAGCGGATTTTGAGTGCTGATGATTTTGATAAAATAAATTCATTACAACAACATAAATCCTCTTTGCAATCCAAAGTTGAGCGCACCCAAACGCTAATTCAAACGATTGATAAAACCATTTCCCATATAAGAGGACATAAAATGCGTACTGAAGAACTATTTGATGGGTTTGACCCCAAAAAACAACAAGAGCATGAACAATATATGCTTGATACAGGAATGATGTCACAACAACAAATTGATGACAGTTGGCAACGCGTTGCTCACTGGAAAAAGCCTGATTGGGAACAATTTAAAGGTGCAGGAGAAAAACTGCATTTGCAGCTTGTGGCAGCACTCAAACAAGGTGAATCAGTAGATTCGAAGAGTGTTCAAAAAATGATTCAACAGCATTACGATTGGGTTAATAATTTTTGGACGCCCACGAAGGAAACTTATTTAGGGCTTGGCCAAATGTATTTAGACCATCCAGATTTTCGTGAGTTCTATAATCGCTTTCATCCTGATTTAGTCGAGTATCTGGTTGCGGCGATGAAGGTGTTTGCCGATAAAAATTTAAAATAAAATTGAGGAAGATTTTGTTTGAGAGGTTTTATGAAGACTAATTCTAGTATCCTTAAACTTAAAGATGGCAGACATCTTGGATTTGCAGAGTATGGTTCTAGCAATGGATTTCCCATATTATTTGTTCATGGGTTACCGGGAAGCCGTCTTGAAGCAGAGAAATTGCACGCGACTGCTCTTAAAGTCCAAGTGCGATTAATAGGTTTGGATAGGCCAGGAATGGGTCTATCGTCGCCTCAAAAAAATCGGACATTATTGGACTATCCAGAAGATATAATAGAATTTGCTTCTCTATTAAATTTAAAAAAATTCTCTATCGTAGGGCATTCTGGTGGTGCACCTTATGTTGCTGCTTGTGCTTATCACATTTCCAAGATGCTTCATAAAGCAGTGATTGTTTCAGGTATGGCGCCATTGACTCATCCAGAAGTAATGAATAGCTTATCTAAAACACAAAAGTTAATGAACTGGATGGTTCGTTATTTTCCTATGATGGTAAAATTCATGCTGAACATGTCATGCAAATCTTTGGAAAATCCCAATCAATTAAGAAAAATGCTAAAGCAATTGCCCGAAGTGGATGCAAAAGTTTTTGAAAACACTCATGACAAAGAAGCAATAGTTTTAGCATTAAAAGAAGCATTTAGGCAAAATGCTTCTTGGGTAGTTGAGGAGTTTAAACTCCTTTTAAAACCTTGGGGATTTGATTTAAAGCAAATTCAATGTCCATTGATTGTTTGGCAAGGAGGGAACGACAAACAAGCACCCGTTAAGCACGCGGAACTCTATGCGCAACAAGTGCCAGAAGCAGAATATAAATTTTTAGAAAAAGAAGGCCATATTTCGTTGTTGTACAATTATGGCGAACACATTTTAATAAGCGCTTCGCAATGAAGAATAGCCCCTTATGAATTAGATTAACCGACCGCCGTTACAACCTCCATCAATGACTAATTCACTGGCCGTAATAAATTTAGATTCATCTGATGCAAGATATAAAATGCCATAAGCAATGTCTAACGGTTCACCCATATGACCCATTGGTTGTAATTTATCTTGTTGCGCACGAGCCTCTGAATAATTTCCAGATTTTTGCGCAATTTCCTCAGTTAAAGCCGTGCGGATATATCCTGGATGAATTGAATTGACTCTGATTCTATCTTTAACATAAAGCATGGCATCTGTTTTACTCATTAGTCGCACGGCACCTTTGGCAGCGTGATTTGCAGGATAATCAGGTGTACCTAATAATCCATGAAGAGATGAAACATTGATAATACTACCTCCACCAGCCTTCTTTAAGTAGGGGACTACATGCTTGGTGCAAAAAAGCACACCTTTAACACTTACCGCCATCACTTTATCCCAATCTTCTTCAAGAAATTCATGAGTAGGATTATTACTTCCAATGATAGCTGCATTATTGACTAATACATCAATGCGTCCAAATTGATTGGCAACTTCTTGTATGACTTGCTTCACTTCATTTTCAAAACGTGTGTCCATATGCCAAAATTCAGCTCGCCCACCTTCTTGTTTAATTTTTTGTACTGTATTTTTTCCAGCACTATCATTAATGTCGGTTAAAGCGATCATTGCTCCTTCTTTTGCAAGAAGATGGCATGTAGCTTCACCAATTCCTGTGGTACCACCTGTAATAACAATGACCTTATTCAAAACTCGTGTAATTAATTCTCCTAAAAATAAGCATTATTAAAGCAGAGCAAATTATATAGGAATTATTTTTGCACAACTATAAAGAACTATTGGCAAGTCCCTTTAGGCTATTAAATTTAACAATAGTTTCATTGGCAATAGCAGTAATTTTTTCTTTATTAAAATTAAAATGGTGTACGGCTAATTCTTTAACAATCCCATTAATTTGTATAATTAATTTTTGACAATATTCTTCTAATTGGTTTACCTCTTTTATTTCAGAGTTATTGTTTACAACTAAAAGGCCAATCTCCACCAACCGGGTTATTGTATAAGATAATGAATCATTTTCTTGCTCAGCTATTTTTACAATTTGGTGGTGAATATCCTGGGGGATGTTGATGCTAATTTTAGTCATAGAAGATTCCTTATGCGATTTATTGGAATTTTTAAAGGATGCCTCCATGCATACCATTTTCAGTTTGATTAGATCACATTAATTTATATATTTCAATAAGATATACTTGAAGAGTAGGAAAATATTCCTACTTTTTTGGGCCTAAAATGTAAGGGTAAGAATTCATTCTTACCAGAATTTGTTTCTTTTTAGAACATTGCTTGAAATTTTTCACTCGTACTTTGAAAATTTCAGATTATTTCTTTAAAATACAATAAGTTAACTAGACTGCAACCTGCAGCGAAAGGTGTGCTGGCTTTATTTTATATTGCTTGATTTTTTTTATTCGAATATTTTTTAGAGTTGTATGAATGGTCCTTTTTACAGCGCATTATTGCTGCGCGCTTGTGGCAAGCATTGTCTCCTAGGACAGATTTTAAGACAATTCTTCTATTATTTTTTTTAAATTAATTGCTACTTGTGAGTTTGTTGCCTGCTGTTTTACGGGGCACTGTGGCTCAACCCAACCAAATCCATCATTTTTATATCGTGGAAATACATGCATATGATAGTGATTAACATCATTAAAATATCCACCATTCTGCATCATGCTAACTCCATCTGGATAATACTGTTTCTTAAGTGCTACGGATAATAAAGCTGCAGTATTCATTATATCTAATCGGGTCGCTTGATCGGATTCTTCAATATCTAAAATATGGTTTTTCGGAACAATCAAAGTATGCCCTTCATGGATCGGATCAATGTCTAAAAAGCAACAAACAAACTCAGTTTGATAAACGATGTTAGCAGGTTCTATTCCATTGGCTAAATTACAAAATAGACATGAATTTATCATGAATAAACTCTATAAAATTTTTGGATAATAATTTTACTCTAGATGATTATTTTGTAAAATTAAAATTAAAGATCATGATGGTCCTAGGTTGGTGAAGAAATGAACGATAAACATAAACTTGGCTTGCCGCTTGAATATCAACAAATGCCTGAATATTTTGATGCGCATAATGTAAGTGAAGAAACGGACGCTAAAAATGCTGTAATTGAAAAACTCTTAAATGAGCATCGTGTTAAGACTGTACTGGATATGACTTGTGGTACAGGCTCCCAAGTATTTTATCTGGTTGATCGTGGATATGAAGTAGTTGGTAGTGATTTTAGCCCTGCGCTTATAAAGGTTGCTCGTAAAAAAGCTAAAAGCTTAGGAAAAAATATAATGTTTATTGATGGTGATATGCGAGACCTTCATGCTGGCACATTTGATGCCATTATTACTATTTTTAATGCAATTGGCCATTTAACCCGAACGGACTTTGAAAAAGCGTTACAAAATGTTCATGCTAATCTAAAGGCCGGTGGTCTGTATGTTTTTGATATTTTTAATTTACAGGCGATTACCGATGATATTATTGGTAATTTTAAGATGGACATTGAAAGTGTCGTCAACGGAGTCAAAATCCGCAATGTTCAGCATTCTGAAGTTGATCGGAAAAATGGACTGCTTACCTCTCATGATCACTACACGATTGCTAAAGGCGAGAACGAGCCGGAAATATATACTAATAGTTTTAGCTTGCAAATATATACTTCCAAAGAATTACAGGCAATGCTTGCTCGAAATGGATTTGAAATGGTCCATCAGTATGATATGGATGGAAATGATTTTATTCCCGACAGAAGCTTGAATATGCTAACAATAGCCAAAAGGCAGGAGTGATTCAATTTCCTGTTAATGCTTTGAGTACATATAATGAGCTGTCTTAGTCTAAATTCTCTTTTTCTTGTTCTAGCCATGCTAAAAATGCTTCTCGATCGGACTTGCTCAGACTAGAAAATTTATTTTTGACCGATTCAATTGGTTCTAATTTTTTTCGAGGAATAGGCGCCCAAGCTTCTTTTAGTTTAATTTTATTTTGTACTACATCATCATAGGCTTGCGGATCTTGTTTTTTCAGCTTAAGAAGTAGCCCATCATTTGACTTGGAACGCGAGGGTAAATAAGTAATAACATTTTCCGGAATAAGATGAGGGTTAGTATCATCATAATCTGTTAAATGTCCACCCAACTCTTTAATTTGGATCTTTTTTTCCTTAGCATAAGTCCTAACACTGGAATCCACTTCGCCAAGAACATCTGCCCAATGAGCTGCATGCTGATTCTTTTTATTCATCGCAGATTTTAATAACCACAGCATTTCATTGTTAGTAATGCCAAGACCTTCGGGTGCTTGATTAAGCGCATATTCCCCAAAATTGTTAAACTCATTATTTCTGGTTTTCCAAGCTTCCTGCTTAATTATTTGTGAAATTAATTTAGGTAGATTTTGAAATATAAGCTGGTTTGATTCATTAATATATTGGATAGCCAGGGCATGTAACTCATCATCCGTGAGTGTAGACATCTCATCATTGGTTATATTATTTGATGTTTGCATTGATTGCATCCTATCTCCGTTACTTGTTCATTTATTACTTTATTTCATCAATAATTTTCAAAATATATTCTGCTCGTTCAGTAATAGAGACTTTTGGTATTTCTACTACATCGTATCCACAGTTTAAATACCCTTCTTTAACTGCATGATAAGTTTCTATTGCTTCATCAAAATCCTGCTTTCTCTCAGTATCATGGCAATAAATCTCAGGCCAGGGAGGGAAGAGGAATGTCTTTTGGTTATATCGATAGTGATTCACTGCCTCAATAATTTCTGAACTTACTCCACCACAAAATCGTTCAGAGTAGCTATACAAATCTGGAATACCGCGATCAAAGAATATTATTCTTTCGGTAACGGGTACCATTTTTGTATAATCTGTGATGGATTTTTTGAGCATTAAATCACAATAATCGATTCTATTACCAGTATGGGTCGCATTGCCACCAGTAGCATGTTGATTTTTGATAATATCACGTGCTGCTTCAGCTATAACTAAATGTCCTTGTTGTTTTAATTCTTCTAATACAGTTGTTTTACCTGCGCCAGGACCACCGGTAAATAAATAAAAATTCGGACTGTGGATTGAATTCATTGGTTTCTCTATTATATTTGTTGATTTGCAAGCCAATCTTCGAGCGTTAAAGCAAAACGGAAATGATCTTGCCAAATACCATTTACTTTTAAATATCGAGGAGAGAAACCTTCTTTTAAAAATCCATTTTTGGTCACAAGATGAATTGATGCTGTATTAGTGGGTTGGATATTGGCTTCAATTCTGTGAAGATCCAATGTTATGAAAATTTCCTTTAAGACTAGCTTTAATGATTTACTCATCAAGCCTTTACCTGCAAAATCAACAGAGGCATAGTATCCAAGGTAAGCACTTTTGAAAACGCCTTGCATCATACCACTCACATTAAATACGCCAATTATTTTATTATCTGAAGAGTATGCAATGAAATAGTGTTCACTTTCTTTTTTACTTTTTTCCAGGTAGCTCGCGAATTCTTCTGTAGTCTTTGGTGCAGTAATAAATGGAAAATGAAATTCTTGGCTATTATTCATTGTTGAAATGAAAAGCTTTTCATCTTGTGCTGAGGGTTCGCGTAAGGTAATGGTATCCGTCATATAATAATTCACAATGGCTAAATAATTCATTTTATCATGGAACCGTTAATGTAATAGTTTACAATTTAGATTGATTGACATTATTAATGTACAATAGGTCGCTGAGCCTTTGCTGTGTGAGATGTATGCCAATGAATAAAATAAAAACAATGACAATAAAAGCTTTTACAGAGGAATATAGCAGGTTATTACAAAGCTATACAGTTGATGACTTGAGGCTGATTTTAATTTCAATGGCAAACGAAGTAAAACCTGCGGCTCGACGTGAGTTTATTAATAAACTATTGATGAAGACAAAACAAGTTCATCAGTTAGAGAGAGCAGATGAGAGTATCCTAGATGAAATTCAGTCACTTTTAGAAGAAATTGAGGAACAAGCAAATGAAGAACCAGAATGGAATGGATATGATGATGAGGATTCACTTGGAGAGTACGCGCAATTTATTCCTTCAATTTCGAGCTTATTTAATAAAATAGAGACATTGTTTGATCATGGACAATATAAGCTCGCACGGCAGGCATATAAGGCACTATTTGCAGTTTTTGAAATGGAAGATGATTATGGTCGTAGTATACAGTTGTATGATGTTGATGATTTAGAGCGGGATGAGGTAAGAGCAAGGTATTTGCGGTCAATTTATTTATCTGAAAAACCGGATAATCGAGTTAAATCATTATTAGATACTATGCAGCAGTTTGAGCAATCAGATTATACAGCACGCCCTAATTTGCAGGATGTCATTGATATTAGTGTTGACCCTCTCCCAGATTTTACTGAGTTCTTAAAAGAATGGATGCAAATAACTCAAAAAGAATTAGAGCCACAATTTGATGCCTGGTTTAGAGAGGCTGTATCCTTGTTAGAAGGTACTCAGGGGCTAGAAAGGCTTGCTAAATTAGATGGATCAAAAAGACCGCGGGTTTTTATTGATTGGATTAATGCACTTATTGACAGTAAAAATTATTCTAAAGCATTGGATGCGATAAATTATGCACTTGAATTATTTCCTAAAAATCACCCTATTTGTGCTGCAATTGGGGATTTGAAGGCTTTTTGTGGAGAACAGCTTCAGCAGAAAGATATTCTGTTTGATGGAAAATGGATTTCTTTTGAAGCGAAACCCGACTTATCCAAATTAATAGATATATACAATCAAACTAAATTATCAGAACGACAATTTCTGATGCACCAAGCTGTAGAAATAATTAAAACATATAAACAAACAATGAGTGGTTATAGCTCAAAAAAACACTGGGAAAGAGATTCTATTGAGACACCTTCTAATCCTAATAATTCTTTACTCATGCACGCTTATCTTTTTTCAAATCAAATTGAGCAAGCATTTAAATTGGCTAAAGAAGGACAAGCACTGGGATGGAGTAGTACAAGTAATCCGCAGCCAGTATTCGTTGCCTATTGTTTCGTGAAGATTACAAATCAATTGATAACTCAATTACCTAATTCACTTCGGACATTTTTGAATAATGTTTTGAGCAATAGCAATGAAGTATATTGTAATGAATTAGAGCAACAGTTAATTGATAAACTTGAAAATGGGTATCAAGAACTTATGTCTCTTGCCGATCCTCTTTCTGAAGAAATTATTTCTTGGTGTGTCCTTGCTGCAGAAAATAGAATTAGTGCGATAGTTAGCAACCAATATCGTGGAGCGTATGAGCGGGCTGCTTTATTGACAGCAGCTTGTGCTGAAGCTTTAAAGTATAAAAATCGATCAGAAGCATCTGAGTTTTATCGGAATATAAAAAACAAATTTCCAAGACATACCGCCTTTCAGGCTGAATTAAGACAATTCTAGAAACAATTATTAGATTTTAAGTTGAAATACAAATGAATACTTGTAAAAAAAGAAACTATTCGCAAAAAGTTGCGAGTATTGCAGGACAAGAGATATCAAATAAAGGTTATGTCAGTCCCATAGATTTATTTATTGGTATAGGTTGGCTTACAAAAGAAAAATTAATGGATTGGAGAATAGGTAAAATTACTTATCTTGAACGGGTGATAACAGCTAACTTAAGCAAGCTATCAAAAACAATGAAGGAGTTTCGTGCTTGGGCTAAGCATGCAAATTTAAAACCATCTAAGACGGTTTATAAACATAAAAGTTGTTTGCTAAGGTTTAGTAAAAGTGGGAACCCTAATATTGAAGAGGCTTATAGTACTCATTATGTGTTGCAGCCCCCTAATTCGAAGGGGGACGAAAAACCTATCATTTGAAATTAGTGGTTGTTGTTTTCCTTAATAAGAATTTGGCAAATTATTTAAAAAATGAGGAGCATACTCTAATTACCGCCTCAACGCCGCCGCAAACCGCCGCAATAGGGGGATCGAGATAGTAATATGGTGAGTTATAGTAACTCCCAGTGACCACCTTTATCTGGTCCGACGCGTTTTAAGCGCCCTTGTTCTTTTAGTTTATTTATTTGCTTTAATATTGCTCTTTGAGTTATACCTATAATTGTTCCTAATTGTTCTGTTGTAATAAATGGATCCTGTTTCATTAATTCAAGGATATGATTTTCAGTTTTCTGTGAACTTTTCTGTGAACTTTTCTGTGAACTTTCTAAGATTTCATGTGAGTCATAGGTTTTTCTATGAACTATAGCTGTGAACAAACATCCTTCTCGATCATCGCTAAAATCTATACTTGGCCATTGATCTAAAGCCCTTTTAATTCCGGAGCCAAGACCATGATAGGGTAATAATCCTTTAGCAACATAAGACACTAAAATCGGATTGCGTATATTGGAATTACCAGTCCTGATTTTTTCTACTGTTAAATTATCTGGTAGATGCCCTGGGCTAATAATTTCAATGCGATTATCAAAGATAAATATTCGAATAGGTGCATTAACCAAATAATCCCGATGTACTAATGCATTGACTAGTAATTCTTCAAAAACACTTTCTGGGATCTCAGGTAATCCAGGGGCATTCACGCCTCGTCCAGCTTGGATTTTATGTAAATTACGCATAATAAATGCCATTGCATCATCAAATATTTTAGAAAGAGGTCCTACAAAATCCTCTGTATCTATATAATCAGTTGCGTGGATTTTATTACCTGGGTATCGAATGGCTTTTACCACAAATTGAGGTTTTATCCATTCTGGGCGCTCAGTAAACATGAGTACCCCAGCAAGATTTAAGACATTATCATCTGTTGCCAGATTCATATTTTTTAATAATTGCAGTAAATCTTCTACAGTATCCGGGTATTCTTGTTTATAAACATCACGCAAAAAATCACGAAAACGCAGTTTGTCTAATTTATCGATGCCAGCTTTAGTAGGTAATTCATCTGCATAAAATTGATCAGAGATTTGAAAGAGGCGTCTTAATTCTTCTTTTGAATTTATCCTTCGTTTGTCAGCCCCAGTTTTGAGCCAAATAACCCCATTTTTATCAAAATAGGGTTTATCAATACCTTTGGGGATAGTAAGAATAATCACAACACGATTGTTTTCCAGAGCAACATTTTGTGTCTGTACGGTGACTGGACTGCGTACAAGATGACTGCTTGCATTGCTAATCAATTGGTTGATGCGATGAACATCTTCTTTAGATAATCCAGGTATTGAACCATCATCTGCAACTCCTATAAATATTGTGCCTCCATTAAAATTGGCAAATGCAGCTATTTCTGCGGCTAAAGATTCTGCATTACGTATGTCCAATTTAAATTGGCGGGTGCTGTCCTCTCCAAGCTCAATTTCATTATGTAATGATTTGAGATTCATAAAGTATTTTCCTTACATTCATTTAATAATGGCTGCCATGGTTGAACAGTTGAAGTCACTAAGCTGATATTATTTTCTTTCTTCACTAACTCTTCAATATACTTTCCCCATTGATTTAATGCATCTTTGCGTTGAGGCAGCATTTCATTTTTATTATATGTTGCCATGATTTTAGGCATCTTATGGCCTAAACATTTTTCAATAACCACAGGATCGATATGCAATGTTTCCCCGAGTTGAGTAGCAAAAGTTCTTCGCAAATCATGCGGCGTCCATTGAGGAATACCTAAGCGTTCCTGCAGACGAATTACTGCTTTAGGTAAAGCTTTATCGGAAAGAGGCAGGTCTTCATTGATTCCAGCAAGAACATATGTGGAGTTGTTCTGTGTTTTAAGTTCAAAGAAAAGTTGTTTAACTGGTTGGCTTAAATGGATTTTCATTGGGATTCGTGATTTAGAATGTTCTGCTGGTATAGTCCATAGAGAATTGATGAAATCAAATTCTTTCCATTGAGCGAGTCGTAATTCCCCGGTCCTAACTCCGGTCAATAAAATAATTTTTATAGCATTTTTTATTTGTAATGAAAGCGCATGTTTGTCACTGTCTAAAAAAAGCCAAAGATTTTTGATTTCATCAATGCTTAGATGGCGTTCTCTAGGTTTTTCCATGCCGCCGATGTCTTTTGCTAAAATACTCTCAGCAGGATTTTGCTGAATACTGCCACGGCGCACCCCATAACCTAATGCTTGTTTTAATGCAGCCAATACTTTATTAGCATGAACTGGAGAACCACGATTTACAATTTTATCTAATGCTTGTGTGATATCTTTTGTTTTTAAAGCCTCAAGCTTTTTTTCGCCTAAAAGAGGGATGATGTCTGCGTCAATAATTTGCTTAATTTGTTTGGGTTGTGCGCGCTGTTTTTCTATGTAACCAGTATACCAGTCAAGAACCAGTTTTTTTACTGTACTGTGATCGTATTCATTTTGTTCTTTTATTATTTCTTTAGGATTTAGTCCTGCGCGTCGTTTATCTCTGAATTCTAAAAAACTTTTTCTGGCATCAGAAAGACTCATTTCAGGATAATGCCCAAGAATAATGTAATCTTTTTTATTATCGATCTTATAACGGTAAATCCAGGTTTTTGTTCCAGTAGGGTAGATCATGATCCCAAATCCACCGCCTTCAAATTTTTCTTCCCGCTTGTCCTTTGGTTTTAGTCGTTTAATAAACGTGTCCGTAAATTGATTCATCGGCTCCGCCTGATAATTATTTTAATGGGTACTTTAGTGGGTACTTTTTTATGTACTTACATGAAATAAGTTGTTATTGCTTGATACATAGATTAATATTATAATCCTTATATATCAATGTTTAAATCAGGTTTTTAGTTTTATTTGAGATTAGTTGATATCGGTTTGCACTAGCATGGGGTGCTAGTGGTCGAAGGTTCAAATCCTTCCGTCCCGACCAGTTAAATCAAGTAGTTACGCAGTTCTCCCTTCGGTTATAAATTTTTAGTGGGTACTTTAGTGGGTACTTTTTACAATCTAAGAAAATCACTTTAAGACATATGGCTTGGCATAAAGCAACTTGCTGAACTAATCTTTAGATTACAATTAAATGTAGATTATTAAGCAACTTTTAATTGTTGAGATAAATCTATGGGAGGCTTTTTTAAGCAAATTATTTATGGAAATAAGCAACATCGAAGATTTCAAACATATACTTCAAAGTGCCCGCCTGAACTTTCTTATTGGCTCTGGTCTTTCCACTCCTTATTTAAGAACATTGGGAGATATTGAAAATCGATTTGAAGAACTAGAGGCAACTGAAGATTGTGTAGCAAAAGAATTAGCACGCGCTTCAATTATTAAAGTGTATTTTGAGTTGAGCATCAGTAAAAATTATGAACTTTGCCATAATCAATCAGAAGACTATCAAGCAGTATTAAATAATTACAAAGCATTTCTCCATAATCTAAACAAAATTATTTTATTAAGGAGAAGCAATCTTTTAAGTAAACAAGTAAATTTGTTTACAACTAATGTTGACATCTTTCTAGAAAAGTCTCTCGAAGAACAGCATCTTGAATTCAATGATGGTTTCACTGGTACTTTAAAACCAAGTTTTGAATTAAGCAATTTTAAAAAGTCACTTTACAAAACCAGTCCACATTATGATGTTAAATCAGAAGTACCTGTGTTTAATTTATTTAAGTTACATGGATCAGTTACGTGGCAATTAGACTCAAAAGAGTCAATCAAACTTGATAATAAGTTAGATATTATAAAAACTATGCGCTCACACCTGAATGCCTTACCTGATCAATTATTGGACGAGGCAACTAAAGATAATGGAAAAGATATTAAGACAATAGAGGAACTTCTATTGGGATATCAGGGTAAGAAAATTCATGAAGATATTCAATTACTTTTATCAAATCTGAAAGATTCTTATGCCCGTATTCCTATGATTAATCCTACAAAAGAGAAATTTAAATTTACTACACTGAACTATACATACTATGAATTATTAAGAATGTTCTCGAATGAAATGGAGAGAGAAAATTCAGTTTTATTTGTGATGGGCTTTTCTTTTGCTGATGAGCATTTAAGAGAGATTGTTCTCAGAGCTATAAACTCCAATCCAACCCTTATTGTTTATATATTTCCTTACGATGCAAAAGCAAAAGAACAAATTAAAGGATATCTAAAATTTCAAGATTGTCTGCCCAAAAATAACAACTTAAAGTTCGTTGTACACGAAGACGAAACCATAAAAAACGATTTAGCCAATATAAATATGAATTATTTTGAAAAACTGGCGGATAGTTTAATTAGGCCAGAACAATCTAAATCGACACCAACAGATCTAGATGGAGAAAAGAATGAGTAACTTTGTTGCTGATATTATAAGTAAATCCTCCGTCTTAAAAGTTGGGATAGTTATTTCAGTTGAGGGAAGAACTATAAAGGTTTTGGTTGACAGAGAAAAAAACACTTCTCATCTTTTTTATAAAGGGGAGCTTGTTAAGAGCATTGTAGTAGGAAGCTATGTAAAAATTACAAAAGGCTTTGAGGAACTTGTTGGTAAAATAGAAGGTGAATATATAGAAGAAGATAATTTTCAATCTAAAAAAAACTACAAAACTGATTTAGCCAAAATTAGACGTATATTGGTAATTAGTTTGCTTGGGTATTTTAATGTATCTACTTTTGAAAGAGGAATTAAAGAACTGCCATTGATTGACAATGAATGCTTCTTATTAGATGAAAAAGAATTTAGTAGAGTTCACCATTTTATAAAAGAAGATGATACCCCTATTCACATAGGTCAGCTTGCTCAAGAACGTGGAATGTCTGTAGATCTTGGTGTTAATGGGCTTTTTGCAAGCCATGTTGGAATTTTTGGAAATACTGGAAGTGGGAAATCCTATACTCTTGCGAGCTTATACCATACACTTTTTCAACAATACAAAGATATGACTGGCTTTAAAAAGAATGCTGCATTTTTTCTTATCGATTTTAATGGAGAATATATTAATCTAGAGGACAAAAATAATGATAATGTCATTACAGATGCTTCCTATAAATCCACATATAACCTATCCACCAAGAAAACGGGCAATAAACAATTTCCGATTAATAAAGACTTTTTAACTGATGTCTCTATCTGGAAGATAATCTTGGAGGCTACCGAAAAAACACAAACACCATTTATCAGTAGAGCTATCTTCAATGATTATCTTGACAACCAAATTGGCAATAAAGAATTATTTAATGAATACATCATTGATTTAGTAAATCGAATATTAGAATCAAATAATTATTTATATATTGAACTTCCCTCAAAGCTTCTATCTGATATAAATCAGATCATAAATGCTAATTTATCAACTCTAATTAATAAATTTAGACAGCATTTAAATTATCACGGAAAAGAAAATAATAAATTTTATTTGAGAATAGATGGTTCTTCAATTTACTTTGACAAAGCAGAATTTAAAAGTACTATTAGCGCTTGGTTTAAAGATGTAGATTTATATGATCCTCAGTTAAGTAATATAAAAAAAATATGGCTAAAATTCATTTGTCAGTACTATCACGAAATAATAAGTGGATATTCTAATCAAGAGCATTTGGCCCCTTTGATTAAAAGAATGGAAACTCGAATTCCCGAGCTTGAAAAGGTCATTTGTGTAACCAAGGAGGGCAAAAAAAATAACCAGGCTATTAATTTTACTATTATTTCTTTGAAAGATGTTAATACTCATATGAAAAAAATTTTACCACTAATTTTATGTAAACAGTTATATGAAGAAAAGAAAGCTAATTCCAATAAGTGCTCTTTTTTGAACATTATTATAGATGAAGCACACAACATCCTATCGGAAGATTCACAAAGAGAAAGTGAGCAATGGAAAGACTATCGCTTAGAAACTTTTGAGGAAATAATTAAAGAAGGACGTAAATTTGGGGTATTTTTAACTATTGCAAGTCAACGACCTTCTGATATTTCACCTACAATTATCTCACAACTCCATAATTATTTTTTGCATCGTCTTATTAACAATAACGATATAAAAGCAATAGAGCGAACAGTGTCCTATTTAGACAAAGTATCTTTTGAATCCTTACCTATCTTACCCACAGGAACATGTATTCTTGCAGGGCTTGTTGCTCAAGTTCCGGTTGTAGTGGAAATAAAAAAAATTGATGCTAAATATAAGCCATTTAATCAAACTATTGTACCAACAAAATATTGGAATTAATCAATGTCATTTTCCAGCAATGATGCTGTAATTTTCAAACGCTAAACCACTATAAAAAAACGATCCTAATTTTTATATAATCCGAGATGAAGAGTATGAGTATTTTTTTAGAAACAGAGCGACTAACTCTTAAAGTTCCCCAACTATTAGATTTAGAAAAGCTCATCGAGTTACGTGCTGATGCTGAAGTAATGAAATACACAGGCGAAGGTGGGGCTCAAACCAAAGAACAAGTGCAAGACTATTTGAATTTCGCAATTTCTTATCAAAAAAACATGATATGGGATTTTGTTTAGTATTTGAAAAAGAAAGTGGGAACTTTGTTGGTGAAGCAGGCATATTTCATTTACTCTTTGATGACACCCAGCCTGAAATAGAAATCAACTATCATTTACATAAAAAATTCTGGGGAAAAGGTTATGCTACTGAATTAGCCAAAGCTCTAATTGATTGGGGTTTTCAGCATTTATTAATTAATAAGATTGTTGCTGCCAGTTACCCAAAGCAAACCGCATCTCAAAGGGTATTGCAAAAATCAGGTTTTAATTTTAAGGGTAAAAAACTAACAAGCGATGGTTTGGAGTTATATTGGTACGAAATTCAAAAAAGGAAACCTCATGGATAAACCGCTAATCATGATAACAGGCGCAAGCTCAGGTCTCGGTGCCAGTACTGCAAAATTATTCTCGAGAGCGGGTTACCCACTTGCGTTATTTTCACGCAATCTTGCAAAGATGGAGCAACTTAATTTAAATAACGTTAAGTTATATGCGGTCGATGTTGCTGATAAAAATCAATTAGATGAAGCAATACAAAATGTAAAAAACCAATATGGTTTTATTGATTGTCTTATTAATAATGCAGGAATTGCCATTGACGGAGATTTTACAGAAATAAGTGCTAGTGCAAGAGAAGAAATGGTAGACACTAATTTAAAAGGACTGATGAATACTATAGAACTGGTTTTGCCAGAGATGCAAGCTCATAAAAGAGGAACAATTATCAATATAAGTTCTCTTTCTGATCGCAGAGCAAGACCTAATAATCCCGTTTATGCAGCGACAAAGGCTGCAGTGAGAAGTTTAACCGGGTCGCTACGTATGGCCTATGCTTCCTCGGGCATTCGTTTTTGCAATATTGCACCTGCGAAAATTCACAGCCCTATGTGGGATGAACCCTATGATCCAGATTATTTTGTGAGTAGTGAAACTTTTGCTGAAACTTTGTTGTGGATTTATCAACAACCACAGAGTGTTTGCATACGCGATCTGGTGATCGCGCCTACTAATTATGAGCCATAAAAAGAGAAACATATGCTACCTATTATTCCAAATAAACTTAAACAAGGCGATGAAATCCGAGTCATTGCCCCATCTAGAAGTTTAGCTATTATCACTGAGCAGACAAGAAAAATAGCAAATCAGCGATTTGAAGATTTAGGGTTAAAATTAAGTTTTGGGCAACATGTGATTGAAAGTGACGTGTTTTATTCCAGTTCCATCAAGTCACGACTTCATGATTTACATGAGGCTTTTCATGATAAAAATATCAAAGCCATTTTCACAGTTCTAGGTGGTTACAATGTGAACCAATTGTTAGATGGAATTGATTACCAATTAATTGCATCAAATCCTAAAATACTTTGCGGTTATTCCGATATTACCGCGTTACAAAACGCTATTTATGCTAAAACGGGTCTTGTAACTTATTCAGGACCACATTATTCAAGCTTAGGCATGGAACAGGGCATAGACTGGTCTTTGGATTATTTAATAAAGTGCTTATTTAATGAGGCACCTTATATTATAGAAGCAAGCACTCAATGGAGTGATGACGCTTGGTTTTTAGATCAAACAAATCGTCATTTTATGTCGAATGATGGCCATTGGATCATACAACCAGGAGAAGCTAAAGGAACAATTCTCGGTGCTAATTTATGCACTTTGAATTTATTGCAAGGCTCGGCATTTATGCCTTCATTAGAAAATAGTATTTTGTTTTTAGAGGATGATGCGCTCACAGGAAATGAATCAGCAGTGATCTTTGATAGAGATTTACAATCTCTAATTCAGCAACCAGGTTTTGAAGGAGTTAAAGGTTTAATCATTGGTCGTTTTCAGAAAGCCTCACATATATGCTGTGATCTATTAAAAACCATTATTCAAAATAAAAAAGAATTAAGAAACATGCCCATCATTGCTAATGTGGATTTTGGTCACACAGATCCTATGATTACTTTTCCGATTGGAGGAACAATACAGATTGAAGCAGCAGAGCAGACTAAGTTAACAATATTAAGTCATTAAATTAGTCTAGAATCTAACTGCTGTTTTTGGCTAGAGGAAAAGCTATTCCAAATATTATTTATTGATAAGCGCTGACGTCATTAACTTTTTGACTAATCCATTGCTCAATAATTGCAGAATCCCAAGATAAAACATATCCGTTTATTTTAAATGGTTTGGGAAATTGTCCATTGGTCCACCATCGGCGCAAAGTTAGTCTGTTACGACCAATGAGTTGTTCAACATCTTTGATGAATAGTATGCGTTGTTTAAATTCCTTAGATTGCATAATTTACTCCTTAAAAAATCAAATCTATAAAAATACTCGATACGTGCAATTATTAAATCATATCGAGTAGTTTCATGCAATACCTTTATCATAAAGAGTAGGCTATACATTTATGCTGTTGGTCTATATAATAAGCAACAACACATTACAATCAGTAAGGAGAGTTAGCATGATTTTATTGGATATAATAGAAAATGCGGTTGGTAATGAGTATTTAGGAGATGCTGAGCACCTAGATATTTGTGTAGTAGAAGATTATCTAACTATGTCTTCAAATCAGTTAGATCAACCATCAACCAATAAGATTGTGAGTTTATAACATTCAATGCCCAATCTTATTGTCGTAGGCTCTGGCATCAAATCCATTTCTCATTTAACAGAAGAAACCAAACGAGTGATTCAAAATTCGGATAAGGTTCTCTATCTAGTCAATGAGAATAATTTAAAGGCATGGATTGAGAGAGAAGCTAAGTTTGCAGAATCTCTAGAGCCTATTTATTTTAATTCCCCCAAAAGAATTGATGCTTATCACAACATTACCCAATGCATTATTAACGAATATGAACGAGTAAATAATTTATGTGTTGTTTTTTATGGACACCCGACAGTTTTTGCTTCTTCTGCCTTAACAGCGGTAGAAAAAGTCAAAGCGATGCGGGGGAATGCTATTATTTTACCCGCAGTATCTGCAATGGATTGTCTTTTTAGTGAGCTGCGAATCGATCCGGGCGAGCGTGGTTGCTTTTCTATTGATGCAACAGAGCTGCTGCTTTATGAACGCGTTCTTGATATTTTTTCTCATGTAATTTTATGGCAGTTATTCAACTTGGGCATGCATGATCGACAATTTACCTCCAAATTATACATATTAGTTGACTACTTAAATAGCTATTATCCTATAGATCACCCAGTTTGCCTTTACGAAGGTGCAATGCTTCCCACACAAAAATCGCGGGTAGAATGGATAAAATTAGAGCAATTAAAAAACGCAGAGATTAAACCTACCTCCACATTGTATATAAAGCCTGTAATACAAAAGCAAATAAGTACAAAATATCTTAAACTTTTGGAAATAAATATAGAGGATTACGTTTTATCTGCAGAGTTGAATACATCCTCTAAATAATTTTGCGTCACTTGCAAATTCAGTGTCGTTATTGCAATGGGAAAATGCAAATCGTTTGTCTTTATCTAAAATTTCCGTTGAGTTGCTTATGTTATTTAATCCCTTAGATTGATAATGATAAAAGGACAATTTAGTTTCCTTGCTTACGTGGTAAAGGGGACTTCCATATGCATCGCCGTGGGTATCTGAAAATTCCTCTTGATAAGCCAGTAATACATTTTTCAATGTTTCAAGTTCAGTTAAAGTGCTATTGCTTTGATTGGTCTTAAATGTGTTTATTTTAGTAAAAGGGCATTGTAGAGGATAATAAATAGTATCGTGTTGTTTATCTAAACAGGAAGGGATCATTACAGTTGGGGTATATTCGAGCCCATAGCACTCATTATAAATTTTCTGTATCTCTTTTACTGGAAAATATTGTTCATCAGTTGCAGGTTTTACGCCTATCCCTGAACCCATACAAATATTAAAAATATATTTTGCTGTATCGATAATATAGGGGGTAGGTCGAAAGCGATTAATTTTTTTTGCACTTAAGAATAAGTCGTAGTATGAGGCATCATAAGTATTTTGAGTTAATTTTTTCCTTAATGATTCTGAGAAATAAAGTTTTAATTCAATCCATTTTGGGTTGTATTTTACTTCACGAATAAATTCTTCGGTAAAATACAGAATTTGACTGTGCCATTTTGTTTTACTGTGTTTATTGTGGAGTAGTGCTTTAAAAATCTGATAGTGCTCATAAGGTGATTTTGGCGCAGGATAGGAAATGTCAAAATATTTTTGAATTCTTCCGTGTCTTCTTGTGCAGCCAATATTAGGCAGTAGGAAAGAAGATAAGACTCCTGAAGAAACCGACAAGACATTGTTATCGACTGTATTTTCCTCATCAAAAACAATTTGCATATTAAAAATGGCGCCGGGTCCTTGGATGCAATCTGGAAATAGTCGATTGTTTTCTCCGAAGTAATGCCATTCACAAAATTTATCCATAATCATCCCCATAGGATGACTATTTTTTCCATAACCTAAATGGTGAAATATTTCATTATCGGTATGCTTACTGTTTATTTCTGCCAATTGGCCTGAATAGTTAGGTAGGTACACCTGGTTTTTAATACCAAAATGTTCACCAAATCTAAAATGTGCAAGAAAAAATGGAATCTTTTTGGGGTTTATTTTCTCTAAAACCTGATACAGCAAAGGATTTACTTTTTGAATGAGATGCTTGATTTCTTCCCATGAGACTTTTTTGATTTGGTTCATCCTAAACGCCTTAATTAAATCAACTCTACATTTATGATTTTTATAAAATTAATTTAAATGTAAAAAAGAGTTAATCGTAACCAATTTTAATGTTAGAGTCACCAGCTCAAATGAAATTAAGGAAGAAAATGAGTTTTATGATGCAACGAATGCCTAAAGGAACTACCTCACTTTATTTTGCTCAAGCCTTCTCAACCTTTGCTTATGCAGTGCTGTATGCTTGTTTAACCCTGTATTTAACTAAACAACTTGGATTATCGAATACCGCTTCTAACAGTATTGTTGGATTATTTTTAGCATTTAATTATGTGCTACATTTGCTAGGTGGGACCATCGGTGGGAGTTATTTGAGTAATCGATCGCTAATTATTGTGACCACCATAATACAAAGTATTGGAATTGTGTTATTAGCATGGTCTGAGAAAAATTTGCTCTACACGGGGCTGAGTTTATTTTTAATAGGGTCCGGATTAAACACCACTTGCTGTAATTCTTTATTGACCCAACTTTTTCCATCAGATGATAGCCGGAAAGATAAAGCATTCTTTTGGAGCTACTCGGCAATGAATGTTGGTTTTTTTGCTGGCTATATTGTGAGCGGACTCTTTGACTATAAAAACCAGTATCAACAATTATTTTATGCAAGTGCAGTAATTAATATGCTCACTGTGGTTTTTATTTTGTATCGATGGAAAGAGTTCAAGGATCATGACACATTCTTGGCAACATTAAAAAATCAAACTCAAAAACAAATCAAGAATTATTTGGGTGTTGTAGGAATATTAATTTTAGTTCCTATTTTGATACTCTGTTTTCATGATGCAAATTTAAGTAATTATTTGGTTATTTTAATCAGCATTTTCATGTTTTTTGTGATCTTGGCTCTAGGATTACGGCAAAAACTAAAGAGTGATCAGAAAAAGATTATGGTTTATCTCGTTTTAACGGTAACTTCCATTGTGTTTTGGATGATTTATTATACTGGGCCTATGGGTGTGACTTTATTTATTAAAAACAACGTAGACAAACATTTCCTCAATTATGAAGTGCCAACCCAGTGGATCTTGAATATTAATACCATACTCATTATTGCTGGTGCACCCTTGTTATCCATGTTAATTAATAAATTACAATCCGAAGGTTTTAAAGTTTCTGTTACCAAACAGTTTGTATGCGCCTTTTTTGCTTTAGCACTTTCATTTCTGTTTCTCACTGCTGCAGTAATATTTTCAAATGGGGATGGGTATTGCAGCTTAATTTGGATTGTATTGCATTATGCAGCGCAATCGATTGCTGAATTACTTATAGGTCCAGTTGGTTATGCGATGATAGGACGTATTGCACCAGCAAAATTGCATGGTATTTTAATGGGAACCTGGATGATGGTATCTGGCGTTTCCGCATCCTTATCCCAATTATTTTCTAATAATATGGTTAAAACAGAGTCATCAGTTCCTTTAGTAACAAATCCAGATTATTTGTCAGTGTTTAACCAATTATGCCTTTGGGCTCTATTTGGAGGAATATTTTTATATTTGGTCTCTAGTAAAATTGGATCATGGGTTGATGGTAAAAATAAACAACAAAGTGCTGCGCTTGATGCGACCTAATAATAAATAATTTTGATGATGCTAAATAATCCGAATTGCATTTTATCCTTGGTATTTTCAGAGAAAAAATACTAATTTTTTCCGCATAGGGTTTATGTTTAACTCTGTGTTAGGGAAGAAATCCTTTGTATTATAAGGGGTAGTGTATGGACTGTTTAGCAGATACTTTTGTATCTGATTCTGTTTTAAATTTTAAATGTAAAAAAGAATCGCAAAAATATTTAATCGAGTTTATGTTAAAGTGTGGCAGCTATGATTTGCAAGATTTAGCTGAGTTATTGGATGTAAATGTGCTTCAGCTAAGTGATGTGCTTTGTGGAAAAAGTTATTTAAACACTGACGTTTCGAAAAATCTGGTTAATTGGTTTGTGTTGTTACTGCGGGAATAATAGTCTCTTAACAATCCATCAGGAATGAATTCTAAATTATTATTATCCAAATTAAGGGTATCATTGAATAGTTTATTTTTTAGCATGGGCCCGTGTTATATCTGTATTAAGAGTTTGGATAGTGAATAATATCATGGAAGCGCACAATATTTGCGCTTGTATTTCGGTATCCATGCGTTTTGTTTGCTTCAAAACGCAGGCCTTCACCTTGATGTAGGCTTTGCCATGTATTCTGAATTAAAATTTCCATAACACCCTCCAGCGCAATGACATGCTCAATGACGCCATGCTTATGAGGAGGAGATAAGTGTTCGCAACCCGGTAAAAGTTCAATCACAAAGAGTTCAAAATTTAATTGATTATCAAAAGGAAAAAGAGGCAAAACACGAATTTTTTCATCCTGTGGGTGGAGCTGTTGTGCTTGTCCTGCTCTATAGATGGGTTCATTGAACTGAGTTTGCAATTCTTCGATGAATGAAGAAAAAGAGGTTTGGAAACCACTGGCGATTTTCCATAAAGTAGCAATGGTTGGGCTTGATTCTTCTCGTTCGATTTGGCCTAACATCGCTTTACTTACTCCTGTAGCTGCTGCGGCTTTATCAAGACTCCAGTTACGTTCTTTGCGTAATTTTTTTAAAGTAAGAGCGATGTGTTTATATAAATGTTCCATAAAAATACTTGTGCGTTATAGCATACAGTGATAATATCTCTATTATGCGTTAAAACGCACAAACTGTGAAGTAGTGGATAAGAGGTTATTATGACAAATGAATTTAAGAACAAATTGGTGGCGGTCTTAAATAAAAGCATTGAACCGGGTAAAGCCATGAATGCTTTGGCTCATATGTGTATTGGCTTAGGCTCTGCTATTGGTCAAGAGGAATTGCGACTCACGGACTATCGCGATGCGGATGGGCAATCACATCCTTTTATTTCAGAAATTCCTTTTATTATTTTGGCCGACAATTCAAATAAGATTAGAAAACTACGCACAGAAGCCAAGGCACATAATATTTTATGCAATGATTTCACTGATACGATGACCGTGGGAACTTATCAAGACCAAATTGAGCGAACCGCTCAGGTAAAGGAAGAAGATTTTATCTATTATGGGATTGTATTGTTCGGGGCTTGGGATAAAGTCAGCGAGTTAACGCGAAAATGTTCTCTTTGGAAATAACCCATGAACAAGGTTTTTTGGGAAAATCCTTATCAGCGTTCTTTACTAACCTATGTGGTGTCAGTTGAAGGGCAACGTATTTTATTGAATGATACCATTGCTTTTTCTTTTTCAGGAGGACAAGAAAGCGATAAAGCTTGGATTATGGATTATCCAGTTTTTGATTCTGAATTAGCCGGCCATCTTATTTATTATATGCTTCCTAAAGAGCATCAACTTGCTGTTGGCGATGAAGTGCTTATGACCATTGACTGGCCACGTCGATACCGGCTGATGCGTTTGCATTTTGCTGCGGAATTAGTTCTTGAATTAGTGACGCGCAAATTAGCTGTGCAAAAAATTGGGGCACATATTGCTGAAGGAAAAGCTCGAATTGATTTCATGATGGAACAAAATATTTCGGCTATTTTTATTCCTTTAATAGCAGAATATGAGCATATCATCAAAGCAGACCTGACTATTAAAACAGGATTTTCTGATGTGATGACACAAAGACGTTATTGGGAAATAGAAGGATTTTCAAGAGTGGCTTGTGGTGGTACTCATGTAAAATCTACCGCAGAAATTGGATTCATCACCCTAAAAAGAGTTAATATTGGCGGTGGAAAAGAACGTATAGAAATAAAGCTAATTGATCCCGATTTAGGTTTAAAAGATGAAGACCAACTTAATAAACGAACACCGAATTCTTGATTCGAATCTTCTTGATACAATCACTCATATATTAAATAAGAAATTTGCTGCGGAGGTTACAATAAGCTCCACGCAGTTTTTAAGTGAGCCTGAACGTAGAAATTGCCTAGTCAGACTATTTTTATCAAGTCAAACAAAAGAAATCCCTGCAAGTATTATTTTAAAGCAATCTTTGCGAGAAGACACCGATGCTGATGATGAGGATGCTTATGCACGCTTTGCAAGAGATTGGGCGGGTCTTGAGTTTGCCTCAGAGATTAAGCAAAACAAGCATAATGTCCCAAAATTTTTTGGTGGAGATAAAGAAAACCGATTTATCCTTATTGAAGATTTAGGCATGCAGCATGTGAGTTTAGTGGATTCATTGACCAGAGCCGATCGTAAAAATGCGATTGCCGCCTTAACCCGCTTTATGAAAGCTTTAGGCAGCTTTCATGCAGCAAGTTTTGGAAATACCGCGCTTTATGAACAAATTTTGCAATCAGTTCATCCTGAGGCGGAAACTATTGATGATGAGCTTAGCTTTGCATTTAATGATTTGTTGCCGAAACTCGATTTGGCAAATAAAAATTTAGGTTTAACTTTAACTAAAGAATGCATTGAAGAAGCTAAATCTTTAATTGAATATACAATAAAACCTGAGCTTTTTACTGTGCTGACCCATGGGGATATTTGTCCTGATAATGTATTTGATCATGCAGACACTAAAGATTTGCAGCTTATTGATTTTGAATGGTGTGTGGTACGGAATCCATTGTTAGATGGGACTTATTTGCGAATGAGTATGCCAACCTGTTGGTGTGCTAAAGCAATTCCTACAGATGTCATTGAACATTTAGAATACATCTATAGAGAAGAACTCAAACAAACTATTCCAGAAGCAGCTGATGACCAACAATATAATAAAGCGTATACCTATGCCTGTGGCTTTTGGCTTTTACAACAAACGATACCTTTCATTAATTCAACTCGGGAGCAAGACAGGATTGGACCTTCAGGTCCTGTACCGAAGGATTCTTTCTGGAGTGATGAAGAGAATTGGGTTAGGCCCAGAGTTTTATCGAGGTTGCAAGCATTTATAGAGTGCAGCAGTGTTCATCAGCATTTACCCCACTTACAACAAATGGCTTTAGCAATGTTGACTGAATTAAAACAGTGTTGGCCTGAAACATCGTTTCTCAAATTTTATCCTGCATTTGGACAAGGGTAAAACTTAAAACATCTTATAAAAATCCCCTGTTAAATGCTGTATTCAAAAACAACAGGATATCGATTTGGCATCATAGGGGATTTTTTAACACCAATTTTGATACACCCCATTTTCTTATAGAATGACTCAGCTCCCGGGTCGCTCCACAAAGTAAATTTCTTAACGTCACAGAATTGTAGGTCTTCAATTAGACGATGCCACATTTTCTTACCAAATCCTTTACCAATGTATTCGGGATCAATAAAAAAATTATCCAGTTCATGAAGACCCTCAGCATTTAAACCAAAACTATAAAATCCAATCATTTTATTGCATTGAGTTCCCGAAAATTCGCCCAAAAGCTTCACGGTATTTTTTTCAAGATAATCCGCTTTTATTTGAAATAATTGCATGAATTGATTCATAAATGCTTCATTGTATCCCCAATGGGCTTTTGAACGATGCATTAATAAGTTGATTTCATCTAAGTCATCAGTACTAATTTTTATGCATTTTAAGATCATGGAACACCTGCAATAATCATTAAGGAGAAAGGGTCTGTTTTACAAAATTTGTTCCTTCCATCTGATATTCCCAAACATCAGATAATTCATCTAAACGATAAGTATAAAAAACAAAGCGTGTAGGTCTAATTGCAATACCGCAATAATCAGGTGAATAAGGCAATTCATTGTTTTGAGTGAATTTTTCTATTTCCAATCGTTTTTCTTCCAATAATTGTTTGCTTACAATGGGCATAGCTGAAGTCGGTGCATAACTGCAAAATCGTATTTGTGCCCATTTAGGATAACTTGCCCAATATTCGATATTTTGTTTTTTACTTAAAAAATGTGCTTCGCCCTCAATAATTACTTCTCGTGCACAACGTTCAAACCAAAACGTGAGGGATACTTTATTATTGTTTTTAATTTCCTCAACTTTGCGCGTTCTCTTTTGGGTAAAAAAGATTAAGTTTTCTTCTGTAATTTCCCGAATTGCTACAACTCTGCCATGAGATGCACCATTTAATCCTTGTGATGACAATACCGCATACTGTACATGTTGCGCACCCAGTGATTTTTCATCTGCGATCCAAGTAGTTAATAATTGGGTAGGAATCATGACATTACCTGTTCTAACGCCATCTTATCACCGGTCATAATATTCTTTAAATATACGGTTCGCTCAGTATTTGATACTGGAAATAAGTCGTCAGGATTAGGATGCATTATTTAATTCCTTAATTAAAAATATCACCTGAGACCAGGGGATATAAAGCAAAATTTCTGGTTTTCCTTTCACGGAATATCAAACATTCAGTTCCACAAAGGCAACTTTGTAATTGATTAATCATTGAGTAGAACAATTTATAAAAGTGATGTGAACAGTATACAATATGTTAAACGTTAAAGAAGACCAATATGAATGTAATCATCCTATTAATGGGCATCGCTGGCACGGGTAAAAAAACCATTGGTGAGGCTATTGCAGCACAAAATCCTCAGTATAAATTAGCGCACCACAATGACTGGTGCGATCCCGTCTTAAAACTATTAGGCAACGATGCTTTGGTGTTTTGGTCTTTGGAAGAGAAGGGTTCTTTCTTGTTCGTGGTGCAGCGTATTTGTATTCTGAATATTAAGACGAAACGTAAAAATTAAGTTAGGCATATTATGGAACAAGAAAGTGGTTCCTTGCTTCCATTAGCAGCGAGTCCAACTGGTCATTATTTTATTCTGCAAATAAAAATCCTCCCACTTGAGTTTTCCAAAGAGTTGCAAAAACTCCTCCCGGTTTTTTTGTTAACTGCTCTAGGCTGCCATACTCAATGATATTCCCATTATCAAGTACCACAATAGTATCCACTTCTTTTAAGGTTGAAAGTCGATGTGAAATAATCAATGTTGTTTTATCTTGCATTACTTCATGCAATGATTTTTGTATGGCTTGTTCAGTTTCAGTGTCTAATGAAGAGGTTGCTTCATCAAGAATTAGAATTTTCGTATTTCTAAGGAATGCTCTAGCAATAGAAATGCGTTGTTTTTGTCCACCTGAGAGCTTTAAACCACGCTCACCAACGAGAGTGTTATATTGTTCCGGCAAGTTCATAATAAACTCATGGCAATTTGCTTTTTTTGCTGCACTAATCACTTCATCTTTGGTTGCAGTATCGTTAGCAAAGTGTATATTATCAAAAATACTTCGATGAAATAATTGTGTTTCCTGAGGAATAATTGTTATTTGTGAACGAAGAGATTTGAACTGAACTTCGCTTATCCTTTGTTTATCAATAACGATATTTCCTGAAGATGGTTCTACAAGACGCAGTAATAATTTCAAAAGTGTTGATTTACCACTGCCTGACTTACCTACAAGCCCAATTTTTTCTCCTGCTGCAATAGATAGATTAAGTTGATTAAAAAGAAGTGCAGAATTAGGGTATGAGAAGTTTATGTTGTCAAAAATAATTTCACCTTTTGAAACCTGTAATGGAGGGACGTTAGGTTTATCAATAATGGCATGCGGAATTTTAATGAAGCTTAATGCATCATTGCATGCACCTATAAGTTGATGTACTTTCAAAATTTGCTGTCCTAATCCGAATATCATCATCAAACATGAGAGTGCGATACTAAGTACTAGAGCAAAATCACCTGCATGAATAGAATGTTTTTGAGCGCCATAAATTAGGGCACACACAAAAGCTGATGTTAATGCAGTTACTAAACAGCCCTGGTAAAAAAACACTTTAATCGTTTGGCATTGTATTTTTTTCTCAGACTTTGCTACTTCAGTTACTGCTTTCTGAATCGTTTTAGATTCTTTGGTACTACCTGAAAATAATATTGTGCTAGAAATATTGCTAATAGAATCAGACAGGTAACCGCTTAATTTTGTTTTGGCACTTGCTAGTTCTGCTGAGGAGGTCTGCGTTGTATCCGCAGTAATAAATGAGATACTTACAAATAGGATTGCCCATGTAAAGAGAATGAATGCATAAATACTACCCACAAATACATACAGAGTTAGCACAGCAATTAAAATTCCCAGAACAGAGCTATAGATCCAGGTTGAAGCGATTTTAAGTAACTCCTCAATACTTTCAGAAATGTCTATTATTTTTTTGGTTAATGTACCAGAGAAATTACTTTCAAAAAATTCATAGGAATGACCTAATAAGTACTCAAACATATCTTTTTTAATGTCCGATTTCATTGAGGGGTATAAACACGCCTCAAAATACTCTTTTAATCTAACAGCAATGTTAGTTATCATTGGCATGATTGCATAAAATATGGCAGGCCAGATAATAAGCGATAAAAACTGTTTACTTGAATTATAATTACTCACAATAGAAACCATTTTCCCTAATAAATAGGGAGAGATGGAGCCTTCTAATGCAAAAATTGTAATCATCGCAAGTACACCAATCATAAGACGTTTATTTTTCTTTAGATAACGCCATATAAAATGGCTTAATGTTGATGGGATCTCTGGGTTATAATTCATCTAATGGGCCTTGTAATGGAGGATATTTATCATCCAAAAATTTCACTAATCACCCAGGTGATTAATAATAAATTGTACGCGTTCTTCAGGTGACACATAAGGAATATCTATCAGAGAATAACCAAAATCTCGATAAATTGCGCGTACTTCATCGCCAAATGTTTTTGCAGCTTCAAATGACATGGTCCGTTCATCATCGGTTGTATAGATTTCTTCCCATGCAGGAAAAACAAATACATAGGGATGGTATCGATACAGTTTTGCAGCAAGATGCGCGGGATGATAATCTAAGTTAAATAATTGAGCATAAGCAATATTGTCTGGAACACCCCTATCATAAATAATAATCCCACCCATTTTTTGCATGAGCTTATATTGATACATCGCACGTGATAAAAGTAATTGAGTGAAAAGCTTCGGATTTTTTTCAGGAACACCTTCATCTTCAATACTACGCTGCTCTGCAAGGATAGGTCTCGCTGGTTCTTCAACTGTTATATATCCTTTTTGTTTTAGTAAATTTAAGACAGTTGATTTTCCACTTCCCATAGCACCCGTTAAAATAATATGCTTAGTCATTGAGTAGCCTCTATGTTAATTTTCCATAATAGATTTTTGTTGTTGCGAAGGAAAAACTATATTTTTAATCACTAAGAGGAACATTCCGATACAAATAGCAGCATCTGCAATGTTAAAAGTTGCAAAGTACCAATCAGACACATGACATTGTATAAAATCTGTTACTTGTCCCCAGTGGACTCTATCATAAAAATTACCCAAAGCTCCGCCAATAACCATAGATAAGGCAATACTAATTGTTCGCTCCTTGTAGGAAATACGATATAAATACAATAACATTCCAACAACTAAAAAAATGGCGAAGCTACCAAACAACCATGTTTGCCACCCAGCATCAGAATTTAATATTCCAAACGCAATCCCTTTATTATAAGACAACGTTAAATTCAGGAAGGGAGACAGAGACAGGGGAATATGCAAAAGTAACTGTTTTTTAGCAAAAAATTTTGTTATGTAATCTAACGTAACAATCACAACAGAGACCCATATCCACACGAGTCCATTTTTATTTCCAATCTGGTTCATTTTTTATTTATCCTCCACAAATCTTCTTTTTTGAGAGCTTAATACACAGCATTATTGTAGATCCTGTTGCTTTTGAATATCTTTTTTCAAATTATCACTGTATTTCTCAGTAGGAAGCTCTGAGGCAAATTCTATTAGGTTACCCTCTGGGTCACGTAGATGTGCAACACGAATGCCCCAATCAGGTTGATCTGTTGGAGGAGTAATAAAGTCCACATTTTTTTTGCTCAAGTCATAATAAACTTCATCTACATTATTTGTAGTAAAGACTAAAGTCACATTATCTTGAGTGTCCAATTTTTCGGGCAGATGGTTTGTGCCTAGTATCTGAGACATAATATTTTTCGAAAAAATAGCGAGGGCTGTTGAGTCACTTGGTTGAAATTGTGCATAATTTTCCCCTAAATTACCCCATGTTACTTTGAAGTTGAGTATATCGCGATAAAACAAAAACGTTTCATCGAACTTTGAAACCAATAGTCGAATATTATTTAATATCATAAAGAGTCTCTCGAGTTAATTTTTTGTGTAAAAGGCATGAAAGTTATTTCTTATGGTGTTTTTGATTTTCTCTAGGCACCAGTTTACCAAGTCACTTTTAAATCAGGAAGATCAGCTAAGTTATATCTAGCATAAAGCAAGGTATCGCTCACTTCATTTGTGATTGGTTTTATACGATGAAATTTAAGTGTTGCTTCTAAAGAGTATCCTAATCGTTCTGGAATTTTTTTACTTTTGATGTTATCGATATCACACGTTATAGCAATACGCTTAGCATTGAGTACTTTAAACGCATATTGTGTAATAGCATTGACTGCTTCGGTCATAAGGCCGCAACCTGCATATTTATTTCTAATCCAGTATCCAATTTCGACACTCGGTATATCCCAGTCAATATTATGATAGCCAGTTGCACCAATTAGATCGTATGAATTTTTTTCTAAGATAAGTAACATTAACTCTGGATCAGTCTTCGGTTTTAAAATCCAGTGCGCAGCTTCCCTTCTTACAACTTCTTCTGAATCTTCTAAAGAAGGCTTTTCACTTGCCCATGGCATATACAATTTTAAAGTATCAAACGATTCAATCACAGCAGCATTTAACATACTGCCGTCGCCTATTTTTGGTGGTCGTATTAATAATCTCGGTGTGGTTATTGGCATGGGAAGATCTAATAGAATAGGTTTCATACGATTATTTCCTAGATGAGGCTATGGAATATTTGTCCTTAATTTAGAGACTTATTTCAATCTTTTCCTTAGAAAAATGCGTGTATGTCCTAAAATATAATTTTTAAATTCACATATGCGTTCGTATCCATACTTCAAGTAAAATTCTTCAGCTTGAAAATCCATAGTATTAACAGTAGAAAAAGCACATCCATATTTTATTGCCTCTTCTTCCGCTGTGGTTAATAGTTTTTCCCCATGGCCTTGTCTACGGAGTGCTTCATCTACCCATACTATATCAATATGAATTGAGTCAGATTGCAGATAAGCTATTACACCACCGCGAATCGCATTAGTTTCATCTTTTAAAAAAATAGAAAGAGGAGCTACCTTTTCTCCAAAAATTTTTTCATTAAAAGTCATCAGTGCATTACTCAAAATCTGATTGTCTGATTCACTGGGGTTAAAATCACTTACTAGTTTGTACATTGTTTTAAAAATCTCAAAAATGGGTTAATGATATTAACCCTGATTAATTTTTATTTTTAATTCTATATAAAATATGTTTTGAAAGACTGTGACCAGGAGGCAAATGAGGATGATCAAAATCACCACTTAAGTCACGTATCATCCCAATCTTTTCCATTACTCGAATAGAGCGACTATTCATTGGCACGGTAAAGGAAACTATTTCTTTAAGACCACATTGATTAAATCCATAGTCTAAGCATGCTTTTGCACCTTCTGTAGCATATCCTTTATTCCAGTACTCTGTACCCAGTCGCCATTCAACTTCTACTGCTTTACCAAAGGGTGGGTTCCATTTTATTGGATCTAACCCAATGTACCCCATTAACTTACCACTTAATTTTTCTTGAGCAGCCCAAACCGTATAACCAATTTCTTCAAATTGTTTATTCACAAAAGAAATAAAATCATTTACCTCTTTCATCGTGAGCGATCCTTTTAAGAATTCAATCACTTTAGGGTCTTGGTTGATGCGATAATATTCATCAGCGTCTTCATTTTCCCATGTGCGCAATATCAATCGCTCCGTTTCAATTACTTTCATAAATCACCTATATCTGAATTGATTAAATTGTCTTTTAAAATTTAAGTTGTTGATGTTGATCAACAAGAGTTTTCATTTCACTAACGAGTGATTCAAATCGATTAATACTAAGTAGTAATTCATTAGCATTAATACCAACATTATCCAAGATATCGGTCACCTGTTTACTAAAACTATCTGGCCTAATTGCCAATGAGTCAGCAACTTGAATAGACCCTTTTTCATTAATAAAGTATCTTTCGTTTAGAGCAAAAAGTACCTGTGTAAGACAAGCAATACCTCGGAATAAACATCCTGTGACATAAAAGACATCATCTCGCTTTGCCGCTTTCAAGTTAGTTCTAATTGAAAAATCAGCTTCCCAAAGATATTGTTTAATCAACGCTTTTTTGAGAAGCGGGGGATACTGTTTCACTTGTTCTTTAAAAGATGTAAGAACACCATTAGCATCGTAAAGTGCACGACAATAGTAAATTTCAGCTAGATAATAATGATCATGGAACCCATGTGGGTGGCCTGGGTAATAATAACAAGAAGTTTTTCCAGATTGACATTCATTAATTACTTTAGAAACGAGTGATATATCCCGATAAAGCCAATCAACCGGTCGCTGCTTGATATTCAGCCAACCACCACCATTCACCCATATTCCCCATTCACCTATTTCTGTGGTTAGATTTGGTGCATGACTGTCATCGAATTCGGATGCAAGCTGATTCAGGCCTTTAATAGACGGGGGATAATTTGGAGCGTAATAGAGACCCAAATCAATATCAGAATCTGGATGGCCTTCGCCACGAGCAAGTGATCCGCCAAGGGCTACAGCTTCAATCCCTTTTATTTTTCCAAGACGGTCTGCAATATCTTGGGCTAAATCCAATGGATTTGAAGCATTAGGTTCATTGACGTAAATAAGATGTTTGTACCCTTTATAAGTGATTTCTTTCTCTGGAACAAAACCATTTCTACCAGCTACTCGCCTAGAGGGTATATTTTCGGGACGTATTAGCGAAATTAATCTTTTGTAACCGAGCTTTCTCCTTGCATAGTTCATTGTGCCATGAGCTGCTTCTGTAGCTAATCCTTGGTGCCAGAATTTTCGAACAAAAAGGTATCCTATTTCTACTTCATCTTGCCCATCAATGTTGGGCTGAAAAAATAAACCACATTGACCAACAAATTCACCTGTTGATTTAAGATGACATGCCCATAAACCGGCTCCATGCTGGTCATAACTATTAAGTACACGCTGTATCCATGCTTTTGTTTCTTCAATATCGAATGTTTTAGGGTAATATTGCATGGCAATAGGATCAGAAAAAATCTTCTGAAGATTTTCCACGTCACCCATAGTCATTTTTCGAAGGACTAGCCTATCTGTTTCAAAAACAATTTCATATGAATTCATGTTTACATGTTTATCGGTAAAGGATTAGAAATGGACTATTCTACAGGAATAATCCGATGAGCAATATCTGCTTACTATACGGAGAGCAGTTGTAATATTTGTTTAATGCGAATTCAGTGCTAAAAATTAAACAATGTTAAATTGTGGATACCCAAAATGAGTATATGGTAATTTAATTCTATAGCGCAATGTGATTATTCATATTGAGGTAAGGTTATCGCATTCGAAACTGATTTTATCATGGCTAGGATTCTGTTGGAGCGTTCTTCTGCAATTTCCTTGGAAACTTCATCGTCTACAAGAAATGATTTGCTCACCCAAATACCAAATTTTTGATTGGCATCAACAAAGGAACGTAGTAGTGCATTATAACGAGTAAACGCTTGCATATAATTTCCATTAGCTGCTTTTAATTCTCCCGCTAGAATATATGCTCCAACGAATGCCAAATTATTACCTTGGCCAGATAACGGAGAAGGACAATAACCTGCATCGCCGACAAGAGCTATTCGACCTTTGGTCCAACTCTTCATTTTGACTTGCGTAATCGCATCAAAATAAAAATCATCGCTTTCTGGCATTCGATTTAAAATATTTTGTGTTTCCCAGCCAAAATCGCGAAAAGTATCGCACAGGAATTGTTTTTGTTCCTGCTCATCACGGATATCTTTCAGGATATGCTGAGAACGGAACATAAATCCAGCTCTTGCTATTTCAGGATTGTTATCACTATTGATGGATACCAATTTATGATTTGCTTCACATTCTAAGTCCATGTGACTCAAGTTAAGGTAATTTGGAATGGTAAATGTACTAAAATATGAACCAAGATGAATTAACTGATATTCATTTTTATCAAAAATCATGCGCCTTGTAGCAGAGTGAATGCCATCCGCAGCGATCACTAAGTCATAATTTTCAACCGTGCCATCTTTGAAATTGACGATAACGTTATCAGCATTTTGCTGCATGCTAATAATGGATTGATTGAAATAACAAGGCACATCAGCAATTGTTTTCATCAAGATTTCAATCAAATCACCACGGAGAATTTCGACTTCGTCATCTTGCCTGAACCCGAATTTCTCACCATGTTCTTCATGCAGCACGTTGCCAGCTGCATCTACAAAACGACCGCATTCGATTCGTGTGCGCATATCACATATTTGATCATAAATACCCATTTCTCTTGCGATATGAGTTGCTATGCCACGGATATCCAGTGCCTGACCGCCTTTTCTAATAGCAGCAGATTTTTCAATTAAGATAGGAGAAAAGCCAAATCTTCTTAGCCAATAACAAATTGCAGGACCAGCTATACCAACGCCAATGACGAGAATTTTGATATTTTTAGACATTGATAATTACCTCAATTTTTTTATAAGCCTTATAAACTTGGGTTTTATTATGATCAGTCATAATTAATCCAGTAAGTTAAGTTGTCGCGTCATCTCTTACTTCCTGTAGATAAGCAAGCACTTTATCAAATTCGTTTTGATTAAAAGTAAATTGCATCAAAATGGAAACCTTGACAGCCAATTCATTAAACAACTCACACATTGTGAATAATCCATCCCACATGTTGTTGTAATCCGCATCAACGTATGTATTTAGCAACTTTGCCCAAATTTTTGGTTCCAAATATTGCTCAATGTATTTTCCATAGCCACCAAGACTCCATTTAAAATCGGTTTTAAGGCCAATATACCAAGTGATCATTTTAAGAAGCTCTTCTTTTACAACCTGCTCGGCAACATATTTGGCATAAGTAAGTTGCTTTCTCCGTATGCCTTTTGCAACATAGGTACTAACCCATAAAAACTCATTACAGCAATCAAAAAATTCTTTGCTTGTAGGTGGTTTAGGCAAATAATCTTTGTCGCTGGGTTTATCGAAAGGCTTTATGAGATTGTCTTTATCCAGTAACAAAATACTCTGACTGTCTCTTGGCATGGTTTCAAACCTATCAAGATGCAACAAGGTCAGATCAATTCGGTTCCAATCCTCAAATTGCATGAGATAAGCGTATTCGTCTTTAGCTTTAAGCCATTTTCCATCCATTTCATCGGGGACTTGCATAATAAGTATATCCCCAAATCGATTTATCCAGTTTTTATCAGCTACAAATGACTCAACATCTGTTACCAAATAGACAATATCATAATCTTGGAAAATATCTTTAGTGGCTGTTGGACTCGCTCTGGAACCATTCATTATCGCTGCTCTGATTCGCTCATCGTTCTTAGCGGTATTAATGATGAGATCCAGCATGGTGTTTTCATTACGTTGGGTTTTCATTTTATTACCCCAGAAATAGTTAGGTTCATTTTTTTATACAAATCCGTTTTTGAGATTTCTGTAATGGTAAATTCAATAAAATTGATGNNATTTCGCGACCATACTCCCATTGTTCTGCCTCTTCAATCAAATCCTCCCATTGAGGATGTTTTTCTTTTACCCATGCTGCTGAAACAATTTTACTCCCTGTTCTACTGCAAGAAACAGTATACAGAATGCGGCAGAGATTCAGAATGAGATAGGACTGGTAATGACTATTTTCCAACCAGCTTAAATCATTTAGTTTAGGGGCCCATTCTCGAAATAGATCTCTTATGCAAGCTTTTTGTACTTCACTGATATCGATGGGCTTTACTAATGAACTGAAACTTGGACCTATTAAGGCAATACTATGTGAACTTAATAAATAATTATTGATTATCCATTCATTACCATAATCTGCATTCAAATAAAAAATACCAGCACCATAATATGGACGAGGTTCCTTTGGGGGTAAAGTGTGAGCCAACATATGAATTGGTGTATAAGAGCACTCGATTCTCTCATGCCATTTTGGATTACGTTCACCAAAAACCTGATGCAATTTTCTAACTTGATCCAACTCATTTTCATTGAGAGGTTGCTTAATTATGGCAACGAGATCAATATCGCTACTTCCTTCTTTAAAGTCGCCATAGACTAAGGAGCCAAAAAGATAGAGCCCCTCGAGATTCGGTCCTAAAATTTTTTGTATGGCTAAGAATAACTCCTCTATTACCTTATTGATATCTGGGTAAGGAGTTCTATTTTTGATGCCGCTTAAAGACTTAGAATAATTCATAGTGTACCTAACTAAATAAAAGTATCTAAATAACAAGAGTAGTTTTTGTTCTAAACTTGCTCGTAATTTTAATTTTTATTTAGTAGTTGGACACATAGTTTATTCCAGTTTTCACATGGCTTTAGATTAAAGGCATTATTGTATCATAAAGTCCTTAAAATTTACATTAGGGCATTAGGTAATTATTTGTAATAGAGTCATTTTTCACGCATTATTTATAATATAACTTATTTAGTATAATCGTATATGAGATGTTCTATTTGATTTAAAAAAATCAACCCGTGGTGCAGGATAGATTGCAGAGAAAGCACGTCATGCATGTAAAGTCTTGCTGCAATCAAACTTAAAGAAGAACCTAGTTAATACAGACTGGGGGACTAAAAACGCTCTCTTTCATGAGCGGAAATTAGTAGGGATATTTGATTGGGACTCCGTGAGCGCAATGAATGAGCTTGAGATGATTGGACGAGCAGCAGCTCAATGTTTGTTATCAAAAAGTTGGTTTTCTTCCAACAAATTATAGCGTAGATCCCCATTATTTATTAATGCTTAAAAGGCTTTCTTATAGGAAAATATAATGACAATGAGTAATAACTTACAGATAAGACCATTAAGCGAAGCTGATTGGAGTCTATGGAAAGACATTCGTCTAGAGGCTTTACAAAACGCACCAGCAAGTTTTGGTTCCTCTTATGAAGAAGAAGTGCAATGGAATGATGCTGATTTTCAAGAGGGATTAAGTAAAGGCTATCTATTGGGTGCCTTTATTGATAATTTGCTGGTTTCTTGTGCTGGGTTTTATGTTTTAAATTTATTAAAAACCCAACATCGTGGTGGTCTTTGGGGTATGTATACTCGTCCACAATACAGAAAGATGGGTATTGCCACAATATTAATTCAAGCCATGATACAACATGCAAAAACTAAAGTTAGCCAATTGCATCTAACCTGTGTGACCAGTAATCATGCTGCAGTTTCTTTTTACCAAAAGTTAGGATTTAGAATTTATGGGACCGAACCCAAAGCACTTAAAATAAATAATGTTCTCTATGATGAACATTTAATGGTATTGGATTTCAATGAGAAAAGATGAAAAAGTTGGATACCTATCAAAGCTTGTGTACAGAAGTATATGAACTAAGCAAGCCTCAAGCCCCTGAAGATGCTTACCCATTTTATCGCAGTTATGCTGTGGAGGCTCAAGGCTCTATTCTAGAACCTATGTGCGGCACGGGTCGTTTTCTATTACCTTTAGCGGCAGAGGGTTTTGATGTTCATGGATTTGATGCAAGCGAGCCTATGTTAGAAAGACTGCATGCAAAAGCAAGCAATAAAAACCTTAAACCCTATGTTTGGCAAGGCTTTATGGAAGATTTGAATCAATCCAAGCGCTATTCATTGATTTTTATTCCCAGTGGTTCATTTAGTCTGATTACTGAAGAAGCTGATATTCGAAAAGCATTGAAAATAATCTATGAGCATTTAGAAGATAAAGGACTTTTTGTGTTTGAAGTAGAAACACAAAATGCTGTTCCTAAAGAATTAGGTATTTGGCGAGGTTCTAGCTGGCCCAAAGAAGATGGGACAAGCATAATACTCAGTTTATTGGCTAATCTTAAACAAGATGTATGTCACTCAATCGGCAAATACGAATTAATTCAGGGAAATTCTGTGGTGCAAACAGAAATTGAGGAATATAAAATCCGTATTTATTCTAAGCCTGATTTTTTATTGAATCTGCTAAAAGAAACTGGATTTAGCGAAGTGCGTTTGGTAAAAGCTTTTGACCGGAAGGCTAAGCCCCATCCAAGTGATGAAAGTTATGTTTTTGAATGCCGAAAATAATTGAGGTAAAGACGGATGCCAAACTCTAACAAGGTGCATGTGCTCTCCAAAGACAATGCACCACATTTTAAGTGGGGGCAAGATTGTGATGGTTGGTGGTTGAAAAATGAAGGTCAATTCACGGTTATTTATGAAATAATGCCTGCAGGCAGTTTTGAAATAAAGCATTATCATCAGAATACTGAGCAGTTTTTTTATTGTTTGCAAGGCCAATTGCTCATCGAGTTTGAAGATTTTGAGCAAAGCTTGCATGAACATGAAGGGATTAGCATTAAAGCGGGAATAACTCATCAAGTAAAAAATAATTCCCAGAATTCCATTTGTTTCTTGGTGATTTCATCGCCCAATTTGCCTGAAGATAGAGTGAATCTGGATTCACAAAGATGATGCTTGCTCTAGCCAAATTTTTAATTTGATTCGGAACCGTCCTTGACGACCTAGCGTTTTTAATGATTCTGGGGCTGTGCTTTGTATTAAACGATATTCACCTAATACTGCATGAATAGTCCAACACTGATTGATAAGGTCAATGATTTCAAATAGATGTTCTAAAGACTCTAATGCAAGCCAATTTTTAAAACAAGCTTTCTGTAATTGTCTGTATTGAATATCTGACAGTTTTAGATGTTCAGTGGCTCGAAAAACACAATTAACTAATGAAAAGAAAGGATGAGTAATGACGACTTCACCTAAATCAATAAGGGTGGTTTGATTGGTGCTTGGATTAACCAATATGTTTTTATCGTGAAAATCAGCATGACCAAAGGTATCAGGAATAGCGTACTTCGCTAATTGTTCACAAAGAATTTCTAATTTTCCTGCTAGATTTTTTAATTGTTTTATTTCTTTTGGTGTTAAACCATCTCCAAGTAGTAGTTCTTCTTCACTCATAAGTTGGCGATAAAGCTTAGGTAGCTTTTCTAAGCGCCAATCGGGCACACCTAAATCAAGGAAGAGATTGAGGTTATCAGTTGAATTAATCTGCAGTAGGGAGTAATAGTGCAGCATATCAATTAATAGATCAGGTTTGAATTCCTGTTTAAAAATTTCGTATAAAGGAATGCCTGCATCGCGCATTAAAAAACAATGAAGTGCTTGATTATGGGCCAGGAGGTGTGGAACAGGTGCGTGAAATTTTTTTTCTAATACTTGAATTACATGGGATTCTAGTGACAAGGCAGTTGGCACTTTTTTTAAATAGGCCAGCCCTAGCTTAGTTTGAAAACGACAAACCTCTGACCAAGCGTTTTTTTGAACTATTTCAGTATGTGTATTTTCAATTAGCAAATAACCCGACTTATTTAAAACCNNTCGCCCATTCTATGTGAGCATTTTCATTAAATGTAGCAGGTTTATAAAAGCGATATTCTACTTCATCAAGCAACTTACCAGATTCACTTGTTTTAATGTATTCATCTTCAATAGTTCCCCCCATTTTTTCAGCAATTTTACGGCTGGGAATGTTTTGCTTCGCAACAGGATATTTTAGATACTCATAACTCAAATTTGTTTCAGCCCAAACTTTCAATTGGTTCATTGCTTCAAAACCATAGTTAAATCCATGGGCAGTTTTTTTGAGCCAAATGCCTAGTTCAGGTGTTTGGGAATTGGCTTGATGGATGCATGAATAACCTAAAAAGTCCTGAGTTATCTTAGTGACAATGATTAAAGCGATTTCAGTTCCTGTTTGCATTTTGCTTTGTTGTTCTGCTATATGCCGATTAATTTCTTCTGGTGTTTTTGGCGCACTGGGCCAC
>DEHS01000084.1 GCA_002352055.1 Legionellaceae bacterium UBA2794
GGAAGAAAATTTATAATGATTTGGGTGAGTTACAGAGTGACGTTGATTTATGGCTTGATAAATATAATAAAATTAGGCCACATTCAGGGCGTTTTTGTTATTGCGTATTCTGATCGGAACGAACAATCTTTCGCTTTTAAAGTCGAACACTAATTCTGGTTTTACTCGAACGGTGATTCCGATTATTGCCGAACAACTAGCGTAATCCGCAGGATTATTGCGCAGCGTTTTATTCTTGTAAAGGTTTTTTCTTTTTTCGCATGGTCTCGCCGGTTAGTTCAATGCGAATGGAGTTATGAACCAATCTGTCAAGAATAGCATCAGCAAACGTTGTGTCATGTAAATGTTCATGCCAGTGGGCAACCGGTAGCTGGCTGGTGACGATAGTAGAACGTTTTTGATAGCGATCATCTAATATTTCAAGTAAGTCCTGCCTGCGCTCAATATCAGGTGTTACTAACCCCCAATCATCCAAAATAAGTAAATCCAATTTAGCTAATTGATTTAACCATTGGGTATAGGTTCCATTGGCTTTAGCTATTTTTAATTCTTCCCATAATCGTGGTAAGCGATAGTAGCGGCTGGTGTAACCATCTAGGCAGGCACGATGAGCCAATGCACACGCAATGTAGGTTTTACCACAACCGGTTGAGCCAGTAATGAGTACGTTTAATTTATGCTGTATCCATTGATTGCGAGACAACTCTAACATTTTAGTTTTGACTATTCCCCTATGGCTTTCATAATGAATATCTTCAATGCAAGCATGCTGTTGAAGTTTAGCCTGAGACAAACGACGTTTAAGTTTACGATTTTCTCTATCTAACCATTCTTGCTCTACTAATATAGCCAATCGAGATTCAAAATCTAAATCCGATGGTGGCTGTTTTAACTGCTCTATTAAAACATTTGCCATACCATTAAGTTTTAACGCGCGTAATTTATCGATAGTGGGTTGAGTAAGCATTATAATATTCCTTGTTTATTGATAGTAATTGGGACCTCGAATATTGACGTGCGCTATGACTGGCGCATCATTGACTACTTCATTTTCTTTTGCCTCCTCTAAGTTGTTTTTTAAAATAGCTTCTACCTGCTGATAACGGGTGGCGCCAACTGATAATGCTTTTTGACACGCCTTATCTAATCTTAATTCGCCATAGCAATTGCTTAAGCGCAGCAACCCTAAGCAAGAACGATAGGCCTGTTGCGGGAAAGTACGAGAAGTCATCATGTTGTTTATAAGTGTTAGGGTATGCGAGCCTATTTTACTTGCCCAATTTTGCAGTCGCTCGGGAGAAAATTTAGCATGCTCCTGATGGTTTTTGGGCATGTGCTCTGCAATGGTGATAAAGCTATACTTTTTGTGACAACGGGAATGGGTCGCTATTCTTTGATTATCATGAAAGCATTCCACTGATTTATTGGTTGCGCGAATTTCAACTTTTTTACCTATGTATTGATAGGGAACACTGTAATAGCAATCTTCAAATACAAAGTGATAATCAATGTTTATTTTTGCTTTTTTCCAAGTCGCATATTGGTAAGGTGTGGCAGGTAAAGGTTTTAATACCGGTTTGTCTAATTGCTCAAATAGCTCTTTTCTTGTGACTGCCATTTTTTGAAATCGCTGATTATTTAACGCGGTTAGCCGCTCTCTAATAGCTGAATTTATCTCTCCCAAACTAGTGAAAGTGACGTTACGTAATGGCGCTAAAATTTGTCGTTCAACAATACCAACACCATTCTCTACCTTGGCTTTATCGCGAGGGGAGGCAGCACGTGCTGGAACAATAGCAACGCCGTAATGTTCTGAAAAATGTTGATAATTTGCATTGATATCTGGGTCATATCGATGCGCTTTTGTTACGCCAGAGCGTAAATTATCTGGCACAACGACTTCAGTAACCCCACCAAAATATTCAAACATGTGGATGTGAGAATTTATCCAATCTGGCAATTGCTGGGTTGCCGTTGCTTCAGAAAATAGTAATTGCGAAGCACCTAAACAACCCACAAAAACTTGAGCAGTAAAAACTTCACCGCTCGCATAATCAATCCAATCAACAGTCATCCCTGCATAATCTACAAAACTCTTTTCTCCACCTTTATATTTTTGACGCATAACGGGGTGAATGGTTTTAACGAAGCTATGATAATGCCGACAAAATTGAGAATAGCCTAAACCATTTGAATGTTGTGCACGATATTCACGCCACAATAACTGTAAGGTTACTCCTTTTTTGCGTACTTCCTTATAAATGTACTCCCAATCAGGCAGCTCTCTTTTTTTATTGGAAATACGGACGGGTAAAAATAATTTATCGTATAACGCTTGATCTGATAGCTCTTCTGGTAATGGCCAAAGGATACCGGCAGCTTTTGCTCTTCTAAGGTAATCAGAAATGGTGCTAATGCTTAGCCCCAAACTCTCTGCAATGTTCCGATAGCTAAGTTTTAACTCAAATCGTTGCCTGAAAATCTCACTTATTTTACGCATAGAAATTCTACCCATCGTGCTGCCTCCAATTATGTTTGGAAGCATTGTAACTAATAGTGTTTAATAACTAGCTAGTTGCACATGCACCTGTTCGAGTAAAATCGGAATAGGCGTTCGACCTCACCGGAATCAGCGTTCGGGTAAAATGCGAATTAGTGTTCGAGAAGGATCAGAATTGGCGTTCGAGTAAAACCGGAATGAGCGTTCGAATGAGATGCGAATACACAAGGGTCAAGAATCATCAATCTTTGCCTCAATAACCTGCTTTTTTTCATGGCGTAACACTTTAAAAGAGGTAGGATCACCTGTTTCTTGCAATTCGCAAAAATAATCGATATGAAATACAGAGACAATCAGTTGATTATCCCCATTAACCATATAGCCAATGAGTTTCCCCTCTTTATTTAGCATAGAGCCTGGTAATGATAAGCCTTCTTCGCTCTCAACTACCTGAGTTTATACTCGATAAGAGTGCCAATTCGCTGTATGCCTCCACAAACTAAAGGAGAATCTAAGTAAGGTTGCAATGTGTTAAAACCTTTGTAGGCATAGTCAATAGGAAAGGTAATCATAGCGATTCCGAGGTAAATGCATGCTAAACCCAATAATTGAATTACCTAGTAACTTAATGAATGGAACCCCTTGTTTTATAGGTGGTGCAGTCGCAGATGTTCTCTGCGGTCGGATTATTCTTCCATTTTTTGTTATTGGTACAGGTATCTTTATTGGCGGTATTTACCATGCAACCGATGTGATTGATATCAACAAATTATAAGCGTTTGTGCTCACTGAAAAGTTAACATGGATGTTAACTATTTTTTAATTTTTCATACCAAAGCTGGGTTGCGCCAAGCACGGCTGCAGGTAATACAAAAAAATTAATAAAGGGAATACTACTCACAGCACAAATAACCAAACCAAATCCTAAGCAAAGCGC
>DEHS01000096.1 GCA_002352055.1 Legionellaceae bacterium UBA2794
AACACCATGACCTGTACAATCTGCCGAAACCACAATTGATTTTTGCTCATCATGCATACACCAGTAAAAATCACCTCCAATGATATCCTTAGGTTGAGAAAAAACAAAACTATCATCCCCGCAATTCCTAAGCATATCTGTTGATGGGAAAATTGCATTCTGAATTCGTCTGGCATATAAAACACTATCCGTAAAATCTTTGTTGATCTGAGAATATCTATAATTTGAATCCCTCAGTTTAGAAGTCTTCTCTTCAATATTACTCGCTAACTCCGAAAAAATTGAATTTAATCTTTTTTCACTATAGTATTTAGTAACGGCTCCTTTTAATAGACCACATACTATATTCAAATACATTATATAAGTAATATCATTATCCTTTGATCCTCCGGATTTCTTCAATTTAAACACCTGAAAATAGTCACTTCCTGTATCATTAAGTTGACTATTATAAAAAATCGAATATTCTCCGGAATTCTTTTCACCTGCAAAGTAGATAGTATCATCAAACTTTAACCGAATACAATGATCATCTTCAAAATTCAGGAATTTTTTAATCTCCTGGATCGCCTTTTGAAAAACATCACCAGACATTGTAATTGAATTAAATATCTCAGTTAAACTATGCAGGTTTTTCTGCTCCCGTAGCATAATCAGGTAATGGTCCTTTTGTTGAATAGACTCTATTTTGTTATAATCGTTGCTTAAACTTTCAGCCTTTATATGAATACCTCCATTTGAGACCCTGGAACTTAGATATATCTGACCATATTCAGAATCTATCTTTTCACCATTATTTATTGAACCGGACATATAATTCATTTTGTTTGTTTTTAAATACATGACAAAACTAGGTCCTCCAATCTGTTCGGTTTTTACAAAAACCTCCAATTTCTTACATGATGTAATTCCTCAAATATTTTTGGATTGAGCCGCCCACCGCAAAACTGTTGCTTTGTATCGTAATCTTAAAAACGAAACAAAATGAAACAGTCATCAACTTATCTAAACCTGACATTAATCAAAAGACTATGTATTCAGGGCAGCGTTCTAATGGTATTATTTGTAGCACAGATAAATAATGCCAACTCTAATTCTAACATAAATGGTGGTATTTTCCTCAATTGCGCATTAAGCGGCAATGGATATGGTGGAATTTATGAAACTGGGCTAACACTTTCCAAGAAGCGTACAGCTGTATCTTTTTACGGGTCTATTCAAAAATCCGACCTCAAATTAAAAGGAGGAGGGATACTGGCAGAGTATATCCTGTTTAATTGCTCTGAAGACTCAGAGTTTGAAAACAAAAGAAGTACAGATGTCTATTTATTCAGTTCTGCAACCTATTACTCCGGATGTAAATTGGGTAGAAATCAGCTCGCCCTTGAGCAGAGAGCCGGTAAGTATCCGGAATCAGATCTAAGTGCTTTAAGCTTTAACTCTATTGATCTGGCAGTAGGTATTGGATTTAAGAGATTTTTTGGGGAAAACCTTCACATTAATTTCGCTGTTGGTTATGGTGCATACCTGACAACACAGGGGGAAAGACGCTTATTTAGAGATTGGGTTTCAGATTGTGCAATTGTAAAAGCCGGTATTGGATTCAGGTTCTAATACAAATCAAAGCCCTGTATTTCAATAGATTAATACCCAAGATTCGATTGCTAAAATTTAGCAAAGAAAAAATAACGCTAAGAACTAAAATCCCTAAAAAAACTAAGTAAATTAACCACTTGTGTAAAAATAGACTTTTAATAATTGGCCAAAGTTTTCTTTCCAAGAATATTTTATGGTCAATTATTCCTTACATTTAAATGTATGAGGAAAGCATTTAAATCCAGGAAAATCGACCATAAATATGAAAAAGTCATGTTAGTGGACGATAATGAAATGGATAATTTCATCAATCAAAAAATACTTGAAGCCAACCATTTTGCACAAACAATTTATACCAATACAAACGGCATTAGCGCATTAGAGTTCCTTAAAAATCTGTTTAAAAATGAATCATTGCTTAACGGCTACCCGGAAATAATATTTGTGGATTTGAATATGCCTCTAATGAATGGCTTTCAATTCATTGAAAAATTTTTAGAGTTTCCTGAAGAGGTGACCAAACGCTGCAAAATAATCATACTAACCTCATCACTTAATCCGGGAGATCGGGAGAATGCCAACAAAATTGATCCAACAATAAAATTCCTTTATAAACCTCTTTCCCCGAGTATTTTAAATGAGTTATGACTCATTTCTAAGAATTGTCCTTACTATATACGGTATTACTTTTTCCTGTTTTCCGGCGTTGAATTCAGACAACTTGTTGGCAACATTGATGTAACTTTCAGTAACTGCAAGTGAAGTAGACGGTTGATACTTCGACAATAATTTTACAGCTTCCCGGATGCCAACAAATGAAGGCGATTCTTCTAAACCGGTTTTCCTCGGAATTGCTTTTAGTAAATAGTATGCCGGTTCAAGGTCGGACTCCATAATGTAGCTATAGGCTAAGGTCAGCTTAATTTCCGACTCAATTGTTGAATAACTTTTAAAGCTAATATCATTCAATAATTTATTCAAAACAACGATGCAATCTTTATATCGTTTGTTTTTCAAATGAATAAACCCATCGAGGAAAAGGATTGTAATTTGAGCAAAAATATTATTTGGATCAAAAACAATCCCTCCTGGATCAAGTTCAAAATTCAATGAAGGAAAATTCCACATCAACATGCGATAAAACACAAATGCCGGACATTCTGCCGAATGAAGTAATATTGAATTTTGATAGGGAATTGTACCTACCCCATAATTCCA
>DEHS01000104.1 GCA_002352055.1 Legionellaceae bacterium UBA2794
ATGTGTAGAAGATTCAGGGCTTGACCGAGGGATCCAGAAATCTCTTAATTATACGAAAATTGAGAGTTACTAAAATTAAAGCACTTCCAGCAAAAATAAATTTGCTCAACATTAAACTAAAACCGCTTCATCAGTTACTTGTTTTTCAAGGGTCATGTAATCAATTTTCCCGGATGATAACACCGGAATTTTTGCTCCTGAAAGAATTGTCTGTGGAATTAGCATTTCCGAATAACCATACTCCTGAATTTTTTTAATGAATGCGGTCTTATCAGCATCTAATGACTCACAAAATAACAGGATCTGCTCCCCCTTCCTTGGACAACTTTTGGTTACGGCTGCGGTCAAAAGTTCCGGCCATAGTGAAGCGGCCACACCCTCTACAGCAGTTAAGGAAACCATCTCCCCAGCAATCTTGGCGAAGCGTTTCGCACGCCCTGCTATGGTTATAAATCCTGCTGCATCCATAGTGATTATATCGCCGGTATCATGCCAGCCATCATGAGGTACGATTAACTTACCCCCTTTAACTGCATTTAAATACCCCCGCATAATATTTGGTCCGCGTATAAAAAGTCGCCCACCATAAGCAATCCCATCGACAGGCTCAATCCGTGCCTCCATAAGGGGTAAGATTAATCCAACACTGCCTGGCATAGAAGCAAGAGGACAGTTAAGCGAGATTACCGGTGAAGCCTCAGTTGCGCCATACCCTTCATAAATTTTCACCCCGAATGTTTCCGTCCAGAAACGAATGGTTTCTGGCTTTACTTTTTCGGCCCCGGCAAAAATATATCTCACACTACTAAAGTCATGACGATCTGCTGCACGTGCATAACCATTTAAAAAGGTATCAGTACCGAACATAATCGTAGCGCCGGTTTGATACACCAGTCCCGGAATTATTTTATAGTGCAAAGGCGAGGGATATAGAAAACAGCTCATCCCACTAACCAAAGGTAAAACACTGCCTGCTGTTAATCCAAAGCAATGAAATATGGGTAAGGCATTAAAGAACACATCACCAGAGCTAAAATCAACTCTTGATTTCATCTGAGAACAGTTTGCAAGTAAATTCGCATGACTTAACACCACACCTTTGGGTACTCCTTCAGAACCAGAAGTAAATAATATAAGCGCGCTGTCGTCGGGTGCTACTCTCTCCCCAATTAATTTATAAGATATAGAGGGAATCATTCCCTTAATTAATCCGGCTATCTTATGACCTAAATTAATGGATTCCTTGAATTCTTCCAAATAGTGAATTTCAATACCCGCGTCTTTAAGCTCAGCTACCAGCGTTTCAAGTTTGGCTGTAGCAATAAATTGCTCTGAGGTATATATTTTTTTTATTTCACCAGTGTCGCAGGCAGACAGAACATTATAAAACCCCATGCTAAAGTTAAGCATAGCCGGTATTCGACGATAAGCCTGTAATGCAAAAAACGTTACCATCCCGGCTATGGTAGTAGGCATCATGACGCCCACATGCTCCCCTTTTCTGGTTTGTTTTTTAATTTGGCGGCCCAGAATAAAACAACGGGTGATAAATTGGCGATAATTTAATGGATTCCTGTTACTGTCTTCAATTTTGGCGTTATTTTTAACTCCAATTCCAACTCCCTCAATGAGCGCTGTGAATAAAGATTGAGGTTGAAAACTGTTCGCAAAAGCCATGTCACTAATTAAGCGGAATAAACGCATGCTCACTGAATGGCGATTCACGGGAGCATTATCTGGCTGAATGAATAATTGAGTTGGTAAAATATGCAGTCTGATTTTAGGAAATAAGCGAATCCGATGTTTCCCCTTACTAATGGAAAAAATACTGAGCTCCGCACCTTCAATTCGGATAGGTATTACCTCAGCACCAGCTTTCTGTAATATCAGTCCTGGTCCGTCATAAACTTTTAAACTGTCCTCTTGCGATGCCGAAGACCCTTGCGGAAAAATGACACATCGTGTCCCTTTTCGAATAGCTTTTATTAAAATTTTAGAAGTTGATGCATTTGCAGGATCAACGGGGATTACATCAGCGAATAAAATTAGCATTTTAACCCATAGTTTTTTTGCCATTTGAGGAGATAAAGCCACAGTTAAGCGCTCGGGTAAAAATACAGACAACAACAAAACATCAATAACTGATGTTCGATTAGCAATAATCACAGAATTAGGAGCAGGTCTATAGTGACCTATAACCTCTACTCTAAAACAATGGATCAATAACGCCTTAATCCAGCGTCGGGCGCGATGAAGTTGTTTCTCTTTCCAGTCCACTCGTTGCATAGCAATTCTCATGTTAAAACACGAGACGTTTATACCCAATCAGACTTTATATTGCAATAAAAACCCAGAGGATATGAGGTAGTATTATAAGGATAGCTGAATACTCCATTAAAAATGATACTCTTGACAAGCCCCATATTCTGTACAATAATAGAGCAAATTTTCAATTGGCTTTGTATATCACTTGCGACACATCTCCTCCTGTAATAAAGTGATGGCATGATTTATAAATTAAAGCATCACATTAAAACTTTTTTCCTGCTTTTAACTCTGGCAGCATTTGTTACCTTTGCATTAATGTTTCAAAAACATTCGGTTGAAATTATCGCCTGGATAAAAGAACTGGGATGGATGGCTCCTGTGCTGTTTGTAATAATGTATAGCCTAGCAACCATTATGCTCCTGCCTACTATGGTATTAACGTTAGCCGGTGGTGCGCTCTTTGGACCCATTATGGGGACGATAATTAATTTAATTGGTGCAACCTGTGGTGCCGCTCTTGCTTTTTTAATTACCAGGCATTTAATTTATGATTGGTTTTCTACCAAACGTGGTGAAAAACTGAATAAACTCATTGCTGGGGTCGATCAAAAAGGATGGATTTTTATCGCTTTATTAAGGTTATTTCCAATTATTCCTTTTAATCTGGTTAATTATGGTTTGGGAGTGACTGGGGTTTCTTTTCGATTATATCTTATCATTACACTGATTTTTCTTATTCCTTCAGAAATTATCTACACCTATTGCGGTTATGCAGGAATGGGCGCTTTATCAAATCCAGAACATTTCCATTCTAATTTAGCACTCATTATTTGCGGGCTGGCGGTTTTATTTTTTAGTGTGATCACATTTATTAAAAGCAAGGTTCGTTTAAAAAAGCCTCTCAACTCTAATTGATATCTAACAAGTCTTTGATTTGGCTTAATAAAGGATGTTCGACCCTAAAAATCAAATCATCTATCGCCAAAACGCAACGTATTCCATTCAGGGAATTACAGGTAAAAATAACTTCCGCTTTTTCCAGCATACTTTTGGAAACTGAAGTTTCTAAAAAGGGGATATTATTTCGGGCACACATGGAGATTATTCGTGATCGGGTAATTCCAGGTAATAGTCCATCTGAAACAGGGGGTGTAATTATAGAATTATCCATTATGAGAAATAAATTAGCACATGTGGTTTCAGTGGCGCATTGATCCAGGTTAAAAAATAAAACATCATCCATACCCTTGGTTTGGGCGAGACGACGCGCCATAATCGCTTCGAGATAATTAACTGACTTTATTTGATATAATGGATTTGCACGATCTCTTAACCACGATGAACTCATTAAACGAACTGGATGTGACACTGATGAATAATTAAAAGTTTGAAATACTAACTGGCTCACCAGTCCTCGCTCTCCTAAGCCACGTGGGGCTTGACCTCCACTCAAGATTGCCTTGATTCCCCCATTGTAAAGATTGTCTCTTTTAATCTGAAGAATTAAATGCTCAAGCCAATCATCAGGAGTAATATCAAAAGGGATGCCCAGTTTTGCGGCGGATGCATGGAGTCGTTGCCAATGTAATTGAGAGAAACAGGGGTTAGCGTTTGCGACTCGCAGTGTTTCAAATAAGCCTTCACCAAGAAAGATGCGATCATCGATTGCGAAGCGGTGATCAACCCCACCTTTTTCAGCTAACACCCTTGTATGCATTAATACTTACTCATTAATAATCAACAAAATCATCTAATTCATCTTTTAGACGTTTTTCTTCCAGCATATTTTCCAATCGACGCCGTGCGTCCAGACTACAGTCTGGGGCTTCCAAAAATTCCGTATCAACCTCTACCTCTTCAAAGTCCTCCCCGACTTCAATTTCTTCTTCATCTTCTTCGAATAGATCACTCATTTTATTCTCACTAAGAGTAAACAAAACCTGACTGGATTACTTAAATCAATGAACTATGTCATTTAGACGGCTGTATACCTTAAAAATAAAAAATTTCATAGTAATTTTTTATTTTTTTAATAAATAAATTGATCACAACCAATTAAATAAGAATGCCTCTTAAAGAAAGGGTTTGCCTGAGAGGTCCTTTGATTATTAACCAAACTATCCGCTTAACCGTAGCACCTAAGTGCACATAATATGTTAAACTAGTCTCACCGCGCCTTCTGACAACGGTGCGGGATTGAGATACACCCGAATTATAAACCAACTAATTCATAACATGAGGATTACCCTGAATTGAATGCGATTCACTGGTCTGAAAAAGATAGCCTTTGGAACCTGTTTCCCTTAATTATCAGCATTTCTTTTGCAATGGATGTTTTTGTTCCTGCAATTCCAATAATGAGCCATTTCTTCAAGACAGATGATAGCGTGATGCAGGCCAGTTTGTACTTGTTTATGCTTACAGTGGCATTAGGTCAATTATGTGTCGGGCCTTTAGCCGATTATTTTGGTCGACGCCGTATCTCAATCGCTGCAGCACTACTTTTTTTTCTAGGCTCTATACTTGCAGCAATGTCTCAATCCATAGCTACGTTACTCTTTGCTCGAATAATTCAGGCGACAGGAGCTTGTGGCACGTATTTACTCTGTTTTGTAATTATCAGAGATAATTTTTCAACTCAAGTCTGTGCACGACTCTTTAGTATTTTATGCGGGATTAACGCAATGGTTGCAAGCACTGCACCGGTAATTGGAGGGATTTTGCTCGATCTTACAGGAGATTGGCATAGCGGTTTTTATTTTCTTACCTTACTGGGTATTATAATGAGTTTTGTAGCCTATCGTAATATTCCTGACTACAGTTATTCACACCAACAATCCAATGCCAATATCATCCAATCTATTAAACTAATATCAGCAAATCGTGATTTCAGACAATATACGCTGGTCGCTTCCGTAAGTTTGTTGGGTTTGTATTTATTTTGCGCGCTCTCTCCAGGTATTCTAATTAACCAATTACACTTAAGCGCAACTGAATATGGCTTTTGGTTTGGCTTGAATGCCTTGACTGTTTTTCTTACGAATATCCTTTCTGCCCGATTAACTCATTCATACCCTTTAGCTAAAATTGTTCATCTGGATTTGTTTTGGATGATTGGAGCATGCATTTTAATGATATCCGTAAATGTCCATCATCTGACTCTACTACGTTTTATGATTCCCATGCTTTGCCTTACTATAGGTATCGGCTTAAGCATGGGAAACGCAACTGCATTGGCTTTAGATGATTTTAAACAGCAGACAGGCACAGCAACCGCTATCTTGGCAGCTTGTCAATTTGGACTGGCGGGCTTTATTGGTATTGCTACAGCTCAATGGCATCCTGCACCTTTTATTCTTGCAGCGCCAATTTTGAGTTTGAGTATTTTTATCCTGATTCTATTTAGAAGAAATAATTTAAAAGCTTTATTGCATACCAGCACATGACAAGTCTTTTACCCACGCCGCCCGGTGCTGAATATTATTTTATAGCTTATTGTAATTGCTTATTTGCTTCTCCTGAAGGAAAGGTAATTCAAGGAAAAATGAGAACGTTTTATGAGCTTTTATCAAAGGATGATAAGAGCGCAATTCTTCAGGTTTGGAGCTCCCAATGAGTACTTCAGCAAGTACCTTTGCGGCAATTAATTCGTTTTTATAATAAAATGACATTTTATTTGACGATTTTTTCTCAGGAGAGGATTCCAGTTGAACAATATAATCAAGTAACTCCACAAATGTATTTATAAATTGCTGTTCCATTTTAAAGTTTACTTCTTCGGAAGAAATTTTTTGTAACTGGATAGCTGCGAACTGAGTTAAATAATCCACTCTCTTATCTTTAGATGCCATTAACAAATCTGGCAAGCCAACCCCAGGATGATGCAAAATGATCTGTTTTACCAGATAAGGTAATTCCTGCTCCATTATTTTGAGCACATCTAGCGATAAATTTTGAATTATTAAAGTAGATTTTGGATAAATGTTTAAAAATTCGTCATATTTTTGGGGAAAAAAATAAAAATAGTCTAGGGCAGTCATACCAAATTTATCTATCTGAGTTATATCTGCACCTCTATCAATAAGCCATTTTATTTTTTCCAAACACCCATTTATTACGGCTAAACGTAATGGAGTAAGTCCTTGAATATTTTTAGTATTTATCTCGTAAAGAAATTTTCGAGGTAAAATTTTAAGTTCATTAACGCTTAAGAACTGGGTCACCAGATGTAATACGGTAATTTTATATTGATCACGCTTTACCATAGAATCAAATCGTGGATTAGCAAGTAAACTTAAAAACGAAGTCCCTTTAAAATTAGTTGGTGACGTATTGGCACCAGATTCAAGTAATATTTGGATCGCGTCCACATTGCCCATCAAACATGCAGTCATAAGTGGTGTATTTCCGTAAGTATCCACTTCATTAATATATTGAAGGTTATTATGGTATCTAAAAGCATGAATAATATATTTGAACCAACTGAGATCTTTGTTAGTTACCGCTAAATGGAGCGGAGTGTCCCCATATAAAGTTTTGAATAATAGCATATGATAGTATTTTTGAACTGCTGCTGGGGGTTGGTTTTCATTTAAAACCAAACCGTGAATGAGTCGAAAATTTCTCTCCTCATCAAGTATTAAGTGGCCATTTTTGATTTTATTAGAGCCGCCAGTAAGTTTCTTTCCAAAAAAAGCCATTATTTCCCCAGAACGATTCTGACGTTTAAAACAATCTATTGGTGTAAGCCCATCCATATTTATTAATTGGCAGGCAATTTCATACGCATCCTTATTGGTTTCAGGTAAGTAACTGAATTTTCTGCTAAAAAGTGTAAAATAAGTCTCTACAGGCAGGTCTAAATTTAAATTCTTTAATGCAAGTAAAATGCTATTGAAGCAATATAATACATTTAAAAGATTATAATAATAATCAGCAAAATCAATAAAATAATTAATATCTGCTAGTTTTTTAAATAAATTAAATAATATATCGTAATTTTTAAATTTAGTAATTATTAGGTCCAAGGCTTCAAAATNNCAAAGGTATCTGACACTAGTTTTTTCTGTTCTAAGGTATTTAACAATAGATTGGTGTAACTCGGCCAATCATTGGCAGGATTAACAGGATATAATGCTATAAATACTTCGCTCAAGGATTCGAGTTCATGTTGTTTAAAAATATCTAAACAGATTTGAAGTAATATTTCCCTATAATGTATAAAAGTATGCTCACTTTTGTAATGTGATATAGTAGGAATTATTACTCTGCTTTTATTTTCAAGTATTGTCAGGTCATTATAGAATCCGGATTTCTTTTTTTGAACCAATTTAGCTATAACAGCTTTATTTTCATTCCAATTGAGAACAGAATCATTTTTCTTTTCTAAAAAAGATTCAAATGGTAATCCATGTTTTTCAAATAAAGCTGAGAGTTCCTTGTCTAATGAAATTTCTATTTGATCAAGATATTCATTGGTTTTGACCCACTTCATTTTACCCATTAACTTTTCTTTAATGGAAGTGAATTTTATTGTTTCCAATAGAGATGGTCCTGTGAAGTGATCATTAATAAGAGAAAAGGCGATTTCAAAATGCTCTTCCCAAGTGGATAAGATTTCCTCATGATCTTCGACTATATTATATCCTCTCGACTTGGAGTTGATGCTCTGTAAGAATATCTGAGTCATTTTCGAGTAATAACTCGGAAAATACTGATCAACCATAGTCAAAATTCTATAGAACGGACTTTTAGGTAAAAACGCTTCTTTTGACAAACGTCTACCCAAGGTTGTCAAATCTGAAGCATTTAAATAGGAGATTATTTGCAAATAAGGTACATGGGGTAAATTTTTAAAGAAATAATCACTATTTTCAATATTTAAATCAACTAACTCTTCTTTATTTAAATCAATTAACTCTTCTTTACCCAGCATAAAATAACACCATAGATGAAATAAAATGCAACTATTGTATCACAAAATGGCTTTATTGTTTTTTTATTTTGCAATAACTTTATAGCTAATTCCTGATATCCGCAGCTTTAAGAGTTAATTTTAAAGAGATGGAGTCCCGTGATGCTTTGTTAATCCCATGAGTCTGGGTTCTGCCAGAAATTGTGTGGATGGATGCGCTATCCATATAGGCATGAGCGTAGCTGGCATCTACGGTCAGGTTTTTTGTAAGATCATATCCTATGGAACCTCCATGAATTATGCTGTCGCCACTAATAATCTGATAATTACCATTACCCGGTGATTGAATATACGTTCCTGCAACCCGGACAATACATTTTGGCGTCGATCTATAATGACCGCCAAGGGTTAGAATCCATGAATCATGCAAGTAGTGTGGTACGGTAACTATAGGCACAATAAGTGGTGTCGCCCCAATTTGAGTCGCGACATTATAATTGGTCACCGTTTTAAAAATGCTCCATTGAATGTATTGAACGGTTCCTATTGCCCCTAATTTCGGCGTAATAAATTGATTGATTGAAAAGACACTTCTTGCAGGAGTCCAATACTTAAAGGAGTAATTATTGGCAGTTATTGGTGGATTGCCTTCAAAAACACTAGTTCCATTTTGCAGATAGGTATTCACACTACGGTAATTAAAACCAAGAGTAGTAGATGTGGACGGGGTTAATAAAATACCCACATCCCCTCCCCAACTATCACCCTTGCTTTGATTCTTACTTTGGCTGTCAGGAATACCTAAATTGGGCACTCCCGAAACGGGTTCAAAATTAAATTTTGCCTTGGAATAATTAACCCCGGCTCCTAACGAAATTAATTGATTCAACTTAAAACCTAAGGAATAAACAAAATCAACATTGTCCAAACTGTTATTTGACTGAGCATAACGAAGTACCGAATGGTCCCCTAATTCGCGATTAAAAAAATTGGACAGCAAGGCAAATCCTGCCGTTAGCCTGGAATTAACTGGAATACCCAGGTAGAGTGAAGGCAGGTAATAGTCAGTGGAATTATCCGAGTTACCATAAAGAGTAAATCCTGACAGGGTCTGGGTGGATTGACCGACGAAATGAGTATTAAGATTTGCAATCGAACCAATTGCAATTATTTGCGAGCTTTTTAAAAGGGATAGCGCCGCAGGATTATGATAACTGGCAGTTGCATCATTAACAACGGCGGTTCCCATCGTAGATTCGATAAAAGAGGAGTGAACCATGGTTGGGAACACCAGAAAAACAGTAAGGATGAATCTTAATAAACTGTAACTTTGAATCATTTGACCAAATAAACCGTTCATCCTAAACATGCTAATTTCCTGATAAAGAAATGATCCTGAATAAATCATTAACATCTTAACATCAGTAGTAAAAATTTAACTACCACAAAACAAGGATTTATTTCCGCATGAATCTTGAATCAATATCCAGCAGATAAATGATTGTTTTGTATAAAAGGATTCTGTTTTACAAAATTCACCAAGACAATGTATTGGGTATAACCTCAACCTTAAAAATTGATTCAGTTTTTAACCAGAATTTGCTAGAATATAGCACTATTTTTTATTGATGAGTCCCATGGTTCAATCACGCACCTCAATTATTTTGATTGGGTTATTATCAGCCTTTTCATTACTGACCTTTGATTTATTCCAACCTTCTCTGGCACATATCACTGAGTCCTTCGGTACTACCCATAATATCAGTCAATTAACCTTAAGTGTTTATCTGTTGGTATTTGGAATTAGTCAATTGGTTTGGGGGCCATTAATCGACCATTTCGGTAGAAGACGTCTGTTACCAGCAAGTCTTGTAATCGCTATGGTCGCAAGTTTTATATGTGCCTTTGCTCCCAATATTACAGTCCTTATTATAGGCAGAGCATTACAAGGTTTGGCATTATGTTGTGCTCACTTGATTGCTTATTCTACTTCACGTGACTTTGATGACACCATTGAGCGTGCGAAAGTCCTTTCTTATGTGAATATGATAGTTTCGGTTTCTCCTATTCTCGCACCAGTACTTGGATCGATTATTTTTACCTACTTCGGGTGGCAAGCCAACTTTATTTTAATGGCTGGTATTGCTCTTGCGCTTATTATGCAAACACGCAAGGGTTTATTTGAATCGCCTTATTGGCATGTACCAACTGAATCATTCATGATTAAAAAAGTAATGAGCTCTTATAAAACAATATTACCTAACCGTTCCTTATGGTGTGGCGCTCTCATTATGATGTTCAGTTTTGCTGCGGTCATGCTTACCATCATTAATTCATCCTATCTGATTATTACCCAATTAGGCTTCTCTTCTCTGGGCTATGGAATAATTTTTATTTTTAATGGTTTCAATATAATCCTGGGTAATTATTTAGGCATTTGGTTACGCGGACGCTACGCGATGGCCTCAACCATCTATATGGGTAATATGTTAATTATCGTGGGCGGATTTGGGATGTTGCTCATCACTGAGTTACACGGATTTTGTCTTACTGCATTATCTTTAGCTCTGGTTTCAAATATGGGTATCAGCGTGAGTGCGCCCGGAACCATGTCTTTAATTTTATCTGACTATAAAGAAAATACTGCAGTGGCTCTGGCTTTTATCAACACATTAAGAATGTTGGGCTCCTCATTATTGTCTATGCTTATAGGTTATTTATTATTGCAAAACCTTAACGCCTTGCCCATTGGATTAATGGGTACTGGTCTGGGGGCGCTTTATTTTTCATGGCAATTTATTCGACTGAAAACTGAAACGGATGATACCACTCTGGATGAGGCTCAGGCTGCTTAATCCTCTATTTGTTGTTAATACAAAATTAATCCTCAAGCTCCTTTCCGAAGGGGCTGGATGCGTCTTCTGATAAATTTTAGCTTTAATTCAATAGTGTAGTATCTTAAAAATTCAAATAAGTAATTTTAAAAATTCAATGCCTGATTTTCGGCTACATACATCCTGCATTTTGACTATAGTATCTAAACCAAACTTATATTTTTCTGTAGAAAGGGTTGATTTAACTATGCTANNTAAAATTCGCAATACGAAGGTGTATTTTATGTAGGTGTATCTACTACCGGAATATTTTGTCGCCCAACTTGTCCTGCGAGAAAACCTAAAAAAGAACATTGCGAATTTTTTCTCAATGCTCAGGACGCACTTCTTGCCTCTTTTCGTCCCTGCAAAAGATGTCGTCCGCTCTCACCCCCAAACGATGTTTCCGATGTGGTTTGTCTTTTAGTTGCAGCAATTGAAGCACATCCGGAAAAACGATGGAGCAATCAGGATTTTGCAGCTCTATCTGTAGATTCATCTACTGCAAGGCGCCAGTTTAAAAAAAGATTTGGTATGACTTTTGTCGCCTATGCCAGAGCCAGAAGAATGGGAATTGCTATGAAGCAAATTCGTTCTGGAGAGGAAGTTATCTCGGCGCAACTGGATGCTGGATATGAATCCAGTAGCGGCTTTAGAGATGCCTTTTCAAAAACCATGGGTGGTGCTCCTACTCATTTCTCCAAACACCACCTCCTGCTTAAAGCGGCCTGGCTAGACACCTGTTTAGGACCAATGCTGGCAATATCCGATGAGCACGCTTTATATTTACTCGAATTTGTGGACCGGAAAGGTTTGGAGCGAGAAATTGAGCGATTAAAGATAAGGACCAAGGCAACTATCGTTCCCGGGAGGACCCTCCCTATTTCGTCTATTGAGAAAGAACTTCAAGCTTATTTTTCCGGAACTTTAAAACGCTTTACAACTCCGGTTCATCTGTTGGGAAGTCACTTTCAACAGGCCGTTTGGAATGAGTTACGTCAGATTCCTTATGGAGAAACCCGAAGTTACAGTAAACAGGCTCAAGCCCTTAACAAACCATCTGCTTTTCGTGCTGTAGCGAATGCCAATGGGGCAAATCAACTAGCGATTATTATTCCCTGCCACCGAATTATTAATGCTGATGGCAGTCTTGGTGGCTATGGCGGTGGTATCGTGCGAAAACAGTGGTTAATTGAGCATGAACGGAAAAATATTGATTAATCAACTGGTTATTATATGAGTGAAAACCAACTAAGATGACCTAGACTGTCACATTACGAGAAACTGATTTAAAATTGAACTGAGAAATGATACTATACCCACTTATTATAATACATAAGCGATTCTTAAATGAACCTGGCCGAGCCTGAAACTATTCTTGGTAGTGAGTTACATCCTTCCTTTATTTCTTTACCACTTCGGGAAGAGTTGCAAAAAAGCCTGCGCTCTTTAGGCTATGAGAACATGACGCCAATCCAGTCACAAAGCCTTCCGATAATGTTAGACCGTCAGGATGTGATAGCCCAGGCAAAAACTGGAAGTGGCAAAACAGCAGCATTTGGTCTGGCTCTGCTTAACTCACTTAAGATTGAGTTTTTTGGAGCACAAGCTTTAATTTTATGTCCTACGCGTGAGCTTGCTGAACAAGTCAGTCAGGCATTACGTCGCTTAGCCTGCATGATTCCTAATGCCAAAATTATAAACTTATCAGGCGGTATCCCAATGAAGCCACAATTGGATTCATTGCGGCATGGAGCCCATGTTATTGTTGGAACCCCCGGGAGAGTAATGAAACATTTACTTAAAGGTTCTTTGGATTTGCGCCAATTGCGTACCCTGGTTCTTGATGAAGCAGATCGCATGCTGGATATGGGTTTTTTTGATGATATAAAAACGGTTATCTCTTCATGCCCCAAACAAAGACAAACTCTGCTCTTCTCCGCAACCTACACTGAAGAAATTAAATTAATTGCAAAACAGTTTATGATCAATCCCCAACAAATTCTCATTGAAACCCCTCATGAACAATTTGATATAGAACAACGTTTTTATGAAGTAGCCAAACCCGCCAACAAGTTTCCGGTTTTAAAATCCTTACTGTTACACTTTAAACCAGAGTCAGCGCTCATTTTTTGTAATACGAAACAACAGACAGTAGATGTTGCAGACTTTTTAATTCATGCAGGATTTAGTGCCACCGCTTTAAATGGCGATATGGAACAATATGAACGTGATTTGGCGATGGTTCGTTTTGTCAATCAAAGCTGCGCTATATTGGTCGCCACAGATGTTGCAGCTCGCGGTCTTGATATCAAAGAACTACCGGCAGTTATCAATTTTGATCTTGCCTTTGATCACGATGTCCATACTCACCGAATTGGGCGAACCGGAAGAGCGGGTATGAAAGGATTGGCTTTATCTATCACCACTCCTGCTGATGGACAACGTATAAGTATCATTGAGGATCATTTAACGTATTCGGTACACTTTGCCTCTATTGATGAATTAGTTCCTGTTGAACATAAAATTGCTCCGCCGGAAATGGTTACGCTGCAACTTGCAGCTGGGAAAAAAGACAAAATTCGTCCGGGGGATATTTTGGGGGCGTTAACCAAGGATGCGGGGCTTCCCGGCAATATGATTGGTAAAATTGATATTACCCCTTTATCTTCTTATGTTGCAATTCATCGCAGTCGTGTAGATGCAGCTCTTGCCTATTTACAGAATGGGACTTTAAAAGGTCGAAGAATTCAGGTGCGAAAGATATAATTTTCTGATTATGGAATGGGAATAACTTAGTGATTTGCTTTATTCTTTATTTCGTTTTTTAGCAACAATTCGGATTGTTGACTAAGTTCCTGGATCACTCGGTCAAGTCCTGAGGGATCCTCTCAAATTTTATGCGCTTTTATCATGCATTATGTTTCTTTTGTCATCCCCGCGCAAGCGGGGAACCATCCAAAATATTAGCTAAATGCCACTTTATTGGATAGATCCCCGGCTGCGCGGGGAAGACAATTAACTAATTTACAACATTATNNATTAAAAATTATGAGGGGATAACCTCAGAGTCAAGCCGAGGAACGTAGGGGGTATTAGAAGCTGATTGGAGTTAGGTAAACCACCACTCAGCCAGTGCTGTATTTTTATAATGTGATAAGTGATTTTTGAAAAAGACGTTTGCTGCTTTTTGTTGACCGGACCGTATTAGACTCAATAAATAAGTCTGGGTGAAGAGTTCCGTTTGGGCATCACTGCCGCCGAGCTGGGTGTATTTTCCAATTACCGGCGCAATTAATTTCTCTGCTTTTCGATAATCCTCGTTACTAAAAGCATAAATAGCCTTACTCCAGGGATAAAAAACCTCCTTCCATAATGAATTTATCGGCAAAGAGCCTATATATTTTTTCATCAAATCCAAGGATTTTTTTGCCTGTTCTTTCTGGCCTGATTTTACCAGCCCATAAATAAAATGAGCATTGTTAAAGCCGGTGAAATATTCAAAAGGATGCTTTTCCAGATAGCCTGCAACTCGATAAATCAACTTATCTTGGGTGAATCCTGCCATTTCCAATCGCCACAATAATGAAATGGCATCAATTTGTTCCAAAATGGTTTGAGGTAAGATACCAAAAACAGAAGGATATAATGCGAGGACTTCTTCCTGATTACGTTGCGCGAGATGAAATAAGGCCAAATGCCAATTGTTATGCTCTTTTAATAGTGG
>DEHS01000046.1 GCA_002352055.1 Legionellaceae bacterium UBA2794
AACCCAAGGTAGTATATAGATTAACTCCAGGAAGTGTGGCCATCATTTCAAATTGAGTAAATCCATTTAATAGCGCTTCATGTTCACAATGCTTTAAAAGCATACCTCCTAAACTCTGTCGAGCAAATTTGGGGTGAATAAAAAAGGCTCTTATTTTTGCCGCCTCTTTTGATGGATCGAGATACGCAGACTCTTCTCGTCCTGAAAATTGATTACCACCAAATAACGTTTTACGTTTACTCTACCCACCACAACCTGCTAATTCTCCGTTATTTTCAATAACAAAATAAGTCATATCTTTAACCAATTCATTATCCACACCAAATACGTACTGGATTGCCCCTTCAATTTCTTGCTCCGAATAGATGTCTCGACTTAATTCTCTTTCTGATAAAGTATTTACTTTGGCTTAGAGTGCGTTCGATATGGCTGATTTAGTATTCCGCTTCGCCAAGAAAGCGACTGGTTCAGAGGAACTTGGATAAGTAGCAAAAAAAGCCGCTTGACTTGCTCAATAAATCGCACAAAGACTATAGGTTCTTAGAACCACTGTTATGACTTACAACCCCCATGACGTCGACTGCACCAAAACCGGCCCGCGTTAATTGGTACAACGGGGTGAGGACTACTTCATCCACATACTGCCAGTACCCCGAAGAATTGACTACAGGCACTAATAAGCTGCACAAGGCCTGCAGGTTTTTAGAGCCGCTGTAATGGCTTAAAATACGGACAAACTGTTCATGACTATATTTTTCGTTGAAAATCTTCGAATTTTTCTTTTTCTGGGCATAACTCACTTAAGGAAATGACAGCCTTGACACCACCCTGCTTGACTATGCTAATTATTCGTTCCGCATTGAATCATGATTCATAAATGCACAAATAGTATGGAATATAATCGTCAGAATAATTTTAAGGCGGTTAATTCACGAATTTGATTCTCAGTAAAAAAGTCATTTTATTACACAATAAGTGAAAATAATAACACACTCACCTTGATTTATTTTTCAACAAAAAGATCTGTCAGATGATTTTATGCAATAAGTTTCACTTTCTGATTTGGTTTCGATCAAAATCAACGGCACTTATTATTTAATCCACTTACTCCTGAACTTCTTTATAAAACAATAAATTGAATAAACCAAATGCTTTGTACTTCTTTTTTGCCATACAATATTATAGTACTGCACAATGGAAGGGTCCTTTCCGTTAGAGTCCTAACTAAACTCTACGTGGATTTGGCGCCGATGCGTAAGACAGCTACCGCTACTTTTACTTGACACAAAGATTTTTTAATTTACAATTTGCTCATTTTCTTACCCGAAGAGAGATTTGTAATGCCAAATAAGAAATCAAATATTAATAGACACTCCTCACGATTCTGGACTCCGGTAACGGCAGTAGCGTCTATTTTGCCAACAATTTTGACATATCGAGTCTTATTTAGTAATCATGGCTCTGATAATAGTGAAGGCTGCAACTATGCAAGCGCTTTTCCTAAAATAATTAGGCCATTATATTATGCTGTTGCAACCATTGCTCTCCTGGCAACTTTTCCAATATCAGGTTTATTTCTAGCGCTGACCCTACCTATTAGCCTAGTTGCTGATGCTATAATTGGGCTTAAAAGCTTAATCAGTAATAACGATAAGGGTTACGAGCCTGCTAAAGCGGCCATTATTTAATTTCTAACTGATAGTAAAAAAGTTAAAACCATATCTATCTTGATATGAATTGATCTCAATTTAATAACATCGAGATTTTAATATAGGTGATCTACTATTAGTATTATTAGCATTTTTAGCGGATCCCCACCCATAAGCCCCATAATAATTATTATTTACTCGAGATTTGAGTAGAATATTAGCTTAAATACAGAAAAAAACCCTTAGATTTACCTAGAGAATTCGCAAATTAAGGATTTATTTTTATAAAAAAAAATACGGTATTCAAAATTCAAATTCCATTGAAATCCTGCAATTTATGAGTAAGTATGGTGGCGCTTTTAAGAGAGATTTTAAGTCTATTAAAACCGCACAGCCACGCCCACTTTTGTGAGCTATTTTCCATGAGTTTAATTCCCAAAAGGTATTAATTCAGGATCATAATTTATTGCTCTTTTCCTCAATCAAAAAGAATGATAAAGCAGAAGATACATCAGCTACGTTAGCTTCATTAAAAAATCTATAATTTGACGGGCGCCAGCATAAATACAAAATTAGATAAGATGATTGCAAAGGTGAAAACACCAACAATAAACTATCTGCTTTGTGGAGAATCTCATTACTACAGAGAGGAGTTTCAAGGCCATGCCGCTAGGCCGTTTTGCACCAATCTCCCATTTTTGTACAGTGGATTACTGGTATTTAATTAGCGAGCAAATACTGGCTGGCTAACATGGTTTCTTTCTAAATCAAAAAAAAAATTCTGCGGTTCGGCTGTCTCAAAAGAGTCTTGTTGCTTCTATTTAACTAATTATAATTGGTTAATCTTGAAAAAAGGAGTTATCTTGCCTGCACCAAAAGTAATATTCATTGGACTGCCTGGTGTAGGAAAAACAACAGTTGCCACCAAGGTTTCAGAAGACACATCATCAACATTACTCTCTGTTGATGCCAAAGTAAAAGATATACTCAGTGCTTATATGACAAATTCGCTAGATCCATTATATCATAATACATTAGAGGAATTGCGCCTGAAATTTATTAACCAGGGGTGTAATAAGGAAGCAGTGAATATTGCTTTTAAGCGCAAAGACTTCCCTAAGCATAGTAGCGCCTTTATGAAGTATCTTGGAGAACCTTTTTGGCGCAAAGTCGAGGCAACTATTGCTGCATTATTACTTGAAAATGAATCTGATTGTATTTTTGATTTAGGAGCCAGTCAAATATTCAATTCATAAGTTAATAGTATTATTAAGCAGCATAATTTCCTTGTTATTTATTTAGAGGCAGATGAAGAAACTATTTTAAATCATTTGTCCTGCCTACAAGAAAATGGTCAACCTAGATGGAAGCAAATTTCCAATTATCAAGAGGCAGAAGATTGGAAAAAACTAGTAGCGGAGCATCGCCATATTCGTTTACCCCTTTATGAGCAAATAGCTGACGTTAAAGTTAATGTTTCTGGTCTTAGTATTCGTGAAGTAATGCACAAAGTAGATGACATTTTATCTGAAAAATATGCGCCCAGCTATTCAATGCAAATGTGTTCTTGTGTTGTTACTTGCAATAGTTTCAATAACAAATCGACATGGGACAAAGTAGAACGAAGAAATCTCCAACAAAAAACACTCAGACGAACTAAGCCCGAAACTAAAAAAATCTATAAGCAAGAGCACAAGTACACCTACCTTATCCCTATAGTGACACAGCAATTAGGATTTGGATTTTTGCCATGAGACAAAAAAATAAGATCAATCTTGCATTCTTAGATCAATTAGGTAAACCAGGATTTGCGGAGTCCGATGAGCGTTTCTTTATGAGGGAAATGGTTGAATTTAAATCAATGTTAATTAATGACAACAACATTATTGAAGTTAGAACTAATCTTGACCGAAACAGCCCCGAAGTACACTAGGCCAAAATGCGCGCAATCAACCTCAAGGAAGCAACATTATTTGATGATTTATTGCTCATTTTAACTAGAAATTTTGAA
>DEHS01000028.1 GCA_002352055.1 Legionellaceae bacterium UBA2794
TGGATAATTGCACTAAGGCAAATAAATCATTAATTCAATGTAGGTTGGGTCATTTGACCTAACACGCAACCCGAGTTAGGTTAATAGTGAATATTAGGTCAATGACCCAACATACTTTGCTTAACAGATGAGAAAACAAATAACGACGGCTTAATTTAAAAAGTTTGAAAACCTTCTTTCTGTTCAATATACAAAAAAAGATGGTTGGGTTTTAAACTTTAACGAAATCGCCCTTGTAATCATGAAAATAAGCATTCAGCTTAAGAAAACCCTAAGGTTTCAATGCTATATTATCTCACATAATTATCAGAGGTTATACAGATGTGGGTTCAGCAGCTCGAAATTTGGATTGAGAATTTTAATGATTTTTTGCTAAGTAAAGGCGGCTATTTTTGTAACTGGGTTAATAACCCAGAACAGGTCGAATCGATTTCTTTTAAACCAGAACAAGAAAAGCAATTACCGTTTATCGCTTTATTGGCCGTTATTACTGACCCTGTCGTATTATTAATTTATGTTGCAGAGCGTGTTTTATTAGGAGTGTTTGAGTTATTTCATTCGTTGGTTAATATTTCAGTAGAAGATAGAAGTGATGCTGCAGATAATGTGACACAATCGGGAGTATACCTGCGTGAAGCGATGATTAGTTTTTGCTGTATGATTATAAGTCCCGTGGTTAATTTTATTGATTTCCTTAAGAAAGTACATAACTCGTTTAAACAGACTAGCTCTGATGACAATGAAATCACTCTTATTATCATTTAACTTAATTTTTATGCGCACATTTATTATTTTCAATTACTTTTTTTCGCATTAACAAATCGTTGAGCATACATCGTTCGTATTGATTGTTGTGCATCTCATGTTGAATCAGGTATTTTTGCATTAAACGTATTACTGTTTGGCTACCCGTGTTCTGAAATAGAAAAGGGAAAATTGCGTGAATCATGCAGGCTATCCCTCCATAAATCATTTGAAAACCAAAAATTAATGCGAATCTTAAATGGCTAAAATAGGATTGATTCACACTGGCCGGATGTTGCGTAAATAATTTTAACATAACGTATTCCTTGAATAATTAGAGAATAAGTATAAATCCATCCATTCCCTGGAATTATTCATCAGACTTCTTGATAATCACCGTATCTGCCCGTAACCCAACTCGAAGTGCTTCCAATGCGATAACGTCGTTAGGTGAAATATTTCCTATATTGACAGAACAACCCAATTGTTTAATTAACCAGGCTTGCTGATGTTTCAATGGTGCTTCAAAAATTAGATCACTGACGGTCGTTTCAGTAATAATTGAATCAAAATCAGCGGAATTAATGGAAGTATCTCCATTAAATATTCCGACGTTTCCAGACTCTCTGGCTTCAAGAATTATTTTCCAGGCACCAGCTGCAATCTGCTCTTTGATTTCTCTGACCCGGTCAGTGACACTCAGGGTTTGATCCTGCTCTGGCTCTTTTCTACCCACTTCCGATAGAATCACAAATCCTAAAGCTTTTGCCGTTGCAATTAGCTTTATTTTCTCATCCAGAGGTATACCGGTGACTCCATCAGAGAGCTCGATGCAATTAAAACCAAGACGCAAGCATTCCTGGAAATACAAGTCGACTTTATTTTGTAAACGGGCAATCTCAAAGAAGGTACCCCCAGGGCACACATGGATATTCGCCTTCTTGAGTAGTTCGATTTTTTCGCGCACAATTCCTTCAGGATAAAGCCGAGCGGTACCAAAACCTAATTTAACAATATCAATGTAATCGCCGGCCATAGCGATTAATTGCTCCGTTGCCATTAATCCTAGCCCGGTATCCAATAAAGAGGTTAGTCCATTTTGACGCGGTTTCGTATTACGTTCAGGATCAATATCAATAAATTCAAAAGGGTGCGTCACTTTGTTATTTGATTTCTGTGTTGCACTGGTTATTTGTTGCTCTATGTGATCCAAAAGGCTATTGACCGTTGGATAATTAATGACTGCAATTTCTTCAATTTTACAGGTTTTTTTCAAATAACTTTGCAACCGCGATTCAAGTTCGATGGCCATTAAAGAATCGAGGCCTAACTCTCCAAAATGTTTATCGGGATCTATATTTTCTGGATTAATGGATAAGATATCACCCAATTCATAGCTTATTTGGATCCTTAAATCCTGACCGAGCTGAGAGGGCGTGGTTTTAGATGAGGTGGCTTGTTCATCAAAATCGGTATCATTTTTTGCCGGAGTTGTGTGGGGCTGGTATTCACGGGTCCACAAAAACTCAAGCGGCATTTTTTCATCTAATAAAAGTGCTTTTGCGGTACTGCGTCTAATTTTACCACTCGTAGTTTTGGGTAATTGTCGTGGCTGAATCAAAGCTATTTTATAGACGGGTAAGGAATGATCCTGTAAGGTAACCTCATTGATTGCACTGACAATTCCATGCAAAACTTCCTCAGAGCAGTTTTTATCAACTTCCGCAATAATAACCAATTGCTCCTGCTCTTCGTTCATAATACTTACTGCGGCACTGCCCCCTCTACGAATTGCGGGATGTGATTGCTCTATGCTGTATTCAATATCCTGTGGGTAATGATTGGTACCATTTACAATTATTAAATCTTTATTTCTTCCCATCACATAAAGATTCTGGTCACAAACAAATCCCAAATCTCCCGTTCGAAGATATTTTTTATCAGGTCGGTTTGCGATGGTTGCATTAAAACAATTATTTGTTAATTCAGGTTGATTCCAATACCCTTGCGCAACACTCGGGCCTGAAATCCAAATTTCCCCAATATCACCGTCATTACATTCATTAAACGTCGTGAGATCCACAATAGCTAAATTATCATCCTGAATTCCACAACTCACTATGGAACAGGCATCTTTGTCTTCTTTTGAGACGGGGACCAGTCTGTTTGAGCGTAAAGCGACTTTAGAATAATAGCGTGCTTTTAAATCCTGTATCCCCNNGTTCCTTCAGCCAAACCATAACAGGGTAAAAACATTTCCCGCTTAAATCCGCAGGGTTCAAATTTAGTGCAAAATTCTTCAGCTATTTTGTTGCTAATTGGTTCTGCACCATTTAAAAAAGACTGTACGGAACTCAAATTTATAGTAGCAAGTTGTTTTTCTGAAATTTTCCGATTACATAATGCATAAGCAAAATTCGGAGCACTGGTGACAGTTCCTTGATAGCGATCGAGTGCTCGTAGCCAGGATATGGGATTCCGTAAAAAAGTCATAGGTGACATTATATACACTTGGCATTCGGAAAAGATTGGATAAAGAATGCCACCAATTAATCCCATATCATGATAAGGAGGTAGCCATATGACTAATCGAGATTCAGGCGTTGCCGGATAAAACTGATTAATCAATTTGAAATTATGTAACAAATTAGAATGAGAAATCATGACCCCTTTAGGTTGCCCTGTCGATCCCGAGGTATATTGTAAAAAGGCAATTTCATTGGGTTCAACCTGTACTTTTTGATATTCCCTGGCGGTATCCAGGTTCAATTTATTAGTATTAATCCAGAAAAATTTATCAAAATCCCATTGCGTAAGTTCTTGGGTATTTTTAAAGTAATTGAGTAAATAGTTAACAAAATTAATGTTTTGTAACGCTTTTACGTATTTTAATTTCTCAATTTGATCGACAACCGTTTTGGTTGAAAGTATGATTTTGGGTTCGGAATTTTTGATAACAGCCTGCAATTTATCAACTAATTTTTTATCAACTGGAGGATATACGGGAACCGCAATAACACCGGCATAGAGACAGCCATAAAAAGCACAGATAAATTCAAGGCCCGGAGGATAAACTAATAATACCCTATCTCCTTTGTTGGTATGGCGTTGAATAATTGCAGCGATGGCCTTTGATTTAATCATCAAGGAGTGATAGCTTAGCTTATCTTCTATATCCAGGGAGGTATTTAAGAAAAAGGTTTTGTCCTCATCCCCATATTGCTCGGCCCTCATGTCAAGTAACTCTATCATGTTGGTTGGAACTGCAGAATCTCCTGCCATAATGTACTCCAAACAGAATTAATAATTTAATTTAAGACGGTCACGCATGTTCTTGAATGCATTCAAAGTGATGCTCACATCCTCCATACTGTGCGCGGCTGTTGGCACTAAACGAAAAAGAGTTGTTCCTATAGGAACTACGGGGGCGGTAACCGCTGTGACGAAAATATGATATTCATCGCGTAGCATATGCAGCATTTTAATAGTTAGATCCAACTCATCGCCTTTGATGTATACGGGAGTAATAGGGGCTTTAGTAACTCCTATATCGTAGCCCATATCTCTTAATCCATCCTGCAGTGCTGATGTTATATCCCACATGGCTTTTCGGCGTGCATGTCCGTCTTCAATTAAATCAGTCGCTTTATCTATGGCATCGATAAGAATCAGGGGATGGACTTTCGAATATATTGAGGGTCTGGCATTAAGACGTAAATAATCAATGACTTCACGTGGGCCTGCGGTAAATCCGCCTATGGAAACAAACGCCTTGGCAAAAGTACTAAAATAAATATCTATTTCATCCTGCACATTAAAGTATTCACCGGTTCCCTTGCCATTGGCACCGATAACGCCGAGACCATGAGCATCATCGACAAAAAGTCTTGCCTCGTACTTTTCTTTTAGCGCACAAATTTCAGGTAAATTGGCAAAATCTCCACGCATCCCAAATACACCTTCTGTAACAATCAGCACTCCCCCTTCATTTTCCTCGCGAGCAAGTTTGAGTTGACGCTCCAGATCACGCATATCATTGTGTTTAAATGGCTTAATCCTTACTCCAGAGCGGGCTTGGGCAAGCATGGCTCCATCAATCATGCAGGCATGAGAATATTGGTCAATGATAACTGTATCATTACGCCCAACTAATCCTGTGATAGCACCCATAACGCCTAAATAACCACTGATATATAGTGTGGCCTCTTCTTTATGACACATACGAGCCAATTTTTTTTCAAGATTAACATGAGCCGGAGTATTTCCAGACATCAAGCGGGCGCCCATAGGGCTGGTGGTACTCCATTGCTGCACTGATTTTAATGCGCTTTGTTTGATTTCTTCGTTTTGGGCAAGCCCAAGGTAATCATTAATGGTCCATACGATCATGTCCTGATCTTGAAACCGCATATGAGGCCCCGGGTTGCCCTGTAAAATGGGACTAAGGAGATAATTATCGTCACTTTCTGTATGTTGGGTGAAATTACCGCTTTTGGCATAACATTTATCAAAAATATCATGGGCATTGGAAGTCATTAATTAATACTCATTGAGTTTTTATTACTCAAATTATAGGGCAAGATCGGTCTTTTTCCAGTTAATAAGTCGGATTGACTTCTTTTTAAGTTGTTATTCCAGATTTAGAAGACTAAAGCCAACATTTAAGCCAAAGGCATTTATTAATAGAACAATAAATTATGGGCTTTAATTCTTATCTGTGTCGGTATAATTGAGCACTATAACCAATCTTGATAGGCCTGTTTAACAATAAGTACGAATTATAAGCAGTTACTAAAATTTGATTGATTCATTAGCACGTTGGTCATTAGCTGTGATTATTTCGTTCCCGTTTAATGCAGTACATTTAGGGGTTATTTTGTATCCAGCCTTTTTGAAATAGGTTGTCGACCATAGAGGTCCTTTCTGCTGCTTAAAATCAATTGTATGGCCACTAACATTCAGCCAGTCTAAAAAAAGGTTTCCTTGGTGCAAAGATATAAAATTTTCATCATAGGCACTTTGAATTAGGACCAGTTGCTCATAATCAAAGAGGGAACAATTCATGCGGATGCATCTTTGTATGCCTTTAAAAAAATGAAATACGGCATATTTTTGTAATGCCTGGTATTGAGAGGCATTACGCAGATAGGTCATTAGATAATGAGGGGACATGAATAAAGTGCCTACAGCATCAAAAATGTCTGGCCATAATGCGTTATCTAATATAAATGTTATTAAATCGTGAGCATTTTTACCTGGTGGCAGGGAAATTGTTTTGTTATCAATGAAAAATCTTAGTGCTGCTAATTGTAACCGATGAGCATCAACTCCGTGAATAATACCAGGAGAAAAATAAGAACTTTCTTTGAATATACGTTTTTCCTTCGTCATTAATGTATAAACCCTTTCGGATGATATAAAACCATAAAAACGAGGAACCCCTTCGGTACCGTCAGGCAGAGGTAAGTTGTAGCCCGCTTTGTTCTCAAGGTCAAGAAGTATGAGATGCAGGGCTTGATGCAATGATTTCTGTTCGGCCGGCAATTTAGTCCACCAGGAAAATCCTTCCCCATTAGGAAAACTCATGTCAAACATTTTTATTTTATTTTCAACGCAACTGGAGGGTAGCTCAGGCAGGTGACTGATTTTATTATCTAATTGATTATTTAAATAGTTAAAGAACGGTGCGAGCTTTAGTGCGGATGAAAATAGTTTATCAATCTGATCTAGAGTGGTTTTATAAATTGTTTCTGGTGGCGTTATTTGGGAAACCTTTTGGACGAAAACATAACAGTCTTTTAAGTCGATGGCTGGATCGTTTTTAATTTCAAGCTCATTGGGGATTCTTGAGTTGATGCGAAGAATGGATTTAACTTTTTTAGATAATTTAATAAAGGGAGTTAAATGAGTGGTTCTACCAATTCTGGGCGCGATAATGCTGGCTAGTTGAATTACTCCATGAAGCGTATATTCTAAAAATGTACGTTCATCATTCTGTCTTTTAACTTGAGGAATTTGTTTATACTGTTGATTTATTAAATTCGTTATTTCATCCTCATTACAATTAAAATTTCGTTCAAAAAGTTTATTAACCACTAGAACTGCAATGTATCGGCACGCAAAAAAATCCTTTGCATCTTTTAATTTATAACGTGTCAAAATAAATTTATATTTTCTTTCAAGAGCAGCAAAGTCACCAGATGTTATACTGGAGAAAAAAGTGAAACTAATATCGGAATTATAAGAAAGACCCGTAAATTGAGCGATAGTATAATACTGCGAGGCTTTACCGACTTCATTTGCATCAAGTAAGGCAAGAATATGATTTTCTTGCTTATTAATTAATTCTTTATTGGCTTCCTCATTTTTAAATAAATATTTGTTTAAAAATGTAACAATAAAAGAATCAGTATAAAAAGCGTTAATTTCAGTATCGTTTTCTAATTTGCTTGCCGTTATAGCAATGAGTTTTTGAGGTGTTATAAATTCTGTTATATGATTTCTATTTGTATTTAAACCTAGTGCTAAGCCCGCAATGTTTATAGCTTCGCCTAGAATAATATGTGAACATCTAGAATCAAAAAGAATAAATCCATTATCTATTAATTGCAATAAAAGTAAAATTCCAACATCACTGCACAAAAGTTTAGACACGACGAGGGCATGGGATATTGAATTTTTAGTTTGATTATAAAAACTTAAGAAATTATTCATACGTCCGAAAATTTTCGGATCTATTTGTGGGTGATTTATTAAGAATTGAATTACTCTTTTCAAAAAAAATGGACTGTTTATTTTATTATCAAGAATTTTTAATTGCATTAACTTCAGAAAGAATTCGGATACTTCAAATGGGGGTAGTGTAATTCTGACGGATAAAGTTGTAGACTCATACATTAATTTATTGAAACTGTCGTTTAATTCTTGCAAGCTGTTTAATATTTGTTGCACATCTTCTGCTTCGGAACAATCTAGAATCAATTCGTATTCCAGATGAGACACCTTAGAAATATTAATATCAGTTACTAAATGAGGCAATGCAGCTCTCTTTTGTATAAAATGGCTAAATTATATCATAGAATTAAATAAAAAAATTAACTTACGGCTCTTTAATAACATGAATACCTAGTTGGTATTTACAGCTTTGACCGGATCTTAACTCATTAATTGTGAGATTATTTTTTCTAATATTTCCCTATTATTATAATGAATGACTAGGGAGCCTTTATTTCCTTTACCAGCTTTCAGCGAAACCTGCGTTTTTAAGTGATGAGTTAGGGTAGCTAATGTTTCTTGAGATACTGGACTTGATGTTTCAGCAGGAGGAGGGCTCATATTGCCTGATTTAATACGATCAACTATTTTTTCAGTTTCACGAACTGATAAATTTTTCGCAATAATTAATTGTGCTACCTGATTTTGCTGTTCTTCATCCAAGACTAATAAGGCGCGAGCATGGCCCATATCCAGATCACCGTGTTCCAGTAGTTTTTTAACAGCAGGGGACAGTGAGAGTAAGCGAAGAAAATTACTCACAGCGGTTCTGGATTTACATAACAAATCAGCGACCTGTTGATGGGTTAATGCAAATTCACTGGTTAATCGAAACATGGCTCGGGCTTGATCCATTGCATTGAGATCTTCACGTTGCAGGTTTTCAACCAAAGCCATGGCCATGGCGGTTTCATCGTCTACCTGTTTTAGAATTACTGGAACTTCCGTAAGTCCTGCAAGTTGACTGGCACGCCAGCGCCTTTCCCCAGCGATAATTTCATAGCTGCCGTGAGATAATTCTCGAACTAATATAGGTTGTAATAAGCCTTGCTTTTGAATGGATTGGGCAAGTTCGGCCAGAGGAGCCTCTTCCATTTCACCGCGAGGTTGATATTTGCCAGGCTGCAAACAGCTAACCGCTAATTTCAAATGTTCGGTTTGCGGTTTATCATTAAGTAATGTACTGCCTGATTGACTTAACAAGGCGGATAAATTACGTCCTAAACCACTGCGCTTTACTGTCATGAATTACCCCACATTAACCTGCTATGGTTTGTTTACTGATTACTTCGGAAGCCAACACCATATAAGCTGCAGCACCGGGAGATGTTTTATCATAATGCAAGGCAGGCAATCCATGGCTCGGAGCTTCAGCCAGTCTGACATTGCGTGGTATTACCGTGCGATACACTTTAGCAGGAAAGTGCTCTAATAATTGTTTGGATACCTCGGCACATAATCGATTGCGCGCATCGTACATGGTACGCAGCACTCCTTCAATATGGAGACGAGGATTCACTGATGATTTTACCTGTTCAATCGTTGATAATAAAGCTGCCAGTCCTTCCAATGCGTAATATTCGCATTGCATCGGGATCAACACAGAATCGGCTGCGACGAACGCATTTATAGTCAGGGTATTCAGTGCCGGTGGGCAATCGATAAGAATAAAATCATAACGGCTTTGTAAGGGCTGCAATGCCTTAAATAAAAAGGTTTCGCGATGATTTTGCTCCATTAAACTGACTTCCGCCACGGTTAAATCCCCATTACCGGGAATCAAATCATAGCCACAAGCTGTTGCAAGGCACGCTTGCTCAGCCGTACAATCACGTAATAATACATCGTTAGTGGTATGAACCAGTTCATTTTTGTCCACCCCGCTACCCATGGTCGCATTTCCCTGGGGATCCAGATCGATTAAGAGAACCTGTTGGCGATTAATAGCCAAAGAAGCAGCCAAATTGATAGTTGTTGTTGTTTTGCCTACGCCGCCTTTTTGATTGGCAATGGCTATGACTTTCGCCATAATTATTCCTTGGTTGTATTGTCTATGAGGATGCAACAGCGCTCGCCATCGTTACCTGCAAATGTATAAGGTTCCACTCGGTATTGATAATTTATCGTTGCTAGTTCCGTATCAGGTAAACGCCCTTTCATTGCGAGCCATAATCCATTGGTCTTAATCAGGTGTTGCGTCCAGTGGATCATCTGTTCAAGACTACTAAATGCCCGGCTTATTACTGTATCAAAACCTTGAGTCGGGTGGTAGTTCTCGACCCGAAATTGTACAACTTCCAGATTTTTTAAGTCAAGTTGCCGTTTCACTTCATTGAGAAAACGTGTTTTCTTACCATTGCTGTCTAATAAAACAAAATGCGTGTCAGGCAGCGCTATGGCGAGTGGAATTCCTGGTAATCCTGCACCGGTTCCCACATCAAGGATTCGTTTTCCTTGTAGCCAGGGTAAAATTGCAAGACTATCCAGAATATGTTTGCTGACCATAGACTCCAAATCGCGAACTGCGGTCAGATTATAAGTGCCATTCCACTTTTTAAGAAGCAATAAATAAGTGAATAAAGCATCCCCCAGAGCATTCAGGTTAAATTGCTCAAGTCCCTCATCCAATATTTTTCTAACGTTTATTGGATCATTCATGCGCTAATTCGCTGTTTTTTTAAATGGACTAATAATAAAGACAGGGCAGCGGGAGTCACTCCTGAAATACGGCCAGCTTGTGCCAGTGATGTCGGTTTGATTTTAGCCAGTTTTTGAATGACTTCGCTGGATAATCCGGTCACCTGATGATAATCGAGACTTTCAGGTAACACTGTATTTTCATGTTTGCGTAATTTTTCTATATCTTGCTGTTGACGCTCAATATATCCTGCGTATTTGTTTTGAATTTCTACCTGTTCGGTCACATCCTGAGGCAATTCCGGTAACTCCAGATCATTGAGTAATAACAAATGCTGATAATTAATTTCAGGGCGTTTTAAAAATTCTGCAGCACGATTATCGTGTTGCATGGGATTTTCCAGGATTTCTTTTAATGATTCATTATGTCCGACTCGAACCCAGGTGTTATGCAAGAGGGCTTGAGTTGATTCAATCATATCGCGTTTCATAGAGAAACGTTGCCAGCGTTCATCGCCAACCAATCCCAGTTCTCTGCCCTTGGCGGTCAATCTTAGGTCTGCATTGTCTTCTCTTAGCAGCAATCGATATTCTGCCCGTGAGGTGAACATTCGATAGGGCTCTTGGGTGCCACAGGTGATCAAGTCATCGATTAATACACCTATATAAGCCTCATCCCTTCGTGGTGACCACATCTCTTTTTCCTGCACCTGCAAAGAGGCATTCATTCCTGCGATTAGTCCCTGGGCTGCGGCCTCTTCATAACCCGTTGTGCCATTAATTTGGCCGGCAAAAAACAGATTGGGAATGGCTTTAGTTTGTAAGAAAGCAGTGAGACCGCGAGGATCAAAATAATCGTATTCAATAGCATAACCGGGGCGGGTTATATGGGCATTTTCAAAGCCTTTAATCGTGCGCACAAATTGAACTTGAACATCAAAAGGCAAACTGGTCGAAATGCCATTGGGATAAATTTCTTCAGTAGTTAAGCCTTCGGGTTCAACAAAAATCTGATGGGATAATTTATCGGCGAAACGAACTACCTTATCTTCAATTGAGGGACAATAACGAGGCCCAACACCTTCAATAACACCTGCATACATCGGTGACTGGTGTAAATTATTGCGAATAATTTCATGAGTCGCTTCGGTAGTATGGGTAATATGACAGGCTACTTGCTGTGGGTGATCAGTAACATGACCAAGATACGAAAATACCGGTAAGGGTGTATCACCTGGCTGGATGGTCATTTGACTGTAATCCAGGCTGCGTCTATCAATACGAGGGGGAGTTCCTGTTTTTAAACGACCCACGGGCAAGTCAAGGTCACGTAAGCTGTTGGCCAAAGCAATAGCCGGGGGATCACCTGCTCGTCCACCTGCATATTGGCTCATACCCACATGGATTTTACCTCCCAGAAAGGTACCTACCGTTACGACCACCGCGTGGGCTCGTAAAGTGAAACCCATTTGGGTGACCACACCGGTGATTTTACCTTGTTCAATGACCAGATCATCTACAGCCTGTTGAAAAATATCAAGATTTTCTTGTGATTGTAATTGTTCCCTAATTGCTTGACGGTAAAGTACTCTATCAGCCTGAGCACGCGTAGCGCGAACCGCGGGGCCTTTTGACGCGTTAAGAATCCGAAATTGAATGCCAGCCTTATCCGCAGCTTTTGCCATTGCGCCGTCCAGGACATCAATTTCTTTCACCAAATGTCCTTTACCTATCCCGCCAATTGCTGGGTTACAAGACATCTGCCCCAGTAAGTCCATATTGTGGGTGAGTAACAAAGTTTGAGAGCCCATACGTGCTGCTGCTAACGCGGCCTCGGTACCCGCATGACCGCCTCCTACCACAATGACATCATATAATTTTTCAAGATTCATGGCTGACCAATAATTGTCTAACAAAAAGAGCAATTATACACTTTTTTAGCAGCCTTGGGGGAGTAAAATGAAATTTAATCGCACTCTTATTTTTGATTTTACATATGATTAAGTATTAATGAATCCCCGTAATAGACGAAGTCGTATTACGGGGATAGGGGTTTGTACGAATGTTATGAGTCGTATAAAAAAATATTGAAGTAATATAAATGGTTGACGGCTAATGAGCAAGCCGCCAGTTGGAACTAAAAGCGTTTATCACCTACCCATCAGTGTGCTTTAATTGGAATGAGCGACTCGTTATCACTATCACTATCGGTATCAGGCTTATTAACGCCCAAGAAAATACTCCTTCCCCTAGACGGTCTTTCGACTGCGGGCTTAAGAATTATATCCTTCGTAAACTGCTCATAATCTTGTTGATTTAAAGGATCCAACTCTTTCAAATCCTCAGGTTTAAAAACCGAATCAATAAGCTTACTGGAGGCTATGGCTATACCTATGGCGGCAGCCACAACGGCTATTCCTATGCCCACTGGAAGGAAAATCAGATTGACCATGATTATGGCTGGGATAAAGGATTCTACTATTATCGTTCTGATAAGATGCATTGTTTTATAAACCACCATTTCATGCTGAAAATTGGTTTTGGCTTCTAGCTGTTTCATTTCCAGGTACAGGAGTTTTTTCGTGCTGTCGTCCCAATCTGGTGTTTCTCGAAATGCACTTCCTTTTTCTTTATAGCTTCTCACGATGTCTTTGGCGGAGGCATGTTCTTTATAGATTTCTAAACCTCCTTTTATTGCGCTATAGACTACGCCCAAGGCAAAACATAAAATACCCCCGGCAAGGTTTATTGCAGCCAATGCCTGCGCAGGAATGGGCATGAATGGTGTCGCTAATAAGGCGAATGCGATTACCAATCCGATTGCATAAGCCATGTTGTTTATTAAACTTAATTTATCCATATCCCATTGTCTCTGGCACTGTTCTTGTGCTTGTTTCAAGGAATTTTGTTGTATTAAAAGCTTTTTAGCAGTGGATTCATCACAGGCTTTGATTAGCTTATCAAGATTCTCAATAGCATTTCTAAAATCTTCCATTTCCGCATTAAAAGCAGTTCTCTGTTCTTCAAAATCCCAAATGGCAGCACTCGTATCAAAGAGTAATAATCCTAAAGTCAGGGCGTCTCCCAAGGTTCCCATGGTCCCCTTTCCGGTAAGCCAAAAAAAACAAACCAGGTTGGCAGTGGCCCAGAGGGAATCATTGAGCAGAGTAAATTTTCTTTGTGCCCATTGCGTTTTAAATCGCTCTAACATGGGAGTATCGAATTCTGTCCTGTCTTCTTTGGCCATCCAGGGACCAGCTATGGTGTGTTTTAACAGTAAGCCCAGATTGAGGGAAAAACGAAAATAGTATAATGCCCAGCTTAAGGTGCCTGTATAGAGGTCCGGTGTTCTTATTGTCTGTTTTCCTTGGTCGGTGTTCAAAAAATCAGGAGGTAACAGATCCAACATGGTTTTAATAAAGCTAGAGGCCCAGACCCAATAAAGTCTTTTCTCATTAAACACACGCATGGTATCAATAATGGGTTTGGTTTTTGGTAAATCGATAAATTCGACCATTTTTTTGGCTAGTTCATTTCCGAGCCCTATTCCTAAATAAGCCACTGGGGAAGGGTTAGTGGGCTTTTCTGAAGGAATTGGTTTTTGTCCTGCAGCTTCTGGATTTATTTGGGCATGCGGGTTTTCAAGCCTGGCGAGTAAATCCTGGCATCGTTTAATTTTTTCATCATAAGCTGTTTGATTTTCATTTTTTTGATGGGTGAGTTCGTATCTTTTTTGACTGATTAATAGCATTTCAGTCATTTTCAAATCATGTCTTGTTTGTTTTTTTTGTTGTGGGTTCATATATCCAAAAAAAACGGATTGGGTTTCATCCAGNNCATCCAGTTTATTTAAATAAAAATTCAGCGGGGTGCGGACATTGCGGTTCTTTATTGTATCTGGCAGGAATTGGTTCTCGTTAAACAGAACGTCGAAGAATGGTTGCATCACTCCGCTACTAGTGTCCCCTGCCATAATGTCACCTCAAGATTATGTGTTTGGTGATTAACCGTTGTAAAAAAAATAAACATGTTCTTTTTTATAACATAGCACTAATTTTGAAAACAAGCTGCTCAGTTATGGATTTACACTATTGATACTAAAATTTGCTTAATTTTACTGGAAGTCTCAGTTTATTTACGTTAAAAAGCATTTAAAAATGCTTTGCGATAGACATATAGTCTTGATTTACGAGAAACCTAAATCTATGCCGGGGCATTTATGGTTCCTCACCTTCGTAAGGAACTTACGATAAAACGGCATTTTTGCTAAAATATTTGGACGGCCGAGATGACAAGCCAGATCTTTGTATTAAAAAAAAATACGTAAAACTACGAGGTTACGATTTTATGAAAAAAGCTGTTGTATTATTATCCGGTGGATTAGATTCAACCACTTGTCTTGCATTGGCCAAGCAAAAAGGATTTTCCTGTTACGCTATAAGTTTTGCTTACGGGCAAAGGCATTCAATTGAATTAACTGCGGCTTCACGCATCGCCAAAGAGCTTGGCGTTATGGATCATAAAATTGTAAATCTTGATACCCAATTGTTTGCAGGCTCCGCTTTAACCGATACCTCTGTAGAGGTTCCGGATTTTTCTGCTGGTGAAGCTATCCCGGTAACGTACGTGCCTGCTCGTAATCTGATTTTTTTATCCATGGCTTTAGGCTATGCAGAATCCATAGGTGCGCGCGATTTGTTTATTGGAGCGAGTTCTATTGATTATTCACACTATCCTGATTGTCGGCCTGAATTTTTCACAGGGTTTCAGGCGGTAGCAAACCTGGCGACGAAAGCAGGGGTAGAAGGTGATTTGTTTACAATTCATACACCGTTACAACATCTAAGCAAAGCGCAAACCATTGCTTTAGGCGTTGATTTAGGGGTGGATTACGGCATGACTATATCCTGTTATCAAGCGAGTGATACTGGGGAGGCCTGTGGTCAATGTGATAGTTGTACTTTTAGAAAGAAGGGTTTTATTGCAGCCGGAGTTGTTGATCCAACATTATACAAAAGGTGATTTAGAGATACAAAATATGTTTTAGAGCTTTAAATTAAGATAATACATCCTATGAATCCAGGCATAATTCACGTCATTCGTTTAAACTTTTTATTCCCCGTAATACGACTTCGTCTATTACGGGCTACGATAGCTGTTTTTATATTTTGTAGCCTGTATTAGACGAAGTCGTAATACAGGGATTTTCATAGCTGGCGTAATAAATCGCAGTACTATAGGGTGCGCGAATATCTGTAAAAATAAAGACGAAAAATCGCCTGTGTTGTTAAAAAGGTTATCGTTTTACTAGACGTATTAGTGTCAGAAATTTCACAGCTATTGCCGCCTTTTGGCTCATCTGGTTAAAAAAAAATCTTTAAAATCAGTATAATTTACGCTTTTGTTACAACATACTGCGCATTTTTGTTTCATGTATGATTCATAAGTTGTTACAATTCCGGCCGACGTATAACTAGGAGTAACACAAAAATGATTTTAGATAAAATTTTTAGATTTCCAGGCAAAGCTGCCAAATTTACTGCAGCCCTTCTTTTCGGTGGACATTTGACTGAGCCCAAAAAGGTCAATGTTTATTCTGAAGTAATGAATGATGATTCCAATGATTTCGCTGTAGCTAAAATAGAAAAAAAGGAACCTTTTGTAGGCATATTTCCTTTTATTTTAAACAAGCTAAATGAAGGAATGAATGGATTATCTGGATTAGTTAAAAAGCATCAAAAAGCAATAAGCATTGCATTCTGGGTATCTGTGGCTGCAGCTATCGCAATTACAGCATTAGTTGTTTTATGGCCTGTTGCTCTGGCTGCTATCGTTAACTTCACTATTTTAGGCGTATCCATTGCCTCAGTTGTAGGTACAGGATTTTTTGCACAAGTTGGTGCAGTAGCTGGATTAACTGCTCTTGCTGCAAGTGTTGCCGTTTATACTGCAGCTTCAATTACTAATTTTGTGAAGGGTGCTAAAAAATTCTTTACTGGCAGTTCTTCATCCTCCGATAAATCATTATTGAATGAGGAAGAGAAAAGTAGCTCTGAAGATTTAGGTATTGGTGTTACTCAAACTAATGTTAATATTCCTCCTCGTTCAGATTTTAAACCTGAGGAAGATTCTAAGCCTGTAATTATAAGTACAACAGCAGGCCACAGTATATATATAAATGCAGCAAATGAAGCAAAGGGTCCTCCAGTAACCACTACTCCTGAAGTACCCACGGGCACTTCTCCAAAGTAATTCGTAAATTTAATTTGCTTTACGCGGCTTAGGCCGCGTTTTTTTAGATATCATTTTTAAATCCAATCCATCCATAATCATTATTGCAGCATTTCTCCCATCTTTACGTTATAATTACCCCCTTTTTCAAGCTGAGTGAATTTCATGGTTACAGAACGTAAAATGCTGGTAACTAGTGCTCTCCCCTATGCCAATGGGCATTTACATCTTGGGCATTTGGTAGAGCACATTCAAACTGACATTTGGGTACGCACCCATAAAATGTTGGGTATTCAATGCATCAGCGTTTGTGGCGATGATGCGCATGGCACGCCGATCATGTTAAAAGCGGAACAACTGGGGATTACCCCTGAAGAGCTGACGGCACAAATTAAGTTAAGCCATGAACAGGATTTCGCGGCTTTTGCGATTGATTATGATTGTTATCACACCACCCATTCTCCTGAAAATCAGGCGCTCGCTTCGGCTATTTATGAACAATTACAAGCAGCAGGTACGATTGTTAAAAAAACCATTCGTCAGGCTTTTGATCCTTTAAAGCAAATGTTTTTACCCGATCGTTATGTTAAAGGCACCTGTCCTAAATGTGGCGCGACGGATCAATATGGTGATAATTGTGAATCATGCGGCGCTACTTATGCGCCCACCGATCTGATTGATGCGGTTTCGGCGATTTCTGGAGCGAAACCCATAGAGAAAGATTCGGAGCATTATTTCTTTGATTTACCTCGCTACGAGCAGTTGTTAAAAGAGTGGACTGCGAATGGTCATTTACAAAGCGAAGTGGCGAATAAACTCAATGAATGGTTTGCTGCTGGTTTAAAACAATGGGATATTTCCCGTGACGCGCCTTATTTTGGTTTCCCTATCCCAGGCAATACAGATAAATACTTTTATGTATGGCTGGATGCACCAATCGGTTACATGGCCAGCTTTAAAAAATATTGCAACGAACATGGGGCATCCTTTGATGAGTTCTGGAAGAAAGAGTCAACCACGGAACTGTATCATTTTGTAGGTAAAGATATAGTCTATTTTCATGCTCTATTCTGGCCCGCGATGTTAGCAGCCAGTGGTCATCGTCTGCCTACTGCTGTATTTACCCATGGATTTTTAACGGTTGATGGACAGAAAATGTCAAAATCCAGAGGAACTTTCCTGGAGGCTCGGACCTATCTTAATCACCTGAATCCAGAATATTTGCGTTATTATTTTGCAGCCAAATTAAACGGTCGGGTTGATGATCTGGATTTAAATTTTGATGATTTTACCAATCGGGTCAATGCTGATTTAGTCGGTAAAGTGGTTAATATTGCCAGTCGCTGTGCCGGCTTTATTAACAAGCGATTTGATAATCAATTGAGTGACACTTTATGTGAACCGCAGTTATATGCTGAACTTATCGAATCACGTGAAGTCATTATTGAAGCCTTGATTGCCCGTGATTACGCACGTGCGGTACGCCAAATTATGGAATGTGCCGATAGGGTGAACCAGTATATAGATATTAATAAACCCTGGATTCTAGCTAAAGACGAGAGTAGCTTACCGAAAGTACAGGCTATCTGCACCATGGGTATCAATTTGTTTCGGATTCTAATGACCTATTTAAAGCCGATTGTACCCAGGATGGCACAGGCCGCTGAGGAGTTTTTAAATTGTGACCCTTTATCATGGAGTTCAATCGACACACCGTTACTTGATCATAAAATTAATCCATTCCAGCCGCTAATGGTGCGTGTTGAGAAGGAAAAAATTGAAGCCATGTTTGCTCAAAATAAGGAAACTGGAATGAATGCACCCGTCCAAGAAACAGCATTGACCGAAGAGAACACTATAAGTATTGATGATTTTTCCAAAGTAGATTTACGTATTGCCAAAATCGTCGCCGCAGAACCTGTGGAAGGCGCTGACAAGCTGTTGCGTTTAAGTCTTGATTTGGGCGACCGTAAAAAACAAGTATTTGCCGGAATCAAAAGTGCTTATACGCCGGATGAACTAATTGGTCGCTTAACTATTATGGTGGCCAATCTTGCACCACGAACTATGAGGTTTGGAGTGTCTGAAGGAATGGTTTTAGCAGCAGGCGATGGTAAAGGGATTTACCTGTTACAACCCGATGAGGGAGCGCAGCCGGGTATGAAGGTGAAGTAATGAGTTTAGTAAAACAAATAGATGCCTTATTACCCCAAACCCAGTGCGGGGAATGTAGCTTTTCAGGTTGCTTGCCTTATGCCGAAGCTTTGGCACAGGGCACAACTACCATCGATAAATGTCCTCCTGGGGGGATAGCCACCCTAAATGCATTAGGTAACTTGCTCGATATTGATACGAGTCCTTATCTGGATTTGGTAATGGAAAATACCCGTGCCCCTTCGGTTGCGGTGATTCGCGAATCTGAGTGTATTGGGTGTACCAAATGCATCAAGGCGTGTCCTGTTGATGCCATAATTGGCAGTGGTAAGCTAATGCATGCAGTAATCAACCATGAATGTACCGGCTGTGGCTTATGTGTGGCACCCTGTCCGGTGGATTGCATTGAAATGGTCGATTTATCAGCACCGGAATACGATAAAGATCTGGCGCGCCAACGTTATTCTGCCAAAAAAACTCGCGCCTTGCGCGACGAGCATGATAAGCAGCAAAACTATCGGCAGCAAAAACAGTTAGCGATGCGAACAAGTAATGATAATCAAGATGTTAAAGCAAAGCAGGATTATATCCAAATGGCTTTGGCTCGGGTTCAGGCAAAAAAAACAGGATGAATAAACAGAAGCGTTATGAGATTTTTGCCCGATTTCGCGCCCAAAACCCTCATCCTACCACCGAATTAATTTATAGTACTCCGTTCGAATTATTAATTGCGGTAATTTTATCAGCGCAGGCTACGGATGCCAGCGTGAATAAAGCCACCGCAAAATTATTTCCCATCGCAAACACCCCTCAAAGTATTCGTGCTTTAGGTTTAGAGCAGTTAAAAGACCTGGTTAAGTCAATTGGTCTTTATAATACTAAGGCACAAAATATTATTAAAACCTGCCAGATCCTAANNCTCTATATAATGGGGAGGTTCCCGCTTCTCGCGAAGCACTGGAACAGTTACCCGGAGTGGGTCGTAAAACTGCTAATGTGGTATTAAACACCGTCTTTGGTCAACCCACAATGGCGGTTGATACTCATATTTTCAGGGTGGCTAATCGCACGGGCATTGCCAGGGGGGCCACTCCTTTAGCAGTTGAGCTGGGGCTGTTAAAAAATATACCCGCGGAGTTTCTCCATGATGCACATCACTGGTTAATTCTGCATGGCCGTTATGTCTGTACCGCACGTAAGCCTCATTGCAGTACCTGTCTGATTGTGGATTTATGTGACTTTAAAGATAAAAATCTGCCGTTAAACACAGAAAGTGATCGATTACATCTTAAATAATATGGTCTTAATAACTGCGGAGCATTAAAGACATATTCACCTCTGGTAATTTTAAGGCAATACTCATAGAATAAAATCTCGCTGTGAGCAGGGAGAGCTTGATGAGTTGGTGGACATCTGTAACAAATGGATTTAATAGTGTACATGTTAAGGTTAGTGAAACAGGTAAATGGGTTTGGGGGCACTCTACCTCTGTAATACCTTTGGTGGCCCGATCGATTACGTTCACTGCCAATGTTCTATTCCAGACATTGGAGCAAGGTTTGGCGTTACGCACGGCAATACCTGCATTATTCAATAATGAATACGCCAAGAAAGCAGTAGGTGCAATGGCCTACACTATTGGTCATGATGTAGCGCCTATTATGGCACTCAATTATCTGAATAATAATTTACAGACCTTGCAGCAGGGGCATGAGCAAGATGATTGGCTCACTCCCTATTCATTTTTTTTATCAGGTTTAACCCTGGTCAATTATGGGGTACGGGCAATTACCTGGCGCCAGGGAGCTCAGGTCTTAGTTCGTACTTTTATTATAGATACAGCAGCACCTGGTGCGTTCAATGTTAATAAACCATCCCCGGTTACTTTATGCGAGGGAAAGCAATGCAGCACTGAGATAAGGTTAAAGGGGCCGTTAATTGATCCCGTGGTCATGGCAGCTAATGAACTATTAATAATGGTGAGTAAATTAGTGGGCGGAGAAGTGTTGTCCTCTTTAATTGAAATAGTAGTTTCAGGAAAATTTATTAGTGCATGGGCCACTCCAGAACGTTGTTCGGCACATAAAAATTTAATGCAGGAATCGGTGTTGTCTTTTGGTATCACCTATTGGGCTGCATCACGGATTATAGATTCTCTTTTAGAATCAACTGTTGGTATCCCTCCTTATCTGTTTCATCGTGCGTTGCGACATATGTTGATGTTATATTTTGTTAATTTGGGGGCTCATATGAAAATTCCCCTGGTGGAACCCAAAGACGCGACTTTTTATATAGATCCTCACCGAATCTTTGAGTATGTAATGCGGGTATATGGAAATATACTTGTTGCAGGAGTTATAAAAAGAGCACCTATTGATTTTAAACTACCTGCCGGTGCCCAGCCATTCCTTCCTCTTTCAACCTTTTTGCAAGGATTGACCCGCATTATAAATAGTGATTTGGAAAAGATTAACAATAATTCCAAACCTGGCTTTTTTACTCGAGCCCGTAATACATTATTGCCTTGGGTTGCTCCTTCGGCCTTGCAAAGTAAACGTAATTTTTTAAATGATCCGGTGATGTCACGATATTGGTCTGGATTTTCACAAGAGGTTATTTATATTATGAAAATTGTCTGCGCAGTGGGTAGCTATCATCTCGCGAAAAAAGCCGCCTCAGCCTCGGATAGCGTAACGACTACTACCTTAAGCTGGAAATTTGATGTTCCTCCCGGTCTAATCAAAGTTGCGTTGATATTTAGTAAAGAAGAGGACTTTTGGGATCTGGCTGAGGCTCTTAAAAGGTGGTTTGAAAGGCATAATGTCCCCAAACTTAACTTGCCTTTAGGGCGTACAGGTAAGGAAATTGCGTTAAGCGGAGATGATGTCCCTTCTAATTCAGGGTCAGAAGAGCGAGCACCTGTGAAGGTTCTAAGTATTGCCACGCTTGCTCCTAAGGTAAAACAAAGAATACCTATCGGCTTCTATGATAAAGAGAAACGCTCTCGGGTTGTGCCTATTGGCGAATTTGAGAATAAAGATCCAAAATCCACTAAGGAAGAAGGTTATCGTCGAATCCAGCAACAATAGATAATGAGAAAGTGAAGCAATTATTGTCATATAGAGCTCTGAAAACCCTTATTAATTTGCTTGACTAGCTGGTTCCCAACAAGGAACCAGTTTTAATAGTTTTAATAGAGGGTTACAATCCTTGCTATGATTGAGACAATGGTGTTATATTTAAGGCCTGATTTGCTTAATAAAAAACATTGTGCTGACTCTAAAGTTTATTCTTTAAACTATTGCATAGCGCTAATTACACGCAGATGCTGTAGAGCTTTTACAGCTAGTATAGATCTTTAATCCAGGATCCGTTGTTATACTATGAAAATGCTTGCACGATGAACCACTTAACACCTCCTCCATCCCAAACTTCTTCCGGATTTTTATTTCTCTCGGTAAGTATGATTACCTGCTTAATATTGTTAATTAATGTTTCATTTAAAATTATTCTTTTGGGAGGGATGGTGTTTGCAGTAAATAGCCTGCTCTGTCCTTTAATAGCAGGAATTTATTTATTAGTTTTAAGGAATTGTGGCGTTAAAGAACAGCGCCACATCCTTAATATTGCCTTAATTACTTTATATTTATTTTGTATTGGTGTGTATGTTCTGGTTAATTTACCCGCTGCGGAATACATGCATGATAATCCGGTATATCAAATCATTTTTGAAGATATACCCAAGAAATTCTTTGCTACTACTATTTCGTTTGCTTTAAGTTTTTATCTTCCTCATTTATTGTTCTGCTCCAAATCCTTATTCATCCTGCACTCCCCTCGTCAATGTGTCCTTTTTGCTGTTTGCGGGGGATTATGTTTTTTTTGTATTGATTTTTATCTGCTCTTCTCTGGTCCTCATGCGCACAGTTTCAAGCAAATTTTTATTGACTCACTGATGATTGCATCTCTTTTATTATTAGTTTTTGGCGTGAGTTATTTAACTTTTTTGCTAGGGGATTCTCGAGGAGATTCTCCCACGTTTTCTGCGAAGGAGTCGGGCTTTACCATATATCATTATCTGGTTTGTTTCGCTGTAGCGGTAATGCTGATGTGTTTGGCTTGTGAATATCGAATTGTGGCATTAGGTCGAGACAGTATTCTTTCTGCGAGTTGCATCTTTTTTCCAGTGACTATGGTTATAAGCACCATTATTGCTGAAGTCTGGGGGTATCAGGCAGGGATAAAATTTACCCTTGTCTTAATTGCGGCACAGTTTATTTTTGATGCCTTTTTAATGGGAATTGTGGCTTTTCCCTCTCCTCCATTTTTTAATTTAAATCCTTTTTACAATTACATAATGCCGCAAAGATTACCAGCAGCCTCTTTATCTCTGTTGATTGCATTTTTAAGTAATACCTTGTTGCTCCATTATTTTCAGCATTCAAAATGGCGCATGGAGCGTCCATTACGTATTTTTATAGCGAATATGTGCGCCAGCTCGTTACTATGTCTGGTTGATTACAGCCTTCTTTTTGGTGGAATCTATCCCTATGACCAAATAGTTACTTTGGCAACCAATGTTTGGCAATATAAATTAGTCACCACTTTAATCGTATTGCCCCTCGTTATATGGTTGTGCAAACTTCTGGAAAAAAACAATTTATTAGCTTTTGCCTGTGAACAATAAAAAGGTGGCGTGATTATTCTCCACAGGCTCGATGACTATTATTTCTCGATCTTAACTGGTCTCTTCCATCCGTAATAAGTGGTTTGTTTAGATTCGGTGAGCGTTAACTCATCAGCGGGTACGTTCCTGCGAATAGTACTTCCTGCCCCGATGGTAGCATTAGCCCCAATTGTAACAGGTGCGACTAATTGCGTATCGGAACCAATAAATGCACCATCCCCTATAGTGGTTTGATGTTTGTTGGCGCCATCATAATTACACGTAATAGTCCCCGCGCCAATGTTAACTTTTCTTCCTAAATTTACGTCCCCAAGATAGCTCAGATGGCTGGCTTTAGTTCCTTCCCCAAAAGTAGCTTTTTTGGTTTCTACAAAATTTCCTATTTTACAGTGGGCCGCGAGTCTGGTTCCTGTCCTAAGCCTGGCAAAAGGTCCTATGTGACAATGTGTATCAATGTCACATCCATCCAAAACACTATTGGCATGAATCACTGAATGGGCACCCAATTGCACGTTGGTCAAAGTACAATTAGGTCCGATATGACATCCATCACCTATGATTACTTTTCCAGTAAACACACAATTAATATCAATAAATACATCCTTGCCACACACTAATTCACCACGCACATCAAATCGATGAGCATCGGCAAGCATCACGCCTTGAGTTAAAAATTGTTCCGCCAATCGATGCTGCCAGATTCGCTCAAGCTGTTGCAATTGCAAGCGATTGTTAACCCCCTGGATTTCCATTGGATTTTCAACAGTAAGGGACGTAATAGGGATGCCATTTTGAGTAGCCAGGGCTATAATTTCGGTTAAATAGTATTCGCCTTGGGCGTTTTGATTCTTAAGTAGTGGTAACCATTCGGCAAGATTCTCACCCTTGGTGCAGCAAATACCGCTGTAAATTTCATTTATTTTTCGCTCTTGCTCCGTTGCATCTTTTTCTTCTACAATGGCAGAAATAATACCTTGATCGTTACGGATAATACGTCCCAGGCCATGGGGGTCGGGTAATCGGGCGACCAGTAGCGCTAATCCACGATGCTGTGTTTCTGTCTTATTGCATTCGATTAAAGCTTGTAAGGTTTGTGTTTGAATCAAGGGTACATCAGCCGATAAAATAAGCACTTGAGCGTCAGGTGTAATATACGGTAACGCTTGCATCACCGCATGACCGGTGCCAAGCTGCTCTGCCTGATATACCCAATTGACCGGGATGTCTGGAATCGACTGTTTAATTTGCTCTCCGCTATGGCCATAAATAATATGTATGCCTTGGGGATTAAGCTCTTGCGCCGTTTCTATGACGCGAAGTAACATGGATTTTCCAGCTAATTGATGTAGAACTTTAGGGATATCGGAGTACATGCGCTTGCCTTGGCCCGCAGCTAAAATAATAATTTGTAAATTCATGAGATTTATGATTTCCTAGGTAATAACATAATAGGTTTTCAATTAGCCAGTCTGCCCCAATGTTATGAATGATGTAAATACTTATATTATAAAAATTGCAGTAAAAGGAGTGTAGCAATGACCATTTTTGTTAAAGTAGCAAAAATACTTATCATTAAAGTTCTCGATAGGTCAATGGAGGAAGCCAGTGGAAAAAATCAGGGGTTGTTTAGTGCCTTTCGTGATACGGAGCTCTCCGGAAAGCAAAAGAATTTAACCCTAAAATTGCGAAGAATAATTGAGGACCTTAAGGGTGATGGTGAAGATGTAGAAAATCTTGCTAATATAAGGAACACTATCAGTGAAATTGATATAGAAGTTGAAAAGACTCGAAAACAAGCAACTCCGGCACGTCCTCGAGGTAATTTGAATGACACTTTGGTCGATATTAATTCAAAACTGGATAGATTTTATAATGCTCTTAAGAGTTTAGCATTCAAACTGATTAACATCCCTGATGACGAAGACGTCTTTAATATTTTTTGCAAACACGCAGCTTTTTATTTTGGTGAAAATATTTTTTTTCCAGAAACTGAAAATTTACTGGACAAAGCCTTGGCGATTACGGGTTTATCTGCGCCAGTAGACATTAGAGACAATAAAGAAGATTGCCTGATTACTCATCTCATATCGTGTAAAAAAACCCTGGATTCAATTAAAGAGGGATTTGAATATGAAGATGAACGCAAAAAATCAGTTATAAATGCAATTGAATCGATTCAAAGAGGTAATACTGATATTTGTAATGACGCTAAATACACAAGTTTTATCCCTATAAGTCCAATTCCCGATGTTACCTTTGTTCCTCGAGTCAGATTAGAAGCGCTGTCTATTAAACCCAGTAGAGGCCGATTGAGGGAATCAATGAACGAAGCGTTAAAGGAAATAGAGAAAATATACACGGAACAAACCAGTTATTTAAATATGAAGTGAATTGGATGAGGACATCATGTGGTGATCTAATTTAAATGTAAATTTAATTGCTCAGCTCACCTCTTAAGTCCATCTCCAGCAATTTTTTTAAATTCTTTGTATCAAGATTTTTACTCAACAAATAAAGCAATTTGCAATGTGCGGCTTCAGGGGTCATGTCATGACCGCTGATTAGCCCTGCTTTTTTTAAAGTATGACCCGTTGCATATTGGTTCATTTCCACTCGACCTTGTTGGCATTGCGTGCAGTTAATAATAATTACTCCTCGATTACATGCCTCTTTAAGTAATTCGAGAAATTGAGGATCATTATTTTGCGCATTACCTGCACCGTAAGTTTCAAGGATTAATCCGCGGATGGGCTGGTTCAAGATATAGGCCAGTACATCTGACGCAAAGCCTGGAAAAAGGCGGAAATTCGCAATGAACTGCGGCCTGATTTTTTGTAAATTAAATGGTTGGGTTGTCGGTTTTAATAATAAGTGCTGATGCAATTGAATATGTATCCCAATTGATGCCAGATGCGGATAATTGGGGGAATCAAAGGCGTTAAAACGTTGCGCACTTACTTTTTGGGTTCGGTTACCACGCAGTAACTGCTGATTAAAGTAAATGCATACTTCATTGATTGGCTGATGAGCGCAAAGCCACAAGGATGTGATCACATTATCTATGGCATCATTGCGTACCTCTGAAAGCGGGATTTGGGAGCCTGTAACAATTACTGGCTTTCCCAGATGTTCCAACATGAAGGATAGGGCCGATGCGGTATAAGCCATGGTATCTGTACCGTGAAAAATGACAAAACCATCAAAGTTCGAGTATGCGTCCGCAATATCTTGCGCTATACGATTCCACTCTGTAACGGTCATATTGGACGAGTCGAGTAGCGGTTGGTATTCCTTGATGACGTATTGCGGCATGTCNNGTCTTCATGTTTCAGGGCAGGAATCTGCGCCAGGGCTGTCGCAACATATCCAGGTGCTGGCTCATAACCTCGGGTAGTTTTAATACTACTAATCGTGCCGCCAGTATTGAGAATCAAAATGCGTTTTTTCATAAGTTTCATGTCAGTTAATTTTTAATATGAATTATATAGTGCTTTGGAGTGATAGTAATGCTAAAACAACTTCCTTTCGTTTATAATGCCTATTATTCTGCGTAAATGAATTCAACGATTGTGAAGCATACCGAGACGAATAACATTTATTTTACAGATTTAATTGCCAAGGTCTTGCACTTTGTGGAAAAATCAAGATATTAACGGTTTATAAGCAGTGACATCATGGTGATTGATCGTGCGGGTTATCGGTTGAACGTAGGTATTATCCTGGTCAACGGATCCGATAGAGTTTTTTGGGGTAGAAGAAGTGGTCATGATGCCTGGCAGTTTCCTCAAGGTGGATTAGCTACCGGGGAAAGCTCTTTGGAAGCGATGTATCGCGAGCTACATGAAGAAGTGGGGCTGGACAAGGCAGATGTAGAAGTCATTGGTGCTACCAAGCGTTGGCTTAAATATCGCCTGCCCAAACAATATTTAAGACACGGCAGTGAGCCCCTGGTCATCGGGCAGAAACAGAAATGGTATTTATTAAGGCTTATATCCAGTGAGCAAAAAGTTCGGCTGGATTTAAGCGATTCTCCGGAATTTGACAGTTGGCGCTGGATTGATTTTCATGCACCTGAGGAGCAGGTTATATTTTTTAAAAGGCAAGTTTATATGCAAGCCTTGAAAGAATTGGAGCCTTTATTAAAAAATCGCCGAACCCCTTATGGCATGAAACGGAAACGAGGTAATCATAGACCCTAGATGCTAAAAGTACTTAAACGAATAGTTCAGGATGTAACCGCTGCCAATCATCTGACCGAGGCTCTTGGTATTTTGGTGCAGCATATTCATCGGGCCATTAATGCCGAGGCAGTATCCGTTTATCTAATTGATCATAAGCATGCGGAATATGTTTTAATTGCTACTGAAGGCTTAAATAAACAAGCGGAATTTCGGGTTCGAGTTGCTCTGGATAGTGGACTTGTGGGTTTGATTGGCAGACGGGAAGAGCCAATTAATTTAAAAGACGCCCCCTCTCATCCCGATTTTTATCATAATCCCCTGGTTGGTGAAGAGCATTTGAATGCTTTTTTGGGCGTTCCAATAATTCAGCATCGTAAGCTTTTTGGTGTTCTTATTGTTCAGCAAGTAGAGCAACGTGCATTCGATGATGCTGAAGAGTCCTTTCTAATCACTTTGGCCGCGCAGTTAGGGGGCATTATTGCCCATGCTGAGGCTACAGGTGAATTAGCGGAGCTTACCCAGCCCAAGGCTTTGGGTGAAGCTAAAGTTGATGCAGTCCAGACTACTTTGCCCGGTATTGGCAGTGTTCCGGGGATTGGTATTGGTACGGCTGTAGTTGTGTATCCTTTATCGGATATTGATGCCGTTCCGCGAAATCCGATCGAAGACGTAACGCATGAACTGGACATTTTTTATGAAGCACTGGAATCTGCCCGAGAGGACATGCGTCGTTTAAGCAAGCGGATGAAATCAACTGTTGCAGAAGAAGAACATGCATTATTCGATGTGTATTTGCGAATTCTTGATAAGGACAGTTTAGGCGCTGAAGTGGAGCATGTCATTCGGGATGAGAAAATAAGTGCTCAAGCCGCGCTAGCTACAGTTATTAAAAAACACGTATCCCAATTTGAGAGCATGGAAGATGATTATTTGCGGGAACGTGCCAGTGATTTCCGGGATTTGGGCAGGCGAGTTCTTGCTCAATTACAATGGTCGCAAAGTGATGAAGTATCTTATCCCAAACGAACGATATTGGTGGGCGAAGAAGTTACTGCGGCAGCTTTAGCTGAAGTTCCTGAGGGGCAATTAGCAGGGATAGTATCGGCAAAGGGATCGAATAATTCGCATGTTGCAATTTTGGCACGGGCCTTAGGTGTCCCAACAGTCATGGGAGTCCGAGGGCTAAAGCTCGAGTATGTGTCGCGTCGAGCGATTATTGTTGATGGGTATTACGGTCACGTGTATGTCTCTCCCAATAAGGCGCTGTTTACCGAGTTTAAACAGTTGGCTCAAGAGGAAGACGAACTCAATCAAAGCCTGGTCAGTTTACGTGATAAACCTGCAGAAACCACCGACAGTTATCGAGTATCCTTGCAAGTAAATACTGGTTTGGCAATGGACGCCGGATTGTCAATGAGTGTGGGTGCAGAAGGAGTTGGTCTTTATCGGTCGGAAGTGCCCTTTATGAGCCGGGATCGCTTTCCCTCAGAAGATGAGCAAACGATTATTTATCGCCAAACCCTTAAAGCATTCGCTCCCCGATTCGTAACCATGCGAACTCTGGATATCGGCGGTGATAAAGTCCTCCCCTATTTTCCAGTGCAGGAAGATAATCCTTATTTAGGATGGCGTGGCATTCGGGTTACCCTTGATCATCCAGATGTGTTTCTCGTTCAGGTTCGGGCCATGATGCGAGCTAGTGAAGAATTAAATAATTTACGAATAATGTTACCCATGATCACTAATCTTAGTGAAGTAGAGGAAGCATCCTATTTAATTGAGCAAGCTTTTGAAGAGTTACTGGAAGAGGGTTGTGTCATAGAAAAACCCAAAATTGGGGTTATGATTGAAGTCCCTGCTGCAGCTTATTTGTCGCGCGAAATGGCCAAGCGAGTCGATTTTATTTCGGTTGGGAGTAACGATCTTACCCAGTATTTACTGGCCGTGGATAGAAATAATGCGCGTGTAGCCGGATTATATGATGCATTACACCCCGCTATGCTACGCGTATTGTTGAAAGTAGTGGAAGGGGGGCATGCCGCGGGCGTTGAGGTGAGTATTTGTGGCGAGATGGCCAGCGACCCCTTGGCAGTTATTCTGCTAATCGCAATGGGTTTTGATACCTTAAGCATGAACTCTGCGAGTTTGCCACGAGTAAAATGGGTGATTCGAAACTTTGCCATTGCTAACGCACGAAAAATATTGGCTGAGGTTTTAGAATTCGAACATCCTGCTGAAATTCGGTTTCATTTACAAAAGGCATTGGAAGANNGGTTTGGGTGGATTAATACGTGCGGGTAAGTCGTGATTGCTATCTGGCTGTTATCAGGAGTTGTTTACGCATTTATAGGTGCGTTTGCGGGTATTATGGCAGGTATTTTAGGGATTGGCGGGGGCATTATTGTGGTTCCTGGACTTGCTCTTCTATTCCAGATTCATCACATCATTCCAGCGGATGCCATAATGCATGTTGCCGCGGGAACGTCTTTGGCGGTGATGGTCTTTACCTCTCCATCTGCTCTAAGAGTGCATCATAAAATTGGTGAAATTCTTTGGTCGGTGTATCATAAATTATGGCCAGGGCTGGTGCTGGGAGTCTGCCTTGGC
>DEHS01000029.1 GCA_002352055.1 Legionellaceae bacterium UBA2794
GGGGAGCTGCGTTCACATTTGAAGTGCAACAGTTTATTAGTAAAAATTTCTGCTGGTGTTTTATACCCCAAACATTTTCTTGGAGTCAAATTATAAAGTGCTTCATAGTTTAAAAGAGTGGTCTCATCAAGACCCTCTAAATCTGTTTTTCGTGGTAAAAACTTACGTAGTCTTCCAATAGCATTTTCTACTCCTCCCTTTTGCCAGGGAGAGTAGGCATCGCAGAAATAGGTTTTAATACCATGTTGCGTTAAGCGATGATGCTCCGCAAATTCCGTTCCGTTGTCAAAAGTAACGGTTTTAACAGCATTCACAGGTAATTTGGAAAAGAGCGCCTTCAATTGTTCGGCAATTGGGATGGCCTCTTTTGTTTTGATTTTAAATAACAGGGTTACTCGAGAATAACGCTCATGAACCACTAAAATGGCTCCCGCACGCTTGGAAAATTGCATCAAATCAACTTCCCAATGTCCTATTTGCTTGCGTGCTGATATGGCTTTAGGCCTCTTATTAATCGAAACTCTTTCTTTAATAAATAAAGTGGATGAGTGTTTCCTCTTGGCTTTCATGCGACGCCGATATCTTCCACTAGGAAGATAATGACGCCAGTCATAATCCTTAGTGCGTTTAATCTGCTGATAAATAAAACGATAGATTGACTCATAAGAAATAACATTGCATCCTTGTTCCTGCGCCAGCCTCTTTGCGGTCTGCTGTGGAGACCATCCCATAGCAAGACGGTCTAATACAGCTTTTCGCAATTCAGGTTGGCGCTCAAGTTTCCCTCCCTTCCAACGGCGGCCCTGGGTTTGAATCTGCGCATAATTTGCGTCATAGCCTTTCGTTTTGGTTATATTGCGTCTTATTTCTCGAGATATGGTAGATGCCGAGCGAGCCAAAGTTGCTGCAATTTTTTGGAGTGAATATCCTTCTCCTTGTAAGATGGATATTCTATATCTCTCCTCCATAGAGAGTTGTTTGTATTTTTTTCCCATAGCATCACCGAGTATAATCGATGTTGCACTTCGTTTGTGAAATTAAGGGAGCTATCTAAATATTTAGCAAAATGCCACTTTATTGCATAGATCCCCGCCTGCGCGGGGATGACAAATTAATTAATTTATAACATTATTGTACATTAAAATTTATGAGGGGATACCTCAGTTCACGGGCATGACAGATTGGTTTTCATGCCCGAGTATTTTTCTTTTAAGATTACTTTGTCGAAAGCCTTTATGTTAAGTGCTCACTTTATAAAATTTTATGTTATCGAGAAGAAGTATGATTAAAAAAATTATCACCGGAGGCCAGACCGGTGTTGATAGAGCAGCATTGGATGTAGCGATTAGCTTTAATATTATTTGGGGAGGATGGTGCCCTAGAGGCAGAATTGATGAAAATGGAACGATACCGAAGCGATAGACACAATTAGTTGAGATTCCTGATGAAATTAAAAATGAAAAGGAAAATTATGATACCAGAACTAAAATGAATATTAGGGATTCTGATGCTTCCTTGATCATTGTACCCTCGATCCCAATACCCAATGAAATTCAAGATGGAACACGATTAACAATACAGTACGCAGTAAAACAAAATGCCCGTTATTTAATATTAAATTTAAATTCTGAAATCGAGCACAATTTATTAATCCTTATGGATTGGATTAAAACCAATAATATTCAAGTATTAAATGTCGCTGGACCTCGAGAATCGCTTTGTTCTGGGATCTACATTAATAGTTATAATTTTTTAATAAAATTTATGGGTTCATATTTCAAAGATCATTTTCATTAGGATATTTAGATTAACGATTTTAACTTTAAAAAGGATTAATACATATCTTGGTCTTAGTGTTGAGAATAATTCAAAGTGGATGTAATAATTTGTCTTGATGAGATATTACGTTTTTATTTCATCTGACGCTGGTTATCATTACTCAACATAGATTTTAAAACAATTCGATATTTCCTTCGTAAACAAAAATAGCAGGCCCTGTCAGGAGGACAGGTTCATTAACATTTGGCCAATTAATAACTAAATCACCTCCAGGCAAACTCACCGTGATTGGATTATTCATGTGATGATAAAGACGGCCAATAACTGCAGCGGCTACCGCACCACTGCCACAGGCAAGTGTTTCGCCACACCCTCGCTCATACACCCGTAACCTCAGATGTTGTGGCGAAATTATTTGCATAAATCCTGCATTCGTTTGTTCAGGAAACTCTTTGTGCAGACTGATTTGTCTGCCCCAGTCGGCTACTGGGGCACTAAAGATATCATCAACGATTAAAATCGCATGGGGATTGCCCACATTTACAGCATGAATTTCTAGGTGCTGATTATTGTTGAGCTCTAAGGGATAAGTCGAGGCTTGTTGTGGGGCTAATAAAGGTATTTGTTGTGGATCTAAATGGGGCTGTCCCATATCAACACTCACAGTATCATCTTCATTAATGGATAAATTCATGGTAGTGGTTTTGGTGACTACCTTTAATTTATTTTTTGTCGTCAATCCATGATGCTTGGCAAATAATGCTAAACAGCGTGCTCCATTTCCACATTGTCCTACTTCGCTTCCATCAGCATTAAATATACGATAATTAAAATCCACATCATTTCGGGTTGCGCGTTCAATGATAAGGCATTGATCAAATCCGACCCCAGTGTTTCGATGGGCAAGGTGGGCTATCTGTTGTGAATTTAAATTTAAATGCTGATTGATACCATCAATCACCATAAAGTCGTTACCTAGACCGTGCATTTTAGTAAATTTCATATTAATTCGCTCCAGATGATTCGCTTTCTTGCATGTTATGATGTCGTGTTTTTCTTTACCGTTTCTGCAGGAAGATATAGCGGCCCTTTTTGACCACACGCAGTCAATAAACCAAGCATAATACTCGCAAGAAGGATAATTCGTAGTTGATACATGGATGAATCCAGTGAGTAAAGCCAAATTATAGGTAATTTGTCGTCAAAGAGGAACCATTCACTCCTTTAAATCAAATTAAAGAAACCTATTCAAAAGAAAGATTATAAGGTTGTGTGGTTCGCCTGATGAGGTATTTTCTCATATTTTTAATATACAATAATGCTGTTAAATAATGAGTTGTCTTCCCCACGCAGATGGGGATCTATCCAATAAAATGGCATATTTGCTAAATATTTTGCTGATTCACCGCCTGCGCAGGGACGATAAAGGAAGCATAATGTATGATAAAAGCGCTTAAAATTTTGAGTGTGATATCTCAGGTCGCGTGCATTAATATTTTTAAGTGCTAAACTTGCACTCATCTGTCGCATTGGCGATAATTTTATTTTTTTTTGGAGACCTGGGTTTGAGCGTTTACATGAAAGAGCCGCAAGATCCGGCTCAAGCGTGTGTCATTTGGATGCATGGATTGGGAGCTGATGCTGCTGATATGATGGGCTTAGCGGATCAATTACCGATAAGTAGCACACCTGTGCGTCACGTATTTATTGATGCGCCTTCACGGCCAGTTACTTTAAATGGTGGAATGGTTATGCCTGCCTGGTATGACATCATGGGTATGGAGCTGGTTGACAGAGAGGATAAAGCCGGTATTGAAAAGTCCAGAACTCTGATTAATCAGGTAATGAATACTCAGCTGGAAGATGGATTTAAATCAGAGCAAATTTTCCTTGCTGGCTTCTCTCAGGGCGGAGCGATGGCAATTCATACGGCCTTACATTTTGAAGGAAAATTAGGGGGCGTAATTGCATTATCAGCATATATACCTCTAACTAACCAGACTAATGCCGTATTAGATAAAAGCACCCCTTTTTTTATTGGCTCAGGCCAGTATGATCCTCTTGTTTTACCCATTTGGACCCAACAAAGTCATCAATGGTTAAAAGCCCAGGGTTTCGAGCATCTTTCTATTCATTTATATTCCATGGAGCACTCAATTTGCTATGAAGAAGTTAGAGATGTGAGTGAGTGGCTTACCCAACAGATGCAAGGAGTATCACAATGACAGTTGTAAAAAGAGCGCGTACTGTCCCTTACTCCTGTGAACAGATGTATGGTTTAGTTAATGAAGTGGAACATTATGCGGAATTCTTGCCGTATTGTTCGGAAAGCAAAGTACATCATCGTGACGAAGATGAAGTGCAGGCTACCTTAGTGATCGGGGCTGCAGGGATGAGCAAATCATTTACGACTCGAAATCGGTTACAGGTCAACAAAATGATTGAGATTCGTTTGGTTGATGGACCTTTTAGTCATTTGGAAGGCTTCTGGCGTTTTGATGAAGTTGAGGGAGGGGGATGTAAAATTTCTTTCGACCTTGAATTTGAATTTGCAGGAAAAATCTTTTCGATGTTATTGGGACCAGTTTTTGATCAGGTAACTGACAAAATGGTTGATGCTTTTTGTGATCGCGCTGAGACGGTATATGGTAAACGTTGAGTTAGTTTATGTCTCTTCTGATAAAAATACATTTCATTTAAAGATGGCATTAGAAGAAGGTGCAACGGTTGCGACCGCTTTGGAGAAGTCCCAGATTTTTACGCTTTATCCTGAGACACAAAACTTTCCAGTGGGTATTTATGCTACGCAAGTGGCGCCTGAAAAAGTATTAAGAGAGGGGGATCGAGTTGAAATTTATCGCCCTTTAACCCTTGATCCTAAAGAGAAAAGACGGCAACGTGCTCGCATAAAGAAGTAGTCGATCATATAAACTGCAGAGGTTGCTGCGCGAACCTCTGCAGTGTGTCATCAGGGATGATGTTCAATCCTGACTAATCTGCCTCCGGAAAAATACAAGGCTGCATTGCGGATTAAAATAGGGCCGCTTCCTCGACGCCAGGTATAAGCATAATCCCATCGCTCATTATTAAATGTTGGGCTAAGTAAGCTTGTACCCATTAAAATAGCCACATCCTCTTTGCTCATTCCTGTTCTAAGTCGTTGTATTTTCTCTTGTGGCATCAAGTTGCCTTGTTGGGTAATTCGCCTTGAAAAATCATAAGAGACGCATTGAGTAAGAGTAAATGGTATTATAAGACTGAGTATTAGAGTTATTATTCGCATTTTTTTGCCTACCGTGAAAAATTTCGCCATAATACCATGACATCTATTGAAAGACACCTGTAATAGGTTTGCAATTCATTACCGTTAAGGAACATCAGTGGAAGACAGTCAGCAATTAAAAAATGCAGGTTTAAAAATAACCTTACCCCGTTTAAAAGTGTTGCAAATATTAGAACAATCCGGAGAGCATTTAAGCGCTGAAGGTGTTTATAAGGCATTGCTTGAAAGTGGAGACGATGTTGGATTAGCAACTGTATATCGAGTATTAACCCAATTTGAGGCTGCAGGACTGGTTTCACGTCATAATTTTGAGGGCGGCTATTCTGTTTTTGAGCTCAGTCAAGGGGAGCATCATGATCACCTGGTCTGTGTCAAATGTGGGCGTGTTGAAGAGTTTATTGATGAAATTATAGAGCAAAGACAAAAAGTGATAGCAGAGAAAGCGCAGTTTAAAATGACTGATCATGCGCTTAATATTTACGGAATCTGTCCTCAATGCCTTTAAACCCGTCGACTATTTGCTAATAGTCTGAATTAAAAGGCAAAATGTGTTATTTGGGATTATACTGATACTATTTGCTTTATCTTATAAGGATATGAACCATGTACGATGATCTGCGTATCCCCTATCAGGCGGGCGCGTTACCCTCCTTACGTGTGGGCGGGATTTTAGTTAAGGATAAACTCATTCCCGATGGCCCTGTAAACCTGATTCTAAAATCATTTAATCGACATGGATTGATTGCGGGGGCGACAGGTAGCGGAAAAACCAAAACGATACAGGTTCTTAGTGAGCAGCTTTCACTAGCCGGAGTTCCCAGTCTGGTAATGGACATTAAGGGAGATATATCTGGCTTGGCTATGCCCGGAGTTGCCACCGATGCTTTGGTCGCTCGGAGTCAATCACTCAACATAACATACGCCCCTCGTGGTTTTCCAGTAGAGTTTTTAACTTTAAGCGAGTCGCACAGTGGCGTGCCGCTGCGATCCACAGTTTCTGATTTTGGTCCTATATTATTTTCCCGCATGCTTGATGTCAATGACACTCAAGAGGGTGTAGTGACTGTATTATTTCAATATGCAAAAGAAGAAAAATTACCTTTAATAGACTTGGCGGATTTGAAAAGTTTATTGCAATATGTTCAGACAGACGAGGGTAATGCCAAGATAGAGTCTCGCTTTGGAAGTGTTGCCAATACATCAGTTGGTACCATCATGCGTAAAATCATTGAGCTAGAAACTCAAGGCGGTGATGAGTTTTTTGGAGAGCCTGCGTTTGATGTGATGGATTTAGTGAGAACCAACTCACAAGGTTTGGGAATAATTTCTATTCTACGGTTATTAGACATGCAGGATAAGCCGAAACTCTTCTCCACATTTATGCTGAAGTTACTGTCTGATGTATATCGAAGAATGCCGGAATTAGGTGATCCGGATAAACCAAAACTGGTATTATTTATTGATGAAGCCCACCTTATTTTTAATAATGCCAGTAAAGCACTATTAAGCTTATTAGACACTATGGTTAAATTAATTCGCTCCAAGGGTATTGGTTTAATATTTTGTACGCAGACCCCTAACGATATCCCTGAAAATGTATTAAGCCAACTAGGATTAAAAATTCAACATGCATTACGCGCATTCACTGCAAAAGATCGCAAAGCAATGAAGTTGGTAGCACAAAATTTTCCTCCCTCTGATTACTATGAAACAGAGCAACTTTTAACGGCATTGGGCATTGGTGAGGCTCTATTAAGCAGTCTTGATGGTAAGGGGCAACCCACCCCCTTAATTCAATGCATGATGCGAGCCCCTGAATCAAGAATGGGTATTTTATCTGAAAGTGAAATTACTCAGGTAATCAATCAATCGACTTTATATCCCAAATACAGTCAGCGGCGCGACAGTAATTCCGCTCGCGAAATTCTCATGGCCCAAAAAAAATCAAGTGATACATTGGAGTCATCATCAGCTAAGAAGGAAAAAAAATCCGATGGTGAATCTATTGTTACAGCAATGACTAAAAATACCTTGTTCCGACAAATTGTACGGCAAATATTTCGTGAAATGACCAATGCAATAATGACTGCTCTGGGGCTGAAAAAACGCAAATAAGTTTTAAAAAGTCATCCTCTGCCTCTACATAATTGAACTATAATTAGAGAACCAATGCTCTAGTAATGGATTATCATGGGACGAAGGGATAAGTCTTCATTATCACCTGAAGGCTTCGTGTTATTACTTGAGGGATCGTTAAGCGCTATTCCATTTAATATTATCGTTGGATTATTACTTGGACTCGATTTTCTGTATAACAATGGTCCTGCAGGTGTTCTTGGAATATGGTTAAGTATTATCACTGGTCTTAGTATCTCTCGTTGGATAATCAGTAAGGTTATTATTACGAAAGAATATTTTAGAACCCACTACAGAGCGTCATTAAGCCTTTTTCTGATTCTTACATGTTTTATGGGAACGATGTGGGGTGCCAGTTATTTTATTTTCCTGCCCTATGTCAGTTCTACATATGAAACCTTAATCATGTTGGTTTTAGGCGGGATGTCTGCGGGAGCAATTGCTTCTCTTTCCATATATCTTCCCGCTTATTATCTCTATGTTATACCCATGTTCGTACCAATAATTATTTATAATTTCTATTTGTTACAACCAGAAAAAGCAATATTAGCCGTAATGTATACCATGTTTGTGGTAATGGTGTTGGTTACCGCACGCATTAATGCTCATCTTTTGCAAATAACGATGAAACTCAATAAAGAAAAAGATGTATTAATTAATGAAATGACTTTGACAAACTTGAAACTGGAAAAATCCATCAGCGAAGTGCGCACCTTATCAATAACCGATTCATTAACAGGGCTGTTTAATCGCCGCTATTTTGATATGATTTTTAATAAAGAATTAGGGCGTGCTAAAAGAAATAATCATCGAATAAGTCTTGTATTTATCGATATAGATAATTTTAAATACATCAATGATACTTTTGGTCATCCCTGCGGCGATGATTTTCTAATTTATGTGGCTAACACCTTAAAATCATCAATTCAGCGTTCATCAGATACGGTATTTCGACTCGGCGGAGATGAGTTTGCTGCCATTTTGGCAAACGCCAATCCTGACGATGTTGTTCGATATTCATCATTTATTCAGGAATTATTTAACAGAAGTAATCAATATAAAAATGTGACTTTAAGTATGGGGATTATCAGTATTTCTGCTCTTAACTCATCGGATCATCAATCGATAATTACTGCAGCTGATCGCACATTATACCAAGCTAAAAAAGCTGGAAAAAATATAATAATCTCTAAAGAAATGAGTTAAGTTTACTTCTTACATTCTTCCTCTATTACTTGAAACTCAAATCCTTTGTTTAGGCAAGACCTTTAAATGCCGTGTACGAGCCACGGCAGGTTGGAAGCAAAACAGATTAATATCTATTAATCCAGATTGATGGTATAGGAGTAACTTCCGATTCCATCATAATCAATTCCTAAATATCTCATTCCGTTACATGACGCGTTAATTGTTGGATGATTCATGTAGGGGCCATCTTTTATATCCAAAACACACCAATTTCCAAGATCATAAGCTACAGTCACGTGAGCATAGCCTGAATGGCAATCTGCATCACGAATCACAAAACTTCGAGGTCCAACCATTTGCAGAATTAAATCCGGTTCACTGTAACCACTTACCACATGAATGCTGGGGTGGGCGGTGTCACTTAAATGAAAAAAATCTTTATAACCACATAATGTATTCGCTTGAGCATTAAGCGTTAATAAACTGCCAGCGAGCATCACTATCCATTTATTCATATCGAGGGCCTTATTTTTGTTATTATTATCAACGATGAATTATAAGGAACTCATGGGTGGTTAACAATCAAATTGTTTTTTATTTCATTTGATTTACTGGTTATTAACTAAAGTTATACTGAATAAAACCGATAAATAAGGATATCCCAGGATAGATGACAAAGAAAAAAAATAATGATTTAGGGTGGAGCCTGCGTGCAAAAAAAATTGTTTTATAAATTATGGCTTGTCAGATTACTCTATATAATTAGTGTCCGGGTAATTCTGTACCTGATGTTATTTGATCTGATGGAGCATAATAAAAATCTGAGTTTGTTATCTTGGATTGGAGTTTTTATTAATTGTGTTTTAGTTGTTTCCACCTTTTTCACCTATAAATGGCTTGATCGATTTTCACTGCGTCATTTGTTTTTCTCCGTCATGATTAGCCAAGTAATTTTACTTCTGTTTCTTATGTTTATGAATGAGGGGATGTCTCTGTTTGCTATATTAATCGCCTTTACTTTTTTATTTGTGTTAACTGTATTGGAAGTAAGTGTTTTTGATAAATCCATTCGCACGATGCTCCCTAAAAAGGATAGAGTTCATGGTATCTCTCTTGGCCTTGTCAGCAATTCCTCAACTTACATAGTACCGCCACTGGTTGCCGGGATGCTGTCCAAAACAGAAATCGGATCGGTTTTTTTATGTACTATGATTTTAGGTATTTTCTTTATGCTGACGATTAATGGTATTAAGAGTTCGACTAAAATAATCAGCACAGTAAAAATAAAATTTAATGATTTTATTTATCTTGAATCGCAGAGCACCTTTTTATTGGTATTGCAAATTTTACTATCCTTTTCATTAACAACCATTTGGATGAATTTTGCAGGATTGCTTGCCCTACCCCTGGTTAAGGCAAGTCATAGTCAGTTTTTTGTTGGGCTCATGATCTCCTTAGGGGGTGTCGGTGCGCTGGCAGGTTCACTTTCATTATCACGGATTGGTTTTTTAAAAAGTAATTGCACTACATTATTACATTGCTTTTATGGCACATTAGTATGTATTATTTTATTTTTGTTCTTTACTGAAAATTCATTTATTTGTTTGGGCGCATCCTTTATGGGTGGTGTTTTTTCATATTGGTTATACGGCTTGGCACAAAAAATCAGTCAAGAACATTTTAGTCCCAAAATTCTTGCTGGATTTTATGCTATTAGAGCATTATTTAGTGCGTTTTTGCTCATTATTTTTTATCTAATCAACTTGTATTTTTCCACCAATATTGTTGCTTTAGTCTGGACTGTATCGGGCTATTTTACTGTGTATACGATTATTTATTTAATTGTATTTTTTAATACTCCAGATGCAGTAAAACAGAATTATCATTAAGTTTAGAAAGGAATCTTTAGAGCAGGATTTACTTGCAGGATTAATTCACGAAATATTTTTTTTATGTATGATAAATGCGCGTCATTATCTGCCTCAAACCTTGCGGTTAAATTAGGTGTGGTATTCGATATTCTAATTAGTCCCCATCCAAATGGAAAATTGACTCGCAATCCATCAATAGTAATCATTTGGGATGATTCAAACGGCGCTTTTTTCAGGAGTTGCCGCATAAACCATTCTTTTTCTTCATCCGCAATATTAATTTTTAATTCTGGAGTACTAAAGCTTTCTGGAATTTCTTCATACATAGATAGATTTTTGCTTATTAATTCCAGGGTTTTGGCTGCTGCAAATATTCCATCATCATAAAACCATTCTTTAAAATAAAAATGACCACTGAACTCACCGCCCAGTATGGCCTGATGCTTGTCCATTTGCGCCATGATATTGGAAGCTCCGGTTTTGGTCATGATCCCAATTCCATGATGCATTTTAATATACTGCTCTATTTGATTGGAACACTTAATATCGTAGACCACGGCCTGCTCAGGATTATTTTGAAGTAGTGCCTGAATAAAAACAATTAATTGTTTGTCCGCTTTAATTATCTTGCCATATTTATCAACCACACCCAGTCTGTCTCCATCCCCATCAAACGCTAAACCAATGTCGGCCTGATGCGTTATCACCGCTTTCGTAAGTGCTTTCATATTTTCTTCTATGGCCGGATCAGGATGGTGGTTGGGAAAAGAGCTTAAAACATCACAAAACAGGGGAACCACGTCACATCCCAGGGAACGTAATAGTTGCGGTACTACAACTCCCCCTATTGCATTCCCGCAATCAACCACCACTTTCAATCTGGAATTTATTTGCACTTTATCTTTTACCGCAGCGATGTAGTTCCTAATCGTGTCTTCCTCTGCTACCTCTTGATAAATTCCAGGTTTTGCCGGAGTTTTAAAATTCAGATTTTTTGCTTTTACAAATAAATCCTGTAAGGCTTCACCGGAGCAGATCTGTCCGTTTAAATTAATTTTAAGGCCATTATACTGAGCTGGGTTATGACTTGCCGTAATCATTAAACTTGAATCAATTTTATTATGATACATCGCAAAATGGACTAAGGGAGTTGGTAATGCGCCTGTGTTAATAACTCCGACACCTGCATCTATAAGCCCCTGGCTAAGGGCTTTACTATAGGGATAACTGCTGAGACGACTGTCACGACCTATAACAATAGTGTATTCATTGTGTTGTTTCAGAAGTTCTGTACCAATAGTTAACCCCAACACATAATAAACAGATTCATTAAGTTCTGTGCCTACTAGTCCCCTGATGTCATATTCTTTGAATATAATACGAGGAATTACTGCAATGTTGTTATAAGGCATCACTTATGTTCCCCAGAAGGGTAATGTATTAATTGAGATATTATCACGTGTGGATCATCTTCGATTTGGCGAAGAATTTTTAACAGATGTTCACCTAATTTCTTTATGGTGGTTTCGTGGAACAAATCAGCACGGTATTTAATACTACCACTTAAAAAAGAATCTTTATGCATGAATTTAAATGATATTTTTCGGGGATCAGTGCCCCATAGAGGCAAATGTGGGGATAATGGGGTAACTGGGACTGGTTGTAGCGATAAAGGACCATTATTTTTATTCGATTTGATGGTTTGAAAATCAAAGGATACATCAGGTATTGCCAATCCCAGAGAAGCTATTTGCTCTGGCTGTACTTCCTGATGGTCCAGGGTTTGATTTAAGTTTTCTTGTAATACCCTTATCCATTGAATAAAGGAAGCAGAATCATCATAAGGTATAAATAAAGGAATTTCATTAGCAATTGGCCCGATAGTATTTTTGAACTCGGTAATATTTCCTATTGAAAGAACCATAATGTAACTTGCCGGGCTTGAAGATACGGATGAGAGCACCAGGGCGCTTAACCCCAGTAATAAGCCAGGTAGAGTAACTTTGTATTTTTTACACATCGCTAATAGCATTTTTAAATCATCGGTAAAGCTCATGTCGTATTTTAAAGCCCCTAAAAAGATATTTTTTTCTGAAACAGAATCTGTAATTAATTGAGGTCTGGTTACAGAGCTTAAGCGCTCGCGCCAAAAGTCCAGATGGGATCTAAACGACTCAGTGGTCAGATGGTGTAATTGCCAATGAATAAATGATTGATACGGCACGGAGACGGGTAAGTCAGCATCATGAGATTCATAAAGTTGAATTATCTCTTTCATAAGAGTTAACGTGCTGTTTCCATCAGTGATTATATGATGAATAGTGACGGACCAAATGTATTTATTTTCTGCAAGCTTAATCAGTGAACTGGCGAGTAGTGGTGCTTTTGCAAGGTTAAATAAATCCGTAGGAATACGGGTTAATTCTTTGTTTAATTCAATTTTTTGTTGCTTTAGAGAGTATTGAGTCAGGTCAATTATTTTTAATGTAAATTCGAAGTCCTGATTACATAACTGTATTGCAGCACCCAGATAGGCATGAAAGCTGGAACGTAATACGGAATGTCGTTTCATAACTTGCTGTATGCATGATTCTAATTTTTTTTCATACACAGCAGTCTCTATATGATAGGTGTTGCTAATTAGATATGCAGGGTTATCTGGCTGCAATTGGGTATAATTCCAAATGCGAATTTGTTGAAAAGACAACGGGCTGGTCAGGTTGGGATCCAGCTGTTGCACTACAGGTTGGGTCGGGGTTATTTTTGGTGCATCCTGATGGAGTTGGTCCGCCAGATTATTCACTAATGTGTGCAGGGTGTTTTTTTCAAACAGCAGTGAGTTTATAGATAAAGTAATATCTGCCGGAAATTGTTTCTTGATTTCATGGAGTAACTCTACACTAGCTAATGAATCAAGTCCGAGCTCAATTAGAGTCAGATCCGGAGAGAGTTCAACCGAATTGTCTGTTCCAAGAAGATTTCTGATGGCCTGGTACAGCACGTTTTGGCAGTAAACTCTTTTTTGCTCTAAAGATGCGGTGGTTAAATCATTAAAGCGATCGCTTTGTAAGTTTTCTTTTGATGGTTTAACTTCTTTGTCTTCATTTACAGTAATCAATTTGCGCAACATTTTTTGGTAATTTTTTGGCCATTTTTGCCCATGCTCAGGAGTCGGTTTGAAAGGCATTATACAGATTTGCGCCTCAGGGTTATCAAGGAGGCTTATTAATGCATTTATCCCTTTATTTAACGGTATATCCTCTATACCAGAGTGTTGCCATATTTTATCTAACCCCTGAGTCATGCCCACTTCATGCCAAGGGCCGAAATTAATTGATAAGGCATTTAAACCCATATTTTTTCTCAGGTGAGCCAAACCATCCATGAACGCATTCGCAGCTGCATAATTAGCCTGCCCTGGTGTACCAAATAAACTGCTAATAGATGAAAATAAAACGAAGTATTTTAAATTTAACTTTAATTCAGTGCTTAATAAGTGGAGATTCAAACTGCCATTAATTTTAGCTTGAAATACATCCAGGAATTGCTCGGGCGTTACGTTTAAAATATGAGCGTCACTTAATAGACCTGCTGTATGAAAGATACCTCTCACAGAGGGCATAGTCTTTATTATTTTTTGAAAAACGGTTTTCAATTGTTCAAAATTAGCCAGATCGGTTTGCATGTAATGAATGACAGTATCTTTTATTGCCAGATCGCTTATTTCATTTTTGATGGCATCATTAAAATGTCGGCGACCTAATATAACAAGATTTTGTGCTCCCTGTTCAATCAGTCGTAGACACAAAGCCTTGCCAATTCCCCCCAATCCCCCAGTAATGATGTATGTTCCTTCAGTGAAGCTTGCGATACTTTTGGGATAAGTAATTTTAAAAGGAGTTAAATAAGGTGCGTATAGGCTTCCTTCATGTAAGGCCAGCATCGGTTCTTCGATGGATGAGGAAATACAGTGTACCAGTAAATCGGCTGCGAATTTATAAGGGCTTGAGCCAATATCTAAATGATGGGCTTTAAGGGTCGGTAAATCAATTGCTAGGACTTTACTGACCCCTAACAATGCAGAGGCAAAGGGATTGATTGATTGACCTGTAGTGGGCGCCACAGCTCCTTGTGTGACTACCCACAGTAAAGGATTAATTTTATTAAAACTTAATACTTTAATGAGACTAGTTAAACCGAAACAACTTTGTTGCATAGCCAGTAAGGATTTTAAGGGGGTTGAAGAGGGCTCAGGCTGAATATTCCAGGCGAAAATGATCCCTGTTGGTAACGGTAACTCATCACTTGGTTTTAAATAAGATTCGAGCTTGGCTGGGTCTATATATACTGTTGTTGCATCGATCTGATACTCTTTCCCTGGATGAATAAAAATTGGCTTCTCGCAATGTAAACCAAATTGAGTGGCAAAGTTGAGACTGTCATCATTATCATTTATAAATACCCACCAGCACCCTGAAAGTGAGTTCTCTTGTTTAACTGAAACCAAAGAAATTTTTTCCCATTCCTGTGAATATAAAGAGTGATCGAGAAAATTACTTAATGACTTATTTGATTTTTCTCTTAAATGTTGCTGCCAGAAATGAGCATTTTGAAACGAATATACCGGTAGTTTATTTTGATACGCTTTTATTCCAAAGGGCTTATTAAAAGCATCCCAGTCTACCTTTTGTCCATGGAGATATAATTTAATTAAAGTGTTGGTTATAGTTTCCCATTCTGGGACATCTGTTTCCATCGAAACAAACCACAAAGATTTGTTTTTAGTAGGAGAGAATTCAGCGTTTTTTAATAATACAGTTTGAGGGCCTATCTCCATAAAAGAATGATATTGGGTGCTTAAAGTTTTAAATGGTGTCGTAAAATCGAAGGGTTCAAGTAGATTATGTGTCCAATAACTCGCGTCAATGGAGGATAAGGGCTGTCCGGTGCTGTTAGAAATTAGTGCTATTTTAGGTGGATGGTAGGTTATCTCTTGGGTGATTTGCCTGAATTCTTCGAATAATGCCTCTTTTTTTCTTGAGTGCATTAATTTACAACGATGAGCAATTAACCTAAGCCCATCATTAAGGCTAATGCTCTCCGCAATGGTCGCAGCAATATATTCGCCCAGACCATAACCTATTACCGCGGCAGGTTTCACTCCCCAACTAATCCATAATTGAGCCAGTGAATATTCAAGTGTAAATAGTGCAGCTTCTGCATAGTTTGTCTCGGATGATAATTCATTCATATTCCGTTGAAATAAAATATCAAAAAGGGAGGGAATGTAGGGTGCAATCAATGTGCAACACCTATCGATATGGGCTTTAAAAACGGGATGAGTGTTATAAAGAGACCAGCTTGTTTGAGGATTATAGGAACCCTCGCTAAACAGAAAAACCAGCTCTCCCACAGGGTTTTCGGTGCTATCCCTACCATCGTTATCACTGAGTGTATTAATTAAAGTAGTCATGTTATCGCAAGCAACTGCAAGCCGATAATTTAAATGGCTACGATGTACATTATACGTCTGACACACTCTGGCAACATCGAGTTCAGGATTATTTTTTAAAAAGTGCAGTAATTTCTCCTTCTGCATCATTAAGGCGTCCTTAGTTGGTGCAGACAGAGTGAATATGTTTAGAGGGCGAATTGGTGCTGAAACTGGACTGGGTTGTTCCTGCTCCGGTTTTCTTCCCAAGATCAGATGAGCGTTTGTGCCGGTGAAACCAAATGAACTAACCCCTGCATAATGATTTTGTTGCGTTGTTTCCCATTTAACAAGTTGGGTTGGTATTTGGGCAGGGATACTGGGTAAGTCGATGAGAGGATTAATATTATGGAAATTGACGTTTGCAGGAATGTGTTGGTGGTAAAGGATTAATGCAGTTTTAATTAATCCTGCTATACCTGCTGCAGCCTCAAGATGGCCCAGGTTGCTTTTTACGGCACCCACGTATAATGGATGGGTGCGCGCTTTTGATGCAAAAACATGCTGTAAGGCACGAAATTCTATCGGATCACCTAACCGTGTTCCTGTACCATGGGCTTCAATGTAGCCTATCTCATCAGGGGTAAGTTTTGCGGATATTAATGCTTTTTTAATTAATTCACTTTGCGCTTCAGGGTTAGGCGCAGTTAATCCATTGCTATGCCCATCGCTATTTAAATATCCGCCACAAATGGTTGCGATTATATGGTCGCGATCACGTTCTGCATCTGTTTGGCGTTTTAATATGATGACTCCGCAGCCTTCACTCCGGACATAACCATCCGCAGTAGCATCAAACACACTGCATTTATCGGAAGGCGAAAGCATTCCTGCTTGGGAAAAGGTGATGCTCACCTTGGGATCGAGAAGTGCATTAACCCCACCTACAATAGCCAGATCACATAATCCTTCTTGCAGACTTTGGCAGGCATTAAATACGGCAACTAATGATGAGGAACAGGCCGTGTCTACAGCTAATGTGGGACCTTTTGTGCCTAAATAATAAGAAAGCCTGCCAGCCGCAGCACTATGTGCATTGCCAATTCCGTAATAGCTGCTTATGCTTTTAGGAGAAGATTCATCTAAATGGCTGTAATCATTGGATGAAATCCCAATAAAAATTCCGGTGTTGGTATTAAACAGATCTGCAGGAACAATATTGGCTCTTTCGAGCGCTTCCCAGGTTAGTTCGAGCAATAGACGATGTTGTGGATCCATCGCCTCGGCTTCTTTAGTGTTGATACCAAAAAATGAAGCATCGAATTGATCAATATTCTCAATAAAACCACCTTTGCGGCTGTTTATCGTTCCTAAATGACTTAAATCAGGGTCATAATAATCTTCGATGTCCCACCGGTCTTCAGGAACGGGAATTATTCCCTGTTTCGCTTGGCATAATAACTCCCAAAACTCTTCTGGGCTATTAACTCTACCAGGGAAGCGACAACTCATTCCAATGAGGGCTTTTGGATCCATCTGAAAAGCTGTCTGTGACTGTGAAGCAGTTTCTTGGTGTTTATTGGTGGTTGTTAGGTGTTCTGCCAATAGTTCAATCGTTGAATACTCCCAAAGCAAAGCAGGGTTTACCGCCTGATTGATATGTTGTTCCAGAGCCACACAAAATTGGGAGGCAATAATTGAGTTCACATTGTAGTAGGCAAAATTAACTTGAGGATTGATGGCCTGTGATTCCATGTCCAGGTTATCAACGAACCACTGTATCATCCATTGCTCAAGGTCTTTATTAACGATCTTGCGTGGACTATTATCCTGTTTAAATTGTGATATATCCCACTGGGCAACGATTTTTAACTGATTGTGTAACAATTCCTGCTTGCATGCACTGCGCTGAACTTTACCACTTGATGTTTTGGGAAGTGAGCCTTGTTTTATCAGTACTATTCGATTCGGCGTTATTTGATGCTCGGTAAAACAACGCTCCACAATGGCCGCAAAAATTGGGGAAAATTCTTTAGCTCTACGATGAACTTCCTGAACAATGACTAATTCCTTATCGTTATCAAGCGCAAATACTGCAGATTGAGGAAGGAGTTGGGAATGGCACGAAGCGATACTGTATTCGATATCCTGTGGGTATATGTTTTGTCCGTTTAAAATAATCAAATCTTTTAATCGCCCTGTGATGTAAAGATTGCCTTCTTCATCAAGAAATCCTAAATCACCAGTTCTTAAAAAGTCATCCTTTTCATTAGGGAGTTTTAAGTGAAAAATTTCCTGAGTTAGCTCAGGTTTTTGCCAATATCCTTGCGCTACTGTAGGACCTGATACAATAATTTCACCAATTTGATAGTCACCAAGAGTCCTTAAACGTTCATAGTCATAAATTTTTACGACTTGGGCCTTATTAGTAGGGCCGCAGCTGAGTAGGGTTCTGGTTGTATCATCAGCATCTTGCTGTAGAATAACTTGATTATTTTTCAAAGCTTCCTTATTTAAATGGCACATTTTATTGGGAGCGCCTGGAATTTTTCCAGAAATCATGAGCGTTGTTTCTGCCATACCAAAAGAGGGATAAAACGCTTTGGCTTTGAAACCTGTATTTTTAAATGACTCAGTAAATCGGTGCAATGTTGCCTCATTTACTGGCTCAGCACCATTTAAAGCTATTTTCCAGCTGCTTAAATCCAATAGAGATTTTTGCTCTTCAGTTATTGCACGAACACATAAATCATAAGCAAAGTTGGGAGCTGGTGAGATGTAAATCTGGTAGTCACTGATGGTCTTTAACCATAAATAAGGTGTGTTAATGAATGTAACGGGCGACATGAGGATTGACCCACTTCTACTATATAAAGGGTACAAAATACCGCCGATTAAACCCATGTCATGAAATGGAGGTAGCCAGGAGCATAATAATGATTTCTCGTTCATATGCGTTAGATCATCAATTAAACTCATATTAGCTATGATATTGCCATGACTTACAATAACTCCTTTGGGAAGGCCCGTTGAGCCCGATGTATATTGTAGAAACGCGATATCTGATTGGTGAGTTTCTGGAAGAGATACTTCTCTGGATGCAGATAATAATTCATCATTTATTACTAAAATCCGAGTCGTATCAAATGAATAATTAGTAGCAATTTCATCAGTAGTTAAAATCACTTTGGCATTTGCATCCTTAACCAGAGCATTAAGTCTGATTAAATGACGTGCGCTTCTTGGAGGATAGGCAGGAACAGCAATTATTCCGGCAAAGAGACAGCCCAAAAAAGCGCAAATGTATTTTAACCCTGGAGGTAAAAGAATTAAGGCTGTAGACCCTGGATCAGAGTGGGTTAATAAATGTGATGCAATTGTTTTAGCGTTTGAGATTAATTGGCTGTAAGTGTGTGTGTCTTTCTTATCACTGCTTAAAAAGGTATGAATAATTTTATCAGGGTATTTTTTGCCATATTCTAATATCAAGCTAATAATTGTATGATCTTTTAACATGTAAGATCCCGTCCGGTTCATTTCTAACTAGTCTCACTAGGTATAGTATATATATAAAATATAATCAATTTGTATGATATTTTATCATCGGTTCAATGGGAATTTTTATGGCCTTCATGTGGCATTTTGAGGTTAGATTTGAACGACTGGTAAAAGGAGTAATCAGCAAATAGCAACATTTCTTTATCACCAGCACTATCACCATAAGCGAATACCTCACCACGGTTAGGAGGAATTACTTTCTTTACTTTGGATAATTTTTCAACCCCATAGCAGGTAATGCCATTTAACTTACCTGTAAGCTTATTGTTTTGATTGGAATCAAGCTCGGTGCATACAACAGAGTTAAAGTGATGCAGTTCACTCCAGGGCTTAACATAAATATCAAAGCCTGCTGTGGCTAGTATACAGTAATGCCCCATTTTTTGATGTTCCTGTAGTTTTTGCATTCCTTCAGGCCTCACCAGGTGAGGCATCTTTTTTAAGGCGAATTCTTTTCCTGCCTCAATAACTTCTTCCTTGGATTTCCCTTTGAGCACCAGTTGGCAAATGCATTTATTTAAGGTATCTACGGAAATTAAACGACATACATAAAGAATTAAAACTGGAAATAAAAGGGGCATGATCGCATAAAAGCGCTTTCGGTCCAGGAATTGAAAAAAAGCAAGAGAAGTGCTTTTGTAAGTCAACGTTCCATCAAAATCAAAAAGGGCAATAATGGTATGATCAGTCTTACTCATTTGATCTCACTTATTTAAAAACGATAGATCTCTGTGTTTAATGAGAAACTCGATAAATTTGAGAGCAAGATTGCCTTGTTTCCAATAATGAACGAATTTTCCGGGGTAAGCCTTTGCTCTGCTAATACAAAAAAATAACCAGAAGTACCATTTTAAAATAACTAGGTCCATGGCATAGTTCAGTTCATTTTTAGGTATGAAATAATGCTCCTGGAATGCCTGAATTTTTTCGTGAATTAAAATAAATCGATTGTTATCCAGTTCATTACTCCAGGAAATGAGAGTATCTAAATAGTCGGTACGGTGATCAAAGTCTGCTGCTGCTTCCCAATCAATTATTGCAAAATTATCCTCTGAAGCCCATAAAACATTTTTAGGTTTCAAATCATTATGGCATACACTTTCTGGAGTACATAACTTAATCGATTCTGATAAACTTGCTTTATTTTCCGTAATAAAATTAATAATTGGTTTTAATTTGGGTATGAGGTATTTAATATTATCTAAGCGGGATAATATAGGGCTATCCAGGATAGAACGGCCAACATTAATAAAACGGTTAAATTTTTGTTGTGACATTTTGTTATCATAGGAAAATTTATGGTGATGGAGTCGTTCAAGACGTTGACTTATCTGTTTTATCATAGGGAGCGTTATCTTATTATTTTCTAGAATTTCCCCTTGGAAGAAAGGATAAAGTATATAAGCAATACCATCTGTATGAAGTACAGTTCCTGAGTTTCCAGCAATTGCGGTTATCACGTTACCCAGACTTTGTTGCTTCCTTGTTATTTCTTCGATAAACAGTAACGATTGAGTCACTTCATCTATTGTCGTCTGGTAGTCATCGACATATTGTTCTAAGAGAATTTTTTTTATTACATATTGTCCCATATCACTTTGCAGCAAATAGGTATTATTAACATCTCCACCTGCAAGTTGGGTTATTTGTTGTGCATTAAAATTAACATTATAATTTTGGGTAATATTTTGTAATTCGTCTTTATTCAGCATTAGTCTGCCCTCATAGCGTATAGTTACGTTTTAGTTTTATTAGGCAATCATCTAATGGATTATTCCTGGTTAAGGTGGAACAGATTCAATGTACATGGAATCAGAGATGTTCCTCACAATCACCTATTTAGTACTCTTTTTTTATTATAGAATATTTTTTAGAATGCGCTCGTGTATTAGGTTAGCGAAATAAAGCCTTGCTCCACCTACGTTGTATTAAAGTGATTAAATAAATAGACTGAAGACTCTAAATTATTTTTGAATACTGATGCGGGCTTCCTTTTCTATAAAGGCAAGCGGATCCAGCTGGGTGGTTATTGATGCTGTCCATTGTTTAAAAATATCACTGGCAGTCTGTTCGTCAATTTTATCAGAACGATACTTAAGTGAAAAAATTAACTCATGTTCCGTTTGTAATACTTTAAAGGACATTAGTCGGGGATCAGTACCCCATAGTCTGGATTGAACATGAAAATATTTGGTATGCTGAATTGCTAATGATCCGTTCGGATGCAGGTGATAACTATTATTTTGAAAATCATAGGATATCTCGGGAAGGAGATTGTATTCTTTTAAAAGTTGAATTCTGAAGTGTTGCTGTTTTACCAAATCAAGAATTTGATTTTGTAAATTCATGATGTGACTGAGTGGATCGGTCGCGTTTCTTTTAGTTAGAGTGACAATAACATCATTAGTGGTATCACCAAATACTTTGGTAAATTCTCCATCTTCTCGCCCAGAGAAAAAAATAACAATGCCTTGTTGTTCACGATTAAATGCGTGTAACAATGCCTCTGATAAACAGGTCAAACAGTAATTAGTGAGGGTTAGATGGTTCTCGCCAAGATAATCTCGTATCGATTTTATTGAGTCAATCGGGATTGACTCTTGCATGTTTTTGCCCAGTAAAGGAAGACCGGTGTCTTTTGTGTCAGGAACATTCACTGGGATACTGTAAAGTCGCTTTTTCCAGAAATCCAAAAACTGAGTCTGTTGTAAGGGTAAGAAATTTTGACGCTGCCACTCAATATAATCCTGATATTTTTTATTAGGGGCCACATCAACCGGTTTCTGATAATTTTTAAATATTTGCTCAATAAATTTCATCGCTGTAAAACCATCAGCTATAAGGTGGTGAATAACAATAAATAACAAATGGCTTGTCTCATACTCTTTATACAATAGGAATCGACATAAGGTAGAACAATTTTTGTGGAATTCTTTATTTAAAAAATCGTCAACCACTTCCTCGTTAAGGCTTGCTACATAAGTGAAGTCAAGCTGTGGCGAATCGGCAATACATATATTGACCTGGCTTATTATTTCTGTGAATTGAAACCGAAAAATATCGTGACTATTCATAGTATTAACGATGCTTATTTTAAAATCATCTACATTCAAGTCTCCGGAAATTTGAAGTTGTATCGGAATTAGATAGGTTGCGGGAGAGGAGCCTTTACAGTAATTCCAGATCTCCTGTTGCTGCATAGATAAAGGCGACAGGCGAGTGGAGGAAGAAGAAGGTAAGGTTAATTTTTTAGAAGTGATTGAGGTGTTTTTTATTTTTTGAGCAAGTTTTATTGCTGATGGATGTTTAAATAAATCCGCAGCATTTATATTCACACCTGGATATATTTTGTTGATTTTGAAAACCAGTTGTGAGGCCATCAACGAATCCATTCCAGCTTTGAACCAGTTATCTTCGGCCATTAGTTCTTCATTTGTAGCATGAAGAGCATTGCGGGCAATTTTTAATAACTGAATTTCAATGGAGTGATTCTCCGGAATTAATTCCAGAGTGTCGTGTGGAGAATTTTCTGGTGGAGAACTCAGTAATTTAGGATTATTTACTCCCAATTTCCCTATATTCAGACAGCTTAAAACCAAGTGGCTGCTTTTAGTTTCTATTTCCAAAAGGGTGCGCAGACTTTCTTTAGCGAGGGGAGTTACCCCAAGTTTTTCCATTTCTAGGGTCAGTCTTGCTTCATCATGTTTGAATAAACCCGTATTTTTTATAGGACCCAGGTTAAAACACATGGAGGGTAGTCCTTTATTAACTCGACAATCATTAAGCGCATTAAGGAAGGCATTCGCCAAGCTGTATGCTACCTGACCTTTGTTCCCAATAATTCCTGCAAGAGATGAGATCATTATAAAATCTTTTATGGGGGCGTCCTGAGTCGCCAGATGTAAATTTAGTGCTCCATAAGCTTTTCCAGCCAAAACCTGTTCTAGATCCTCCTGAGTTGTTTGACCCCATAATTTATCATTAATAATGCCTGCGGCATGAATGACACTAGTAATCGGTGGAACGAGTGTGTTTAGCTTCTTAAATAATTTTTTTACCTGTGTCAATTTACTGATATCACAGGAGAAATAATGTATTTGGCATTGATTTATCGATAAATATTCAGTGATGGCTTCATTCCATAAAGGAGGTGATGCTTTACGACCAACAGCGACGATATATTTCACTCCTTGCTGTAATAAGTGTTTAATAAGTTGTTGTCCTACCTCTCCATTGCCGCCTGTGATCAGATAAATTTTTTCAGCCATCTGTTCCGCCAGAATCAATTTGGGGCACACGTCCTGTTCACATGGGACTAGTTGTTGTTTAAATAATTGTTTATCAATTTTTAAAGTAAGCTCTTTTTTGGTTAGGGTTGCTAAAACGTGTTGCCATAAAATTGGGTTCTGGTGAATATCGCCCTCTATATAATGGATAGGCCAATGGGGATATTCTATGCGTAGTGACTTTATCCCGCCTAATAAAGTCGTACCTATTGGTGAGTCTATTTTGCTAATGATTACTAGGGGTTTAAAGTTGTTCTCTTTAATAAGATTTTGCGTGAGAATCTGAAATCGCATCAATTCCGTCTTTATCGAGTCGAATTGAGCATCACAATAATAAATGTAATATTCAGCACTATCTGGGAGTAAATGTAACTCTGGTGCTTGATTGATAATATGGGATATGAGAGTTAATTGCTTCAATTGCTTAATGACGGCTGGATCATTACTTAAGGTAATGAGAACACTTTGCTTTTTATCAACGACTTGAGTATTCGTATCGTCTGGCAGGGCTACCCAGTCTAATTTATAAAATTCAGGGCGCGGTACGTTGGACACTACTGATGCATCAGTTGATTTAAACCAGAACGTTTTTTTATTAAATGGGTATTTTGGCAGGCTCAATAAGGCAGAAGGAACCTGATTATTCAGCGAGTCCCATTGAATTGATGCACCATTAATATAAAGAGTGCCTAAAGCTTTTAGTAAATCATTCCAGCTCGTTGATGGGTTGATTTGTGATGAAATACAAAGCTCAAAAGGGAACTCAGTGCATAAATGGACTAGAGTTGCATTGGGACCTATTTCTTGCACGCATGTAACATCATGTTGCACAAACTCTTGCAGCCCCTGATAAAAGTGTACCGAGTGCACTAGCTGCTTACACCAATAATCCGCATTAATTTCATCTTTAGAAACAAGAGTACCAGTTAAACTACTGATAAGTGGAATACTAGGGGCGCTATAGGTAATTTTCTCTGCTTCTTCATGAAATTCATCAATAATGGAATCCATTAGGGGGGAATGTAACGCGTACGAAGTAGTTAATAATTGGCAATCAACGTTTAGTTTCTGGCAATAGTTTTGTAATTTAATTATCTGATTTTGAGATCCTGAATAAACTAATTGATTCTCATTGTTTTGGATAGCCATGTATAAGTCAGAAAAATGAAGTTTAATTTTTTCCTGGAACGTTTTATCAACACTTAGTGCAAGCATGTCACCATTATTTGGTAATGCCGCGATAAGTTTACTGCGTACGCAAATTAATTTTAACGCATCCTCCAGCGAGATTACTCCTGCAATCGTTGCCGCTACGTATTCACCCAAACTGTGCCCAAGTAAAATTTTGGGTTTAATACCTAAATTTATCCACCATTGTGCTAATGCATATTCAAAAACGTATAGTGCGGGGTGTGCGTGAAGGATGTCATTTAAATCAATGGATTCAGGAGTTTCTAATAATATGGTTTTTAAATTGTAGGGCAACAAGGAGTTCGTTAATTCACAACATTTATCGATAGTTTCTGCAATTTTTGGATTATTTAGATAGATTGACTTGGCAAAATCAGGTTTTAAAATCTCCTGACCTGAAAATAACCATCCGATCTGAAGATCTCGACTTTTACCACTTTGCCATTCGTGATTGTTTAATGCATTCAGCCATTCTTTTCGGGAATTGGCCACAATGAATGCACGATGTTTAAATTGGGATCGATGCCTCAACATTTGATAACACATCGTCAAAAAATCATCTTCCCCAATTTTTTCTCCAAAAGATTGATATATATTAAGATAGTGTTCCAGGGTTCGTTTGTTTTTCGCGCTGATGACCCAAATGCCAGGAAAGTCTTTAAATGGGCTGGGTTCTTTTATTTGAGTTACAGGTGATTTGCTTAATATTATATGGGCATTTGTTCCGCTAAAACCAAAAGAACTTACTCCTGCATGCTGTAATGCCATAGGGTCCATTTTTTTAAAGTCAATGGTTTCAAGAGGAACTATTATGTTTTCTTGCTGAGTAATTTTAGGGTTGTATGATTTAAAATTTAAATGGCTTGGTATGGTTTGATAATAAATGGCCAGTGCGGTTTTGATTAAACTTGCAATTCCGGACGCCGCTTCAAGATGACCCAATCTGGTTTTTAAAGATGTAATGTAAAGAGGACTCGTGCGTTTTTGACCATAGATCTGACGAATTCCCTCCCACTCTATTGGATCCCCAAGTGATGTGCCTGTACCATGGGCTTCTATGTGAGAAACAAGGGCAGAATCTACATTTGCATTTTTTAGGGCCGCCTGCATTACTTTCATTTGAGCGATTAAACTTGGAGCGGTCAAACCATTACTTGCTCCATCCTGATTGACCGCACTTCCCTTAATTACGGCATAGATTTTATCTCCGTCGCTGATGGCCTTATCGAGTCTTTTTAAAACCACCATACCACAGCCTTCACCCCTGACATATCCATCAGCTTTCTCATCAAATGTGTAACAACGATTATCAGGTGAGAGCATATTACTTTTACAAAATATAATGTTATTTTCAGGTGATAAAATGAGGTTGACTCCTCCTGCAATTGCCAGCGAGCACTCTTCATTCTGCAGGGACCGTACTGCTTGATGCACCGTAACCAATGATGATGAGCACGCTGTATCAATGGCCATACAGGGGCCTTGAGTACCTAAGAAATAGGCAATCCTTCCTGCAGCGGTGGCGAAGCTGGTTCCGGTAGCTTGATAAGTATTTAGATGATCAGAATTTCCGTTTTTTTGAATTAACGCTTCATAATCATGGGTGCTTATACCAAGAAAAATCCCTGTGTCGGTATCCCTTAACTGAGCTGGTGCAATATTAGCATCCTCCAGAGCATGCCAAGCCACTTCTAAAGAAATACGTTGTTGCGGATCGAGTAAGTTTGCTTCCAATGGTGATATGTTAAAAAAACGAGCATCAAATTGCTTAATATCATTAAGAAATCCACCCTCGTTCGTATAGAGTTTACCTTTTTCATACGGGTTTTGACTAAAATACAAATCATTATTCCAACGGGACTTAGGAATAGGACGAATTGAATCCTCCTGCCCCATGAGCGCGTGCCAGAATGAACCCAACCCATTGAGTTCTTTTTCATCGGGGCCTGGAAACCGACAATCCATTCCTATTATAGCTATAGGAGAATAAGAGGAATGATGTTGCTCCTGATAGACCTGCTGATGAGTCAAACCGTTAACAAGACTGCTTATATTAGGGTATTGCCAAAGGAGCCATGGATCTAACGGAGTATTTAACAGCTCCTCCAAATCATGAGTCAGTTGAATTTGGGCTACAGAATCAAGTCCAAAATCAGTAAACGCTTGATGCTCATGAATTGAATCCGCATTAATTTTTTGCCTAGTGGCAATCCAGTTGGTAAGCCAGGCCACAAGATCTGAGTTATTTGTTTTGAAAGCAGGCTTAATTTCGTCCGCTTGAGGTTGAGACGAACGAAGACTGGCCATAACTTTTAATTTATTATCCAGATAGAGTTCTTTACAAGTAGAACGCTGAATTTTGCCACTGCTGGTTTTACAAAGTAAATGGGGCGGAATTAGAACAATATCATAGGGTATTACTTCTAACTCACTAAATAACTCCGATTTAACCGCTTTAAAAATTTCCTGATGTTGTTCTGATTTAAGATGTTTTTTGGCTTCGGCAACAATAATTAATCGCTCAATGTCATTGACGATAATGAAAAAAGCGGCAGCGTTACCATTGACCAGTGCATTATGTGATTCATAAGTTGCTCGCTCCACATCCTGCGGGTAAATATTACGACCGTTAATGATTATTAAATCTTTTTCCCTACCACAAATTATTAGTTCTTTGTCCACATTCAGAGCACCCAAATCACCGGTACGTAAATAGGGGCCCAAATGAGGTTCATGTGTATATGCATGAAATATCTCTTCTGTTTTCTCGGGATTATTATAATAACCCTTTGATACAGATAGACCTTTTAACCATATTTCACCAATATGATTATCGGGTAATATTTTTTTGCTAACAGGGTCAACTATTTTTATATCGTAGCTTGCTGGAATTATTCCACAAGAAATAACTTCAGCAGTATCCTGGGAACTAGTGGCAGGGCCTATTAATTTTTTACCCAGTAAATCTGCTGATACCTCCCTTATTCCGGATTCATTTTCTTTATCTTGCATACTGATTACTAAAGTTGTTTCAGCCATTCCGTAACCAGGCCTCATTCCCCCTTTTCTTAAACCATAAGGCTCGAGAGCTGAACTTACTTTACGTAGGGTTGAAGGTTTTATTGGTTCAGCACCATTGATTAAGTAATGAATGCTTGAAAAATCAAATTCGGATCCATTTTTTTTTAAAAATGCATCTACTGCAAGATCATAACCAAAGTTGGGGCTCATAGTATAAGTGGCTTTATACTTGCTTATCGATTCAAACCAAAAAAGGGGGTTTTTTAGAAAGGTAGTTGGCGACATAAACACAACAGTACCCCCGTAGTACAGCGGCAGTAAGGTACAACCCACTAATCCCATATCATGATATAACGGCATCCAGTTTACACAAAGAGACATCGCTTCCAAGCCAAATATTTCCTGGAATAATATTAAATTAGCTGCGATATTTTGATGGGTAATTATTACTCCTTTTGGGGAGCCCGTCGATCCTGAAGTATATTGTAAATAAGCGATATCATCTGGTTTAAAGTCTGGTAAAATATGGTTAATGGATTGTTCATTCATTTCATGAATATTTAAGGTAACCGTATTTTGGGGTAACTGATACAGCTTATTATTGACGCTTACATGGCTGTGGCTAAGAATTAAGGTGATTTCTGAGTTATTAATTATATGGGTTAACCGATTAAGGTTTCGAGTTTTTCGTGGGGGGTATGCTGTTACAGCAATGCGACCTGCATAAATACAGGCAAAAAATGCAACCATGTAATCAATTCCCGTTTCAAGGACCAGCAATATTGGTCCATCGGTCTGGGTAGCTTGTATGACTCCTGCCAAATGAATACTTTTATTGTAAAGTTCAGCGTATGTTATCTCCTCATAACTTAGATAATCGCTTTTTAAGAAACGAAGGGCAATTTTATCCGGGTGAAGTCTTGCATATAACTTAAGTTTCAGGGGCAATAACTCGACTGATGTGATTCGCATCTGCAACTCATAATAGATAGCATAATCTAAATATAGATTAAACTATATTTAAGTCAATGTGGCTGATTATGCCGCAATATGCTGTTTCGAATGACATTTAAAAAGTCGTGGGGGGCTCCAAATGGAGATTGAAAACCAACTTATGGGGCATGTCCTAAGGCTTTAATTTCGGGGGCATCTCTACCATTAGGTTTACCGAATATCCCCAATATATCAGGTCTAGGTACCAGCTGTTCTTTATTCAAAGTATTATTTAATTGGTTACAATAAGCCTTCACTGGGGGGGTATATAAATGGAGTGCTTCCAGCAAAGATAAAATACAGAATTTAAGATAAGTAAAGCTTAGGCGATCAATTCTTTCATGAGCGCACATGATTCTAAGGAAACTGGGATCATCTACTATTGTCTTAATTTCTGCGATTCGTTGTTCAATGCTGACATCTTTAGTCGTTATGCGATTAAGTGTTCTGATTTTTTCTGCTTTGTTCGCAAAAATTTGCTGATTTCTATCATTTTGTTGGAACGTAGTTAAATAAATACGAAAATTATCCAGGGATACTTTGATCTTTTCGAGCTTATAAAAGTTCTGAAAATGTTGAGCTTCATAAGTTTGGATGCTTTTCTGTAACAAGTATTCGATCATCGCATCAATGTCTTCGGCATTCTTTGCTTCTTCAACAATGATATCTTTTACGCTCATCAAATGTTTTTTGAGTTGCGGGTGGTATTCCTCGGCAACGCAATGCAGTCGGAAGTCTTTGAGAATAAACGCCTCCACCTGTTTGTCAAACTGCTCTTCGGTATGCTTTTTTATGAACGCAAGATATTCTAGTCCTTGTGGGTTTCTTGATTTCTCCAGAAATTCTAATTGTTCTAGGGTAGTATTTTTTTTCATTTCCAGCGTTGCTTTTAAACCCAGATAGTGGTGGTAAGCACTGTTCACCAGAAACTCAATATGAGTTAATTTTATATGGTGTGCTTCAATGCCTGAGTTTAATATATTGTCCAGTGGGGCAGTGCTCAGAGAGGTCGGTATTTTTATTTTATGGTTGTTAATAAGTGCCACTAATTGATGAAGAATACCTTCCTTGTAATGTGTCTTAAGTCTATCCTGAGCTAATTTTAAATGTTGCGTATCAGGAGGGAGAAAGGTGGGGCTGGAATAAGCGTTATAATTTTTTATGTATTGACGCATTTCTATCAACTGTTTGTATTCATCTTCAAGTCGTAGCAAAGACTCTGAAATTTTAGTGAGTTTTTCATTCCTTTTATCAAGTCTTTGTTCCAGAGGCTGGTAATCGCAAATTAGCGGAATAAACTTTTTAGACTCAAGTTTAAATGGAATTAATAATCCTTTATAAAACTCATCAAGCATTTTTTTCAAAGGATTGGCAAGTATTCCCGGTTTCAGTCCGAGCCTGGCTTCAAAACGGTCGGCCTTAAGTAACATGGGCGTAAAGTAAAGACTTTTTAGTTTTTCCAGGTTATTCATGGCCATATCATGCGAGGTGCTAATCAGTTCCTTCAGTTTATTGGTCATATCTTTATATAATCGCCAAGTATTTTTTGCCTGGAGGAATAATTTGAGGTAGGAGTTGGAATTTTTAATGAGACTTTCAATGGTTAAATAGGCATTATTAGCCTTGGTTTGTAACTCATTAAGTTCTTCGGTAGTCAGATAGCTCGTGTTTCTCAGACTTCTTAAATGATTGGGTATTACATTAAATGCTTTAAGCACATATCCCAGACTAGGGTATTCCATGGGATGATTGTTTAAGCTGTCTGTGGTTATTTGGTAGAGAAAACTGTGCTCCTGAATCGTTGCCCAAATGGTTTGAACTTTATCGGATAGTTGAGAGGCTAAAAGGGACAAATGAGGATCGTGAGCCATATTTTTAAATGTTTTTATCAGTTCATTTATATGCCCATACGCTAAAATCAGATGAAATACATAACGCGTTTCAGTGCTTTTATGATTTAATTTTTCTAATTGTAAAACAATTCCCTCTAAATGGAATAAACTGTTAAACAGGCCTTTTATTGCAATGACCTGCTTGGCCTGACTGAGTAATAAAACAGGATCTTCGATTTCAGGAAATGGTAATTTGGTGGAATGATATATCGAATTGATATTCGCTTTGAGAGAAGTAATTAAATCTGATTTTCCTTTTTTCAAGGATTCATTTAATTCAGGATAAGGGAGTTCTTCTTTCTCCATTTGGAGTTGGGATTGCATGGAGCTGTTGAATATAATCACAGTCTGCTCTATTGCTTTTCTAAATTCATGAATAAATTGAGAATAATGAGTATGGTGAAGCAAAAAATGAGCACGATATGCATTATCCGGCTCACTTTTTAAAGCCATTTTAGAATGTTCCCGAGTCCATTCATTATTTGCTAAATTTGAAAAAAACCGTATTCTTTTTTGCCAGAATAAATCATATTCGCTAAAGTTTTGTTGAAAATAAAGATCCAGTTCTTTTAAAAAATCAAAATTTGGAAAAATAAATGTATTTTTATTGGAAGCATTAAGCGCTTTTACTACCTTTTCGTCGTATGTCCGGACCGTAGAAAGAATTCTTGTGCTTACACCATGAATTAAATAAGGTTGGAATAAATTGTATAATTTACGATATTTCGCCTGGTTCATTTCATTGATTTCTTGATGTTGCTCTCCCAACTCCATGAGTTCCTCGTAGGCCCTATGGGCTGTTTTAAGTTTTTTGCGCTTGTTTTGATACCATTGCTGAAGCATCATCAATTCTTTAGCGCTTAATATGTTCGGATTGCTTATGAACTTATGGTTATTGTTTGATTTATAGACAATTTGCAAATTGGGGATGGAAAATGCCTGAGATTCATCAATTTTTAATGGATTTTCTTTTTTATTATGAGGAAATAAAATCAAATCAGTTGACTCGTGAACGAACTGGATCAGGCTTTTGTTTAGTTTTTTTAAAAATTTTTGGGTATTCCAGGCTTGGACAATTCTCATTTCTATCGTTTCTTTTGCCGCAAGAATAACGCTGATGTGATCTGGCGGAAGTTGATTTGTAAGTGAAAACCAGGGTCTGTTTAGGTGATAGGACCAGTTTTTATGTTGCAACCCATGAACTATCAGGTTATTTAAATCAACATCATCATCGACATAAGGTTGTAACAATTTATAATATTCAGTAAGGTCTGCTTTAATCGAATCGGGTAATTGGGATAAGGATTTATTCTTATTTTGTGGCTTCTCTAAAACAGCAAAAAAACTATCCATAGCTGCGGTTGCTTTGCCAATTTGAAATCGAACAGCATTAGTATTATCAATACGTTTATAAGTTCGTTCTAATCGTAATTTGAGAAATTCAGTGTCTTCGATGGTTAATAACTCTTCTCCTTTTTCCATGAAGTTAACCGGTTTTGCTGCATAATAAATCAAAATTTGGTACAGCGATTTAATTTTCTCCATTAAAGGAATCGATAGTGTTCCAGGTTTGAGCATGCAATTGATTTCAACTTTGTCGACGATACCAAAGAGGGTGGGGAGAATAACGTACTTTAGTTGGGAGAGATTCTCTCGAATCAGATCTTGCGATGAATGGCTCAGATTGCCTATCTGTTCAAGCGTGCTCATGGATAAGGTAATAATATTTCGAACAATATGAATGTATTTTAAGAATTTAAAAGAGATAAACAGGCTGTTGTTGCTTTTCAGGTGTTCCAAATCATTGAGCAGGCTTAATGCTGAGCGCTGTAATTCCTGCATCTTTTCATTATTTAGTGCAGGCTCTTTTTCTGTTATTTCAGCTGAATATTTATTAATGTAGCAGGTCAACTTGTTAATGTAGCCCGGTAACACGGCACCAAATTGAGTCAAAAAATTATAATCGAAACTACCACTGCTAGGTTGCATTTGGTCGATGGTGATCCCAGAGACATTACCCGTTAGCTTACTCAGTTGATAAATATCCATCGCATTGATGGCGTGAATGGTATCTGTCAGCTGTTCTTTCTCTTCGGCGTATTTATTTCCTACTTCCTGAATTTTTTTTTCAATAGTTGTTTGAAATTTAATGATGAGTTCCAGGAATAGGAGTAATTCATGTTGGAAAAGTTTGACTATATTCACATCTAAATGAGTTAATAAATAACAAGCTTGATACGCTTCATGGATCGTTTTGCGGTACAGTTGCTTCAGATCAGCAACACTTCTACTGATATTACGAACATCAATATTCTCTAAATCGATAAAAGCCAACCGGGCATGATAAAGTGCATTTACCAACTTTTTAACCTGGGATACATTGGCAGGATCCAGTTCGTAATCTGAAAAAGGTTCGCCTTCTTCATTTATTTCTTTAAAATATACCGCCACTTTAGGATGAAGTTTGGGGTTCTTTAAGGCTTTAAAAATGGTTTCGCTAAAGCTCGCAATGGACACCGAGATTTGATGCTCTTTGAAGGATTCCAATATTTTTATGTATTCCGTAATATCAAAGTTGGTACTTTGTAGCATCTGGTTTAATTTATAGTGTAATTGCCGTCCATGTTGATAAAGCCGTTTGGGATTTAATGATTTTACAAAATTAAGGTAATTGGTTACCGTTGATTTAGTACTTATATAGGATTGACTCATTTGGCGTTTAATACGCGTTTTTTGCTTGATGAGATTTAATGGATTAAATAATTGCAGGTATTTTAAAAACATTAAATGACCCAATGACTCACGGTAACTTATTATAAAATAAAATGATTAATTTAACATCACTCTTGCGTTAATAACTTCAATTAAGCTGGTGCAAAGCACATTTTTTAAGATAGTGAGCGTTTCTGGAACCTGGGTTAAAGCCTGATTGGACTCAACTTCCATTCCCAGATACACCTCATCAGGGAACTTTTTTCGCAAGGCAGTAGTAAATCCATCACTAATCCCGGTATAAGGGTAATTCATCCTAATCCGGTAATCAGAGCACTGTTTTTTAATTTCTTCACGCCATAGTTGCGCCAGTTCTTTTTCACTTGGTCTTCTTGGATCATAAAGAAACCCAATATCGGCATTGCGTACGATACCGTTCATTATTGGGGTAAAACTATGAATTGAAAAATGCCAGACCTTCTTACCTTCTTTGATGTGATGACTAATACATTGTTCTACTTTAGTGCGAAAAGGCACGTAGTATTGCTTGATAAGCTCTTGCTTGGCAAACATTGGGAGATTCATACTTACTTCAGAAAAAAAATCGCGATTTTTAATGCTGCGATTACAATCAATAAGTAATCGGGTAATGGTCACTTCCATCAAGTCGGAAGGAATGTGTTCGTGTAAGTGCCGCGCAATATCGAGTGCTCCAAAGTCAATGCCACGGTGCGTTGCTAAAAGCTCCTGAAATGATTCAAATAGAGCGTTATATTGTTCCGGCACCGTATCAACAGCGTGCTCGCAAGTAAATACCAAGGCTATATTATTCATGGTAGAAACTGTTGGTTCGTTAAAAGACAGTGACCCAATTGACGGTAAATTTGGGTGAGTGTTTTGCGATTGGCATCTTCTCCTGCAGCATTAAGGATACGGGAACTTAAATTGCCCTGACTCAATATTAATTCCAGGGCCAACTGTTCTTTTTTTAATAACTGAGAGCTGACACGTTCAATCAACAAAGACCAGATGTTACATAAAGTCAGGGTTTTGTTCTGGGGCAATTGCCATTGCGTTAATAATTCTTTGTCATCTACTGAAAGCGAGAGACCTTTGGTAATGGATTTGGTCAGAATGTGTTTCAGTCTGGTGGTATCACAAGGTCTATCAAGATAGTATCCTGATGTGGCTTGCCACTCTTTTAAAATGGAATGAATTACTTTAGCGATTGCTACATCTGCCTCGACACATTCCTGGGTATCTAGAATACGAATTTCAATCGCTTTTTGATCAAATTTAGGAATAGCGGCACGAGAATTCAGCCATTGATGTTGTAAAATTCCATTGGGATCATAGGGCTTGATATCCTGGTACATCGGTTGAAGAATTTTCTGCAGATATTCTTCTTCTGTTTCGACAAATTCGGGTATTAAATCGCCACTAATTGACGGAATGCGCTCCTGGTTTCGACTGTAAAAATATAATCGTGAGTCTAATAAGCCAGTCGGTTTTCCATCTAAAATAGGAGAGCTTGCTGCAAGAGAAGGCAATAAAGGAAGGATCAATCGAATCCCATTGTGTAATTCACAAAATTCCTGCTGAGATGCATAGGGTAAGTTTACATGCATGCTTTGCAAATTGGCCCATCCATGTCCCTCACAATTAAAAATAGAATCGAATTGCTGATAAATGGCCTTACTTCCGTGGGGCCAACGCACTGTTTCTGTATGTGGATTCATCCATGGATGAGCACCAGTAGGTAACAGCATTAAGTTGTATTGAGATAAAATAGGTTGCAGTGCAGCAATTGTTTTTTGAAAATCATGAGCTATAGGCGAGTCAGGAGGCTTGGGACCGTTATTTTTGAGTTCCAGAACATGCATGACTAATTCATTGCTCAGGGCAATGTTACCTAATGCAATCTCATTTACTTGCGAACCTGCGAGATTTTTTAAAATTAAGTCACTTAATGGTCTAATATCCAGAGTGTCTTTATCAACCAGCATGTATTCAATTTCTAGCCCTAAAACTGAAAAAATGGGAAAATCAGACATAACCATGTTTCCTGCGAATTCGTTGTAAAAAGACGGTCATAATCTGTTGATATAGATTTTCACCGAGAATTTGGTCCTCAAGCCCATTATCAATATTGGGATTATCATTTATTTCTATGACATAATGTTTATCCCCATGGCTTTTAATGTCGACCCCATATAAGCCATCACCAATCAATCGGGTGCTCTTTAATGCGATTTTCAGAATTGCTTCAGGAACCGCATGGATGGGAAGGGTTTCGTGGTCGCCTTCTTTATTTTCCTGCTCCGCATCCCAATCATATATTTGCCAATGCCCCTTTGCCATAAAATAGCGGCATGCAAAAAGTGGTTTATTATCTAATATACCAATTCGCCAATCAAATTCAGTCGGGATAAAAGGTTGGACCACAATTAAATCAGAGGTTTTAAAAAATTGAGTTAACGATTTTTGCAGAGATTTCTCATCTTCAATCTTAATCACCCCATGAGAAAAGGCACTGTCTGGTTTTTTTAACACACAGGGAAAATTAATTTGCGGTAATTCTTTATCATATTTTCCTATATAAATTGTTTCAGGAGTCATGATTTGATGGCTGCTTAACAGCTCAGCAAGATATACCTTGTTTGAGCATTTAATAATGGATTGAGGATCGTCAATGACCACCAGATTTTCCTGCGCGGCACGGCGGGCAAGTCGATAGGTATAATGGTTTACCGACGTTGTGGCTCTGATAAATAAAGCATCGTACTCAGCAATTGATTTAGTATCATTTTTATCAATGATATCTACGTTTAAACCTAATTCTTCGCCACTCGCCACAAAAAAATCCAGAGCTTTTTTATTTGATGGGGCATTAGGTTCTGTTGGGTCAACTAAAATCGCTAAATCATGGAAGCGTTGTTTTTTCCGCCATTGATGAACACGTTTTTTTGACAGGTAACTCTCAGCGGCCTCGCGCATAAATTCCATATGTTGAGGAGGAACACCGGATAAGGAGAGGGGCGTTAGTGATTTTATGCGCCATTGTTTTTTCTTTTCCAGAGTAAAGCGTATTAAGGGTAGAGGGAATAAACCATGTAATTGTTTGGCTAAAGTAGTATAACGCTTTGCCATATTTTGGCCGAAGTAAAGACTAAGGGTAAATTCAGTTCCTTTAAGATCCTGGAGACTGTGCTGAATTTCTTCATGAGTATCCTGGGATATCAATTTGGATAAACTGACATTTAATACGTCCTGAATGCTGTGAACTGATGGTAATGCTTTGTGATCTCTAGCCTGCGCTAATAAAGAAACATAATATCCAATTGTTTGGTAATTATATGATTGACACAGATTAATGACTCGAAAGGATTTATTTTGATGGTATTCATCGCCACTCAAATATTCCAGTGCGTGAATAATAGGTGCAAGCTCCGCTAAAAAAGACCAACTGTCAGGATCATCCGTTACGATTACTGTTTGCATTTATCTCTCTTTTGGTTCGATTATGAGTAAGTTTGCGTCATAAGTTAATACACCGAGCATTATCGAATTGATCAACCGATTAATGCTTACTTTGTAATAATGGTCATTAAATAAAGGATTTGTTGCATGCGGATCCGCTATGACAACTAACCTCTTTTTTTTATCATATCCACACAACACTACAAAATGCCCACATGGTGTTCCACGAATGTCATCGTATATTGATTTACTTTCGTCGGTAAATAATTCTCGAGGGCTGCGGTATAAATAGGTTGCGCTCAAAGCCGTCAATATCGGTATTCCCAGGTTAAAATATTTTTTTAATAAATCTACATTCAAAGAATGAAATCGAATTTTTCCATCCAGTTTTAAATAATCCATATAGGCCAGTGTCTCTTTGGTTATATAGGGATCATTTTTATAATTCATTTGGGCTTCAAGTTTACTCATTAAAAAAGCATTATCTATTTCGCCGTTGTGAAACCAGCTGGGATCAAATACATTCAGGTTATAAATATAAATGGTTGTTTGAAATCCCTGACGCAAGGCATGAGTTCCTAACATGGGAGTCAAAGTGCCTCCGGATAATGATCTGTCTACATTTTTAATAATATCCTCGAGGGATATATCTAAACCATAATATTGATAGATCGCATGTAAACTGGTAGGCCCACATGTTTCATCATCAGGTTGACTCTGAATTATTAATTCAATCATATTCTTGCCTCAAACATGGCATAAATTAAATTACACCATATTTTTAAAATTAGACTTGCATGGAGGCTTTGTCAAATATGTTTCAGGATCTTTCTGTGTTGTAAAAATTTAAATCAAGTTGTTGATATATAGCAAAAAATGATTATTTAGAGTTGATGACTTTCAGTGAGAGCTCTAATACGAACTCAGCCACTTCTTCTGCTTGGGTTGTATAGTTAGTGTAGGCTGTTATATGTATTGGTTTATTAATTCGCTCTCCGGAAATTTTCGACTCTTGAATCATTTGCTTTACCAGTAAGCCCTCCGTGCAGACAAAGTAAACGTCTGATTCTGGTCTACGGAGAAATTGGGCTTGAAAGGATTTGAAGGCGAGAGATACAGAACACTTGGCAAGATCCGCATGATAAAAGCCATGCAATCCTCCTGCAACATCTGCTCCCACGGCTAATGCGCCAAAATACATGGAGTTTAAATGATTACGACTCCTACGGTTCAGAGGCAAGCAAACGACGATACGTTCTTCATCGAGACTAATTAATCGAGGTTTCAGATGACCAATTAATGCGACTTTAAAATGACTAAAGTACCAGAAAAAAAATTTAAATCGGGTTAATGGGCTCATACATTATCCTTGACTTCCAGATGAGTGATAATTTTTTTTACCCCCCGAATTACATTCACGCGTTTAATGATAGAGGCTATTGACTGGGCATTTTTTACCGTGCCGGATAGAGTAACCACGCCATTGGTCGTAGTGGCATTAATTCCTACTAATGGAATGGACTCATCATCAAGAACCTTTGCTTTAAGAACAGCTGTTTCAACTTGAGCCGTTATAAATGCGTCCGTAAACGCGGTGTTTACTTTTTTAATATATAAATCCGTAGTACGAACTGACTTCACACCGGCGGTATTTTTAGCAATTCGCAAGGCATCAACAAAAGCGTCTTTATTCTTCACAAAGCCACTTAATTTAACCACTCCATTATCGGTACTTACGGAAATTTTTAATGGATTCAGGTTTTGATTTTCAGTAAATTTGGCAGTAATTTTAGTGGTAATGACGGAGTCACTAATATCTTGTTCTAATTCTTTTAAATTATTCGCGTGAATTGGTGATATGCATAAAACGAGAACAGTGGCAAAGAGGATATGGATTAATTTACGCACAGCAGACTCCTGTTATAATAACTGATTTATAGTAGCACATGAGAAGGTACATGTGACTGTATATATCATCTAAAATTGTTTTTTTCTAATATCCATACTCTGAATTATATAAGGGCCTCCTGTAGTGGGATCCCTTGCTAAAACAACGAGCGAGAAATCAACTTGCAGTGTTAATTCTGGTAATAAAATGGATTGATTTACTCGCCAGAATTGAATACCCGAAACTACTCCAGAATTAACCACGGTCGGCTTGTTAACCGGTTGAGGACTTAAGGTGAGTTCTCTTGCACGAACCGTTTTCATGTACCCCCCTAAAAATCCGGTAATTGCATTCCAGGCGTTGAAAGTATAATTAATACGATTAGGGGATTCTTGAAGGGGTTTATCTTTATAAGATAAAGATAAAGTATTTAGTAATGCTCCTTGAACCCATAAGGTGACTGTTTTATGTTCGTTTGAGTGTGTTAGAGATGAAAATATCAGAAGTAAAAGAAATATGCTCTGGCGCATACAAAATTTCATGTTTTAATTCCTTTTAACTCATGAGTGAACTGTTTGTTTTATTATTATAGCAGAGATATACTCTGTTTCTTTTTAAATCAAAATAGTGACTTTTATGCATACTATCAGTATCCGTGGCGCCCGCACCCACAACCTTAAAAATCTCGATTTGGATATTCCACGGGATAAGTTAATTGTGATTACCGGTTTATCCGGATCAGGTAAGTCTTCTTTAGCGTTTGATACTTTATATGCGGAAGGCCAACGCCGTTATGTAGAGTCTTTATCCGCTTATGCGCGTCAATTTTTATCAATGATGGAAAAGCCGGATGTTGATTCTATTGAAGGTTTATCGCCTGCAATTTCAATCGAACAAAAAGCTACATCACATAATCCACGATCAACCGTGGGCACGATTACGGAAATTTACGATTACCTGCGTCTTCTTTATGCTCGGGTAGGGGAGCCACGATGCCCTGTTCATCATGTGAGTTTACACGCCCAAACGGTAAGTCAAATGGTAGACCAGGTGCTTGCATTCCCGGCAGACAGTAAGGTAATGATTTTGGCTCCGGTAGTGCGAGAGCGTAAAGGGGAGCAAGTGCAATTATTACAACAGTTGCAAGCGCAAGGATATGTCCGTGCGCGTATTGATGGTGCGCTTTACGAGTTGGATTCTCCACCAAAACTTGGTTTGCGAACAAAACACACCATTGAGGTGGTCATTGATCGATTTAAAGTGCGTCCGGATATTGGCCAGCGATTGAGTGAATCTTTTGAAAATGCCCTTAATCTTGCTGATGGAATTGCTGTAGTTGCTTCAATGGACAATGAGTTTGCCGATATAACCATGTCGTCCAAATTCGCTTGCCCGGAATGTGGTTACAGTTTAAGTGAGTTAGAACCCAGACTTTTTTCATTTAATAATCCAATGGGAGCTTGTGCCGCGTGTGATGGATTAGGAGTTGATCAGTTTTTTGATCCGGATCGAGTGATTCACGATGAAACTGCAAGTTTGGCGGAAGGTGCGATTCGTGGTTGGGATAAGAAAACCAATTATTACTTTAGCATGCTTGAGTCTCTTGCCGATCATTACGGTTTTAATACGGATACCGCTTTTTGTGATTTACCTAAAAAAATGCGTGATATTGTTTTATATGGCAGTGGTCGTGAGGTTATTGAGTTTAATTATCATCGTCCTAATGGCGGCTATATGAGAAAAAGCCACGCCTTTGAAGGGATAATTCCTAACATGCAACGACGATATCGAGAGTCCGATTCAGGTACGATTCGAGAGGATTTGGCTAAATATTTATCGTCACGCCCTTGTGAAATCTGCCATGGTGCGCGATTACGGGAAGAGGCACGTAATGTATTTATAGATAACAAGAATTTGCCTGAAATTTCTTCTTACTCTATCGAGAAGGCTTATGAGTTTTTTAAAAACCTGAGCTTGCCCGGATATCGTGGAGAAATTGCCGCCAAAATTAATAAAGAAATAGTGGAGCGTTTAGGGTTTTTGGTTAATGTAGGGCTTGATTATTTATCCTTGACGCGCAGCGCCGAGACATTATCTGGAGGCGAGGCGCAACGTATACGTCTGGCGAGCCAAATTGGCTCAGGCCTGGTTGGCGTGATGTACATTTTAGATGAGCCTTCTATTGGTTTGCATCAGCGTGATAATGATCGATTATTACAAACTTTAATGCATTTGAGAAATCAGGGGAATACCGTAATCGTAGTAGAGCATGACGAGGATGCCATTCGTCATGCCGATTTTGTTCTCGATATTGGTCCTGGTGCGGGGGTGCATGGGGGTGAGATTGTTGCCTTGGGGACGCCTGAGGAAGTGATGCGTAATCCCAAGTCTCTGACCGGGCAGTATTTATCAGGAAAGCAATCGATAGCAATTCCTAAAGAAAGACTTCCGATAGATCCTAAGCGGATGATTCATCTCAAAGGGGTTACCTGTAATAATTTAAAGCAGGTTGATGTCAGCATTCCATTGGGAGTGCTTACCTGTATTACCGGGGTATCAGGCTCAGGCAAATCCAGTCTGATTAACGATACTCTATATCCTTTGGCTGCAAATGCCCTTAATCGTGCCAGTTTATTTACCCCTGGAGCGGTTAGTGAGATTAAAGGTTTAGATTTATGTGATAAGGTTATCGATATTGACCAAAGCCCCNNGAATCCGGCAACTTATACTGGTTTATTTACCCATATCAGAGAGCTATTTGCCGGTACTCCGGAATCGCGAGCCCGTGGTTATCAACCTGGGCGCTTTAGTTTTAATGTTCGTGGAGGCCGTTGTGAGGCCTGTCAGGGTGATGGTCTGATTAAAGTAGAAATGCATTTCTTGCCCGATATTTATGTATCGTGTGATGTGTGTCAAGGCAAGCGCTACAATCGCGAAACTTTGGAAATTCAATATAAAGGGAAGAATATATACGAAATTCTGGATATGACTGTGGAAGATGCCTGTCCTTTTTTTGCTGCAATTCCCGCATTATCGCGCAAATGCCAGACTTTACTGGATGTGGGTCTGTCCTATATTAAATTAGGTCAAAGTGCGACCACTTTATCTGGAGGGGAAGCCCAACGGATAAAGCTTGCTCGCGAGCTATCAAAACGTGACACCGGTAATACTTTATATATTCTTGATGAGCCCACGACCGGTTTACATTTTCATGATACCCGTCAATTACTCACTGTATTGTCCCGTTTACGAGAGAAAGGAAATACTATAGTTATTATTGAGCACAATCTGGATGTAATTAAAACAGCGGACTGGTTGATAGATTTAGGACCAGAGGGTGGCAGTAAAGGTGGACAAATCATTGCAGAAGGAACTCCTGAGACAGTAGCACAATGCAAAAATTCATTCACCGGACAATTTCTTAAACCAATGTTAGACATTTAATTAAAAAAGTAAGCCCGTGGAAACAAGGGCTTATATTATTATTGCGACGTTGCAGGCAGAAACTTGAATGCCGTTGTTGGTTTTAAGGATTTAGACACTTCACCTGAATAAATTTGTCCTTGAGCCATATCCAGTTTTAGAACAGGCGCACCTTCTGCGAAGTTTAATTGATGCAAATCAACCCAGAAAGTATTGGGTCTGGTTGATGAGTCAAAATAATAGATCAGATTTTTTTGATCGGAAATTGTTCGCCATATTGTAGATGCAATATTAGGCTCGTTAGGAGTTGTTATTCCTAAAGGCACGCTCACTCCGCGCATAACACTCAAGACACCGGCTAAGGCTTGATTGGCATAGGAATGTTGTGGTACACCCTGAATGTAATTTTTGTCCAGGACTTTTGGAATGGCGTTGAGAAAAAATGAGGTACGGGCAAACCGATCCGCGGCTCGATTGGTTCCAGGTAAAAATACAGTTCCTCCAATAGACTGCCAATAAGTATTCAGAGCAAGTTGCTGGCTATAAATCGGAGAGTTAGTCATAACTTTAAATTCTTTTCCATGATGGGTTACTAATTTGCCATCGATGTATTCAAAAATGGCTGAATCACCAGTGGAATCAGATATGGAAAGGTGTAACTGGCTTGGCTTGCCATTTGGAAGTGATGGGGCAATGATAAAGAAGGGTTTTTCTTCCATACTTTTTACCGCTTCAACAACTGTTGCAAAATTGTCCAGAACATACTGTCCCCAAAGACTGATAGAGATGGGTGGATGTTCTAATGCCTCTGTTCCATAAACGGATTCTGCAAGATAAAGCAGATTCATTACTAGGCCTTTTTCGTTCATACCATCGGCGCTGGCGAGACCATACACTGAGGTCACTACACTACCATATTTAGATTTCCAGACTGGTGATTTACTTCCTGCCTCACCATTACGTTCTATTCCTCGAGGTAAGACCCAAATTTCAGAACCCATATCTTCACTCCAATCCATAGAGCGGCCTGTAATCACGGTATTCTCTGCACCATCATAAACTGCCCGAGTACAGGCTTGGGTATTTTGTGGAGAAAATCCTAAAAATCCGCTGATTCCAATAATCAGTATGGTGGCTTTAAATCCGTTCATTTATCAAGTCCTTGTGTGATGGTTAACTCTAGGATTATAGCCGAGTCTGTACAAATGGTGTAATCGCTGCATTTCTGTCTTTTTTAACATTTTCGAGCTATAACTTAGTAAGGAATCATAGTAAAGGGATAATTAAAATGGGCACTTTTTTTATAGCACTACTAATCATCGCAGCACTTTTCTTCTTTTGGGCAATTAGTGTCTATAACACGCTAATTAGCTTGATAGAGTCTATTAACAATAACAAAAAACAAATCGATATCCAGTTAGACCGACGTTATAAGGTTTTTGAATCTTTAATTGAAACAGTTAACAAGTATATGGATTATGAGAAAACCACCTTAAAAGATGTGGTAGCACTTCGTAATCAGGCTCAAGCAGCAAAAGCTGCGGGCGATGAACAAGCTCGGATGGCAGCAGAAAATGGTATTTCCCAAATTGCTTCTGGATTAAGTGTGGTCTTTGAACAATATCCTGATTTAAAGGCAAGCCAAAATGTCTTGCAGTTGCAGGAAGAAATAGTGAATACCGAAAATAAATTGGCCTATGCCAAGCAAGCGTATAACGACAGTGTTGAGCGCTATTATGCAAAGAAAAAATCCTTCCTCGAGGCCATTCTGGTTTCGTTTTTCCCAGCTGCGTTGGATAAAGAATTTATTTACTGGGGATTGCCAGAGGAACAAATTCAAATCAGGGAAGATTATAAAGTCAAATTCTGAGAATAAGAAACCATGGCAATTGCAGACTACCATGCCTCGGCAGGTGATTGGCGAGCACAGTTAAAGAAAAATCAGCGCAGGACACGTCAGGTCATTGCGCTGTTTCTTTTGATTTATTTGCTGGTAGGAGTGGTAGCAGATACAGTGATGATGAGTTCGATGCAGCCCAATCTTCCTATTGACCAGATTTTCATTGGGCTCCTTACCTTTAAATACACCCCTGTTGCGACGCTTATAATGGTAGGTTTGGCAATTATTTCTCTATTGATCACCTTTACTCTATACGATCGCATCATGTTGCTTGGAACAGATTATAAAGAAATTACACCTGAAACGGCTCAAACCATACAAGAAAAACAGTTATATAATGTGGTTGAAGAGATGAAGGTCGCTGCAGGACTCAAATTTATGCCTAAAGTATTTCTCATCAATGCAGATTATATGAATGCATTTGCCAGTGGTTACAGTGAGAAATCCGCGATGGTTGCCATTACACGGGGTCTGATTGAAAAACTGGATCGGGCAGAATTGCAAGCTGTAATGGCTCATGAGCTGAGTCATATTCGGCATCAGGATATTAAATTAACACTAGCTGTTGCGGTATTAAGCAATATTTTACTCATAGTGATTGATATTTTATTTTATTCTATTGTGTTTAAACGAGAGCGCCGTGAAGATAATCGATTATTAATGGTTGTTATGGTCTTACGTTATGTATTACCCATCATTACCTTATTACTTACTTTATTTTTAAGTCGCACCAGAGAATACATGGCTGATGCGGGATGTGTTGAATTGATGCGTGATAATGAGCCTATGGCCCGAGCGCTGCTTAAAATCAGTCAGGATCACCAGCAGCATGCAGAACAATATGCAGAAGATTATGGCCAGACGCCACACGAGCAAGTCCGCCAGGCTTCTTACCTTTTCGATCCCTCGTCCATTGATCCAGTAAAATCCTTAAGTAGTTCGTTTTCTACCCATCCTTCAGTGGAACAACGATTAAAAGCCTTAGGATTCAAGCGTAAATGAGAAAAAATCTAACGTAGCCCGTAATAGACGAAGTCGTATTACGGGAATGGGCAGGCACATGACTACTATCGCGTCTATAACAACCGCTATTATTCTCGTAATCCCACACCTTTATTCAATAATACTAGATTAATTACAGTCAACAAAACCACCATGCTACAAATAATAACCATTGCTAAAGTCATACTGACTTCCTCTTGGCCGATCATGGCGTGACGTAAAGCATTAACCATATATAAAATCGGATTTAAATAGGAAATTTTCTGCCAGAATGGAGGCAACATATTAATGCTGTAAAAAACTCCTCCGAGATAAGTGAGCGGGGTTAAAATAAAGGTAGGGACTAACATAATGTCATCAAAATCGCGAGCAATCATCGCATTCACAAAGCCGGCTAGGGAAAACACGGCTGAGACCAGTAAGACCACTAACAAAGTCATCGGAAGGTGATCAAATTCAATGGTCAGAAAAAAACTGGCGCTGAGAAACACCAGAAGTGCGACTATCAGACCACGCATTACACCACCTAAAACATATCCAAGCAACAATACCTCATTGCGCATGGGACTGATAAGCATTTCCTCAATACTTTTTTGAAAGCGCAAACTAAATAATGAAGTAGATACGTTACCATACGCGTTAATGATAACCGACATCATGATTAAACCTGGAGCAATAAACATGGAGTAATTCACTCCTTGTATGTCACCTATGCGTGGCCCGATTAATTGGCCAAAAATTAAAAAATATAAAGTTGTTGTGATAACCGGAGGTAAAAAAACCTGACTTGCAATGCGAAACATGCGCACCACTTCACGACGTACCAGGGTATAAAGGGCAATAAGTTGAATTTTAATGGCCATTTTTAATCAAATCCATAAAAAGCTCTTCCAAGCGATTAGTTTTATTACGCATGCTGTCCACTTTAATGCCATGCTGTGTGAGCACCGCGAATACTTCATTGAGGGCCAGATTATTATCTACCCGCAATTCAAATGTATTGCTATCAATCAGATTTGTCTTTATGGGCAACATGTCCGGCAAGAAATGAATAGGTGTGGTGGTGTTAAATATGAATGTTTGATGGCGCAAGGTTTGTAATAGCGCACTCATACTGGTATTGGTGACGATTCGTCCTCTGTCAATAATGGCAATATTCTTACATAACTGTTCTGCCTCTTCTAGGTAGTGAGTGGTAAGGATAATTGTTGTCCCTTCAGCGTTAGTACGAGTAAGGAATTCCCACATAGTCCGCCTGATTTCAATATCCACTCCTGCAGTTGGCTCATCAAGAATTAATACCTTAGGTTGATGAATTAAGGCGCGAGCAATCATCAGACGCCGTTTCATTCCACCCGAAAGATGGCGTACTTGAGAGCGTCGCTTATCTGCTAAACCTAATTGGTCAAGCAATAAACTTGCACGGTCAAGAGCGGGTTTACGGGGAATTCCATAATAACCAGCCTGGCTCACTAAAATTTGTTCACAATTTTCAAAAATATTTAAATTTACTTCCTGGGGCACAAGACCCAAACAGGATTTCGCCTGTTCCATTTGAGTATCGAGATCAAATCCCTGAATTTTTATACTGCCGGAGGTTTTATTTATAAGAGTGGTCATTAAGCCAATGGTAGTCGATTTTCCTGCACCGTTTGCTCCTAGTAATGCAAAAAAATCACCTTGCTTGACGCTCAAATCAATGCTCTTCACTGCCTCTATCCCATTGGCATAGGTTTTAGATAATTTCTTAATTTCTATGGCATGCATAAAATAATTATTTTAATAAAAAAATCATTATATACGATCTTTATGGCTAATCGGTACTGCTAATCTCGAGTTCGGTTGAATCGGAATATTATTTTCTGCAATTCCAGTAATTCGCTTTGGTTTAGAGAAACAACCTGTTCTTATATTTTTTAATTAGCTCATTTTATTGAAATAGTGTATTATAAATGGCTCAATTTTAGGCTATAAATCAGGCATGCCCATAAATAAACTCATGTTTAAATGAGATCTAACAGCCTGTCTTTTTCTATTCACTCAATTTAATTTTATATTCAGAGGAAAAAATGGCTAATATCAGAGTCTTATCTATTGGTTTCGATGGATGTCTCTCAGGCGTTGGAAGCTCACTTAAATATATTAATAAACTAATTCCAATATTAGAAAAAAATAATGAGAGTTATGAGAAGACCGTAGTTATGGTAGGTTCTACATGCCAATCAGGTTATCACGAGAAGCAGCAAACCAACCTTAATAGTACTACGACTAGTACTTGTTATGATCACCTGTCTTACTTAAGTACAAGGCTTAATGCAACTTTTGACCAATTTTTAATGAGTCATGTTTATAATGGGGTTAGCAGTGAAGCGATCTCTAAAAATCGACCAATAAAAAATAATAATTTTGCCGGTTGGCTTTTTGATAACTCCAGGATTAGTGTTTTGTATGCGCAAATGTATTACATTTTTTCCCAACATCCGGAGGATAAAATTGAGTTTAAGTATTATCATGAAGATATTAATATTTTAAAGGTTATTGCTCTTTTTTTTAAGACTGAGGCTCCGTGTATGCCTATAAAATTAAAACTTTCACTCTATCTCTGTGATGAAGAATCAGTTCGCTTGGTTGATGAAATTCAGGGTCAATGTACCGAAAAAAAGGATTATGTTAAAACAATTCAGGAATTTGGGAGTTATGTATTAAAGGATGCAGAATCGCGAGGTAAATTAAGCGATGATAATAAGGCGTATATTTCCCCGCAAACCATTATAGACAAGCAATATAATTGTAATTATAAATCCGATTTTTCAATGAAAAATGAACGTTTTAGTAAGCTATTAGTTGCGGCGCATTACAGACAAAACAGCCAGCTTCTAGAGTTACGATCCCTCATTAAGAATACTGTTGATGAATACACTAAATATAATGCAACATATTGCAAATATTCTCTGTTTCACCGCCATGGACAAGCAGGGCGCATTCGCGCGAGCTCCTTTGGTGACAAGGCCGATAAAATCACCAGCTTTGACCTTTTAAAAAATGAAGTGGAGCATTTTCTCAAAGATCAAGAGAATGGCAATACTAACCCTCATTCATTTAGAACTATGTTGGCGCAACAGTATTTTGCATTTGAACGTGTTGAAGACGCTATATTTAATCTGAAAAAAAATCAATGCAGAATGGCATAACCAACAGAGTTCTCTTCCGGGACTAAAGAAACGTTTATTACTGTCTCCTCAATTAAATGTTATATTTATTTAAAATTATGGAGGGCACAATGGCTAATATGGAACAGACAACAGATTTATTTAACCCGGTTCGAATGGGTAATTTGTTATTACCTAATCGAATTGTCATGGCTCCTCTAACGAGAAGTCGTGCCGGGAAAGGTGATATACAGGGAAAAATGCATGCCGAATATTATGCGCAGCGTGCTTCTGCAGGATTGATTATTTCTGAAGCCACCCAAATATCGCAACAAGGAAAAGGGTATGCCTTTACCCCTGGAATTTATACTCCTGAACAAGTTGCAGGTTGGAAGCTGGTCACCAAAGCCGTACATGCGAAAGGGGGCAGGATATTTGCACAACTCTGGCATGTGGGCCGTATTTCCCATCCCGATTTACAAATAGATCATCAACTACCGGTTGCACCCTCGGCATTAAAACCTGAGGGTAAGGCCTACACTGAAACTGGGTTTCAAGATTTTGTCACACCAAGAGCCTTAGAATTAAGTGAGCTCCCAGGAATCGTTGCTCAATACGCTCATGCGGGTCAGTGTGCGAAAGAAGCAGGATTTGATGGGGTTGAAATTCACGCTGCGAATGGTTATTTGTTATCGCAATTTCTCTGTGATAAGACCAATAAACGATTGGATAGCTATGGCGGCAGCATTGAGAATCGAGCCCGTTTACTGTTAGAGGTGGTTGAGGCATTAACTGGGGTTTGGCCTGCAGATCGTGTGGGGATCCGCTTATCTCCTGTGACACATTCAAATGATATTGATGACAGCAACCCAATGGCCACTTATTCTTATGTAGTGAAACAATTAAACCAATTTGGTTTGGCTTACCTGCATTGTGTTGAAGGCGAAACAATTGGTCCAAGAACGATTCCTGACGGATTCAGCTTTGCCAGACTTCGGACGCTCTATGATGGGTTGTATATGGCAAATAATGGCTATGATTTGGATATGGCAATTAAAGCCCGACAGGAGCATTTAGCTGATCTTATTTGTTTTGGTCGCCCATTTATTGGTAATCCTGATTTGGTTGAACGTTTAAAAACAGGTGCTCCTTTGGTNNTACGGTAATGGCGCCAAAGGCTACACTGATTGGCCTGCTTTAACTTAGAAAGGACGAGTCTTCATCCACCCGGTGATGCTGTACCGTGGTTGATTGGTAATACAGACTTCATGAGGCAAATCGCTATTGAAACAAATAAAGCGATTGCCTTGTGGCATTACTTGTTGTACGAGTGTTTCCTTTTTATCGTAAATAAGTAACTCACCACCATAACTGCTTTCCCAAAAATCATTCAGATAATAAACGCAGGAAATGCGTCGTGTTTTAGTCGTTTTAAACTGATCTATATGTTTTTTATAAAAGGCACCAGGTTGATAAGTGGCAAAATGAGTTTCAAATTCTGTAAGACCTAAGAAAAGGGTTTGATTGAGCATGTTTGCAAGATCATTGGTGCGATTCAAATACGCTTGAATTGACGGTTCAGCAGTTTCGTCTTCTAACCAACAAATTTCATCAGTACGAATAGTCTTATTTTGATTTGCCTGTAACTGCAAACCTATTTTCGCGCTGCGAAATAATCCTTCGGTATACATTTTTTTAGCTTTGCTTTGGAGCGAATTAAAAATATGTGATTGCAGAAAATCATCGATGATATGAAATCCTTGTGTACATAAATTATGGGTTATTAATTCTGAATCGAGCACTTTAATTACCTGAAGTTCACTATACGACTGAGTGGATTTTACGCTAGGCAGGATTTCTTGCAAATAGTGATTTTATTTGCGCAAATATTTTCCTTCTAATAAATATTGAAATTCTTGCCATTCTGGCATGAACTGATTCATTAAAGCATAAAAACGTTGATTATGACTCGCCTCAAGTAAATGAATCAGTTCATGGACTAGCACATACTCCAGGCATTTAGGGTGTTTTTTAATTAAATTTAAATTTAACCAGATGCGATGCGTACGGGTATTACATGAGCCCCAGCGAGTTTTCATTTTTTTTATACCCCATTGGCTTGGCTTAACACCAATTATTTTCTGCCAGTAATTAATTAAAGTGGGTACTATTGAATTCATTTCCTGGCGATACCATCTTTCCACAATAGCCTCTTTTTTGAGTGCAGAGGTATGGGGTGGTAAGAACAAGTAAATGATTTCTTCTTTTATTTCGATGTGCGAGGGACCATGCTGTTCTTCCAGGATCAGTAAATAATTTTTTCCTTTAAATGGAATGCTTGCATCCGTTTCTATCTTCTGTTCCTGAGGGATGTGCGTGACTGCAAGACGTTCGCGTTGTTTTTGAATCCAGGGGCTTTTTTCTTTAAGATAGTGTTTTAATAAACGTTCGCTATACTTTAAAGGAGCGCTTACTTTTACTAAACCATCGGGATAAATGCGAAGATTAACTCCTTTAATTGGTTTTCTTATTATTTCGATTGGAATACCATCTATATCAATAATCATTAGTCATTACACAAAGTGATTTGCAGTTATTATAACATACCAGACTCAAGATTAAGGGTCATAAAATAGCAATACAAGGACCTACTAAGATGAAACTATCTAATCAAACCGTATGGATAACGGGCGCATCTTCCGGAATTGGCGAAGCGCTTGCTTATGAATTTGCCAGGTCTGGTGCTCGACTTATTTTATCGGCTCGAACGGAAACTGAGTTAAATCGGGTTAAAGCCACATGTGAACATCCTGAGCGTCATCATGTAGTGCCCTTGGACTTAGAACAAAGTCAGGATTTGGAATCTTTAGCGCAAAACGTATGGAATGAATTTGGGCCAATTGATATTTTAGTTAATAATGGCGGTATGTCTCAACGTTATAAAGTGGCAGATTCCAGTTTTAAATTAGATAAAAAAATTATGGATGTTAATTTTTTTGGGGCTGTAGCATTAACCCGTCCGGTTTTAAAAAATATGTTACAACGTAATTCTGGTCAAATTGTGGTGATCTCCAGTATGTTAGGGTTGTACGGTATTCAGACTCGTTCTGCATACAGTGCCAGTAAACATGCTTTAAGGGGTTATTTTGAAAGCCTGCGAAATGAACTGTATCAAACCTCAATTGGAATCACTTTAGTATATCCCGGTTATGTTAATACTCATATTACGCAAAACGCTTTGCTGGCTGACGGAGCACCATTTGGTAAGACGGATTCGGTGCATACCAATGGTATACCGCCAGAGTTTTGCGCCAAAAAAATTGTTCGTGGGGTAGAGCAACGCAAGCCCATTATAATTGTTTCACAGTTTAAAGAGCGTTTTGGGGCCTTTATTGCACGGTTTTTCCCGGGATTATTTCGCTATTTATCGCCGAAATTTGAAGTGTAGTAATCTCGTTCAGCAGCTTCACAGGGACTATCGATGTATTCGCCGTTAATGTCCAGCACCATATTAACGCTGGCTCTTTGGTAACGGGTCAGGATATCCCATTGTTGTCTGCTGATATAACCATATGAATTACCGCAATAGACTAATGAGGAAGCATGTGGTTTGGGTTTTACCTGGACAGGGAGATCGCAATCCCATCGAAACTTGGTTAAATCACAATTAGCCAGAGCTATATTAATGGGTAAAAGAATTAAAATAAGACCTATCCTCCATGTACTGTTCATCCTTGTATCTCCACTGGCTTTTCTTATTTATGTTAAGTATAGAATAACTATTAATGAATAATGGGTTCTGAATTAATAATTTTTTAAAGATTTATATTTAATTTAATGATATAAATCAGTTAATTGAGGGAGGGATCTTGCTTATGTTGACTTCAACTGTTGAATACCTTCAAGCCCTGAGGTCGGGTGATTANNTTTTTAGAGTGGCCAAGTTTTATTGCCCATCATTATAAAAATGAAGATTACGTCTTAAATGTTGATGAAATTACTGATTTATTAGTATTTGAATGGATAAATAAAGGTTTTGAAAGGGACGATATTGATCATTTAATACTTCTTGAGACAGTTTATAATCTTGATTCAAAACCCATCCGTGGCAAGTTGGATTCGGCATTTAGCTCCATCATGATGGCAGCCTATCGTATTATGATTTATCAAAATCATAATTTGGTTGATTATTATTATTCACCTCATATTTCTACCGCGGCTGAAGTGATTCGGTTCATGNNACAGAAGAGTGGAATGCTTTAAATAAAAAAATTAACACAGTTCAATCAGAGTTAAATTTTGCGGAAATAGAGAAGGCAAGAAATAAAATCGTCGCCATTGCCGAAATTCGTTATGAGATTGAAGATTATCTTTTGGCTTTAGAAGGGGCAAAGGGTCTGAATGATAAGTTGTTAATTTCGCGAATGGGTGTGATAAGTAATTTGGCCCTAAAGTTGAGTATGGAAACGGAATTCACCGATGAGGTTAAAATGGCTATAGACTCCGCTGTAGAGTCTGTCTGTAAAATGCAACCTGCTCCATTTGAAAAAAGGTTTCTCAAGTTTTTATCTCCAAGTGCTTATACCGAAGCAGTGGCAAATCTATGGACTTTTAGTGCTCAGTTAGGGATAACGTTCTTTAATTACCTGCAATTTAGTACGCCAAAATTGCAATCAGAATCGGGCACTCATCTGCTGACCCGTGTGTAATTTTCATGAGCCAATAGTGCTTCTTTATAGGGTACTGCGGCCTTATCTCCCATATACCCACCTAAACTGGATTGGCCAACTACTCGATGACAAGGTATAAATAAAGCAATAGGATTGCGTTTACATGCTTGCCCTACAGCTCTTGGCCCACTTTGGAGCGAAGCAGCAAGATCACCATAACTACACGGTAAACCGGGAGGTATTAGTAATAATGCCTGCCAAACTTTTGATTGATAGGGAGTACCACACGGTTGTAATGGTAATTGAAATTGATGCTGTGGGTTTGAAATATAGGCATCTAATTCAGAAACAATCTGTTTGCTGAGAGGGTGTTGCGCTATTGATTTCGTTTCATGTGTAAACAGAGAATTTAAAATGAACTGCTCGTTATGCACCACTTTTAAACTACCCCATGGGGTAGTAAAGACAGATTCAACGAGCAGGGAATTCAAAATTAATCGCTTTTCTTACCAACTAATTTTTCTTTGATACGTGCAGCACGACCGGCCAGATTTCTTAGATAATATAATTTGGCACGACGAACATCACCACGACGTTTCACAGTAATACTGTCAACGATGGGGCTGTATGTTTGGAATACCCGCTCAACACCTACGTTGTGAGAAATTTTACGCACAGTAAAAGCAGAGTTTAAACCACGATTACGTTTTGCAATGACAACGCCTTCAAAAGCCTGGAGACGCTCGCGTGTGCCTTCAATTACTTTTACTTGAACTAAAACGGTGTCACCTGGATTAAAATCAGGAATTTCCTTACCTTGCATTTGCTCGGCATTTAATTGATCAATAATATTAGTCATGGACTACTCCTCAAATTGGTTTATCCTCAACAGGAATCACCGTGTTCGCATTTAAACGCGACAAGCAATTGCTTGTCTGTGTCACTTAATTTCATTTTTTCCAGTAAATCCGGACGTTTAAGCCAGGTTTTACCGAGAGATTGCTTTCTGCGCCATTGTTCAATATCCCGATGATTACCACCCAGTAAAACAGGGGGTACTGCCAGCCCGTTAATTTCCGCGGGTCGGGTGTAATGAGGACAATCGAGCAAACCATTCATAAATGAGTCTTGCTCTGCTGAACCAAGATGCCCAAGACTTCCTGGTATCAAACGTATAATCGCATCAATAAAAACCATGGCAGCCATCTCGCCACCACTTAAAACAAAATCCCCAAGCGACCATTCTTCATCAACATGATGACTAATGATGCGCTCATCAATTCCTTCATATCGCCCTGCAATAAACAGCAAGGGCTGCTTATCATGTGCTACCTGATTGAGATGCTGTTGGCGAATTACTTTACCTTGTGGGCTCAGATAAATCGTTTTACAGTGCTCCGGCATCTGACTACGAGCATGCGTTAGTGCTGCATGCAATGGTTCATACATCATGACCATTCCTGGACCACCACCATAGGGTTTATCATCAACTTGCCTATAGGGTCTGGATGCCCAGTCTCGTGGATTCCAGTACTCAATTTTAGCCAAACCTTGCTCAATGGCTCGGCCGGTTATGCCATAATTCAGGCTTTGCATCATCTCAGGTATTAAACTGATAACCCCAAAATGCAGCACTTAAAAATCCAAATCCCAATCAACGGTAATGATTCGTTCACTATCATTAATATTCAGTATAAATTGATCGGGCAAATAAGGGATCAGATATCGCTTTTCACCTTCCACTACTAATACATCATTAGCGCCCGTGGGCATTACTTCGGTAACTTGACCAAAAACGTCACCTTTTTCATTCACAACCTGCATGCCTATAAGCTGATGCCAGTAATATTCACCTGGCTCTAATTGTGCCAGCTGTTCTTTGTTGACAGCAATTTCAATGTTAGTCAGACGACTTGCCAGTTCGCGCTCAGGGTATCCATCAATTTGCGCCACAATTGCTTTATTATGTATTTCTACACATAAGGCTTTGACTGGTTGCCATTGATTATTTATAAAAGCGTGCCAGTCTGTATAGCGCAGAATATTATCGCGGGGTTCTGTAAATGAATGAACCGTTACAAATCCTTTGATACCATGTGGTCGACCAAAGCGGCCGATGACAACCCAATTCGCCTGATTATTCACGTTATTATGCAGCTGTACCTTTAGTGTATTCTTTAACTAATGCACTAACACGGTCAGATAATTGCGCGCCTACACTTTGCCAATAGTTTAGTTTTTCAACTTCGACATGAAGACGAACTTCTTGACCACGCGCTACAGGGTTAAAATAACCAATACGTTCAATGGAACTACCATCGCGACGCTTGCGGCTGTCAGTTACAACCAAATGATAAAAAGGACGCTTTTTAGCGCCGCCTCTTGATAAACGTATAACGACCATTGTTTTCCTCTACTTAGAGTGGTTACATAAAAATGCCGTGTATTGTACGAAAATTAACTCGACATGTGAAGTAATTCTTGCGAATTATTTTAAATCATCTGGAAACATACCTTTGAGTCCAGCCATACCGCCAATTCCTCGCATCATTTTTTGCATTCCGCCAGGTTTGGTAAACTTTTTCATCATTTTTTGCATTTGCTCAAATTGCTTTAATAAACGATTTACATCCTGAATTTGAGTTCCGGATCCCTGTGCAATACGTTTTTTTCTGGAGCCGACAATTATTTTGGGTACGCGCCGTTCTCTCGGTGTCATTGAATTTATGATAGCTACAGTTTGTGCCATTGCTTTATCATTAACTTGTTGCATCGCCTGTTGCGGCATTTGACTAATACCAGGAAGTTTACTCATCATTCCTGCAATGCCGCCCATGTTATTCATTTGTAATAATTGTTGTTTGAAGTCTTCTAAATCAAATCCTTTGCCTTTTTTTAGTTTTTTTGCCAGTTTTTCACTGGTTTCTTTATCGGCCTTACGTTCTACTTCTTCAATTAGGGTAAGAATATCGCCCATCCCTAATATGCGAGAGGCGATACGCTCGGGGTGGAATGGCTCTAAAGCCTCTACTTTCTCACCACTACCGATAAATTTGATTGGTTGCCCGGTAATCTGTCTCACTGATAAAGCAGCACCGCCTCGCGCGTCACCATCAGTCTTAGTAAGAATGACACCCGTTAATGGCAGAGTTTCATGAAATGCCTTTGCAGTATTCGCCGCATCCTGCCCAGTCATGCTGTCGACTACAAATAGGGTTTCAATCGGTTTAACCGCCTGATGCAAGGCTTTGATTTCTCCCATCATGTCGGAATCAATATGCATACGGCCTGCAGTATCGATAATTAATACATCCATATATTGCTTTTTAGCGCTATCCAAAGCTTTTTGGGCAATAACTATAGGTTGCTCGTCTGCTGCGGATGGAAAAAAGGTCACACCAACCTGGTCTGCTAACACTTTTAATTGCTCAATTGCCGCAGGACGATAAACGTCCACACTGACCAGCATGACCTTCTTGTTTTCAGTTTCCTTGAGATATCGCGCAAGTTTTGCAGTACTCGTAGTCTTACCTGAGCCTTGTAACCCGGCCATTAAAAATACGGCAGGGGGTTGCGTTTTAAAATCCAGGGCTGCACGTTCATCGCCCATCACATGAATTAATTCATCATGGACAGTTTTGATAAAGGCTTGATCCGGATTAAGGCTGGTTAAAACTTCCTGGCCTAAAGATTTTTGTTTTACCTGCTCAATAAATTCTTTAATAACAGGAAGAGCAACATCGGCTTCAATTAATGAAAGTCGAACTTCACGCAGTGCCTGCTGGATATTATCTTCTGTTAAGCGACCTTGTCCTCGCAAATTTTTAAAGGTGCGGGTCAAACGCTCGGTTAAATTATCAAACATTGAGATTACCCGAAAAAAACAGTTACTATATCACATAGAGATTAGAGTTTGCCACTTTGATTGCTGTCCTAATCAATAGGATTGATGGAAGCCTTATGTTACCTTAAAGAGTTAATAACTGCTATTAGGGATATTAAGGCTTACTCAAATGCATATTATTGTTCTAATTCTGATAATGGTTGCCTTCGGAGTTTTTTTAGTTTACCCCTTATTGCACGATCATATTGGCCCAGCAGAAAATCGCTTTATCAAACAAAAACCGAAAGAATCTTTGTCCCATTCTAAAATAATTACCGCTATGGCTAAATTGGGGCATGAACATTTTGAAGGAGTTTGTTATGGCTTCATTATGAATTGGGCGGTCGAGGTAGCACTACAGAATGAGGATTCTTTCTATTTAAAACTCCAGCTTTTGCGACACTATCAAGATGCTTTATGTAAGCTGTTGAAATCCTTGTCTCATAAAAGAAGGTTAAATGACGATGAGCGGATATTAAATTCACTACCTGAATTATTCAGAAAAATTGCAGTGGCTCAAAATCCGACTAACCATCAGTCTCTTTTTGGAAAACTGGTTTGGCAGCCTGATGTTGCTGATATTTTAAAAGCGATTTCACCAGCTGAATCGAGGATTAGACATGTTTTTTATAAAACTCATTCTTATTCCACGAGGGAAGAAGCGACCAACTATTTTAATTTACTCAAAAAAATCGATTTGGATTCTAAAGTTGCAGTGATGATTAGCAGCGGTAATCATTCTATGGGATTAAGACGTGTCGGTGATCTGTGGCAATTTATCAACATCAATAATTTATTCGCTCAAGACAACAGCAAACCCTATTTTGAATTTAATACCCGACAATTGGTCAATGAGTTATATCGAGTCTGTACACATAGTCCACTCAGTAGAAGGCTTACTGTGAGTATTGATTTTATCGCAGTCGAAAATCATCCTCGTTTGGCCAAATATTTATCCAACGTTTTTCCGATATTTCCTATTGAGCCCAAAATTTCCAGTAAAGAAAAGTTTTCTTTATTTGCTCTTGCCGCTTTGCAGGGAGATCTTTTAACGGTATTTGGATGTCTTAAATCCGGGCTTTCTATTTTTTCTCATCACGAGATGGAAGTGAACTCACCTATTCTAATTGCAATTTGTCAAGGCAGGCGGGAAATTGTTAATTCCATGATTGCGGCAGCTCCGCACCGCATTAATTATCGACGAAAAAAGGATTTAACCACATTATTACATCTGGCCTGCAGTTTTTCCTCCTCGGAAATTATTAGTGACTTGTTAAGGATCAAGGGAATTAAGGTCGATATGCAGGATTCTAGTGGGAGAACTCCATTAATGATGGCTTGCACATCAAAATTTCTCAAGGATGACCCTGAGCCATTTAAATTATTACTTGAAAGAGGGGCGTCATTAATGGTCAAGGATAACAGCGGCCTTTCGGCAATCGATTATGCAAGGGAATACGAACATGACCTGGCTCTTGAGTTATTTACTATAGAAATAACTCAACGATCCTGGNNCTGGATCCCTCGGTCAAGCCGAGGGACGTAGTAATGGATATGGCAAATTATTATTGAAGACCTATTTCAAACTCTGAGCTCCCTCATCCCTAAGTCTCTCGGCTTGACCGAGGGATCCAGTGATTTATGATTGAGTTGAGACTCTTCATATAATGACAGCGTCTGCAGGTTGCAATTGTCGATTCAGTTTCAATTCAAAAGCTGTTATTATCAACCTAAAATACGACGAAATAGTTTGGATTGCGATCTGATAATTATCACTCCGTACTTTCAGGAGCTACATTATTCTGAATTATAACTGTTAATTTTAGAACAAACCGGATTTTGTTTATTTTTTACGCGATTATTAAGGTTTCCTTAAGCTTATTTATCTATAATATGCTTTTTGATCTAAATAGAATGCACTAAAGGAATGCAATGAGTAATAAAAAGCACTCTCTTACGATTTTTAGCCTGACCATGATCACTGTCGGGTCGGTAGACAGTATCCGTAATTTACCGGCCACTGCCTTATTTGGAAGCCAGTTAATATTTTACTTTTTTCTAGGTGCGTTGTTTTTTCTCATACCCACTGCATTGGTATCCGCCGAGCTCGCCTCGGGATGGGCAAAACAAGGGGGAATTTATATATGGGTCAAACAAGCTTTTGGTAAGCGCTCTGGATTTTTAGCCATTTGGCTGCAGTGGATCGAAAATGTTATCTGGTATCCCACTATATTATCATTTGTTGCAGGAACAATTGGTTACTTGATTAATCCGTCATTAACCAGTAATCCCTATTTCCTTTGGTCCATAATTGTTACTTGTTTTTGGGGGGCAACTATTCTGAATTTGCGAGGTATGAGTTCTTCTGCCATGTTCAGTAATATTTGCTCTCTTGCGGGTTTGTTGTTGCCTATGTCTTTAATCATAGGACTTGGAGTAGCCTGGATAACTCAAGGTAATCCTTTGCAAATCCAGTTTGATGTTCCCAGTATCGTGCCACATCTTGCAGATAAATCCATGTGGGTCTCGTTAACTGCCATTATGATGTCATTTTGCGGCATAGAAATCGCAACCGTTCATGCTAATGATGTAGCTAATCCCCAGCATGCTTTTCCACGTGCATTAGTCTACTCGGTCGGTATTATTTTAAGTACTCTCATCCTAGGTTCTTTAGCTATTGCAGTCGTGTTGCCTGGAAAAGATATAAATTTGGTGGCAGGAATCATGCAGGCATTTGAAGCTTTCTTTCAATCATATCACATGCATTGGATGATGCCTGTAGTCGCCGTAATGTTGGTTTTAGGGGGGCTTGGGGGAGTAAGTAACTGGATTATAGCACCAACCAAGGGATTATTGGTTGCTGCTGAAGATGGTAATTTGCCTGGGATTTTTCAGCNNCAGCGTACCAATTCTAAAGGCGCGCCAGTGGTCATGCTATTTACTCAAGCCGCTATCGTAACGGTATTATCTGCATTATTCCTATTCATGCCGAGTGTTAATGGGTCCTATTGGCTGCTCACAGCGTTAGCAGCTCAATTGTATATGCTGATGTATTTCATAATGTTTATTGCAGCTATTAAATTGCGTATTAGTGAACCTGACCATCCTCGGCCTTTCAAAATCCCTGGAGGCATGCCCGGTATGCTTTTTGTGGCAGGTATAGGTATTATCGGAGTTTTAACTACTCTTGGAGTAAGTTTTATTCCTCCAGAAGGTATTAATGTGGGAAGTACTACCCGCTATGAACTCACCTTGATTATTGGGCTGGTACTCATGTGTGCGCCTCCCTTTGTCAGTTCCTGGTTACAGGAAAAACCTGAGGGCGATTTAGAGCCGGTAATTTAGTAATGACTCGCTTTATTGACGAAACACTTGCTGAATTGACTTCTCGCATGCCTGAACTTGAGTGGAAAATCAGCAATTTACCTATTTCACGTTCAAATTTGCCTAAGGGATTATTTTCCCTGGGCACTGAAATTACAGGGCTCACCTGTATTGAAGAAATTAAAGCAGACATTAAGGCACTGTCTTTCCAGAATAATGAGCGCAGTGCCCTTTATCTCGCCACACGCATCAAGCAGAAAATTAACATATTGGTTTCTCTATATCAAATTCATGCACGAAAACAAAAACCAATAATTGAAGAGTCATTCGGTATAAAAATGCTAAGCACCAGGCAACAATGGCTACGCTCTCTAGAAAATGATATCAATACTTTAATACTGCAACAAAAAGCTTTGACTAATACTCTGGAGTTAATGACGTCGGGAGCCAGTGAACATGCACTCCTTACTGTGAAAGGTGATCTTGGAGAAATAGAGCGTCGCTTAACCCTTGCAAGAGAGGCTTATAATCAAGCCATTTCCTGATATTCAAATTTTTTGACTATTTAATCTTATCGCTTTTGCTTCACTTAAATATACGGTAGATTAAGAATTGCTGATGTTCCAGAACGAATTAGCTTGCGATTTTAATGCAGTTATTTATCGATTTTGATCAGCAATTAATACATCTGTGTTTTAATTTATCGTTAATAACAGGAGTTATCTGATGTCGGACAAATTCACTCAAATTACCAAAGATATAAGCACCCAGCTGGCTAAAATGCGTAAAGAAATGCCTGATGTCATGGCGGGGTTTTCTGCATTATCTCAAGCTGCCTATAAAGAGGGTGCTCTTGATAAAAAAACTAAAGAATTAATCGCTATGGCTTTAGCGGTGGCAAAACAATGCCCTGGTTGTATCGGGTTTCACTCTCAAACGTTAGTCAAACTACAAACCAGTAGAGAAGAGTTGCTAGAAACTTTAGGTATGGCAGTTTATATGGGAGGCGGCCCTTCATTAATGTATGCAGCCGAAGCTCTGGAAGCTTTTGAAGAATTCAGTCAGTAACAGAAAAAAAGCGATTCCCCGAAGGGAATCGCTTTTAAATATTAATTTTTATATTGTTGCCAATCACGCTCTAAATTAATATTGGGATTTGATTCATTTACGCCCAATACAATTCCTCCCGATTTGATACCCGATTCATAAGCTTTAGCTTTTTCTTCAGGTATACCCCAACCTATCAGAGCCCCCAGAAGACCTCCTGCAATACTGCCTGCGCCAACTCCTGCAAGGCCTGCTGCTAAAGGACCAGCTACAACAAGACCTAAACCAGGAATCACAAGACTTGTTCCTAAGGCTGCAATCGCTGCTACAATACCACCTATTGCTCCACCAGTAGCTCCGCCAATAGCAAGACCTTCTGTAGATTTAGAGCCTTCTTCCTTAACCAGGGGCGAATCATAATATTTTGTGCGTGATTCTTCTGACATTAAAACGTTAATATCTTTATCGCTATATCCTTGCTTAATTGCATGTTGATAAGCGCGTTCTGCTTGATCCTTATTCGTAAATAATTCGGTAGTGAAACGATTTTCATTGTTATTCATGATTAATCCTTAAATTAGGTGGAATATATTTATTTTTTTAATAGGGTGGAAAGAATAAAACCAATTCCGCCTGCGACTAATATTGAAGTTAACGGTTTGCTTTTAATGGTTTTAACCAACTCTTCAGAGTATTCATTTAGATCTTGATGGTACTCATTGATTTTTTGTTTACTCTCTTCGTAAAGTTCAGAGGCAGACTCTTTAACTCGGTTTGCCATGGACTCTGCATTGCTTTTAACTTCATTATAGGCAGAGGCTGTCCTTTCTTTTCCTTCCTGATAAAGATCTGAAGTTTTATCTTTGGCGTTATTTTTAATATCTTTAAAATCGCTCATAAATATGCTCCTTTAAGTGAATTAACTCATACTTCGAATTAATTTTTGTAACACATTCAAAATGATGTGTGACAACGTGACAATTAATCAACGTAAATTAAGCATAAATAATATTGACAATTTTGTCAAATAAATTTGTGTTTTTATTTTTTAAATTATTTGACTAATAATTTTTGACGAATTTGTCCTTTTTGTGAGTATAATGGGGTAAATTATGAAAGAAAAATTTTTTCCTTGCTTCTTACTCCGGAATAATTTATATAACCTAAATATTCTTAGATATTATGTAAACTAAATATGTCGCAACGAAAAAAATTATTAATTACCGGAGCAAGTGGTTTTATTGGTAAGGCATTGATTAATAGCCTTAAAAGTAAATATTCCATTCGAATTTTGACATATAATTTATTTTCAGTAGAGATTTTAAAAAAATTATTTCCTGAAATTTCAGACGTGCATAATATTAGTAATTTAAACGAAATTCAGTGGAATGAATTATTTCATGAAGTGGATACAATTATACATTGTGGGGCTCAGACAAAACCTTTAAAAAACGGAATTGAACCCGAGCAGCAATTTATGAAGTCTAATTACGAAGCAACTATTAATTTGGCGAAGAGTGCTGCGGAAAATGGCGTTCGTCGGTTTATATTTTTAAGCAGTATGAGCGTATATGGTAATATGAGGCAATGCGCTCAGTTTAGTGAAAATTCACCGTTAAAGCCAACGAATGCCTATGGTTTATCTAAACTTAGAGCCGAACAAGAGTTGATGGGCCTGTCGGAGAAGTTGGAAGTTGTTATTATCAGACCCCCTTTAATTTACGGCCCAGGGGCCGCTGGTAATTTCAAAAAACTGTTCACATTAGTTAATAAACGCATGCCAATGCCTTTAGGCGCGATAAAAAACAAACGTCATTTCTGCGGTATTAATAATTTGATCGATTTTATTAATTTATGCATTGATGCTGAACAAGCTAAAAACCAGGCATTTTTAATTTCTGACCGTGAGGCTATTTCAACTACTGATTTGGTCAAAAAAATAAGTAAGGCGTTGAATAAAAAGAATTATTTAATTCCTATACCTCATCAAATTTTAGAAAAAACATTGAAATTCATAGGCATGGCACGACTTGCTGATCAACTACTTTATAATATTGAGATAGATTCCACTAAGGCACGTACATTATTGCAATGGATTCCACCGTATACTTTGGAGCAAGAATTGCAGTTGTCTGTAGATCATTTTCTCCAGAATCAATAAATATTAAAAAGATCTTAATATTTCATTAATTCATTCCCACATGCATAAGACCTGGAGTTCCTCCAGTATTTTGACATGGATATTTTTTACTAACCCCTAACAGAGCGACTTGCGATACAGTCATAGTATCTTTATCACTTCGCTGGCTGGAAATTTCTTTATAAGTCTGCTGTATCAGTTCATTCAGGGTGATTGAATTAAGTTGAGTGCCTGTGGGTAAGCAAAAAATGGGTTTCCCTTGGTTTTTCGCGGTTTCATTTGCCTGTGTTAAAGTCTCAGCAATACTTTCGCAGGTTATAGTTAATACATGGCGTGCCGATCTGGCCCACGCTTGTGCTTGCGGATCTGCTTTGATTTCCATCTGAGGAATATTATTAGCAATATTCATGTAATTGTTAATTGTGTCTGCATGCAGATAACCGCACATACACAAAACAAAGGTTAATAAGATACGCATGTTTTAATCCTCAAAATTGAGTCGGGTGTTTGAAACCCTTTTTGGTTTAAATTACTGTTGATACTCTTTTGCACCGGCAATGATTAGTTTATAGACCCGTTCACTAATAATTCCCTCTTCAAATTTGGCTTTCGCATCCCACGTCATTAATTGACCTCTTTCTCTGACCAGTTTTCGCGTGGCGGATGTCACATCATTAGGGTCGCTTTCTAACAAAATATCGCGCACCTCTTCATCAAATACCAAATACTCTCGTAAAGCCACTCGGCGATCATCCACAGTAGGGACGAGTTTTTGCCAGATGCACAACCGTATTGTTTCCAAAATATCAATAGTTCGTCCCAAACGCTCATCACCGGCAAAGGACGTTACTAAACGTCGCATGGTTTCGGCAACCCCGGAGGTATGCAGAGTTGTATAGACAGGATGTCCCGTTAATGCTGCTTCTAATGCAGCACTTATAGTTTCAGCATCCCGACATTCTCCTACCATGATAAGTCGTGGTTTTCTACGCAATGCATTTCGTACACCGTCCGCAAAATTGGGCAGATGACGAGGTATTTCAGATTGGCTTACAATTGAAGATATCGTATCGATTTCATCGTATACGAATTCAATTGGAGATTCATAAGTAAGTACCTTCCGATTTGAATCGCCGGTTTCAATAAGATCACGGATTATTGAGGCTAATAGAGTAGACTTACCCGATCCGGTTGCGCCCGTGATAAATACAATGCCTTCCTGAGGAGCGATTGCTTCTATTATGTTAGGCGGTAAGTTCATGGTACTTAGTTTAGGTGGCGTTGTAGGAATAGTTCTTAGGGTAATTTGGATCGCATCGTGACCCTCTACAAGGCACGCTGTTGCATTAACTCGATAACGATAGCGTACACCGCGATTTGGCCGAAACTCGTAATGCGTATCAATATCTTTTCCTGATAGCAATTGTGTGGTGGCATTAGGCCCATATATCGCGTTGATTAAGTCACCAAGCTCCGTATTAGATAGACGGCGGTTGGTAATTTTTAGCAGTTTTCCATAAACTTCCGCAAAAATAGGCTCTCCAGTCTGGATAGTGATATCGGACGCTTTTAAAATTTCAGCGTGCTCCAGCATGCGATCCATAAAAACTGGAGTAAAGCGGGTGGGCTCATCAGCCATCAGATTAATATTGCTCATATCAGGCCCATTAGTTTACTGGTGCTATGACGGGCTGCCAGGATTTATTAGTAATAATAATTTTAGCCTGATTAGCCATTTTTTCCATGTTTTTAAATTGTTCCAGAGCATTCTCATCTTTGGCAACTGCTGCTCGCCATTCGTTACTGTTTATATTTAATGCTGGTAATGCCGTGATACGTAAAACACGGTCATCAATATGTATTTCAGAAGCATCGCCAGTCACTCCCAGATCGGTATGCGATACATAAGGAGGCGACACCATGTTCATTGCCAGTAGTTTTCTGTAAAGAATCATGCCACCAAAGTCTTCTTTCACCCGAGCAATGCTTTCTTCAAGATTAGTATTGGCTTGTTCAACCCCATTTTTCCACCCTTTGGCTGCATAAATACACCAAATTTGCCTTTCTACTTTTGATTTAGGGAGTAAGGTCACATTAGGCGCTTCTGGTTTTACATAGTCCATCCAGAGGTATTGGCGCCAGGTTGGTGGCGTTGTTATAAAGTGGGCCTGTTTGGCGACTTTATACGTGCGATCAGAAACCCTGATGCTCTGTGCATCTGCAAGATTTAGAGTGTTCCTGCCTTCCAGTAAAACCGGGGGTAAAATGTTATGCTCAAGGACTAAAGAATTAAAATCGTAAATAATATCCAGGTTTCTTGCCTGTTTGGTGAGTGCTTCATCAATAATTCGTGCCCGGTAAGCAAGACCTGCCTGTGCACCAAGGCTCAGAGCGGTCTCTTTTAAGGCCATTTCTCGAATTTTACCCATTCTTTGTCTTTTTTGATTACGACTGTGCTTGCCATTGGCCATAGCCTGAATGCCCGCTAATGAGCTGGTATCGCCGACATTTCCGCGATAAAAAGTGCCACAGCCTACCAACGAGACTGATATTAGTAATATAAGACTAAGAGTATAATTTGGCATAACGTAATTCAACAACCTGACTGTTAGGGTACACATGAATAAAAGCTTTAACACCGGCTTGATAATCTATATCCCGCAGGATTTCTGCTAAACTTTTATCTTTTATACTAATACTAATTAAAACAGGAACAGCAGGTACCTTTCCTAATATTCGAAGTTTAAAATGAGCCGCCTTGGCGATACGCGCTGTGAGTTCCTCAATGGGTCCCGACCAATCAACACTTGCCCGGGCCTGTAAATTATAAGCATTAGGAATGGTTAATATATTATCATGTTCTGGTGGAGATATCACTTTTTCAATTCGTGCCATTTCGAGCATGGAATCACTGACAGAAACTGCTGCCTCGGCCAATTTTATAGTCGCATCATCACTGGGATTATTTACGGGCGGTTTTCTAAATGTTCCACCACAGCTAACCAGCAGTGTTGAAACAATAAACATTATGACAAGCTTATTGTTCATTCAATGTTCTTTAATATTCTAGTAGTATTGCTTTAGATTGAAACAGGAGCAAGCGTCCTTGTCAAGATATAGTTGGTTACAGTTTTTTAAATAGAGCGTACAAAACCTGGCCAGCTTGTTTTAGTTTGATTTGTTGCCATTCGTTCTCATCCATTTCGACTAAAATTGGACATTCAATATAGACCAACCCTCCCTGCACCAGGAGCTTGTTTTGAACTATTAGTTTAAGACATTCGGGCAGATAATTTGCGGCAAAAGGAGGGTCTAGAAAGATTATATCAAACTGCTCACTACAGGATGTCAGATAGTGAGTCACATCTCCTTTCAGCAGTTTTAAAACAGGACTGTTAAATTGGGTGATAATTTTTTGTAAATTAACATGGGCTAAAGAAGATTGCTCCACCAGAACCACCTTGGCAGCGCCCCGAGAGAACGCTTCAAAACCCAGTGCTCCACTGCCTGCAAATGCATCGAGACAGCGAGCACCTTTGATTTCATGCATGAGCCAATTAAACAAAGTCTCTTTGACGCGATCCGGAGTTGGTCTTAGACCTTCCACATTAGGGAAGTGGAGTTTTTTGCCCCGATATAACCCCCCGATGATGCGAATGACTTGGTTCACGATTGCCCCACTGTGACAAGAAGCAAATTCTTCGTCTGCACCTGTTGTTTAAATGCTTGGGCAATCTCCTGGCCGGTAACAGAATTGACGTGTGCCACATAAGTATCAAGATAATTGTCTGGCAAATGGTAAAAGGCCATTCGCAATAAAAGACTGGCTATAGTTCGATTACTCGCCAGAGACATGGGAAAACTTCCAGTTAAATATTGTTTGGCAGCTTTAAGCTCCTGGGAGTTAGGTCCTTGAGAAATAAATTGATCCAGAGTGTCACGAGTAATGGCTAGTGCTGTTTTAGCCTGGTCCTTTTTAGTTGATAGACTGATAAGAAAAGGGCCCTCTCCAGGCATGGGTACAAATTGGCTGTCTACCCCGTATGTCAGGCCTCTTTTTTCTCGTACTTCTACGGAAAGTCTTGAAACTAATGCCCCACCACCGAGAATATAATTTCCAACCATTAAGGGGAAATAATTTGCATTATGGTGATCAATTCCAACTTGCCCCATGCGAACAACAGTTTGTGATGAGGGAAAGGGGATGTTAATTGGCTCAGGGGCGGTTAAATGATTTGCTTTGGGGATTAGCGGCGCTTTGCTTCCTTTAGGTAATTCAGCGGTCAGCTGTTCGGCCAGCTGATGGGCGGTTTTGCTGTCTATGGCCCCAACCAAAACCACTACCGCATTCGCAGCAACGTAATAATTTTTATAAAAATCAGTCACTTGCTTTTTAGTTATTGCTTTCATCGTAGTCGCAGTTCCATCTACTGGATGCGCATAGGGGTGATTCTGATACAGGGTTTTAAAGAAATTGATACTGGCCACTTCATCAGGGGACTCATCTGTTTGTTCAATAGCCATGAGCAGCTGCTTTTTCTCACGCTCAAATCCCTCATCGGGAAAATTCGGATGATTGATGATCTGCGCAAAAGTCTTAGTGGATTGAGAATAGGGCTCTTTGCTTGTAAGTGTGCGCAAATTAAACACCACCATGTCTCTGCTGGTCGATGCGTCAAATTGTGCTCCGGTATCCGCAAGATTCTCGGCTATTTCATTTGCGTTGCGCCCCGCACTTCCTTCGCTGAGCATCTTTGTTGTTATGGCGCTTAGACCGAAATGATCTCCATCATAGGCAGAACCAGCCGCAAAGGCCATACTAATATCCAGCATGGGAACTTCCATAGCCTGGTAAAATACTACGGGTACCCCATTTTTAGTAACCCATTTTTCTGTTTTGAACGTATTGGCAAAGCCATTTTGGGTTACGAAAAAAAACAGAGCGGTGATGATAAGGCTCAAATTTCTCATGACTTTACCTCATTGTGCGTGATTGGTTTTAGTACTGCTTCTGTCATATTAATTTCTTTAAAATACTGTTGTGCAACTTGCTGAATCTGTTCTGGAGTGACGTTGTTAATCGCTTGATTATATTCCTGCGCTTTTTTCCATCCCAGCCCCGTTGTTTCCAGTAAGCCAAGTTCCATTGCCTGTCCAAAAATTGAGTCTTTTTCAAATGTTTTTTGGGCAATAATCTGATTTTTAATACGCTGTAATTCTTTGTCATTTACCTTATTATTTTTTAATAAATCAAGCTCACCTATTAATCCTTGTTGTAATTCAGTAATTTGATGATTCTGACTTGGTGCCCCATAGACTATAAATTGAGTTTGATATCGAGAGTAAAGGTTGTAGTACACATCAACCCCGGTCGCAATGTGATTTCCTCGGATTAAATGTTTAGAAAATCGTGCACTTTCCCCTGCATCCAGAATCCCAGCGATTAATTCCAACGCATAGGGCTCCCAGGGTTTAGTAGCAGTATTTACCGTGGGTACTGTATAACCAATCATTAACAAAGGGAATTTGGCANNTTCTTGCCCAAGGCTGGTGGCTCTTGTTGTGGTTTTCGTTCTGCCACTGGTCTTTTCTCAATATGGCTAAAATACTGTTCCGCTAAGGCGCGTACTTTTTCTGGTGAGACATCACCAACCACCACTAAAGTTGCGTTGTTAGGGGCATAGTAACTTTGATACCATTTTTTTAACACGTCTACATTCATCTGTTGTAAATCAGTCATCCAGCCGATCACGGGATGATTATAGGGTGCAGCAAGATGAGCTGTCGCTAAAAATCTCTCAAATGCGAGTGCTTGAGGATTATCATCAGTCCGCAATCGTCGTTCCTCCTGAATGACTTTAATTTCTTTGGCGAATTCGTCGGCATTCAGCAGCAGATTGGTCATTCGATCCGCTTCTAATTCAAAACTTGTGGCGAGCCGAGTTGCATCAATTTTTTCAAAGTAGGCTGTATAATCATTGTTCGTAAATGCATTTTCCTGGCCTCCTTGTGCGGCAATAGTTTTAGAAAAAACGCCGAGTGGATATTTTGGAGTTCCTTTGAACATCATGTGTTCAATTGCATGAGAGACCCCGGTAATTCCTGCAGGTTCATCCGCTGATCCTACATTATACCAAATCATGGACACTGCGATGGGGGCGCGATGATCTTCTTTAACCAGTACTTTTAATCCGTTATTTAATATAAACTCTTGAACTTGGCTGAAGGTCTGGCAAGATAGTAACATCAAGAGTGTGATGAGTATTTTGTGCACAACGTCACCTCAAAGCGAAAAAGGTGATAGAATTTCACATTTCCCAGGATTTGTACACTAAATGATTAAATGGTTTAAACGAAATCAGGATTCTGAATCACCAAAAGTGACGGAGAATCAAGAAGTTAAGATAGAAAATAATTTGGACAAATTTTCTCCAATTGAGTCTGTCCCGGAAGAGTCACAACCTGAATTAAGTAAAGAAGGTATTTTTGCCCGATTTAAACGGGGGTTAAGTAAAACACGTCATCAGTTTGGTGATGGGATTGGCCGACTATTATTGGGCAAGAAAGAAATCAGTCCAGAATTAATTGAGGAGCTGGAGATCCTTTTACTGAGTGCTGATTTAGGAATAGAAACCACACAAACGGTTTTAAAACAACTCACAGATGGACTCGAGCGCAAACAATTATCCGATGGTAATACGGTGCATGAGGCATTAAAAAACCACCTAACAAAAATATTAGGTGCCAAATCGCAGCCTTTAATTCCTGAAACTAAGGATCAATCACCCTTCGTAATTTTAATGGTGGGGGTTAATGGGGCAGGCAAAACAACTACCATAGGGAAACTTGCCAAGCAATTTCAGCAACAAGGTAAAAAGGTAATGTTAGCTGCGGGAGATACGTTCCGGGCTGCAGCAGTGGAACAATTGCAAGTCTGGGGTGAGCGTAATGAGATTCCGGTGATTGCACAACATACCGGTGCAGACAGTGCTTCTGTTATTTTTGATGCATTGCAAGCAGCCAAAGCACGCAAGATGGATGTATTAATCGCAGATACCGCAGGAAGGCTCCATACGCAAAGTAATTTGATGGATGAGTTAAAAAAGGTCAAAAGAGTCCTGCATAAACTAGATCCTCATGCGCCGCATGAGACCATGCTTATTCTTGATGCAAGTATTGGTCAAAATGCATTAATGCAAGCCCGTCAGTTTCATGAGGCAGTCACATTGACGGGAATTACCATGACTAAACTGGATGGAACAGCGAAGGGCGGGATTTTATTTGCAATAGCTCATGATTTAGGGATACCATTTCGTTATTTAGGTGTCGGTGAGGGCATAGATAATCTACGACCCTTTGATGCAGCGCAATTTGTCGGTGCTATATTTAATGATGATCACATTTGACCAGGTAAGTAAACGTTATCCCGGCGGCTTTGAAGCTTTGAGTCAAGTTAATTTCTCCCTGCAAAAGGGAGAAATGGCTTTTCTTACAGGTCATTCAGGTGCTGGCAAAAGCACTCTCTTAAAGTTGATTGCTCTATTGGAATGGCCAACTTCTGGTCAACTTAGTGTTAATGGATTAAAATTAAATCAGCTTAAAAAGCGTGATGTAGCAGCGCATCGCAGTAATTTAGGGATTACTTTTCAATCGCCGCATTTGTTAAATGACCGCACCGTGTTTGATAATGTAGCGTTACCATTACAAATTCAGGGCATGGCCTACCCTATGATTGCCAAAAGAGTGCATGCGGCTCTTGATATGGTGGGTCTTCTGAGTAAAGAAAAAATGCTGCCGTTGCATTTATCTGGTGGTGAGCAGCAGCGAGTTGGTCTGGCGCGGGCAGTGGTTCATAAACCGGCTCTTTTACTCGCCGACGAACCTACAGGTAATCTTGATCCAAAGCTTTCCTCCGAAATAATGACTCTTTTCGAACAATTTAATTCTGTAGGGGTCAGTATTCTTATCGCCACCCATGATTTGGCATTAATTGCCAGTATGCGGCATCGTATCTTTATGTTGAAAGGAGGCAAGCTTTGTTAACAAAGACTCATTCTTTTCTGATTTATCACGTGCAGGCAGCTATTCAGAGTTTGAATTTATTATGTCGTAAACCGCTCGCCACTATGATGACTGCGATTGTTATAGCTATCGCACTGGCACTACCCGCTTTATTTTGGGTTTCTGCGGATAATTTGAATAAACTTACTTTAGGTTGGCAACAGGGGGGGCATATTTCTCTTTATCTAAAACCCTCGTTAACAGACGCAGAACAAACCACCTTATTACAAAAAGTACGAGCGGTTCAGGGGGTAGGGCAGGCTACGATTAAATCTTCGGATGCAGGTCTTAAAGAATTAACTGCGCAAGAAGGGATGCATGACATTATGCGTTATCTTCCTGAAAATCCCTTGCCACCCGTAATAGAAGTGATACCGGCTTTAATGGTTGATGCGCCTGCTAAACTTGATTTGCTGGCGAATCAACTAAGGACTCTCCCTAATATTGAAGAAGCCAAGTTGGATATGGAGTGGATTACGCGCCTCCATGCAATTTTAGGATTTGCTACAAAAGCCGCTCATGGGTTAATGATTTTATTGGCCTTAGCCGTAGTGTTTATTATTGGTAATACCTTACGTCTGGCTATCCATAACCGGCAGGAAGAGATTCAAATTCTAAAATTAATTGGCGCAACAGATCCTTATATTATGAGGCCTTTTGTTTATACCGGCATATGGTATGGCCTCGCTGGGGCTATCCTTGCTGTTTTATTAGTGAACATATTTGTGCTAAGTCTGGGGGTTGCGGTTAATCAATTGGCGGTGGTATACCAAATGCATTATCCTCTGACATCATTATCAATTCGGCAAATCTTGCTACTTGTGTTTTTTGCCATTATACTCGGGTGGCTTGGAGCTCGATTATCAGTGAAACGACAGTTGGCTTCTATTGAACCTTATAATTGATGTATAATTAATTATAATGCTTCATCACCGCACAAAACTGCTAAATTATGAGTTTTTGTCAGAAGTTAAATTTCGGAAGAATTTATCGTTTAGCGGTGTTTCATGAATATCGCTCGTTTAAACTAATTTTTGTTGATAACTGGAGGAAGAAGTATGAGTCAACAGTTGCAACTATCTGCAATGAATCTGCCTGTTGGTAGTCTTGATTCTTATATTCATCGGGTAAATCAAATTCCCATGCTCACTCTTGAAGAAGAGATTGCTTGTGCTGAGCGATTTCATGCTGAAGGTGATCTGGAAGGAGCAAGACGTTTGGTTCTTGCTCATTTACGTTATGTGGTTCGCGTAGCTCGCGGTTATTTGGGTTATGGTTTGCCTTTAAACGACTTGATTCAGGAAGGTAATGTTGCGTTAATGAAAGCGGTCAAACGTTTTGACCCCAAAATGGGTGTTCGGCTGGTATCCTTTGCAGTTCATTGGATTAAAGCAGAAATTCATGAGTTTGTTTTACGTAACTGGCGCATCGTCAAAGTTGCGACGACCAAAGCGCAGCGTAAATTATTCTTTAATTTGCGGCAAATGAAGAACCGGTTAGGTTGGTTTAGTAATGAGGAAGTAGATGCTGTAGCGAAAGATTTGGGCGTGAGCCGTGAAGAAGTATTGGTGATGGAGCAACGTTTAAACGTGATGGACTCGCCTTATGATGCACCAGATGCTGATGATAATGAGGATGCATATAAAGCTCCAGAGCGCTATCTGTTTAATGTGAATGACGATCCTGCCTTGGTATTGGAAAAAGAAGATACGGGTGATCAGGGACGGGAACAGCTCATGTTTGCCTTGGAGCAACTTGATGAACGCAGCCAGGATATTCTGCAGCAAAGATGGTTAGCGGATGAAAAGCTGACTTTACATGATCTGGCGGAAAAATACGGTATATCAGCAGAGCGAGTACGTCAGCTCGAAAAAAATGCCATGAAAAAAATACGGCAGTATATTGAGGGTTAATGATTGGTTCGCGGGTTAAGCAACCCGCGCAGTAATTTTGATAAATTCACTTAACGTTACTTTTAGGATTACATAATCAATCTGTTTCATGTGATCGTAAAAACTTGAAGGTAATTATTGGTTCTTTCGAACCTAAATCATGCCGCATCTTCTGTTTCACATTAACTAAATGAACTAAATGTTACTATAGCGGCTACATTTAATTCATTGACTAAATTTGAATTATTATCGGTTTTAAATTGCTGATTTTGTTTTGACCAAAATTTTGCCCGATTTTTCTCATTATTTTGCCCTTCATTATTATTTTTTTTATTTACTTCAGGTTTGAATAGCTTATTTTGAAATTTTCTATTTGAATCTCCACCTTTCAATTTCATCATTATTTCCTTTTATAGATTTCTATAGGTTATTAAATTAAAAAATAATAACATTAAAAATAGGGTAGAATAACTAGTTAAAAAATAAATTAATTGGGGCCATAAAGGAAAGTGCCACAGCTCCTTTGCAGCCACCTTAAGGATATTTATATAGGTTTTGCACACCCATCTTTAAATATTAAATAGGCATTTCCGTTTTGGCCAGTTATTTTTTCCTCAGGGAAGGCCGCTCTAATTTCATCTAAATTCAGTTGACTACCCAGCCATTCAATTTGATGTACTTTAGCCTCATTGAACGTTGAAGTTTGATTGACCATTACTAAAGAGTAAGCTTGCCCATAACTTGGTGGTAATTTTTGTCGAATAATTTTAATGGCCTCATTAATAGAGGGTTGATGATCTTGAAACGTTACTTTGACTAAACCCAAAGTTGATGAATTAGGTATCAATACCGCCACACTTTCTTGTTGGAGAGTGTTTGCAAACTCCCTTGCCAGAGAAAATATTTGTGTTTTTGATAACTTTTGCAAAGGTGAGGTGTGAAATTGTTCTGTATTATCAGCGGTTTCTGCCTGATTGTCGGCCATTTGATAAGTGCCTAAGATATCTTTAAATGAACCTTGCTCCAAATGGTTTTTTTGCAAAACCCTAATCATTTTAGAGCGTAATTGTTGCTGCTTTTGTCCCGTTAGGCGCTCATAAGCCTCTTCAATATTAATTTGGTGAGTATTATTTGAGGCGAAAAATTCAATAGATTTTTGGGCATAACAATTAATTGCTGTTATAAAAAGAAGAAAAATAAACTTTTTTTGTTTGAGAAGTACACTCATAAAATTCCTTAGTAAAAAATAAATTTAGCAAAAAGCAACACACATAACTTAAATTCACACAAGAAGGTTAGTCATAGTTCTAAAGAAACAAAACTATATCACATAAGTTGGATTTAAATCGAATTTTAATGCTCAGTAATTATTCTTCAATCCTATTATATAAACTCCTTGGAATTCTTTAATTAAGAAAGTCGATTACCTATTGAATGTGATTGTTAAATTGATAAGACTTTTATCGCTTCATCTATGGACATTTATCGGGATTGCCCTAGACTATTTTTATGATTAATCCTAAGGATAACCAAAATGCATACGTCAAATTATATTTATCATCATGATGATCAAGAGCTTTATGGATTTCTTGCATACAATAATAATTCTGATGAGCCACGTCCTGCTGTTATAGTCGCTCATGACTGGACTGGTCGTGGAGACTTAGTGTGCGACAAGGCTAAATTATTGGCGGAAATGGGGTATTTGGGTTTTGCTTTGGATATGTACAGTCAAGGCCGCATTGGGACTTCGGTGGAGGAAAAAAAGGCATTAATGGATCCTGTTGTTAATGATAGATTGCTGCTCAGAAATCGCTTACAAGCGGCGTACGATGCTGTAATTGGCATGCCCGAAGTGGATATAAACCGTGTGGCTATTATTGGTTTTTGTTTTGGTGGCTTGTGCGCTTTGGATCTTGCCCGCAGTGGTGCGGATATTAAAGGCGCGGTAAGTTTTCATGGGTTACTGAATAAACCGGATGATCTAAAATCAGAGCCCATTAAAGCCAAAATTCTGGTATTACATGNNTGTCAGGAAATGACGGATGCTGGGGCTGACTGGCAGGTTCATATGTATGGCCATGTGCAACATGGCTTTGCGAATCCACAAGCCCATGAAGTAAATATGGGCATCGTTTACAATGAGGTTGCCGCGCATCGCTCCTGGATTGCCATGACGAATTTTCTGGCAGAAATATTTCGCTAAGGAAGTATCTAAGAAGGTCAGTTGCGGCAAATTTAGGGCGTGTCTTAATTCAGGTACCACAAAATGTTTGTCTGATACGCTCATGTTCCTCAGGAAGTCTTTGTAAGTCCTCTGTATCGTCAATTTGGGTGAACGGAGATTGAAACACATTAAGTAATCGGTCCATAAGTGACGTATCTTTTGCATTCAAGTAATTTTTTATTGCCTGGTCAACAAGATGATTCCGGGGTATGTAAGTAGGGTTTACCAAATGCATTGCAGCTTTTATGTGGTTTAGTTCGGTTTGCGAGTTTTGCATAGCAATTAATTTTCGCCAATCTGCATACCATTGCTGGCTATCTGCGGAGTGATTAAATAATGAGAACCAGGATTGTTTCGCTTTTTCGCAAGTCAAAGAGTCACCAAGTAAACGGAACGTATGGGTAAAATCAGGGTGATGGTGTTGCAGTAAGCCAAAAAAACGATTAATAATTTTCTTGGATAATTCATCAATGACCTGCAAACCAAGTTTCGTTCTTATTTTATTTGACCAAAACTGATTAAAAGCAGTGCCAAAATAATCAAGCGCATTTTGGAATTCATCATGAATTAATGGATCATTGGATATTAGTAATAGGGTTTCTTTAAACTGATGCAAATTCCAATAAGCTACAGGAACCTGATTACTGTATGCATATCGGCCCTGCCAGTCTATGGAACTATAGACCTGAGTTTCATAATACTCGTCCATGAAAGCACAGGGTCCGTAATCAATCGTTTCACCAGAAATCGTCATATTATCAGTATTCATCACCCCATGTATAAAACCTACGTTCATCCACTCTGCTATTAGCTGGGCTTGTTTGTCGATAACTGCTTTAAATAATTCTAAATAAGGTTCCTGTTTTATGAGAAGTTCGGGATAATGGCGCTTGAGAGTATAATCAGCCAGCATCTTTACCGCATTATCATTGGGTAATTGGGCTGCGTATTGGAACGTGCCGATACGAATGTAGCTTGATGCAACCCGGGTCAAAACACCAAGAGCTACGGGGCCTTCCTGGCGCATAATTGTCTCATTACTACCTATAACTGCCAAACTTTGTGTCGTAGGTATTCCCAGACCTTGCATAGCAGCACTTAATAAATATTCTCTAAGTACAGCAGATAAGGGTGCGCGCCCATCGCCCATTCTTGAGTAACGTGTACGCCCTGACCCTTTTAACTGAATGTCCCATACATGACCCTCTTTATCCGTTTTTTCGCCTAGTAACACAGCGCGACCGTCGCCTAATAATGGCACATAGTGACCAAATTGATGACCCGCATAGGCTTGGGCAATAGGCTCAATTTGCGAGGGTACTTCGTTACCAGCTAATAATTTAATTATATTATCCTGTTCAGTGATACCCGGATTTATCCCTAAAGATAAAGCAAGATGCTCGTTAAATTTTACTAAATACGGATTGGATATAGGGATAGGATGAATTTTTTGGTAAAACTCGGTGGGCAGACTGATGTATGAAGTAGTGTTTAATAAAGACAAGGTAATTCCAGTAATAAAATTATATTTTAATAGGATGGCTGCTGTTCTTCAATCCATCCCTATTTTTAAAGTATAGACTGGAGGAGCATCTGATAAGTGTCTCTAATCAAGATAAGTGAGAATAATGTCAATTCGTTGCGACACGCTGAGCGCTGGAATTTCAATGATTTCATATCCTGCATCTTGATACGCCTTAAAAATGAGTTTTCCAATTTTCAAAGCAGTGGTGTTGTCTTCAATCCGAACTGTATCGGGAACAACAGGGAGTTGGTGACAGAAAAAAATCCGCTTATAACGAACATGATGACAGATTTTGCTAGCGGTGCGAGCGTCCAGATTATAATAATTAAAATAGCCCAAACTGTCACTGGTTCCTCTATCAAAGAAAATTAACTCATCTGTATCAAGTTGACGCTCCCTTTTTAGAGCAGCAGCTAATATCCCCCGCTGTAACTTAGGCGTATTACGATAAATTTCATCCAGGGATGGATTCGAAACCAACAGGCCTTCAATATATGGTCTGGCAATTTCAGGAGCTATTTTAAACCCCATCGTTGCCAATTGCGTTATCAAAGTACTTTTACCAGATGATGGTGCCCCGGTTATGATATGCCAATTACTTAGTTTCATTGTAGGAGGTAATTATCAATGAGGCGAATATCACCAATGAGAACTGCTGCAAATCTTCGGTTTTGGTATTCTTCGATGTATTCCACCTTAATTCCCTGGTGATTTAACTCTGTTATTATCATGGCACAGGGTTTATCCTGATGGAATATCTTGGCGAATTCTTCTGCACGTTTTCGTTGTTCCGCATTTAATCGATTGTTCCGGGAGCTATATGCAAGTCCACTGTTCTCTCGTATTGTTGGACAAGATTTAATTTCGATGTTGAGAAAAAAAGCTTTGGCCATATTCTGAATCAAGAGATATTGCTGGTAATCTTTTTCTCCAAAATAGGCACGAGTGGGTTGGGTAAGATTTAATAATTTTAATACCACGGTCAATACGCCGTTAAAATGACCAGGACGGTGTGCTCCTTCCATAATCTGACACAAATTATCTTCTTGGACTTTAAAGTTAAATTTATCCGGGTACATTTCATTTTCGGTAGGTAAGAGGCAATAACTAATTCCTGCGTCAGCCATTATTCGTAAATCATTTTCCAATGTGCGCGGGTAGTGAGTAAAGTCATCTTTGCGGTTAAATTGAGTGGGGTTAACAAATAAACTGGAAATAGTATGATCATTTTCAACAACGCTTTGTTGAAACAAAGAGGCGTGTCCCGCATGTAAATTACCCATAGTAGGAACGAATCCCAGTTCCATTTCATTGGGTAGTGTCTTTCTGAACTGAATCCATTCATCTAAATTATGGAAAATGTGCATAAAAGCTCCTAAAAGGCGTGTTCCACTGCAGGAAAATGAACTTCCTGCACCTGGAGGACATACATATTCAAGGCATTGAGGAATAATTCTTTTCCCTGTGCATATTGTTTAACAAATTTGGGATTAAACGAGGGAGAAAGGCCTAGGACATCATGCCAGACAAGTACTTGTCCATCAGTTTGAGAACCTGCACCAATTCCGATTGTGGGTAGTGCTGTTGATTGGGTAATCATTTCTGCAACAAGAGGAGGTACACATTCTATGACCAGGCTAAAACAGCCGGCTTTTTCTAATTGTTTCGCATTATTTACCAGGCGCTCTGCCTGTTCCTGTGTTTTGCCCTGAACTTTATGCCCACCCAGTTGATGAACAGATTGGGGAGTTAATCCGATATGCCCCATAACCGGAACCCCAGCCGCTACTAAAAATTCAATGGTTTCGAGAGTATCTTTATCGGCTCCCTCAATTTTTACCCCATGAGCACCTGCCTGTAGCAGTTGTCTTGCATGGTCAACGGTATGGGCGCGAGACATTTTATGACTCAAAAAGGGAAGATCAGAAATTAAAAACTGCTTATTTAAACCTCTGGCTACTGCTTGAGTATGCAATACCATCATTTCAATGGTTGCCATAATAGTGGTGTTGTAACCATGTACGGCCATAGCGACGGAGTCGCCCACGAGTACACAATCAATATCTGATTCAGCAATAATGCATGCAGAGGGATAATCGTAACAGGTCAGCATGGAAATTTTGTTACGTTTTTGTTTCATTAGTTTAAAATCATGAATTTTCATATTTTTCTCCTTGCTTGAGGAGAAAAGGAAATAAACGTAACTGCATGTGGAACAGGTACTTGTCGCATGGATCAAGTCCTCCCTAAATTGATTTAAAATAAGTCACTGCCATTAAGGTCAGCGCTACGTTTAATTATGATATAGCCAAACAGAATGAAGTTGAATACGTTATCTGGAAAATTTCGTAAAATCCGCTATCAATTCGTTATGGGACAAATGATTTACCAGTAAAAGTAGTTATCAATCCACTAAATCTGGGTTATTATTGAATGATTTTTCAGTTCAGGTTTTTATGATTTTCGCGGACAAATTAAATTCTTCGGGCGATCATCCTCTTCTTTTATCAGGATTAGCCGGTCAATTGGAAGCGGTGTTATCCGTGCCGGAACATATTAATCCATCCTATGTCGGAATTATTGGCCATCCTCATTCGCTACAAGGTGGCACGATGAATAATAAAGTCGTAACCACTATGGCACGGGCCTTCAAAGAACTGGGGATACCTTCATTACGGTTTAACTTTAGGGGCGTGGGGCAATCCTCCGGTTCTTATGATGAGGGAATTGGTGAGAGTGAGGACATGCTTGCTTTGACTAAAATGTGGCAGCAGGAGCAAACAGGGTTACATTTTATTTTCGCCGGTTTTTCTTTTGGTTCTTATGTAGCCTATCGTTGCGCGTCTCAAAACCCTCATTCTTTGTTAATAACAATAGCGCCACCCGTACATCATTATAATTACCGTGAATTCACACCATCTCCTTCCCCATGGGTGATTATACAAGGGAATGATGATGAAGTGGTGCCTTTTGAAATTGTCGCAGATTTTGCCAGCCAATCGTCGCCCAGTTTACCCTTGATTGAGTTTGATACGGGACATTTTTTTCACGGAAAACTGATCGAGTTAAAATCACAGTTGATTGATATTATTCGCGAGCAGGTATCATTATCATGAATTTAATCGATCATTATCAGCAAGCCATCGGGCGTGGTGATATTGATAGCGACCCATCGCAACTGGAGATATTGGATTACTTACAAAATATTGCCGATGCATTAAAAAATAACGGCTCCTGGTGGTTTTTTAGCTCTCGTACGGCTATTAAAGGGCTTTATCTCTATGGTGCTGTAGGGGTAGGTAAAACTTATCTTGTCGATTTATTTTATCAATATATTGAAGAAGAAAAAAAAAATCGGTTTCATTTTCATCATTTTATGCAACAAATAGATGCTCAATTACGTCAATTCCAGGGAAAAAAAGATCCCTTACGTCATATTGCAAAAAAAATTGCACAATCTACTCGTTTGTTATGTTTTGATGAGTTTTTAGTCGATGATGTAGCGTACGCAATGATTTTGGCGCAATTACTCGAGGCTTTAATTAATGAAGGGGTGGTGTTGGTGATTTCCTCGAATACCCCACCAGATGAACTGTATCTTAATGGAGTACAGCGGGATCGTTTTTTACCCGCCATAGCGTTAATAAACCTAAATTGTCATGTGGTTCAACTCAATAAAAAAAGGGATTATCGGTTAGGTAGACAACCCTTAATTGATGCTTATTTATTCCCCTTAAACAGCATCACCTCAGAGCAAATGGAAAGACAATTTTATCTGCTTGCAGATAATGCTACCTATAATGAGATGATTGTGGTGCAAGGTCGGCCTATTCCNNAAATTATATGGTTTTCTTTTGACGTGTTATGTAATTTGCCTCGTAGTCAATTAGACTACTTAGAAATTGCTGACCGTTTTGAGACCGTATTTGTCAGCCAAATACCTTGTCTTACTGAAAATCATACAGCGCAGACGATTATGCTCATTCACTTAATCGATGTTATGTATGACCGAGGAATTAAAATGATTCTCTCTGCAGCAGTTCCTTTAGATCAATTGTATGTGGCGGGTGAGATGCTTGAGCCTTTTAAGCGCACCATAAGTCGGCTCACCGAAATGCAGTCAGTGGATTACTTATCACGCCACCCGCGCAGAAGTGTTTTCAACATCGTTTAAGACCTAACAAATCTATTTATGAAACATTCGTGCATAAAAATTAACTTAATTGAGAATGATTCTCGATACCATTTGTGCTACACTCAACATCTGATTGATCTTTTTTAGTAAGATAATGCAAATTAGTGAATTAGAACCTGGAGATAAAGTGAGACTAATTGATTTTGGCCTGACTGAGACTCAATATAGAAGAAGGCTTTTATCTCTTGGAGTGACATGTGGGGTTGAATTTTCCATCATTAGAGTTGCACCCCTGGGTTGTCCCGTTCAAATTGATGTCAGAGGGACCTCTTTAACCTTAAGAAAAGAAGAAGCGAGCCATTTGGTGTTGGAGCGTATATGACTCATGTCTTATTGGTGGGCAATCCTAATTGTGGTAAAACGACCTTATTCAATGCATTAACTGGCGATAACCAACGCGTTGGGAATTGGCCAGGAGTTACAGTGGAGAAGAAAACCGGTTCGCTGCACATGGGTGGGCAAGAGATAAATATAACCGATTTACCCGGTATTTATTCTCTGGTAGCGCATGCTAAAGGGTTAAGTCAGGATGAGCAGATAGCCGCACAATCTGTTGTTTCGCTGGAGTCTGATTGCATTATAAACGTGATCGATGCGTGTCATCTAGAGCGTCATTTGTATTTAACGACACAGATTTTAGAACTGGGTAAGCCAGTCATTGTTGCTCTTAATATGATGGATATAGCGCGTCAGCGCGGTATTTCCATCAATCTGACCGAACTGTCCGCGCAATTAGGTTGCCCGGTAATCCCAATCCAGGCGCATCAAAATATCGGTATACCTGAATTAATTGAGGCCATTCCGAATGCTTCAATCCAAAGTCCCGTCTGGTCTTTACCTCTATCCAGGCCTCTCCAGGATGCCTTGGCGTTTTTAGAAAATCAATTGACTGAAGAGGGTTATAGTAAATCCCTTGCGTATTATTATTCCAGAAGACTGGCTGAGGGAGATTCATTAGCAGATAAAGCGATTAAAATTGATCTGTCATCATTTTCAAATATTGAGACTGGTCTGGATGTCTTGCTGGCAGATGCCCGCTATCAAAAAATCCATAACATGGTGGCTTTAACCCAACAAAAACGAAGTGATGCCAGTGAGCATTTTACTGCTAAACTGGATCGAATTGTATTACATCGGTTTTGGGCTATCCCTATCTTTTTTGCGATGATGTACCTGATGTTTTTATTTGCCATCAATGTCGGTGGCGCCTTTCAGGACTTTTTTGATATCAGTACGGATACCCTTTTTGTTCAGGGGCCTACCTGGTTACTCCATCGATTAAACATGCCTGATTGGCTTATTGCAATTATCGCCAATGGGGTTGGTAAGGGGATTAATACCACATTAACCTTTATTCCGGTAATTGCTGCGATGTTCTTTTTTCTTTCCTTACTGGAAACGTCAGGGTACATGGCACGTGCTGCCTTTGTGGTGGATAAAGCCATGCGAGCAATGGGATTACCCGGAAAATCCTTTGTGCCTATGATTGTAGGTTTTGGGTGCAACGTACCTGCCATCATGGCCGCTCGGACCCTTGATTCAGAGCGTGACAGACTGCTGACCATTATGATGAGCCCATTTATGTCATGCAGCGCCCGACTGGCGATTTATGCGGTATTTGTAGCTGCTTTTTTTCCAACTGGAGGGCAGAACATAGTCTTCTCATTATATTTAGTTGGTATTTTAATGGCAGTGCTCACCGGATTTATTTTGCGCAATACGTCATTAAAAGGAAATGCTTCCCCACTTATTCTTGAATTACCCGCATATCACCGTCCTGCAATGAAACGCTTACTCAAAGAGACCGCCATGCGTTTGCGTTTTTTTGTTTTTCGGGCAGGAAAATTAATCATTCCAGTTTGTGTTATTTTGGGCGGATTAAATGCCATTACTTTAAACGGAGGAATAAACGGGGGTGATGGTAGCACTGAATCATTACTTTCTTTAATGGGACAATGGATTACTCCTTTATTCGCTCCAATGGGAATTCAACAGGATAATTGGCCAGCTACGGTAGGTTTACTAACAGGAATGCTCGCAAAAGAAGTAGTGGTTGGTACGTTAAATTCTTTATATGCTCAGGTGGGGCATTTGAATGAGATGACCCTCGCTCATTTTGAGTTTTGGGGTGGTTTACAATCTGCTTTTTGGTCTATACCCAATAATTTATCCGAACTTGGCTCTGCACTATGGAATCCCGTATTGGCGAGTGCTGCGGAAAATGAAGTCTCTCAATCTGTTTACGGCATTATGGCCCAGCGTTTTGATGGCCAGGTTGGTGCCTATGCGTACTTACTGTTTGTGTTGCTTTACATTCCATGTGTTTCCACTATGGCAGTTATACGGCAAGAGGCAAATCGGAAGTTTATGTGGACTTCTATAATCTGGTCTTTTTTAGTGGCTTATGCTGCGGCAGTGCTTTTTTATCAAGGAGCCCGATTTTTCGCTCATCCGCAGGAAAGTTTGATGTGGATTAGTATCATCTCAGCAGGATTAATGTTAGTTATATATTTATTTCGTTATAGTGAACAAATAAGAGGCAGGCGACATGTTATTGCAAATTCGTGATTTTATTTGTCGTGAAGGAATAGTCAGTACCCAGCAACTAACCCGGGAGTTTCGGGTTGATTTGCTTGCATTACAACCCATGCTGGATTTATGGGTGAGTAAGGGTGCTATTCGTAAATGTCAGGAACGATCGAATTGTCAAAGTGCTTGCTTTAAATGTCGTGTTCCCCCTGATTACTACCAGGCTATTCCCTAGTTTGCGTATTTTTTACCGAATTTTTACCTAATATTGCATGAAACTATCGTGCTCGATACTTGATTTTGGGCTAATATAGAGCTAATCAATATAATTTAGGTAATGAAATGGTGGAAAAACCGGGTATAGTCGAAATTCCCATTGAATTGCGTGACTTAGCGATGCAAGATGATTTAAATAATCCNNATTTATATGTCATCTCGCCCCATATTCCCTCAATTACTCCACCCATTATATTGATGCCAGAACATTTAACCAATTCTAATGAGCTCGAATTCGTTTATCCGATACACGATCACGGTTCACGCTTGTCGTGTGCGAAAAGTGAAGATATGTTTTCGGCTGGTATGTCCATGTGTAAACTGTATTATACGATTGAAAAAATGATTCATCTCCTTGTTGAGCGCTTAAAAGCGGGTGGGGTGAGTGTTGAAACTGAAGTCCAGGTTGCCTTTGGTGGTCATGAGCTTGCGCAGAGAAAGGCATTTGAATCGATTATTAATCTAAGTTACAACGTTGTGGTGACTAACTTTGATCCAGCCACTTGGGGTGAACGCTATTTGGAAACCGTAAAAAGGGTTGCAGATAAAGGTTATGGTTATCCCTCAGAGGCGCCTCGAGAAACATACAGAAATTCTCATGGTTCCTCTGCAGTAGGTATTAAGCGCTAGAGCTGATATTACTAAATGATGTTAAGGTCCAGCGATTAAGTAATTGGTAACTGCCTTGAAGAAGAAAGGGTGCGATAATAAGTGTGGGAATAAAATAAAGAACCCTTTTAACAATTTGTGATGAAGATAAGGAAAGATGATTTAATGAAGATAGCCGATATTTCCATGCTTTCATTCCTAAAGTTTGCCCGCCATATTTGAGAGAACAGTAGTAATATCCCAATCCTAGAATTCCTAAAGTTAATTGGTACCAGCCTGTAGCAGGTGGAATTGCTTTACCTTGATTCATTAGTACAAAAAGAGCAGTTATAGTGAAGAATAATGTAATTATGATTAACGCATCATAAATGATTGCGCCCATGTATCGTATTGCGAACATATTATTCCAAACAAATCCTAAATTTCTGATAGAATACAAACTATTTTTCATGAAAACAAATTGGAAGATAGGCTTTAATTTTCTAATATCCTATAAGGTTCGAATTTAAGTGGGTCACCTATTAAATTTTCCAGGAACTCACGAAGATGCAATTCCAATTGTTTTAAAAAATATCAAATTGATCCTAAATAAATCTATTCTTGGTGATGGCATAAAAGAGTATGCTTTTTCCTTACAGACTTAACTTTGCGGGATAAAAACAGAGTGCTATACTCCATAAGTTGTACACGGATTTAGTTTTAAAATCGTACTATCTGATAGTGGTTTTTTTTAATTTGCACAATTTTTAAAAAATTAATGATTCAGGATAAAACTTATCAAATGGATGATGATGAGTGAAAAGCGAATTCAAATTGTATTTGGGATGGTGCTCTAATTACAACAATTTCTAATGAGGAAGAAACCCATTGTGAACAAGAACAGACCGATTAATCTTGATTTGAGTAGTATGAAATTTCCTCCTATGGCTATAGCATCCATTTTGCATAGGGTGTCGGGCATAATTTTATTTATTTTATTACCCATTATGATCTTTTTGTTGGGTCAATCATTACAATCAGAAGAATCGTTCGCCCAGATTAGGCTTACATTAAATAGCCCTTTTTATAAATTGGTATTATGGGCATTTGGTGCCGCTATGATTTTTCATGTACTTGCAGGGATACGTCATATCTTTATGGATATTGGTTTTGGTGATCATCTTTGTGCAGGTCGACGCACTGCCATATTAGTGATGGTTATGACAGTAATTCTGGCTCTTTTTCTAGGAATCTGGATATGGTAACTAATGTCACAAGTTTAACGGGTAATGGTTTAAAAGACTGGTTAATTCAGCGCGTGACTGCTGTGTATTTTGCGGTGTACGTTTTTTTTATTTTTGGTTTTTTATTGTCACATCCCAATCTTGATTATGCACAATGGCATCAATTATTTGCCAATAAAGTGTTTCAGCTGGCAACTGCAATAAGTTTGCTCGCACTTTCATTGCATTCATGGATAGGGATCTGGACCGTAACTACAGATTACATTAAATGTACTGCGATTCGTCTTTCAGTACAAATGCTGGTTGTTTTATGGCTCCTGAGTCAATTTATCTGGGGTTTGATGATTATTGGGGGGCAGTAATATGGCAATGGCGCAGAATACCTTTGATGCGGTTATTATTGGTGCTGGCGGTGCTGGAATGCGTGCCGCCTTACAGATGGCCAACTCAGGATTGAAAGTGGCACTTTTATCAAAAGTGTTTCCTACACGTTCTCACACTGTATCGGCTCAGGGAGGAATTACAGCTGCCCTGGGTAATGCCGATGTAGATGATTGGCGTTGGCATATGTACGATACGGTAAAAGGTGCTGATTATATTGGCGATCAGGATTGTATCGAATATTTATGTAAAACTGGCCCGCAGGCAGTTTATGAACTGGAGCATATGGGGCTGCCTTTTTCACGAATGGATAATGGAAAAATTTATCAACGCCAGTTTGGTGGTCAATCAAAAAATTTTGGTGGTGAGCAAGCAGCACGAACTTGTGCTGCCGCGGATAGAACCGGTCATGCATTATTGCACACCCTCTACCAACAAAACCTAAAGGCAAAAACTCATGTGTTTAGTGAGTGGTTTGCTCTGGATTTCGTTAAAAACTCTCAAGGACGCATTGCAGGGGTTACTGCAATGAATATAGAAACAGGTGAAATAGTTTTTTTCAAAAGCCGAGTCTGTATTCTGGCCACAGGTGGTGCGGGAAGAATCTATCAATCAACTACCAATGCCTATATTAATACCGGCGATGGTTTTGGAATGGCTTTAAGAGCAGGCATTCCCTTGCAGGATATGGAAATGTGGCAGTTTCATCCAACGGGTATTGTTGGTGCAGGCAGCCTGGTTACCGAAGGATCACGAGGTGAGGGTGGCTATCTGATTAATAAGGATGGTGAGCGGTTCATGGAACGCTATGCTCCACGGGTTAAGGATTTGGCTTCTCGTGATGTAGTCGCACGCTCCATGGCCTTGGAGATGCGAGCAGGTAAAGGTTTTAATCCAAATGGTGTGGATTATGTCAAATTAAAGCTCGATCATTTAGGTGCAGACCTCATCATGTCGCGTTTGCCTGGAATTCGTGAGCTGTCGATAAAATTTGCCGGTGTGGATCCCATTGTTGAGCCGATCCCGGTAGTACCCACGTGTCATTACAGTATGGGCGGTATTCCTACCAATATGCATGGTCAGGTATTAACTAAAAATGACGGTTTTGAAGAGGTTGTCGAGGGCTTATATGCAGTGGGTGAATGTGCTTGTGTTTCGGTGCATGGTGCCAACAGATTAGGTGGAAATTCATTATTGGATCTGGTGGTTTTTGGTCGTGCCGCAGGAATTCATGTGGAAGAACTATGGCAATCCAATCAGCTACCTGATGTACCTTATGTCAGCGATGAAGATATAGCTGCAGCAATGGTGCGTTATGAACGTTGGGAACATTCTACTAATGGTGAAAGTCCTTCTGTTATCCGTGATGAAATGCAAAAAGTAATGCAGGAAGATTTTGGTGTATTTCGAACAGGCGAAATTATGGAGTCAGGACTCAAACGTTTGCAAGAGCTTCGTGAACGTTTGGCTCATGCAAAATTGGAAGATAAAAGTCATGTATTTAATACCGAGCGAATTAGTGCTCTGGAATTGGATAATTTAATGGCTACTGCATATGCGACTGCTCAATCCGCAATAGCACGAACTGAAAGTCGTGGGGCGCACAGCAGAGAAGATTATCCTGAACGTGATGATGAAAATTGGATCAAGCATACGTTGTATTTTGAGGAAGGTGAGACAATTGATTTTCGTCCGGTTAATGCATCACCTAAACATATTGCGGCTTTTGAGCCAAAAGAACGCGTTTACTAAGAGGGTATTTAGATGACAGATACTAGAAATTTGACCCTGTCTATTTATCGCTATAATCCTGAGGTGGATGCGACACCTTATATGAAAGATTATACTATTGCGATAGCGGTTAAAAGTGATCCTATGTTGCTTACTTTGCTTGAGCGCCTGAAAGCCGAGCAAGATCCTACGCTTACTTACCGGCGATCGTGTCGTGAAGGGGTTTGCGGTTCTGATGGTATGAATATAAACGGTACCAATGGATTGGCCTGTATCACTAGTTTATCTCAATTAAATACTGATAAAATAACGATTCGCCCCTTACCCGGATTTCCTGTTATTCGAGATCTGGCAGTTGATATGAGTCAATTTTATCATCAATATGAGCGTGTTGAGCCTTATTTAATAAACAATGATAATGCACCGGCACAGGAACGCTTACAAACTCCTGAAGAACGAGCCCAGCTTGATGGACTTTATGAGTGTATTTTATGTGCTTGCTGCACCAGCTCATGTCCCTCGTTTTGGTGGAATCCAGAAAAATTTATTGGCCCTGCTGGATTGTTGCAGGCTCGGAGATTTCTAGCAGACAGTCGGGACAAGGCTACAATGCATCGACTGGACAAATTACAGGATCCATTCAGTGTATTTCGTTGTCGCACCATTATGAACTGCACGAATGTATGCCCGAAAGGACTCAATCCCACAAAAGCGATAGCTGAAATTCGCACTCAGATGCTGAGAAAGGAAACCTGATTACCGAATTTTGCACTGTTATGATTTGCAGGTGATATGACCTGTTCAAATCTTTTGAGAACCTTGGAGAATGATAATGAGCAGTTCTGATCTGCAAAAAGAGTGGGCTTCCTCCTATTTATCAGGTGGAAGTATGGCTTATGTTGATAGCTTGTATGAGGATTTTCTCGTTGATCCGCATTCAGTCTCTGCTGACTGGAGAGCGGTTTTCAGTGCCTTGCCAAAAGTAAACGGTAGCACGAAAGAGATATCCCATAGAGATATTCGCGAATATTTTTTGCAGAATGCAGACAAGAAAGCGCCTCAAATTATTCAATCTTCCGATAATAGCAAGCAATATCAAGTAGCCAGTTTGATTAACGACTTCAGATCGTTAGGTCATTTAGCGGCACATCTTGATCCATTAGAAATGACTGAGCGACCCGTTGTACCCAAGTTGGAGCTGGCCTATCACGATCTTGATGAGAGTGATAAGAACCGTTCCTTTTTTGCAGGTACCAGTTTTAATGGGCCGGAGATGACCCTGGGCGACATATATCAGGCATTGCGCGATACCTATTGTGGCAGTATTGGCATAGAGTACATGCATATTCCCAGCACAGAGGAAACCGAATGGCTGCAACAGAGAATGGAATCTGTTCGTGGACGTCCTGATTTTGATAATCAAAAGAAACTGAATATTTTAAAAGATTTGATTGCTGCGGATGGTTTGGAACGATATCTTGGTACGCGCTATGTAGGGCAAAAACGTTTTTCCCTCGAAGGTGGTGATTCATTAATTCCAATGATGAAAGAAATTATAAATCGTGCGGGACAAGAGGGCGTAAAAGAATTAGTTATCGGAATGGCTCATCGTGGTCGTTTGAATGTATTAGTGAATGTTTTAGGTAAAGATACTGGAGAATTATTTCAGGAATTTGAAGGCAAAGTGAAATACGATCGAACCGGTGATGTGAAATATCACTTAGGTTTTTCCTCGGATATCAAAACAGAATCCGGCTCAATAATGCATCTGGCACTTGCTTTTAATCCCTCTCATTTGGAAATTATTGGTCCTGTAGTTGAAGGATCGGCACGCTCACGATTGCGTCGTCGAAATGATTTAGCCAAAAAAGATACAGTGGTTCCCGTTGTGATTCACGGAGATGCAGCCTTCGCAGGTCAGGGTGTGGTAATGGAGACTTTTAATTTCTCGCAAGCGCGAGGCTATTGTACTGGTGGAACCATTCACATCGTTATTAATAACCAAATTGGATTTACGACCAGTAATCCTTTGGATGCTCGTTCTACTTTATATTGCACCGATATTGCGAAAATGGTACAGGCTCCTGTCCTTCATGTGAATGGCGATGACCCTGAAGCAGTTGTTTTTGCAACTCAGATTGCTTTGGATTTCAGAATGAAATTCAAGCGTGATGTGGTGATTGATCTTGTGTGCTACCGCCGGAATGGTCATAACGAGGCAGACGAGCCAGCAGTCACTCAACCCGCAATGTATAAAAAGATTAAAGCATTACGTCCCTTGCGTGAAATCTATGCAGATGAATTGATGAAAGAAGGATTATTAACGAAACAGGACGCTGAAAAACTGGTTGACGCATATCGTGACGGACTGGATAAAGGAAAGGCTGTTGTAGACTTGGTGCATGAGAACTATGAAGGGAAGTACTTAATAGACTGGACTCCCTACATCAATGCGAAGTGGACTGACAAAGCAGATACTACAATCAGTAAAACCGACATTCAAAAACTCGCTAAACAATTAAATGAATTGCCAGCAGGGTTTACCTTAAATCCTGTAGTGCAACGATTATTATTAGAGCGTGATAAAATGACCGCCGGTGAAATACCTATGAACTGGGGTTATGCTGAAACAATGGCTTATGCCAGTTTATTGCAGGAAGGGTATGGGGTTCGTTTATCCGGCCAGGATTGTGGTCGTGGTACTTTTGCTCATCGACATGCCGTATTACATGATGCGGTTAACGGAGAAATATTTGTTCCTTTAGAGCAGATTTCCCAGGATCCTAAAAGTTCTTTCGCAGTGATCGATTCTGTTTTATCTGAAGAGGCCGTGTTGGCTTTTGAATATGGTTTTGCCTCCTCTGAGCCCTCTTCTTTAGTATTATGGGAAGCGCAGTTCGGGGATTTTGCCAATGGTGCTCAGGTAGTTATCGATCAATTTATTAGCTCCGGGGAACAAAAATGGGGGCGTCTCTGTGGGCTTGTGATGCTATTACCTCATGGATATGAAGGACAAGGGCCTGAGCATTCATCAGCCAGATTGGAACGCTTCATGCAATTATGTGCTCAGCACAATATTCAAGTATGTACTCCTACCACTCCAGCCCAAATATTTCATTTATTAAGACGTCAAGTCATTCGAAATTTCCGTAAGCCTTTAATAGTGATGACTCCAAAAAGTCTATTACGGCATAAATTGGCGGTATCCCCGTTAAGCGATTTGACTAAGGGTAAATTTCATACCGTTATTCCGGAAATTGATTCTTTAGATGATAAGAAAGTTACCCGGGTCGTGTTGTGCTGTGGTAAGGTTTATTATGATTTACTGCAGATGCGTCGTGAGAAACAATTGGAACAGGTAGCGATTATAAGAATTGAGCAGCTTTACCCATTCCCTAAAAAAGCTTTAGTGAGTGAGCTTAATAAATATCCTAATGCAAAAGAAATTATTTGGTGTCAGGAAGAACCTCAAAACCAAGGTGTATGGTTCTCGTCGCAACATAATATGAAAGATTGCCTGAGTCCTGATCAGCACTTGCTTTATGCGGGAAGAGAGTTTGCCGCAGCTCCAGCGGTAGGTAGTTCGGCATTACACGCACAACAACAGACTGCTTTGGTTGAGCAGGCTTTGTTAAAAAAATATTAATAATACAAAATGAGAAGGTATCACCATGTCTATTGAAGTCAAAGTACCTGTTCTACCCGAATCAGTAGCTGATGCAACTGTAGCCGCATGGCATAAAAAAGTGGGCGATAAAGTTACCCGCGATGAAAATTTGCTTGATTTGGAAACAGATAAAGTGGTTCTAGAAGTGCCTGCCCCTGCTGATGGAATTCTGGGCGAAATTATGTTTCAGGTGGGCGATACTGTAGGATCTGGCCAATTATTGGCGAAGATTAATGAAGGTTCTGTAGCTCCTTCTTCAGAAAAAGAAGAGAAGAAAGAAACGAAAAAATCGGATGAATCAGTTAGTTCAAAAGATGATTTAAGCAGTCATGAAGATAAATCAACGAGTCCTGTTGTCAGAAGAATGATGGCAGAAAATGATTTACAACCCGGCCAGATTAAGGGCACTGGTAAAGAAGGTAGAATTACTAAAGAAGATGTTATTTCCTACATTGAGTCCAACCGGGAAAAATCTGCAAAATCTGAGCCTGCAGCAAAATCATCGCCCAGTCCTATGGCAATGGGGGCACGTGAAGAGCGAAGAGTTCCAATGACTCGTTTACGAGCTAAAATTGCAGAACGACTATTACAAGCCCAACATAACGCTGCGATGTTAACCACATTCAATGAAGTTAATTTGAAAGCGGTTATGGATATGCGGGCTCAATATAAAGATAATTTTGAAAAAAAGCATGGGGTTAAACTGGGCTTCATGTCCTTTTTCACCAAAGCAGTTGTCGAGTCATTAAAAAGATTCCCCGCAGTAAACGCCTCTATTGATGGGCAAGATGTGGTTTATCATGGTTATTATGACATTGGAATTGCAGTATCGACTGAGCGTGGCTTGGTTGTTCCAGTTATTCGTGATGCAGACCAAATGAGTATGGCAGAAATTGAACTTGCTATTAATGATGCCGCAACCAAGGCTCGGTTAGGTAAGTTATCCATGGAAGAAATGCAAGGTGGTACCTTCACGATTACTAATGGTGGTGTATTTGGTTCTTTATTGGCAACTCCAATAATAAATCCCCCGCAAACCGGTATTTTAGGGATGCATAAAATAGAAGACAGACCTGTTGTTGAAAAAGGTGAAATTGTCATTCGCCCTATGATGTATGTCGCCCTGTCTTATGACCATCGTTTAATCGACGGTAAAGACTCAGTACAATTTTTAGTGAGTGTTAAAGAGCTATTAGAAGATCCAGCTCGTCTTTTACTTAATATTTAATAATCACGTTTAACTGCTAAGCCCGTATCAACGGGTTTTGCTTTTTTAGAAAGGTAATTACAAATGAATTTACATGAATATCAAGCCAAGCAACTGTTCGCAAGCTATGATTTGCCAGTTCCTTTCGGTGAAGTGGCTTATACTGTGGATGAAGCCCTCGCGGTTGCTGCAAAATTGTCCACGCCAAAATGGGTGGTTAAAGCTCAGGTGCATGCAGGGGGACGAGGTAAAGCAGGTGGAGTAAAATTACTTTCTACAAAAGATGAGCTGGCAGCATTTACAAAATCTTTGCTAGGTACCAATCTGGTCACTTACCAAACCGACGCTAAAGGCCAGCCAGTGAATGCGGTTTTGGTCGAGGAAACCTGCGATATCGACCGTGAGCTTTATTTAGGTGCGGTTGTGGATCGCGCAACTCGCCGAGTGGTCATTATGGCATCTACTGAAGGCGGCGTAGAAATTGAGAAAGTTGCCGAAGAGACACCTGAAAAAATATTTAAAGTAATTGTAGATCCTTTAGTTGGGGTTATGCCTTTTCAATGTCGCGATACAGCATTCAAGCTGGGATTAAATGAAAACCAGATGAAACAATTTACTCATCTCATGATGGGTCTTGGTAAAATGTTTGTTGAATGTGATTTAAGTCTTTTGGAAATCAATCCATTAGTCGTAACTAAATCAGGTCAATTAATTTGTCTGGATGGTAAAGTTACTGTTGATGGTAATGCACTATTCCGTCAGCCCAAATTAAAAAGTATGCGCGATAAATCTCAGGAAGATGCCAGTGAAAATCGTGCCAGTGAATGGGAATTAAATTACATCCCGTTAGATGGAACAATTGGATGTATGGTTAATGGTGCAGGACTTGCTATGGCAACAATGGATGTGATTAAGCTGCATGGAGGGGAGCCTGCCAACTTTTTAGATGTGGGGGGCGGTGCGACCAAAGAGCGTGTTAGCGAAGCATTAAAAATTATTCTCTCTGATGAAAAAGTTAAAGGAATTTTAGTCAATATTTTTGGTGGAATTGTACGCTGTGATTTAATTGCTGATGGGATTCTTGCAGCGGTTAAAGAAGTAGATGTGAAAATACCAGTAGTAGTCAGACTTGAAGGTAATAATGCTCAATTGGGTGCTGAAATTTTAAATAAAAGTGATTTAAATGTAATTGCAGCTACCAGTTTGACTGACGCGGCAAAGAAAATTGTAGCAGCGGTCGCCTGATTATTGATTAGTTACAGTGAATGCTCTGCAAATATTCAGAGCTTAAACTAAATTTCGAGGTTAACAATGAGTGTTTTAGTTA
>DEHS01000024.1 GCA_002352055.1 Legionellaceae bacterium UBA2794
TATTAGCGAAGCGTAATACAGGAAACTTATTAATGCACAGGTGATCAATTATGAGTGTTAAATCCCGTAATACGACTTCGTCTATTACGGGCTACAAATAGATTGAAATTTGTTTCATCGCCCGTAATAGACGGGGGGGATTTATTTAGGGTTTGGAGACATTTGAGTTATCAATTCTTCGGGTATAGTCGGTAATTTAAAAAATTGAATGCGTGGCTTATGATTTTGAATATTCGCTTTAAACTCATCCATGGTTACACCTGTTTGCGTTTTAAATTGTTCTTCAAACTCAGGATCCGTCATTTTTTGAGCGGTGATTTCATTCATGTATTTTATGTGCTCTTGCATCATCGGGTATATTTCCTTCGGGCAATTTTGTTCAATATACGAAGTTATAGCGATGGTTGCTTTTTTAATTAATTGATTATCGTTGTAAGGCAATTTCACAGCCAATTTCGGGTATAATGTGGCAAAATCAGCTCCGTACAATTCTACTATTCCGATTTGTTTTATTTCTTTGCTTTGATTTGCTAATAATACTAAATAATCTATATTGGTCTGGTATATTTCTTTTGCTCCGGAAACAAACTGACTGACCGCTGGTTCCAATAGGGTTTTATTCATATTCAGAGCCTCACTTAAGGCGGGGAGCATTGTATTTAATGCTTCTTCATATGTGGCTAACATGGCCTCTTTGATTGTGGCATTTGGATGTTCCGACATGTATTTTTGTTGAAAACTAAATGAGGTATTAATAATCTGGGTGATTACCGGTCCGAGTAATGCTATATCAATTTGTTCCCTCGTTAAGCTCATGTCGCTTATTTGAGTCAGTGCATTTAGAAGGTCAAGGCGAGGTTGCTCCCATATACCATAAGTAGTTAATTTCATTATGTATCCTTACTAATTGTTATAATACTACAGAGCGGGCAATTGTATCATGTATTAAAATTAGTATGAAGATTTTCTTTACTGACTTGACTTGTGTTTTTGAATTGATATCTTGGAAGATTAGAGTTTAAGGATAAACCATGACCGATTTCTTTCAGACAGGACCAGTTTTAGGTAATCAATATGCAGAAGATCGTCTGCTTTATTCTTATCTTGAATGGAAGATACCGGCGAATGTTTTGGCTGAGATTTCGCCTGATCTCCATGCATTGGGTGAACGAACTGTTATCGAGATTTATCAGTTAGGACTGGCTGCGGAAGCTGCTCCTCCCCGTCACATACCTTACGATCCCTGGGGGCGTAGAATCGATGTTATTGAAGTATCACAAGCCTGGAAAGATCTTGATCGTATCTCAGCAGAGGAACAATTAATCAGTATCGGTTACCAACGTAAATACGGTGCACTATCCAGAATATACCAGTTTGCCAAGCTTTATTTATTCCATCCATCATCCGCAATTTATACCTGTCCGTTGGCCATGACCGATGGTGCTGCGCGAGCCCTAGAATTGTATGGGAATGATGATTTAAAAAATAACGCATTTGTTCATTTGACCTCATCCGATCCGCAACAATTTTGGACCTCAGGACAATGGATGACTGAGAGAACAGGTGGTTCTGATGTGAGTGATATATCTACCATAGCAAATACTGACGGTGACTTTTATCGACTTTCTGGTGTGAAGTGGTTCACCTCAGCAACAACATCCCAAATGGCAATGACTCTTGCGCGGATTAAAGGAGCTCCAGCAGGAAGCAGAGGATTGAGTCTTTTTTATCTTGAGTTACGCGACCCGCAAGGAAATCTGAATGGTATTCGTATTAATCGTCTAAAGGATAAATTAGGCACCCATGCCTTGCCGACCGCAGAGTTAACCCTCGATGGAACTAAAGCTACTTTGGTTGGAACACCAGGTGAAGGGGTGAAGAAAATTTCATCACTGTTTAATATTACCCGCATTTACAATGCGTGCAGCGCCGTGGGCTATATGCGGCGGGCTATTGCCCTTGCTCGTGATTATTCAATGAAGCGTAAAGCTTTTGGTCGGTTATTAGCAGAACATGGATTGCATGTAGAAACACTGGCCGATATGCAGATCGAATTTGAGGGTGCTTCTCATTTGGTATTTCATGCAGTAGGCCTATTAGGGAAAGAAGAAGTTAATGAGGCCAACGCTCGAGAGGTAGCTGTGTTAAGATTATTAACACCTCTGGCGAAACTATATACCGCAAAACAGGCGATCGCCGTGGTTAGTGAAGCCCTTGAAGCTTTTGGCGGTGCGGGATATATAGAAGATACTGGTCTTCCTAGACTTTTGCGTGATGCGCAGGTTCTCTCTATTTGGGAAGGCACTACTAATATATTGAGCCTTGATGTTCTTCGTGCGATTCGTAAAGAAAATGCTGCCTCATTGTTTTTAGAAGACATCCAGCAGCGACTGGACAAGGTGTCCTTAAAGCAACTTGAAGTAGCAAAAAGGCAAGCCAGTCATGCAGTAAAAAGATTGCAAGACTATCTGATTTTAATGAGTCAAATGGATGATGAACAATTGCAAGTTGCTGCACGTCACTTTGCTTTTAACATGACTGAAACTTATGCCTCGAGTTTACTTTTGGAATTTGCAAACCGCAAGGTACCATCAGGAGTGGATAAATCGGCCGTTATTACTGCGGTTCGATGGTGCGAAAAAAAGCATACTCGATTAATAAATCCCTCAGAAAGTTACCGGGCGGATTCAAGGCTTTTAGGGTTGGGTTAATTCAACGTCAGCCGCTACCCTGATTCTCGAATAATTGTTTATAAAATATGCTAATTTTTCTTTACCTGTTTTAAAAAATCACCTAATCTTGCCAAATGAAACAGGTTTTTTCCGTTAAGTATTTTGGAACATTACTTAATGAGTTACGAAAGGAGCGTATAGCATGCGTAAACTGGTACTTTGGGGGCATGGAATAGACGACTATCGGGAAATGTTTGGTTTGTCTGATGAGGATATGAATTCAAGGATTTTAGAATTTGGTTGTGGGCCAAGCGCAGTTAATTCCGAACAAACACAATTAAATCATCACGTGGTCAGCGCAGATCCTTTATTTGTTCTCGATAAAGATACTTTATCATCCAAAGCGGTTATGATTTTTGCTGATATGGCCAATGAGATTAAAGCAGAAGAAGCTCGGTTTGATTTCACCCGTAGTGGTGGTTTTGAAAAGCTGGTAGCCGAGCGTCAGGAAGGAATGAACACATTCTTTGCTGATTATGAACAAGGCAAAAATGAGGGAAGATATATTGGAGTGACAGACTGCCACCTTCCTTTTGCTGATTTTTCTTTTGATTTTGCGCTGGTGTCTCATTATCTGTTCGCTGATTTGGATAATCAAACCGTTGCATTTCATTTAAAAGTTATCAAAGAGCTCGCAAGAGTTGCTAAGGATGTCCGAATTTTTCCTTTAATCGATAGGGAAGGTAATACATCAGAATTTCTGGGACCCGTTCTCCTTGGTTTGCAAAAAGAAAATTTTGGTGTTGAGGTTAAAGAAGTGGCTTTTCATCTGCATCAAACTGGAAATGCTATGTTGCATGTATGGGCTCAGCAATGCAGCGTCTAATTTATATTAAATCGGGGTTGTTTTATGTATTCTGTGCTTCGTCCATTATTATTTAAGTTCGACGCCGAGCATGCCCATAATCTGGCACTATCCACTTTAAAATATGTCCCCAAGAGTTGCTTTACACCAGTAAAAGGCATGCCGGTTCAAACTCTAGGATTAACTTTTCCCCATGCGGTGGGTCTTGCAGCGGGTTTGGATAAAAATGGAGAATACTTGGATGCTTTGGCAAAACTAGGATTTTCATTTATTGAAGTGGGAACGGTAACCCCGAAACCTCAAAGGGGAAATCCCAAGCCGCGCCTGTTTCGCTTACCCGAGGCGCAAGCCATTATAAATCGTATGGGCTTTAATAATCACGGCGTGGATGTTTTAATCAAAAATGTTGAAAAAGCACAATATAAAGGCATATTAGGTATTAATATTGGCAAAAATAAAGATACATCGCTCAATAAAGCTGCTGAAGATTATATTATTTGCTTAAGAAAAGTGTATTCCTGTGCTTCGTATATTACGATTAATATTTCATCTCCGAATACCCCTGATTTACGTCAGTTACAACAAACTGAATACTTTGCAAGCCTTTTAGGCCAGATTAAAAAAGAACATCATCTGTTAGCCGATCAATACCAGAAACAAGTTCCCTTACTGATTAAAGTGTCTCCCGATGAAGATGATGAAACCTTAAAACAAATGACGGAAGTTATTTTAGCTCAGGGTATTAACGGGATTATTGCCACGAATACAACCTGCAGCAGAGAGGAAGTTAAACAGAGTCCTCATGCCAATGAAGCGGGCGGATTGAGTGGTAAGCCACTGTTTGCTTTATCGACTCATTGTTTACGCTTACTTAAGCAATATGCAGGCAATGAGATAACACTTATTGGAGCGGGTGGTATTGATGATTTAACGAGTGCCCAGGAAAAAATAGATGCAGGCGCATCCTTGATTCAAATTTATTCCGGTTTGATATATCAAGGTCCAAAGTTGATTTCAGAATTAGCCGCGGGTTTAAAGAGAGGATAATGATCCATATCGATAAAGAAGTCGCCCGGCGAATGGAAGAGTGCATTAAGCGAATTCATATAGAAGTAACAAAGTTATATCCCGTAGGTAAAGTCATGGAAATTAATGGGGGAGCGGCCTGTTTTTCAGGGGTGGATTCCTATTTGTCACAAGTGATTGGATGGGGTTTTAACACCAAAGAAAAATTACTCAACTCTGAGTTAAACAGTATTGAGCGCTTTTATAAAGACCTTAATCATCAACGAATCGATATTGAATTGTGCCCCTATGCAGGAACATTCCTGGCGGAATTTTTAAGTTATCGTGGTTATCGTATTACAGAGTTAAATAATATATCTCTTTTTGATTTGAAGACCCATCATGTATCTGTCCCTCATGTGGATATTCGAGAAGTTTCGCCGGAGGAATTTGATTTATGGTCGAAGACTATAGCGCTGGGATTTGGTTTTATCGAGGCAAAAACCCAATTTTCATATTATATAAGAGCACAAGGAGTTCGAGCTTTTGCTGCATATATTGGAGGTAAAATTGTTGCCGGGGGTACTATAGCGATACATGAAACTATTGGTGACCTGGGCGTGACCAGTACTTTACCCTCATACAGAAATATGGGACTACAAAAGCAATTAATCCTGGCGCGATTAAATTACGCAAAAAACCACGGTTTAGAGTTAGCTACAATGACCACTGTTCCTGGCACTATTTCCGATCTGAATAATCAAAAATCAGGCTTTCGCACCGCTTATACGCGGATTAAAATGACGCTTGAGCTATGATTAATCTATTTTGGTAGTTGATTAATCAGATGAAATAGATGAAATATAAGTGGTAGTCGAATCGTTGTATTCATCGCTTGAATCGTCCTTTTCTAACTTTTGTGAAACAACGTTTACTGCAGTAAAGAATCTTCTTCTGGTTCTTAATGCAGAATCTGAATCACTTTGGGTTGACTGGGCTGATTTTTCTAAATCATTATTTTGTTCTATTCTTAATCTTTTAGTTGCAGTATGTTCATCCGATTCTGACAATTCTGAACGCGGTCTTTTCCTGGTCTCCACTAAAGGTGCGTTTAAAAGATAGGAAAGCTGTTTTTTTTCAAAATAATCGTTGATCACGATCACTAGCTCATAACCGATAGGATTCACTTTATTTTTTAATTGTTTGATTATATCGGCTCGCCATATTAATAAAAAAGTTACTAAATCAGCTACCTCAACAGTGGCGTTCTCTATTAATTTATATAGACTGTTTGATAAAATTTGATTTTTTGTCTCATCAAACCAATCATGCTCTAATTGTACAAGACTTACCTGGTTGTTCTTTATTTTTCCAATAAATTTTATTAGAGAATTACTGTTTATAAAAGCATCTATAAGCTCTTGTTTTAAATCAGACATAAAGGCAATTTTTAGTTAAATTGGATAAACTATATCATTTAATATGGATTACATACACTAAATGTAACCTATTAAAACAACAATTATTTGAGAAACAGTCAATTTCATGAATGTATCCTGTCACTGAATCAATGGCACTTGAATCGAATAAGCGTTACAATTGGTTCAAATTTGTCACTTATAAATTAACGAATTAATGAAAAATCATGTTCCCATCAAGACCAGTCTACTCTATAAGCGTTTGTTTACCTATGTGAAACCATTTTGGACTGTGCTTTTATTAGGTATATTGGCTAACATCCTGTATTCCGCAATAGATGCAGGTTTTACCTACATGACCATGCCTTTTTTAGATAAGGGTTTTATCAATCTTGATTTGGCTTTTGTCAATAAAATACCCCTGATTGTGTTGGTTGGTATCACTCTTCGAGGCACGGTAAGTTCTATAGGCAGTTACTGCATGACCTGGGTGGCCCGATCGGTAGTGAAAGAGCTTCGTCAACGAGTTTTTGCTCATATCGTTCATTTACCTGCAGATTTTTATGATGAAGCGACCTCAGGTCAAATGCTGTCGAAAATACTATACGATGTGGAACAAGTAGCCCAGGTTAGTGCGGATGCATTAACGGATTTTGTGCAGAATGTATGCCTGGTAATTGGTTTAATTACTGTAATGATGATGATTTGCTGGCAACTTTCGTTAATGTTTTTATTGACCGTTCCATTCGTAGGCTTAATTGTTAATTACACCAATAAACGCGTGCGGAGAATCAGCCATCGTGTCCAGCAAACCATGGGTGAAGTAACAGAAATCGCCAGTGAGGCTATTGAAGGATATAAGGTAGTAAGAGTATTTGGTGGTGCAGGTTATGAAAAAGGGAAATTCAATCAGGCTACTGAGCACTCACGTCAAAACGACATGAAAGTTGCGGTGAGTAAAGCGGTAAATGTATCCGGAGTTCAGGCAGTAATTGCAATAGGTATTGCAGCGATTATTTTCGCTGCCATTCAACTGTCTACGGTCATTGTCATCACTGCCGGTTCGTTTCTGGCAATAATTGCTGCCATGTTGCAATTAATTAAGCCTATGAAAACCTTAACTACTTTAAATGCTACCATTCAACGGGGATTAGCGGGTGCAGAAAGTGTGTTTAATTTACTGGATTTACCTTTAGAACTAGATAACGGTATTGTTCTGGCCTCTAAAGCACACGGTAAAATTGAATTTAAAGAGGTAACCTATGCATATAGAAAAGGACATAACGTATTACATCATTTAAATTTTACCCTGGAGGCCGGTAAATCGGTAGCTCTGGTCGGGCACTCTGGCAGTGGTAAAACAACAGTAGCAAGCCTGTTACCTCGCTTTTATGAAGTGACCCAGGGGTCTATTATTTTGGATGATATTCCTATTAATAAGCTTAGTTTAGGCAGTTTACGTGAACAGATGGCACTGGTAAGTCAAAATGTGACCCTTTTTAATGATACCTTAGCCAATAATATTGCTTATGGCCGATTAGATGTCAGTCGACAGCAAATTATTAATGCGGCCAAATTGGCCTATGCGGATGAATTTATTACCAAATTGCCCGAAGGATATGACACGCGAGTAGGGGAGAATGGTGTTTTGTTATCCGGAGGTCAAAGACAACGAATTGCAATAGCTCGAGCGATATTAAAAGACGCACCCATTTTAATTCTTGATGAGGCAACATCTGCTCTGGATAGTGAGTCCGAGCGTTATATTCAGGCTGCTCTAGAGCAGGTAATGAAAAACCGTACTACTTTAGTTATTGCGCATCGACTGTCAACGATTAAGCATGCAGATAAAATTATCGTGATGCAACACGGTCGTATTGTAGAGCAGGGCACCCATCAGGAGCTGCTGGATTTAAAGGGTCATTATACTCAATTGTATCAGGTGCAACAGTTAGGCATGGTAAAAACTGAGGAAGCAGTAGCCTGATGTCCTCTTTTCTGAATAAATTATGGTATGGCGAACACCCTTTACGTTGGGTGCTGCTGCCTTTATCCTGGGGTTATAAATTAATCACCCTGGTTAGACGCTGGTATTTACAGCATTTTTGCCAGATCCTCAGCTCCGTCCCCCTGATAGTGGTGGGCAATATTTCAGTAGGCGGAGTGGGCAAGACGCCTTTGGTTATTGAGCTTGCACATAAAATCCGGCAAAAAGGGTTAAACGTTGGTATTGTAAGCAGAGGATATGGCGCGCGAATCACTACTTTTCCCCATGAAATTCAATTAAATGATACTGCAGTAGATGTAGGTGATGAGCCATTAATGATCGCTCAAAAAACTAGATGCCCAGTCGTTATCGCGCCGGATCGAGCCAAAGCAGTGGAATACCTGATTAAAAAACACCAAATCCAAATTATAATCAGTGATGATGGCCTGCAACATTATCGCATGGGACGTGCTGTAGAAATTGCAGTCATAGATGGCATGCGCGGGCTTGGCAATGGGTTGTGTTTACCGGCAGGCCCATTAAGAGAATCGAAGAAACGTTTGCGTCAGGTTGATTTTATTGTGGTGAATGAGGGGGTATGGGAAAATGCATATCCTATGAAATTATACCCCGGTGAAATAAAAAATCTTGCAAATGAAGTAACAATTAGTCCTAATGAATTAAAAGGCTCTATAGTGGCACTTGCTGCAATAGGAAATCCACAACGTTTTTATTCCACTTTAAGTCATTTAGGGATAGAATTTACTCCGGTCTCTTATCCCGATCATTATCAGTTTACGCCTCAGGATTTAAACTTTAACGGATCGCCGATTATTATGACAGAAAAGGATGCGGTAAAATGTCGGTCTTTTTCATCAGACAAATTGTATTATTTACCTGTTGACGCAGTTTTAGATGATGCTTTTTGGAACGCATTATGGTCCCATCAACAATTAAAAGGTTTTTGTTAATATGATGATAGTGTCACGCGCTATGAATATTTTGCTTGCGGTTGTTTTTTTGTATGGCTCTGCAGTCTTTGCTGAGGAAGAAGAAGTGAGCGCCATTTTACAACCTGTTGAACCATTGGTGGGAAGCTGGGCTTTTTCAGGCATGGTAAGCAATGAAAGCGGCGATCGGTATGGTTATTTTTTCCAAATGCAAAGACAGGGTTCCAATTTCCATGTAAAAACCGCCCTGATTGATGGTGTCACCAATCAACTGGTATTGTTTTATGAAAACTCAGAAAAGATAGAAAAATCAACGCAGCTAAACTGGCATGTGGGGCGTTCTTTCATTCGTTACAATCCAATTAATGACAGCTGGATATTTGGGGTTAAAACTGAAGAGGATAAGGGCTTTAACTTTAAAGTCGATATGTTGAAACAGGCAAGTAACGAAAATGAAACGCTGATGTTAAGACCCGGAATACAACTGCAGGCCTTGCAAACAAGTCGTTTAAATGGCCATATTCAAACTGGCCCTGATATCAAAGAGCAATTTGTAACGGGTAATAATGCCTGGTTTGGCAAAGTATGGTTTAGCACTGATCAACATCGATCGCATGACATCAGTACCGCTTTTTGTCGGTTAGCAAACGATAATGGGTTTTATTCTGCTAATTTAAAAGAAGCGGATGCTACAGGTGCTGCTGTCGCTGGGTGGAGGGATGCAGGCGGTAATAAGGTAAAAATGTCACAATTTATTTCTATAAAACCCCTTGCTGACAACCAATGTCAACTTAATATTGGTTTACCTAAACTGAGTTTAAAAGTAATGAATACCTTAAAACATGAGGAAAATTCACCTCTTTCAGTAGCCGGTTTTTCAAAAGATAATCCTAAAGGATTTTGCTTTGTAACAGAACAGTCTTTTAATCAACTCAATGAAGCAGCAATTGTGGTTCCTTCCATAGGGTAATAGTTAATAGCTTACATCTGTTTTTCGGGAAGAAAATGAACCAGAACACTTGCTAAAATACAGGCTGCAGGGATAATTAATAAGGCACCCTGATAATCTGGCAGGGTAGGCTTTTGATTAAATAAATCCAGTAATAAACCTACCAGAGGCTGGAGTAGCGGTGCTGAAAGCATCGCTAGAGTGTTAGTAAATCCGGTACAGGTTGATAGAGCTTCCGGGGGAGCCAGTTCATTAGATATAGAATAGGCCAACATGTAAGCACCGCAACATAATCCTATGGCAAACATTAAAGAACCCATTAATAGCGTGTTATGGGTGGGCATGTAGAGTGTAATCAGTACCAATATGGCCGTGGATATACAAGAGGCATGGATTAACGGTTTACGCTTATTAAAATACATCGATAACTGCCCAAATACAGGACAACTCAGGCCTGCTCCTAATAAAATCATAGAGGTTAGGATACTTGCAACTTTAATCGTGCAATCCAGTTTTAGTTGAATAAAAGGAACAGCCCACATAGCACCAAATACGGTAATGACCGAAAACTCCAAACNNCAAATAGGCCATTAACCCAGGCTAATTTATTTTTTAATATGAACAGTAATTGTTTTTTATAGTTATGAGAAACAGTGATATTTGGTTGATGATTCGGGATAAATCGCCAACATAAAAAGGCAATGAATAACCCAAGAAATCCGGCACCGGTGATGAATAATCTCCAACCTAAATGAGTTATAAACGTACCTAGCCCAATCATACCCAAAACGGTCATGGTAAAACCAAGAGTTTCAGATAGGCCAATCATAAATGCATATTGTTTGAGTGGGAAATGCTGCCTTAATAAATGAGATAATCCAATAAAAGCAAATGCAGATCCTGCACCAATGACCAGCCGCCCCAGGAACAATAGGGGCAGGGAATGCCCTGCTGCAAATATAAAACACCCTATAGCACACAGAGTGGCATTTACGAATAATAATGTTNNTGTTCTGGTATTGTATCGATCAAAGAGTAACCCTACCGGTATCTGGAAGGTTGTATACACATAATAAAATGAACTGCTTAAAAGCCCAGCGGTCAAGGCAGTCATTCCCTGTTCATTCATTATCGCGCCAACAATGATCCCAGAGGACAGTTGCAGAAAGAACTGGAATAAAAGGAATGATACTCCAATTAGCCAAATAAAAAGAGCTGCGTTTTTTGAGGGATTCGAGTGTGTCAAAATTAATCAGTACAATTTGAAAAAACGTGAATATATAGTATCAGCAATAGAGTGTAAATTTTTTTTGATCATAATCAGGATAATATGAGTTCATCAGGCTTAGATTACGTTAAATTAAGAGAGCTTATCAATTTTTAGTTTCTAGGTTAATGTTTTCGTTCATGGTCGTACGGGGTTTTACGTATTGAGACTTGAGTTTCTCTCGATATTCCTGGATGCCGCGCATAAAGCGCGGCATCCAGGAGATCCTGATAAGAGCCTAATTCCTCATAAAATTGCAGTGTGTTGGATTAAACCTTTAATTCAATTGAGCATCCACTTTCGGATTTGATGATCATTATACAAAACTTATCAAACAAGCTAAAATAATAGATAATATCAATTATACATGAATTGTATGAATCTTAGAGATCTTCACTACTTTATTGTGTTGGCTGAAGTAAAGCATTTTGGTGAAGCGGCTAAACGATGTTTTGTTAGCCAGCCCACCTTAAGTATGCAAATTAAAAAACTTGAAGAGACCTTAGGGGTTATTTTGTTCGAAAGAACCAAAAAGCAGGTTTTTTTAACAGATCAAGGACATGCATTACTGGGTCGGGTAAAAAAAATATTGCTTCTGGTCGATGAAATGAAGGATATAGCCTGTCAATTAAATGATCCCTTTTCAGGGGAATTGCGTTTGGGAGTTATTCCGACAATTTCTCCTTATTTGCTTCCTTTGGTTATGCCCTCTATTCAAAAAAATTTCCCTAATTTAAAAGTTTGGTTGGTTGAAGAACAAACTCACCGACTAACAAGCATGTTAGAGGAAGGGGCACTTGATGCTGCAATAATGGCGCAACCTATAGAGAAACAATTTAAATCCCAATTTTTATTTCAAGAGGAGTTTTATTTTGCCTGCGCCAATACTAATCCTCTAGCTCATGCAAAAACAGTGGCAATAAATGATTTAACCCACCAGCAAGTGATGCTTTTAGAAGAGGGGCATTGTCTGCGTGATCAAGCTATGGCAGTTTGTCAGATGGCAAAAGCTAATGATGTGGCTGATTTTACTGCGACTAGTCTTGAGACCTTACGGTTAATGGTGCAAGCGGGTATGGGTGTTACTTTAATTCCCGCTTTGGCTGCATTTACCACGTCTTCTGATTTATTAAGATTTGTGCCCTTTGCAAAACCTGCGCCATCACGTAGCATAGGTTTATTTTATCGGTCTGGTACTCCCAAAATTAAGTGCCTAACCGCTATTGCCGAAAAAATTATAAGTATTGTAACTGTTGTATTGGCCAGGAAAAATGAGGAAAATGCTATTTGAGGGAGTTAGGAAGTGACAATTTTATGAACTTTAACTAATATCCCAATTTGAGGATGATCAAGATAATTTACCAGATTGCCTTTTATGCGTTGCTTTTGCTTCACATTTATTGAGAATTCGTTATTTGCTGGTGTGATACATTGTAAGTCTGCATCGATTAAATAGTAATTGCTCTGTCGTACCTGCACTGTGCCCTGAATTTGCCAGCCATTACGTGAAGTAGTTGGTAATGCCACTATGCTTTGGCTGGAGGCATTTTGGATCCAGGAGTAATGACCCAGCACCTGATAGTTTGATTTTCTATTGAGTTGATAATATTCATCGCGTAATTGTGATTGTGATATGGGCAGGAGATGATATGGTTTACCGCTTGGACTTGAGTTAGTTAGTAGTGGTATGGCATTTTTACTTACTGGAAGTATGGGCGAAGTCATCTCCTCATGTGACATACGGATGTTATTTTTATGAGCGAATACTATTAAATCTATTTGATAAGCTGGCTTTGCCCATATAAAGCTTGCATATAACACATTTAATGTAAGAATTAATAATCGTGACATTTATGATTCTTCTTATTTTTTTCGATAGTATAGCGAAATTATTCTGGAAAAAGTAGTGAATAAAATCATGATCAAGAGGGTCATTCAACGACTATATCAGGAAATTTATCCGCATAGTTGATAGGCTTTTTAGCGAGGTCTATCGCACAGCGCATCGCAGTTTTAATAAACACTTCGGTAAGTGCGCTCTGTGGTTGCAACGCGGTAGGTGTGCCTTTATCACATTGCTCACGAATTCGTCCATCTAACGGTAATTGGCCTAGTAACGCTGTATGATGAGTCAGGCTTAATGCATCACCGCCACCTTCACCAAAAATTGCTTCTATATGGCCACATTGGCTGCACTCATGGGTGGACATATTTTCGACTACACCTAAGACATCAATTCCAGTTTTGGCGAACATTGCTATAGCTTTTTGTGCATCCAGAGTAGCCACATTTTGGGGGGTCGTTACCACAATTGCCGCAGTTAAAGGTATTTTTTGCACCAGAGTGAGCTGAATATCACCCGTTCCTGGGGGTAAATCGATAAATAAGTAATCAAGTTCATCCCATAACGTGATATCCAGCATCTGGATCAGTGATTTAGCGAGCATCGGTCCACGCCATATTAAGGCTTGATCGGTATTCGTAAGATAGCCAATAGACATAGCCTGAATTCCATGAGCCCGCACTGGAAGATAGGAATCATCCTTGATCTGAACGGGATCTGTTTTTCCTAACATCAGAGGAATGCTGGGGCCATAAATATCTGCGTCCAGAATTCCAACACGTGCTCCAAGACGCGCCAATGCTGTGGCAAGATTTACTGTAACGGTTGACTTCCCAACCCCTCCTTTACCCGAAGCGACCGCAATGGTGTTTTTGACTCCACGTAAACCTTTACCGGCTAATTGGGTGCGGTGTGCTTTTATGAATTGATCCAAGGTGATGTTTATTTTAGTATCTGGAAATCGTTGTTCCATTGCATTCAATAGCAAAGGCAGCCAGGATTTTTTAATTAAATCGACCGGAAATCCTGCGGTTAATATTATTTCAACGGTTTTATCGGAAAGAGTTACTGTATGTTTTAAATTCATCTCCTTACCCGTGAGCCCCATAAATGGGTCTTTTATTGAGTTCAGCAATTCGATGAGCGCGTTATCTACTGTCATGGGATAGGCCTTTAATACAAAAGTGCATCATAACTCATGAGTTGATGAATCACTAGAGGAACTGTGTATGGGTTGATTAACCTGAAACAGGTTCGAAGATTTGATATTGCCAGCTTACCCAATGAGTATTAGCCAGATAAAATACCCCACAATGAATAGGCAGATCTGTAAGGCTCGCTAAATGAAAGGCATATTCATTGAGCTGTTGTTGGTGTTTAATTTGAGCGATAAATTCATCTTTGCCTGTTTTGAAATCAATAATCCAGAGCTTATTGTCGTGTTCAAAAGTTCTATCGATGATTCGGGTTACGAGGGTATTTTGATGTTTCACCAAAAGTTCATACTCATTACGTTCCTTGTCATGTTTGGAAATAATCCATAGTCCTGTTGGATTAGCGAATAGAGCAATCATCTGCTTTTTAAGAAGGTTTATCGAAGCCTCCTCAGTTTCTTTATCAAATCCTAAAGACTTAAATTCATTTTTTACCCAATCCCAGGGAATTTGTTCGTGATTTTGAGGATGATTGTCACATATCCATTGTAATAATTGATGACCAATAATGCCGGTTAATCTGGGAATCCCTGATGAAAGACCACTCATTTTATTTAACTGGCCTTCCTGAAAAGAAGGAGGATTCAGATAAAAATGTTGTGGGAGTCGGTATAAAGAGGGCAAATGATGGGTATTTCCCGTATTTTTTTCTTCCTGGCTGTGTTCTATAAAATCCTGGTTCTTTAATAAGCTTCTGAAAGAGCCTTTACAATTTCGTGACGAGGAGTCAAGCAAGTACAGCCTTGATTTGGCGCGGGTTACCGCGACATAAAGGACTCTTTGAGCCTCATAACTGGATTTTTGCTCCTCTAATTTACCCAAATAATCATAAACGGCACAACGCTCTCGATGCGCTCCCTGAATGGGCGATACCAGAAGAAGTGTGTCATGATTATGCGTGGGTAATTTAAGCCACCTTATCATCGGATCATCGCTGCGGTTGGGTTGAGAACCAAGGCCTGGAAGAAAAACCGTATCAAATTCCAATCCTTTTGATTTGTGTATGGTCATGACTTGAAGTCGTGATGGGGTGGCCTGTTGCGAATATAATTTATTTAGTTCTGATACAAACTCGGTGACATCGGCTATGCGCCCGTCGACTTCATAGCGGTCGAGAAGAGTCCATAATTGTTCCAAATCTTCGAGTTGATTGGGCGCCAGTATGGCATCAAGATGAAGTTTTTTTAACGTCTTAATGACCCATTCAGATAACCGGACCTGATTTCTCTCGCTAAGTGCCTGGTGCATCACTTGAATAAAATATCTAGCTCGGATACGTCCTTCCTCGGTGAGGCCTTGAATTTGCTCCAGATTTAATAAAATACTAAAAATTGATTTTTTTGGATTTACCCGTGCAATGGTGTAGATGTCATCTAATGAAAGACCACAATATGGACTGCGTAATACCGCAAGCCAAGAGAGGCGGTTTCCAGGAAATAACAATGCCTGAGTCAGAGACCAGGCGTCCCTTAAATGCTCCAGATTAGTTAATAAATCGATATCTGTGCCCTGATAAGGAATCCGATGTTGGCGCAACAGGTTAATGATGTCGTTAAGTTGCCCTCTTGAGCGCACTAAAATAGCTAATGTTTGTTCGGAGTCGGCTTCTAATTCATGTTGGATCATTTGAATTAGATGCAAAGCCTCCTGTTCTTTGCTTGAAAACGAAAAGGCTTCAACCGAGCTGTTGGTTTCCTGGGAAATCACATTAACTGAGGGGTGAAAAGTTACGGCTCCAGATTCAATATCAAATTGTTGGGGAAAGATTTTGGCAAAATTAAAATTTACCCAATTAACCAGCGTGGCAGTGGAGCGGAAATTGCATTTTAACTCAAGGAATGTTAGTGAAATCGGTCCAATTCCTTGCTCTTTTGCTCGCAAAAATAAACCAACTTCTGCTTGCCGAAAGCGATAGATGGATTGCATGGGGTCACCCACAATAAAAAGGGTTTTCCCATCCCCTGACTGCCATCCTTGCACCAGTCGGGTTAATAATTCAAATTGGTTGATGGAGGTATCTTGAAATTCGTCTACTAATAAATGATGAATGGCATTATCCAGATATAATCCCAAGTCTGTGGGATTTTCCGCAGCCCCCAGCGCATGTAATGCATGCTGTGAGAGGGCAGTAAAATCAACTTCATTATGTTCGCTAAATAAAAGATGAAGATGACCTACCAGTAAAGGGAGAATAACGAACATGGCTTGCAATACTTCCCATTGATCCGGATCGTATTGGGGGGAAGGTAACTGGCTTATTTGCAGTAACGCATCCAGAAAATCGGGAAAGTCATTTAATTCTGCTAATAGTTCGGTACTGGCAGACTTAAGATGGTTGTATTCATCTGCGGTACATTCTTTCTTGTTCAGCCCCACATGGTGATCAAAACTTTTGCGAATTTTATTATCGCTTCCTAAAATCAATTTACATAGAGCGGCTGCTATTTGTTGATTACAGTCCTTAAAATAATACCAGTCTTTAAGTATGTATCGCGGTGATTCGGGTCTATTTTCAACCACAGCCAATTCGCGTGCGAGTTGAGTTAGCCGCTCGGCAACATGGAGAGGAAGACTTTTGGCAAAGCGGGTCAACTCGTGTTCTTCAATTAAATTTAAGGCACGTTCAAACGCTGATTTATCTTGATCGCGTGCTGCGAATAATAAGGTTATCCATTGGTCTCTTTGTGATAATAAGGTTTTGAATAAATCGAGAAGTTTCTCCTGTTTATTATCGACATGAAGCAGCAATATTTTAATGGCATGGTGATATTCAGGATTTTTAATGGCAAATTGAATACACGCTCTGGCCGAGTTGACATAAAGGCTTTGTGGCTTGTCGCTTATTTGTGCATACGCTATTTGCCGCTCAAGCAGAGGAATTGCCTGATTGATACTTTGATTTAATGAGTCAATGGTAATGATTTTTAACCGATTGGACTGGTGTAATATATCCCAATCTAATTGATAGCTGTGCTTTAGAGCATCTTTGGCATAATTTAATGTCATTTGCTGATGAGGATTTTTAGCCGGTTCATTGGACGCAGCTTGTTGTAACGCAAGGATAATTCGCTCGCGCATTTCATTAGCAGCTTTTTTGGTAAATGTTAAGGCAATAATTTGTTCGGGAGTGGTTACAGTGCTTAAAAGCCTTAAATACCGCTGGGTCAGGATTTCTGTTTTTCCTGATCCAGCGGGAGCTTGTACTATATAGGATGCGAAAGGATCGGTAGCTTTGACTCGTTGGTCACTATCTACAAGCATTATTGATTATTCCAAAACAATTTCTTCTGCAGGAGGTCGTAAATTATATTGGGAACTCATGCAATGTCCATAGGCTCCGGTATTCGCGATCAAAAGAACATCGCCTTCAACAGTAACCGGGAGCAAACGATCGTACCCTAAAGTATCGCCTGATTCACAAATGGGTCCTACAATATGAGAAAAACCTGCCTTCTCTTCATGAAGCCGGGTTAAATTGACTATTTCATGATAGGCACCATATAAGGAGGGTCTGATTAATGAATTCATTCCAGTTTCAATACCAATGAATTTTACTTTCCCTTTTTCTTTACATTGCGTCACTTTAGCTAATATTACGCCGCTTTCTGCCACAAAAAATCGCCCTGGCTCAAGCCAGATTTGTAATTTGGGGTATTGAGATTTAACGGCAAGTAATGACGCATCGAGCGTCGTAAAATCGAGAGGTTGTTGACCGGGTTTCTCTACTATTCCTAAGCCGCCGCCTAAATTAATCGAGCGAACTTTAGGAAACTGATCGGATAATGCTGCCAGCATTAACGCGGTCTGTTGCCATAAGTCAGGGGTCAAGATACCGCTGCCTGAGTGGGCGTGTAACCCCACGACTTTAATATTGTGTTTTTTAGTAAGCGTCAGAATTTGGCCAATATCATTTTGAGTAATACCAAATTTGGATTCGTTGCCACCGGTTGATACATGTTTGTGATGACCAGCTCCACTACCTGGATCAATTCGAACCATTATTTCCTGATTTTTAAATAAGTCCGCCCAGTGCTCCAGAGGATATAAGCTATCAATAGTGACGTAACAACCTACCTTAAATGCGTACTCATATTCTAATTTTGGAGCAAAATTAGGCGTAAACAAAATGCGCGTTCTATCAATCTCTGGAAATAAATCAAGCACTAAATCCAGCTCTTGAATCGAGACACATTCAAATCCAATGCCTTCTTTTTCCAACGTTTTTAAGACTGAAGGATAAGGGTTGGCCTTGATGGCATAAAAAAGCTGATCAATGGATTTCATAGCCAAAAGTTGCTGGGCGCGACTGGCTTGCGTAGGGCTATGATAGACATAGCAAGGAGAATGTATGGCACTGGCGGTCAGTAACCGATCTCGATCAATTTCCCACCAGGGCGTGGGACGAATATTAGGTTTCCCAAACTCTTCATGCCAGCTTTTGGAGTAGTAAAAAATTTGTGGGTTACTTTCGATAAGCAAATGATGCAATTTTTGACATAATTTATCCGCTTGTGATTCATCAACCACAAAAGTCAGGTTTAAATCGTTCGATGCAAGGGACATGAGGTAAACCTGTTTTGCATCAAAAACTTCCAGAGCTGGTCCAAGATGAGGGAGCACGGTACGAATATGATGACCTACAAGACTTACTGCACTACAGGGCTCAATTAATTTGGCGCGGCCAAATATATTTAATTCAGCAATAAGTTCATTAATAGCCACTCGGTCATGAAGCTTTGCGGTAGTATCTAAAGAGAGGGTCACGTTAAATTCTGAGGAAGATAATAAATCAACCGAAAATCCATGTTTTTTAAACGCTGCAAATACATCAGCCAGAAAACCAACCTGTTGCCACATATTCAGAGTATCAATAGAAACCAGTAAAATGCTGTGTTTTACCTGGATGGATTTAATTAGCGGGGCGTTTTCATCAATATCTTTGGTGATAAGAGTGCCTGAGTGCTCAGGCAATTGGGTAAATTTAACCGCCATGGGAATATTGGCGCGACGAACCGGTGGGATGCAATTAGGATGCAACACTTTGGCACCCATAGAAGCAATTTCCTGTGCTTCATCGTAATTGAGCTGCTTTAATAAACGTGCATGGGGTAGCTGATGTGGGTTGGCTGTATAAATCCCCGGTACGTCAGTCCAAATTTCACAGGATGCTGCCTGCAGTTTTGCGGCTAATAATGCAGCCGAAGTGTCTGATCCGCCTCTCCCCAATAATACCGTTTCACCATGGCTGTTTGCTGCAAAAAATCCTTGAGTAATAATTGCCTGTGCGCCGCAGGTCAAGAATTTTTCAACTAATTGGGGATCGTATTCGCTCTCACAACGAGCCGACAAATAGTTTACTAATTCACCACCCAATGCCTGAGTGCTGACTAATAATTCCCGTGCATCATACCATTTGCTTTGGATACCCTGTTGTTGGAGAAAAGCATGCCCAAGTCGAGTCATCATGAGTTCACCCATGCTTAGGATTTGCGCATGAGTTTTAGCCGGAGCCTGTTTTAATAATGCGATACCGGTTAGCCATTGTTGCAGTTGATGTAAATCATGAGCGATTAATTGCGGGTCGACTTCCAGCTCTTCTGCGAGTTGCCAGTGACTGTTTTGGATGTCGGTGTAAATGCTATGATGTTCATCCAATAGGGCAGCTTCAATTGCCTTTTCCAGTTTGTTGGAAATCTGAGTCAATGCGGAGCAGACAATTACCGGTTGCGCACTAGAATTAAGGTGCCTTTGAGTAATTGCCGCAATGTTGTTCCAGGTCATTCGTGTTGAAACACTGGTACCACCAAATTTGGTTACTATTTGTTGCATGATAGGCTTCCGAACAAAATTAATACACATTAGCATGGACTAAATGATCCGCACAAGTAAGTGCGATTAAATCCCTGTCTGACTGCTAAATACCATGAGACCGATTTTTAAATCATACATCATATTTATCACATCCCCTATTTTAAAAAGTACAAATTAATCCGTAATTTGAATTTTAGGCAGAAACAACGGTAAGGTATATAAGCATCGTTAAATGGAGATAAAAATTGACTATTGGAATTAAATTTGGGCGGATATGCAAGTTTTTGATCGTCACATGTCTATCCAGCTGTTTTGTTCAACACGTTTTAGCCAATGATAGTGATAGTCTGAATAGCCAAGTGGTTCAGTACATTGAAGACAGTTGGGATTTATTAACCCGCAGTCATAAAAATTGGTTGCAATCAGGAATTGATCCCAAGCTACCAATCCAAAAACTGATTATTTACTTGCCTGAGAAAGAAAATATAGAGTTAATAAAATCAGAGATCGCTTCCAATAAATCGGCATTAATTGAATTCAAACATCTTCCTAAAAATTATGCCCAGATTAAAGAGCACGGATTACTATATCTGCCACATCCGTATGTAGTCCCTGGGGGACGCTTTAATGAAATGTATGGGTGGGACAGTTTTTTTATTGAATTAGGACTGCTGGAGACGAATCGACTCACCCTGGCTAAAAACATGGTCGATAACGTTCTCTACGAAATAATGAATTATGGAATGATACTCAATGCCAATAGAACCTATTATTTAGGGCGCACGCAACCCCCTTTTTTGACGCAAATGATTTTGGCTTATTATGAAAAAAAACCTGACAATGCTTGGTTGCAATCAACGCTCCCGGCTATTAACAAATTATACAATCACTGGACATCACCACCGCACTCTATTCCAGATCTTGGCTTATCTCGATACTATGCCGGGGGACAAGGGATGACGCCAGAAGAATCGCCTACTTATTATGAGAAAGTTGTGCGTTATTTTAAAACACATTCCATTACAGATTATGATAAATCACTTTTTTTTGATGAACATAAAAATCAGTTAACTGATCTTTTTTATATTGCCGATAGGACCGTGAGAGAGTCTGGTTTTGATATCACCGCGAAATATGGACCATTCGGTGCAGGAATACTGGATTATGCTCCGGTAGACTTAAATGTTTTACTTTATAAAATGGAACAGGACACGCAAAAAATTCTAAATATTCTTGGTCAATTTAAAGCAGCGAATGAATGGGGGCAAAGGGCGAAACACCGGGCAATTACAATTAATCGTTATCTTTGGGATCAACGTGCTGGATATTATTATGATTATAATTTTAAAACGAAAGAGCGAAAAATATATCCATTTGCCACTACTTTTTATCCATTATGGGCGGGTATAGCCTCCAGAGAGCAGGCAGCTGCGGTAATGAGTCATGTGTCCGATTTATTAGTGAAAGGGGGAGTCGTTACCAGTATTAATCATTCCGGCTTGCAATGGGATGCGCCATTTGGTTGGGCTCCCATGCAGTATTTCGCGGTATTAGGATTGCAGAAATATGGATACTCCAGGATGGCGGTGGAGATTGCCCAGTTATTTATTAATACTGTTAACACGGGATATGAACGACATCATGCTATTTTTGAAAAGTACGATGTTAAAACATTGAGTACCCGTACAGATAATAAGATTAAATACAGTTACACCTCTAATGAAATAGGATTTGGCTGGACAAACGGTGTCTATATGGCTTTTCTTAAACTGATAAATCAATCCTAAGGAAGAGTACAATCCGGGCATTATCTTCATTCAAAGGAGTAGATAATGCCTCTGAAAATACAGTATGAATTGATAAAAGTTAATTTTTTAAGAATCAATAAGCACCTTAATGATTGGTCTATAATATAGTTAAGAATATTATTGGATTCTCGCTATGAAATCCTATGCATTGCTCTCTGATTTATTTATTTCTTGGTTAGCAGTTTACGGAAGTATGGTTGCTATTTATTTCATTACCGGATGGGTCATTGGTAAAATTGTCGCGAATCGCCCTGATTTAAAAATACAAAAAGGAAAAGAGGTATTACGTGAAAATGAGATTGTTGATATAAAACAGAGCATGATTTCGCTTATTTCGGTCAGTTTTATAATAGGTCTGGGTTATACCTTACAGAAACATGGTTATACATTATTTCCTATCCCTGACTACACTCTTCTCCAAATGATTATTTTGTATCCACTTTTCTGGATAATGTCATTAATAATATACGATACTTGGTTTTACTGGATACACCGTCTCATGCACATACAACCCATATTTAAATACGTTCATGCATGGCACCATCGTAAGAGTCTGAGAACTATTTCGGTATGGGCCAATAATAGTGATACGGTATGGGATAATCTGATTTTACAATCATATTGGTGTTTTGCATTTATTATATTTCCTTTTCCTCCAATCGTACTATTTGCTCATAAAATCTATGATCATATTACCGGGCTTATAGGTCATTCAGGTTACGAAATTAGTGGCTCTTTGCCGTTAAAGTTTAAAATGATTGTAGCTGTGGTACATCATGATCAGCATCACAGTGCGGTGAAATATAATTTTGCTACCCATTTTACCTGGTGGGATCGAATGATTGGCACACTTCATCCCGATTATGATGATCAGAATCAATCATTTAAGCGTTAAATAGTGGTTCAGATTAGCGAGTGTTGCATCCATGAGTTTTTTATCAATTTCTTCTTTGAAATACGATTCCAGATGAATGACTAGAGTATTATCTTCTGGTGTGTCTATATTAATAGAAACATAATTTGTTGGTTTTTTATAAAGAGGATATAGATACGGTTTAAATTGAAGTTCGTCCTGAGCACCGGAAAGCGTTTTTCCCGTGAACACATTGCGAAAATTAAAACTTAAAAGAGGAAATTCTTTATTTTTGTTAGCAAGAAACTCATATAATATCAAACCAGCATAGCATTCTGCCCCTGCTTTACTTAATCGCATATATCTGGAGCTTGAAGTAATGATACGAAGGGCTGATCCGATCAAGGGAGCTATTTTTTTATATTTAAAATAATACAGCCAGCCCAGCCCTGCACCGTAGAGTATATTATAAAACTTAAGGGACTCGCGATTGGAGTGGCTTAGTTTTTCAGTAATCAGCAGGAGTTCATCTTGATCACATTTCATCCCAAAAAAACGTTCGTTCAGACAAGGCCCAACTGTTTCATTCACATCGGCATAAAACAAAGGCTGGCTAATCAGTTGAATAATAAATTCATTATTATGACTATAGGATTTAAACGCTTTTAGGGTGGCACTGATGATAAGTTCATCTAAAGTATACTGATGTTGGTGTGCGAACACTTTTAGTTCGTTTACCTTTGCTTCATCTAAAGAATAAAGAAGGCGATTTTTTATCAAAGAATCATTATCTATAATATTTATGTCTATATGACAGGGACTTAATTGACCGTAGTCATTTTCGACATGCTGCTGTAAATAACGCTCGATATTGGCATAATAACTTTTTTCACTATGAATATAGTCTCGATAAGGGGCGTATGTATTAATCTCTTTATTGTGATATTTATGCCATAAAATATGCCAAAGTAATGTTTTCGTTTTGGTATCAATAGATTTGTGAGTCACTACGAACTGCAGTAACGCCTTATTTTCATCGATAATGATTAAGCAGGGGTAAATATTTTGCTTCATTTGTCGCAAATCAATGGTTGCCAGGTTTTTATTTATCTCATCAATCTGGGGCTCTATTGGGTGTTGGGGATCGGTATGATAAGTGACTAATTTGATTTTTTGCCGGGAAAGACGTTTGGCAAAAGGTAGCCAGTTATTTACCCTGAAATTAAAGATATCCAGTTCATTAATGATATCATTTATTGCATGCTCCAGTTTGGTTTGCTCCAGTGCCCCTTCGATGAATGAGGAAGTCACTTCATTTTTTGAAGATCCTGAAGTTAATTCAATGCTCCATAACACAAGTTGTGCATTACTTAGAGGCATCTTGTCAGGATTACTCATAAGTTTTTGTAAGTATTGCTCTTGATGGATGTTCGCGTGGATTAACTCAAGCTGCTCGGTACCGTATAATTGGCCGATTTCAGCCAGACAGCATTCTTTGGCGGTTGGAGGCAGGGCGATGATTCTTTTAGCAATCAAACCAAGCCGTTGATTGGCCTTAATCGGTTCCATTTTCTCGAAATCTCCGCGCCATATTTTGATTCAATATTGCAGTGCATTCGGCAAGATCCGAAGAGCTTGTTATTTTGCTGATTAAATAATCGCCTTCAATGAGTTGCTCCATTGCTTTTTTAATCGCAAATTGGGCGGCAAAAAGGCATGGCGTGCTGAATATAGCTATTCCAACGCCACATTCTTTTAATTTGGATAAATTAAGAGCGCTGGATTTACCTCCCCAAATTTGATTGTATACAATTTTATTTTCAATTCTGAGAGGATTAAGTACGTCAAAGGAACATAATTGCTCAATACTCATTCCATCAACCAATACACAATCCACTGGCATTTTTTGTATTTTATCAACTCGTTCCAAGATGTCTTCTATTTGACTGGAATCTGTACGAGCAATCACAAAGAGATCATTGCTGACGCTCATTACCTGTTCTAATTTTTTTATATAGTCGTCTGAGCCAATCAGATTTTTGCCGGTATAATGTCCGCATTTTCTTGGTCTTGCCTGGTCTTCCAGAATAATCCCGGATGCCCCTGCATCGTAAAGGCATGCTGTGATCATTTTTGCATTATGAATATCAACAAATCCATCATCTATGTCTACGAGGATGTGGGCATCAGGAAGGACATTACGGATGCGAATGACAAAAGCGAGTAAATCAGTCCAGGTGTTAAAACCTATATCGGGAAGCCCGTAATTACTTGCGGCAAATCCAAAACCACTGACAAATATGCAGGGATTATAATTGGCTGCAATGGTGGCTGAAAATACATCGTAAATGCCGGTAAAAGGTAAAATTTTTTCTTTGTTTTTTAATTGTCTCAAGCGCTGACCATAAGTAGAAGCCATATATAACTCCCAGATATTTACTTCATAATATAGTTCAATATTTGTTCTGCGTGCTAATTTTAATACAAATATATTTCTCTAAAATTTAAAAAGACGAAAAATATGTTCTATATTTATTCAATAAGTTCTACAAAAGAGAATCTGAAATGAGCAATAAGGTTAAGTAATGAAACTTATTGATTTTAATAATAAAGATTTGGAATGGGACTTAGTGGCCGTGGAAAATAGCCATCACAAGTTAACATATAAAACTCTTGCACGTCTTATAGATTACCTTGAGTCACAGGTTGTCTCTTTCGCTTCCGTAAAGAGTCGGCCCTTTGTGTTATTGTTCAATAATAACATCGAATATGTGGCCACTTTTTTAGCGGTTACCCGATTAGGTCCGGTCATGCCAATGAACTCCAATTTACCGGCTGATATCATGGCGGATATTGTTAAACCCTTGGCTCCCAGTCTCATTATTCATGATCCACTAAATGCAACTATTGCTAAGGAACTGGGTAACAAAATAGGGGTTGAAACCCACGCTGTTGCATTAGAGACAGCCCTTGACCAATCTGAGGAGTATGAGAGAAATAATGATTTGTCTCATTATCCAGCGGAAAATGACACAGCGTTAATATTGCATACATCAGGTACTACCGCTACACCAAAATGTGTTCCATTGAGTTATAAAAATCTTCAGGAAAGTATTAAAAATATTGTGTTAACCCTGGAATTAAAAAAGGGGGATCGCAATTTAAATATGATGCCCCTCTTTCATATTCATGGAATTGTAGCTTCCATGCTCTCTACGCTGGCAAGTGGCGGAACCCTCATTTTAAAGGATATTGATTACACCAAAATTGCAGATTATTTATCACTTGATAAACCTAATTGGTACACTGCCGTTCCGACTATTCATCATAAAATTTATCACACATTATCATCGAGGCCTAAGCCCCTTAAACATGCGTTACGCTTTGTTCGCTCTTGCTCCTCCTCATTGTCAGAGGTATTACAACAAAAAACTCAGGAATTATTTAAAGTGCCTATAGTGCAGGCTTATGGAATGACAGAGGCTGCTCACCAGGTTGCGACCAACCCTATATCTCTTACCAAAACCCGGGTGAATTCAGTGGGAACCACCAATAATTTTGTTTCGGTGCGTATTATTGGCGATGATTCCAGGATCTTAAATACCCGTGAAGTAGGGGAGGTATGTATCCAGGGCTCTAATGTATTCGAAGGATATATGAATAATCCCAAAGCAAATAAAGAGTCATTTATAGACGGTTATTTTAAAACAGGGGATTTAGGATATCTTGATGAAGAGGGTTTTTTATTTCTCACGGGAAGAAAAAAAGAAATTATAAACAAAGGTGGCTTTAAAATTTCGCCGTTACAGATTGATCAAATCATTTTGAAACATCCGCAAATTAAGGAAGCTATTACTTTTCCTGTCCCTCATGAAACGCTGGGTGATGATATTGGTCTGATGATTGTTGGGGATAAGCAATTAAATGAACAAATGATTTATGAGTTCATAGGCAATAAGCTTCCCGAATACATGCTTCCCACTAAAATTTATTTTGTAGACGAAATACCTAAATCTGCTACGGGAAAAATTAATCGCTTATCAATAGCCAAACAATTAACTCCAGCGAAACAAGCGTCTCGTTTGCCACAAAGTCAGTTAGAAAAAGACCTGGCGCAAGTATGGCAAAAATTGTTGATGGTCCCGAATGTGTACCTTGATGATAATTTTTTTCAATTAGGGGGAAATTCATTAGTGGCGGCCGAGTTTTATAATCATGTAGCCAATCAATATCAAGTTTTTTTAAATCCAATACAGCTGTATCAATCACCAACCATTTCCAAGATGGGTGAGATAATTGAAGCGTGTCAAAAAAATGGGGAAGAGGACTGGCTTACTGGAGTTGAGCTGATATTAAAAAAATATGAGGATCAACTTTAAAGGATCCTTTGCATATTTTGTGAACGTAACATGGAGCTAATTATGGTGTCAAAAGATATTAAATTTAACTTTCCATATCAATTGTCGCAAAATACGATGAAAAATCCTGAAAAAATTGCTCTTAGTTTTCTTCAGGACAATAAAGAGATCATTGATGTTACTTATCTTGATTTAATGAAAAAGATAAATGGAGTAAGCACTATTATAATGCAAACAACGCGGCCTGATGAGCCTGTGTTGCTGCTCTATTCTCCTGGGGTGAATTTTATAGTAGCCTTCATTGCTTGCCTGTTTACCAAAAGGCTAGCTATCCCTGCCTATCCTCCCTTTAATTATTCCTCCATATCCCGATTAGAACATATCATTAAAAACGCAAACCCTACCTTAATATTAAGTGAAAAAGAAATTTTAAAAAAACTGAAAAAGATTCCTTATATTAAATATTTGCTTTTTCCCTACCTCAAGAAAAAGGTACTTCGTTCTTTTCGAGTACCGGAAAATATTGCCACATTATTTGATAACATATCGCGAATGATAGCGACTGATTCGTTAAGCGAGGATCAGGCTCAATTTGATCTGAATCAGGTAAAAGGCAATGCGTTTATACAGTATACCTCGGGTACTACAGCTAACCCAAAGGGAGTGGTGATAAGTCACGAAAATATTGCGGATAATTTACATCTGATTCGGGAAGCCTTTAATATCCATGATGAATCAAAAGGTTTTATTTGGTTGCCTCCATACCATGATATGGGCTTAATCGGCGGAATTCTGGTACCTCTTTATCATGGTTTTCCTGTAATTCTTACGAGTCCCTTTAATTTTATAAAAAACCCGAATATTTGGCTTGAATCCGTGTCTAAATATAGAGCAACTATCAGTGGGGGACCTAATTTTGCTTATAATCTTTGCATTCGTAGAATGACTGATGAGCTTTTAGCAAGTCTTGATTTATCGTCCTGGGATATAGCTTTTTGCGGAGCAGAACCGATTAATGCCCAAACAATGATTGAGTTTGCTAATAAATTTAAATCTTCTGGATTTAAATCAAATGCCCTGATTCCCTGTTACGGTAACGCAGAAAGCACGCTCATTGTGAGCAGCACCAATTGTGACGATAACTTGAAAGTTGTTACCGTTAACCGGGGTGATTTGAGTAAAGGCCATATCAATTTTGATTCATCAACTAACAATGTCTCTGTTGTTGATTGTGGCAAACCTCTCCTTAATGTAAAAATCATGTCTACTGAAACGGGTGATTTTTTAGAAGAGAATAGGGTTGGGGAAATATTGATTAATGGGAGTAGTGTGTCATCGGGTTATTGGAACGATGCAGAAAAAACAAATTCGGTTTTTAAAACAGGTAAAGATGGCAGTCGTTATTATTACAGTGGGGATTTAGGTTTTATCTCCGAAGGAGAGCTGTTTATAACGGGTCGAATAAATGACTTGATTATAATTGGTGGTTGTAATTATTTTGCTCATGAAATCGAATCGGTTGTGGATACCTGTAGTCCAGATCTTCGTTCAGGTTATTCCATTGCCTATGAGTCCAGTGACTCAGGACTTAGCGAATTAGTCATTGCAGTGGAAGTAAAGCCTGGAAAAGATAATTACTCAGAACTGACACGTCAGATACTATTTGCCGTAAATAAACATTTCGGAATTTCTGCCAATAAAATATATTTGCTTAAACCCCACACTATTTTGAAAACAACCAGTGGCAAGTTACAAAGACGACAAACAATAAATTTAATCACGGACAATCCTGAGCCAGTCCTTTTTTGCTATGTGAATCAACTCAATGAAGTGCCGGAAGTTAAAGAGGAATCCTGTCTTCAAAATCAACGAATAAATCCTGGGGATAATCCCGAAAAAATAGCTCCGCTTATAGAGAATTGTTTTATCGAATTACTTAATGAAAATTTCTCCCAAATTCTGAAATGCAAATCGAATACCATTATGGAGGATCTGGGTCTTGATTCAATAATGTATGTGAAACTACTCACTTCGCTAAAGCAGAAACTGGGCGTGGATTTTGAGGTTAATGATCTTGTCGTTGAAAAAAATCAGACTATTCAACAATTATCCCTTGAAATAGCCCACTTAATCCAAACACAGAAAAGAATCACTCAACTGGAACAATTACCCAAAGTTAAAAATTTGTTGGAACGGCACGCGCAATTGGTAGAAAAAAACTATGATCAATTATTTATGCGTGCTTTTGAAGGGCCGGCAAACAGTACTATATTACTGGATGGCAAATCATACATAAATTTTGCTTCATACAATTATTTGGGTTTAAGCGATTCTCCAGGGATTAAGGAATTTATAAAGGAAAATGTTGATCGCTATGGAAGTTCCGTATCTGCAAGTCGACTGGTCGCGGGTAACCGGGTTTTGACAGAACAGCTGGAGGAAGAATTGGCGGCATTTGTTGGTTACCCAGAGGCGATAGTGTTCACCGCAGGATATCAAACAGTCGTAAGTACGATTACTCATCTGTTCGGACAGGGTGATGCCATTGTTTATGATGAGCTGGCGCATAACAGTAGCTTATTTGGTGCCCATTTTTCAGGAGCACAATTACACACATTCAAGCATAATGATGTGGATTCATTAGAGGCAAAACTTGCCCATCTTTCTAATAAATTTGACAAGATTTTGATTATAACGGAGGGGATATTTAGCATGGATGGTGACATAGCCCCCATTGATAAAATAATATCCCTTAAGAAAAAATATGGGTGCTTTTTGATTGTTGACGAAGCGCATTCCTTAGGGGTTATTGGTAAAACTGGACATGGAGTTATCGAGTATTTCAAACAATCTCCTAATGATATTGATATGATTATTGGAACGCTAAGTAAAGCATTCGCCAGTTGCGGGGGATTCGTATGTGCTAGCAGGGAATTGATTCAGTATATGAAATATTCCGTACCCGGCTTCGTTTTCTCTGCAGGAATTACACCGGCTAATTCAGCAGCCTCACTTTATGCACTAAAGAGTATTAAAGAAACACCTCAACCCATTCAACGGATGCAGGATAATGCTGATTATTTTTTAGCCCAGTTAAAATCCCTTGGTTTGGATACGGGTACTTCCCACAATACCCCAATTGTCCCTGTAATCATTAAAGAGTCGCAAAGAACAATTGAAGCATCGTATCAATTATTTGGTCAGGGGATTTATGCGCCACCGATTATTGCTCCCGGAGTTACGGAAGATCAGGCCCGAATCAGATTTTTCATCACTGCCTTGCATCAAAAAGAGCAATTAGACTTTTGTGTTCAAGCTCTTGCAGGGATTATGAGCTTGATTAAGCCTTAAGGATCAGGAGCGAAAGGTGAAATATTTATGGCCGAGGAATGTAGTAAACACGGGAAAAATTAACCCAATAGCGTGAGCTATAGCCAGAGGGTAATCAACTATATTTTCTCTGGGCAAAATATAATAAGCCAGAAGCAGGCTTATGCCCCAGGTTTGTAGAAGACCAACCAAATTAACTAAAACAAAGTAAATCAGAGAACGCGAAAATGTCTGCTGGCTATGTTTAAAAACAAAACATTTTCCGAGTATGTAGGCGCTAACCATACCGGTAATATAAGCTAAAATAATAGACGTTGAAAAATCAAATTTATAGTTATATAAAATTCGGCTCGCAAAATTTACCAGTACCGAAGTTCCGCCAGTCATTAAAAAAAGGAGAAACTGTTTTGATATAAAATGGTGATACATAGCTCTCTTCTTTTTAAACGTTCAGGTAAAGGAAATAATAATTTAATTGCATTGTTCCTTGATTATATCACGTCGCACCTTAATCACTTGTGATTGCTGAGGCATCAATTTAATTCCCCATAATGCAATGATCGGGTCTACTCCCCAAGTGTACCGTCCGTCAATCAGGACTAAAGGTTTAGTATTTGCGATAATTAAATAGTCGTCAGTAAACCATGTGTAAATAGCCAAATCACGTTGCTGGCCTTCAGTAAGACTAAAGGATTCCGTTGCTTTTCCTAAAAATCGGGGCACTTGCCTGATGGGAATTAACTTACTTTTACCTGCCAAAGGAATTATTGCGTCTGCTATTAAAAAACATTCTCCGTTCCGGGCAATTATTCGCCACTTGGTTGAACTGGCCAAAGCAGGAATAGCTCTAATCCTCTTTAAGCTGAGTTGATTCGCTTGCGCGTATTGGGTAACACTAATTAATGCCCGATGATGTTGTAGGGTATTCAATATTAATACTAGTCCCGCAACGAATAATCCAATAAATGCACCTTTACGCTGCTGAAAAATAACGGACCAGATTGTTCCGAGTATTAATGGAACTGTGAATAAGGGATCAATTATGGATATGATATCCCAACTCACTCTTTGCATACTCCAGGGCCAAAATAAAAGCGTTCCAAATGAAGTGCAGGCGTCTAAAATGCCATGGGTCGCATACCCAATAAGACATGCTCCAAAAACTAATTTCCAATTGGCTCTGTAATAAGGAAAACACATGAGAAATAAAGTAACAATTAACGCACCTACAGGAATAAAAATAAAAGAATGAGTGACGCTGCGATGCCATAATTCATAACTCATGTGTTCCTTGGTAAACTTCAATAAAACATCAAGATCAGCGGCCATTCCCGCTAAAGCGCCCGCAACCCAGGGAATATGTTTATTGTATTTTCCCAGGAGTGCCTGGGAGCAAGCAGCGCCCAAAGCTGCCTGAGAAATGACATCCATTCAAAATCTCTCTTCATTAATTTATTTCATCATGTCACGAATTATTAATTCAATCCACTAAGGCAAGAAAGTATAAATTGCGCAAAAATTATTATAAAACAATAAGAGCATGAGTTGGTCAAAAATTCTGTTACGAATATTTTAATAAAAAAGACAATTTTAATTTGACAAGGATGTCACAATTAGTGATACAATAGATTTTTATCAAGTGGAGAATGTTATGACAATGAAAAATATTTTTATCGGGTCTGTAATTGCTGCTTCTATATCATTGACCGCCTGCAATTCAAATGGTGTCAATAACGCAGTGATGGATGAGGCTGCTCTTAATAGTGCACCCGTACCTCCACACAGAATGGATCATGTAACTCAAGTTGTCGTATTTAAAACTCGGGCTGATTTACCAAGGTACTCTAAAATTATAGGACATGTAACCGCTTTGAATACCAATCAAAATGGCACCAAAGCCAATCCTAATGCGGTTATTTTGGAGTTAAAAAGACAGGCAGTGCTAAAAGGTGGTAATGGTATTGTTAACATTACACCTGGGACCGCTCAGACTACTGCAGATGTTGTGGTAACTCGCTAAATAAAAGTTCAGTTTGCCCACATTTTATTGTATAGGTTGCCCACAAATTGTGGGCAACCTATATATTACTAAGACTAACCGCCTTATTGCAAAAATAATGCCATAAAGGCTGTTTTTTTATTTTAATTTTGTTAATATAGTTATCCGCAACTGAAAATACTCTTATCCCATCCTGTGGATAAATTTTTTGAGTGTTTTATACCTGATACATCCAAGCTCCCATTTCCCATTTATAAATCCATACTGGATATGGTTTATATTGTATTACAAAACAAATTTCGCTTAATTTATTATCCACAAATTCTGTGGATAACTCTGTGAATACCTTCTTGGCAGGCAAGGATATCAGATACTTAAGTGAGTGAGTAAGACTTGCCCATTGTGCTGTCATTGACTTTTCGGTATATATTTCTGGAATTCAATTTAGCGTATTCTGCGCACGGCATGCTCAGGGCCCTGGTTTCGGGTTTTTTTCTATATCCGGATTATCTTCCACACCTTTATCCAGACTGGTGTCTTTAGTTGCTGTGGGACTATCTTTAGGTTTATCACGAAATCCATTAAAAAAGGTATTCGTATTGGCTCCTAAAAATGTGGCAATATGATTTCCCACGTCTTCTGTAACCATACCCTCTTTTATCATACGTTTTATGGATGGAACAGCTCGTATTATGTTGTTTTCTCCATTTTCATCAATATCCAGACGCTCAGCAGGGTGGTTAGCAAACAACTTTTCCAGTAATTCTTCTCGTTCCGTTTTGGTTTTTCCTACGAATAGATTATTATTTTTTAAACTGATATAGGTCACTGTATCAGCTATACCATCAAGGGCATAAATAAGATCGTCGAACCTTACAGTATTTAACTGGGAGTCATCAAGAATAAGGCGAGAAATATGGGTAGGAATAGCATATTCTAAAGTCGATATCATTGATTCTAAACTTTCCCAATTAAAATGACTTAGATCCATTAGATTGACTGAAGGGGGAACTGCGTTAATTACCGCGGCCGTAGGTAAATTAGCAGAGAGCTTAGTGCCAGAAAAATCGTTACTGAATTTAAAGTGAGTAACTTCAGGGGGTATCGCTTTCATGACATCAATTAAAGCATATATATTCTCGCAAAGCATAAACTCTTCGATATACACATCAAGAGAATCTACCTTGGGAGGTACATGTTGTAACAACTCAATCAATTCGTTATTATCAAATCCCTCTTGTTCATCCTCTGCTCCTACATTAAAACTAAGCCCGAGATGTTTTATGTTAGGTGAAAAGGCATCGAGTACTGACAAATACTCATCTTTTGAAAGTGCGTGAAAGTTATTTTCTTTTAAATCGAGACGCGTCATGTTAGGAGAAAATGCATTAATAATATCGATAATTTCGTTGGAATCTAAAGTACCTAAATCATTCCGCATAAAACTGATATCGGTAACTTTGTCAGAGATAGCTTCAATAAATTCAATTTTTTCTGCTGTACTGAGCTCAGGTGAAATAACAGTGAAAACATTATCTAATCGAAGCTTAGTAACATGCTTTGGTAGCGATTTAATAATTTTGATTGCATCATTTGCGTTTCTGCCCTCTAACAGAGATTCCATACTCAAATCGGTTATTTGCTTAAGATCTGTTGTTATGAGGTTAATTACATCTTCTGTCTGCAAATGAGCGCAGCTTTCAAGTTCAAGCTCAATCTTTTGTAATCGAGGTAGTTTTTTAATCGCTGCTTGAATGGATTTAAAGGGTAATTTCTCGTTTGTGGTTCTATCAAAAGTTTTAATGCGATATTTCATAGATTGCCTGATAGAGATAGTCCTGCTCAAATTATAGACAATTCATTCGTATTGTGCATTATATATCAAATTATGTATTGAAGATGGTTGTGAATAGTAAGTCATTTAGTTCTAAAAAATTCGAATAATCTAATGTTTCCCTATTCCAGATAATTTATTGACTATATTAGTTATATTTTAAACTAAAACTAATAAACACTAAATTTGTTACTATTCGACAATATTTATATTAAATCGTTTGTTCATTGTCACTGAATATTAATCTAACGCCAAGCCCTTTTCTAATAAAAATCGATCCATAGTCCTTCTCAGGAGTGACTGAATGATTTATTCAATTTATTTGTATTGGATTAAAAAGTTGTAAAAAAAATATAAACATATGTAAGAAAAACATCGAAGTGGTTGACTTTTGATATTAATTGCCATAAATTTGATCATAAGCTGTACGTGATTTAAATTAAGGTTCCGATTTGACTGATTTTCGCACTCTATATCACTATAATTTGTCAAAAATCACTGAATTTAATTTAGCTTTGATATATGGTTTTGAACCAGAGGCCTCTATAAAATCGATTAATCCATCTTTTAAACCTGATCAATATCAGGTAGAGCATTTAAGTCATGGTGTCAATCAACATGAAGATATGTTTATCGCATATTATTACGCGCAGGAAACTATTCTAAAAAGCATTCGTGAACACGGGATTGAGAGCATTACCACCTCCCAGATTCTTAACTGGATTAAAGAAATACACCAAAGGATATCATTAGCTCTTTCTGAAGATACTAATAATATCAATCTATCTGGTAATTATACGATGCAGCAAGTTATTCGATGGCATCATAATCCAATCATGGGAGTTACCATTCAGCATCATTTTTTAGGGATAAACTCTAAAGAAAAAATGTATAGTATAGCGGAAGAATACGGTCTGGAGATTAAAATTGCAGAGCATTTTCTCCAAATTTTACATGACACCAACAATCGAGATGACATTACAATTTTCGATGATGAAAGACCCTTTATCGACCCATACAGAGCTTCACCTCTTCATCCGGCATTAGTTGCTACAACTAAACTCTGTAATGCGTATCATCAAAAAAAATTAACTCAAGATGAAATGGTAATTGTGGATAAAGTGATGAAAATTTGCTGCCCTCCATCTCAAATACCAGAGAAGATGAGTGCTTTTGCGGTTAAGCTGGAGGCGGGGTGGAAACAATGTGATAAAAATGATCTGAATCAAGTTGCCGAATTATGTAGAATGACTTTTTTTGAATTGACTGATATTCATCCTTTCTTCAATGCTAATGGTCGAACAGCTACCTGCTTAATAAATATCATCCTACGATCACTTGGTTATGAAAGCATCCTAATGAGAAATCCAGGAGATAAAAGTAATAAATCATCCTCTTACTCAATAGCGATGCAATACATAGATTCAAACCCTGAACTTTTAAGAGCTCATTTAATCTCAAGAATAAGGGATGCCAATAACAAAATAATATATAAAAATGAAATACTTGAAGAAATAATTCAATCACGTCTTGAGCTGACGAAAACTTGTGCCAAATTTAAATTGTACTTTCCTCTATTTGATTTGCTGGATTTTTGGAATAAAACATGTAAAGAAGCTTCTGAGGTAACGGTGCTATTTTTAAAGCAAAATCAAATTGAATATATTTCTAATGAAGAAATAACGATCCTTGTACTCGCTTACATTAATTTGCATTTTTCGACGAAACTTAAAGAACTTGAAGGACGTTATGACGAGAAAGAAGTCATCGCATCGATAATCCAACGGCAATACTCAGAATTGGAAAAACAATCTTGTTTAGAAAAAATTAAAGATTTGACTGGTTTAACTCAGTGGAAGTCAAGCAATCACAGGGGATTGACTATTATATTAGAGTCAAATGATAGTGAATATGCGGAAGAAATTACTAAATCACTTAAAAAAGTGGATGCCTTTAAAGTAACTTTAAAAGTATCAAATGGTCCGATGCTGTTTATTATATCGATTAATCAGATTAATCCTGTAAAACTTTTAAAGTTAGAACAAATACCAGGAATCATCAATTACGCAAAATATGATAGAAAAATGAAGTGATTACAAAATATAAATACTAGAACCCCCTTTTTCTTCCGTCTCTTACTTATACATGGCATATAGATGACCTTAAAACGACGACGCTCTAGAAGGATTTCGCGCGTAAAGCGGGGATCGTAAATATGTTTGATTTAACAATACTCATTTAGATACGGTTGTCCTGATTGGATGATGTTAAAATTGCCTTCTTAATATTTGCTTAAGATTTTTTTTGTACAATTAGAGAATGCATAATATTAAATCGAGAGTGTTCATCTAACTGTGTCACCTCATTGATTATCTAAGTCCCAGATTTAATCTGTCTTCG
>DEHS01000031.1 GCA_002352055.1 Legionellaceae bacterium UBA2794
AACCATCCAAATATTTAGCAAAAGGAAACTTTATTAGACACATCCGCGCCTACATGGGAAGACAACTAATTCACAACATTATTGTGCATTAAAAATTATGAAGGGATATCTCAGCCCGCGAAAACAGCGGGCTTGGTTTGTTTTTAAAGCTTAAAAAAGTATTTTATCCAGGAGTCTTATCTATTCGGGATAAAGCATGGCGCGGTAAAAGGAGCCAATAATGACCTTCATTTTTCATATGACCGGCAATTAACGTTGCTTTATCGCCACCACCCCAGAATACATCCCCTCTCACTTTACCCTTAATGGCACCACCTGTATCCTGAGCGATCATGAGACGTTGCATGGGTTTACTTTTATCAGGTTTGTTACTGTCTGGACGTGTAGTGCTCAACCAAAGAGGAGCTCCCATTGGGATCCATTGGCGGTCAATAGCCATTGAATAACCTGGAGTAAGCGCTACACCTTGAGATCCCAAGGCAGCGTCCAGGGATAATTTGCGAAAGAATATAAACGATTTATTTTGATTAATAACGCGATTCATCTCTTTAGGATTGGCTTCCAAATAACGTTTAATGGCCTGCATGGACGCATTATGCTTGGTCATAATCCCTTTTTTAATTAAAACACCGGCAATAGCAGTATAAGGAGCACCATTTTGTCCATCATAACCTACAAAAATGCGTGAACCATCTTCGAATTCAACAATACCCGAGCCCTGAATTTCTAAAAACAGACGATCCACCGGACTGTTAATCCATAGTAGAACACGCGCCTTGTTTTTTATCGCTCCATGATTAATTTGCTCTCGAGTATAGTAAGGCAGCAATTTATTCCCTTCAATTCGTCCCATGATCTTGCGATGCTTCATATTTGGCATGAACAAATCCAGATCGACCGTAACCAGATCGCTTGGCACCTCATATAAAGGAACATTATATTCTTCGGTTTGAGTGTAACTGCCTTTAAGCAAAGGCATGTAGTAGCCAGTAAATAAACCTTTAACCGGTTTTTTGTCATAGAACTCAACCGGTGCAAACCACTCCTGGAAAAACTGTTTTGCAGATTTCTCATTAACAGGATCAATGGCTAAAGCAGCGTGGCAGGCAGGCTGCCAATCTTTAGCGCGCAAGTCAATTTGCTCAGTACCCACCACGCGCTCAGGATCTTGCTTGATGAATGCACGGCATGAGGTCTGAAAAGTTGCCAAAGACTGTTTAAATTCGGCAGTTTCCCATCCTGGCAGCTGTTTAAAACTGACCTGACGAAAAGTGGGCTTGGGAGGAGTAAACCACCACACGGATGCGCCTAAAACAATTAAGAATAAGGCGATGATGCTATAGATTATTTTTGATTTCATGAGGTCAAATTTTACACGTGATGGAGAAAATTGCAACTAAAATTTGCAATTTTTCTTTTATTCTACACTAAAAAAATAAGTTAAAGGCATATTTTTTTCTTAAAATTCAATAGCCTGAAGAAATGGCAAACAGGACGATACAAAATCAATATTTCATAAAGTCCGAAAGTGTTTAAGCGGAGTTAAATAGTTAAAAGACCCAAATAAATGGGATCATAACCTTTCATTAAATTCTTTTTGCTAATTGAATTAATGCATTTGCATAAGCTATTAAATGACGCAAATCCAAATCATTTATCGTAATATCTTTTCGCTTGTGCTCAATTCTTGTTAATAAAGCAATCAGAGATTGCGCCACAATAAGCCCTCCATTTGCGTCCCTGGTTTCAAAGCATAAAACCAGTTTGTGCACTACTTCAACCAAGTTATAATTTAATAAATTCGCAGTGATTTCCGCTTTTCTCCTATCAATAGAAATCAGAATATGACTGAGTGTTGCCTGCAACACGACCAACGATTCAAATCTTTGCCGCAGTGTACCCAAAAGGTGCTGTTTTTTTAAACTCAAAACTTTATCATCAAGTGATTCGATTAATCCACGTGTTAACCAAAACAAATTAGCCAGATCATGTAATGATTTTTTCTCATCAGAATCAATGAGCACTTCTTTAAGATTAAAGCAGATGTAACGATATAATTTGTCCAGATAACGATTAATTATGGTCCAAACATCCGATCGCCATAGTATATTTGCCACTATAAAACTGGCAACAATGCCAATTACAATACCTCCCAAACGCTGCAAAGGAGGATCCAGATGAATAGGAGGTCCACCTTCCTGGGCGAGAGTAATGATAAGAGCCACATTAGCCTGAAGACCTATGTAAGCATATTTGGGGTACTTAAACATAAAATAAGACAAACCCCAGACTGCAAAAAAAACGATGATAATAAAGTCAGATAATGTAAGCGCCAGAAGAAATAGGGCCATTAGGGCGACTCCACCCCCCAGAAAACAACCTAAAAGTCGATGGATACTGACACTTTTCATATCAAATAGATTTTTTCTCACTGATATGATGAGGCTACTGATAATTCCATTAATACCCCCTGGCCAATTACTGATAAGCCAGAAGCCTAATGCGAGAATAACTGCAAGACCAGCCTTAATACTGTGTTTCACCAAATCAGCATCTGATCTTAATCGATCTTGCCGGTCAATAAGATTAATCTTATGTTTAGCCGCTACAGGTTTATGCATTAACAGTGAATGCATTAAAGTGAAACTCTGGGTTATCTGATTAAAGAAATGCATTAACGAATAAATAAAATCATTTTTGGTGCGATATTTGATTTCTTTTTGATTAAAGGCAGTCTCAAGTTCTGTTAAAACTAAATTGGATTTCAAGGCCTGATGGCTATTTTTACTAAAATGCGACTGCATGTGATGCAAATCCTCGTTTAGTGCAATAAAGAGGGGTTCTAACGGAAGTGTGGCTAATGCTTCCAAATCATAAGACTTGGGGGTATTTAACATGAGAAACTGAAATTGTCGGGACAGATCATTAAATGAATTAAGAAGGGCTCGAAGCTCATCGGCTCTCTCCTGAGTCACTCCCACCTCATGGTTCATAGCACCAATAAGTTCCGTTGCTTTACGCAATTTCTTTTTTACCTTCAAATTGCTTTCTTCCAAGACACGTGTATCAAAAGCACCAGAAGCCAGTTGTCTTTGTAATTCATTAAAAAGGGATGCGTAATCGTTAAACAGATCTTGAACCTGACTTGTAATATTGTCTTTTAGATGATTTGGAAAAATGACATAGGCACTAATGGCAGCCACTAATACTCCGATGCCAATCTCTACGGGACGCCAAATCGCTACCAGAAACGCATTTTGTGGATTGACAGCGACCTGGGAAACTATGATGAAGGCACACAGCGCACCCAATAAGTAGGCGTAGCCATAATTACTAAAATGATAATAATAAACACTTATCGTGATGATAAGAAAACAGGAAAGAATGTATAGCAAGAAACTGTTAGCCACAATACCTGCGAGATAAAACCCCAGGAAAGCACCCGCCAACGTTCCTATAATGCGCAACGTGGCCTTATCTATAATACTTCCCGTATAAAGATTGGCCACCATGATCACGGTCATTCCTGACCAATAAGGGGTTTGCAAGTGAAAGGTAAATGAAATGAGAACGGCTACCAAAGCCGCTATAGCTGTTCTTATTGCGGCACGGTTTTCAACGCTTTCAGGCCAAAAATTAGACATTATTGCCTATAGGTTATAGTAGTGGCACTTGCCCCTATCCTCATAGGATAGCCTTCGGTGTCATCAATATATATCCTTACCGGAAAACGTTGCGCAATTCTAATCCAGTCTTCAGTTGCTTCGAGATATTCTAGAGTAGAGGGAGCAACGTTTCCATTTTGAACTCGATTGATACCCCAGCCGATGCTTTTTACATGCCCGTGAAATACTTTTCCAGGATACATATCAATCATTATTTTTGCTTTATCACCTGGTTTTATTAGCCTTAAGGCCGTTTCACGGTAGCGGGTTAATACCCACCATTGTTTTGTTTCAATCAAGGCAAATAATCCCTGACCCGTTTGTATGTACTGCCCTATTCGTAAATTAAAATTAGTAATGTAGCCATCCTCAGGAGCAATCAGTGTCGTATGATTTAATAAATAGTTGGCCTGATCTAACTCAGCTTGCGCTGCAATGATTTCATTATCATCAAAATTAGTTTGCGCGATCTTTAATTCCTGTTCTGCTTCAGATATGGCAGCCTCTTGTTCTTTCATTTTATCAGTGAGATTTACCAGTGTAATTTGTGCCAAATCCCCTTTTAACTGTAATTGCGAGTAACGACTAAAATGGTCCTGACTTAAGCTGTACATGATTTGGTTCTGCTTTAATTTCTGTTCCGCTTTAACAATAGCCAGTTTTTCATTTTCATAATTTAATTTGGCAATATTTAATTTTGCCTTAGCCTGTTGTACTGCATAAATAAAGGGTAAAGCATCAATTTCAATTAATTTGTCTCCCTTTCTGACCTGTTGATTATCTTTTATGTACAACTTGGTAACAGGTCCGGAAACCAGAGCGGCGACATTAATTACATTCGCTGAAACATAGGCGTCATTAGAACGGGTATCATAGTAGGCGAAGTAACGATAAAAACCAAAGGCAACAAGTACCAAAACCACCACAATCAATTGTGGCCAGTATTTAAAATTGAAACCCTTAATGCCGTCCATTTATCAACCTAACACTTGTCCATTTTAATACAATACAGCCTTGACCATTCATTCTCAAGAATAGTATGGCTAAACGACTTCATAGCTGTTTTCTGCCTGCAACTCTTCATAGTGTATACGGGTTAATTTTCGATTAAAGAAAGAACAAAGGGAAGAAGTCACACAATACATGGCAGCAGGAACCAGTGGCGAAAGATTCGCTGGATTAGTTGCAGCCAAGTCCAGGTCTGCCCCATAAGTTAAATTGGCCTGTGCCTGAACCGCGACAATCTCCTGAACAGAATAAACTCCAAATGGGAGTTTAACCGATACATTATTTGCCAGGCTTAAACCAGCCGAAATTAAAGTTGAAGTAACAGGTCCCTCATAATCCGGAGTGACTATCTTATTCCCTTGAGCCGGATAAGAAACACGATTAGAAGACCCATTGGTATTAATAAGTACCATTGTTAACGTGTTGCCAAGTGCTATTAAGGATAAAGAACTCAACATAGATGCAGCATTCAGATATAGATGCTTTTTTAATAAAGAGGGTTGTTGATAATCCGCTCCAAAATGATTTTCCAAATACATCGCTTCATCCCTTTTAGTGCGCCACTGTTTTATATTTGCGCTTAAAGCGTGTAGTAGCATCCCTGAGGCGGTCAGCATCATGCTTGCGGACTGTATTGTTTGAGGAGGCAAGTATTCTCCCAATGCGTATATTCCTTTTCCTGAATATTCGATATTATGTTGGATGGGGATTGTTTGATTTAGATTATAATTCAGTTCTACTATATCAATACTGAGATCCACTATTCCAGTGATAACTGCTGAGCCGTAGTAGGACGGTTTTAAATTTTCTGAGGCAAAAGACAAAGCAAACCCTGCACCACCAATCATACAGGCCATAGAGCCAACTGCATTTAAGGTAGAAACAGTTACATCCACAGTGGTGTTCACTATAACTCGATACGCAGTCCACAACTTATCTTTCCATTTCATTATAAATTCTCATCCTTGAATTAAAAACCACATCATCCTGCATAATGATTTATTATTATGCTGATCGCAGAATAGCATAATCATTAATAAATAAAACAGCTCTGGATTCTATGCTTTTCAGGTCGGGGCACAGACTTGTGGGGGAATATCAATGGAGGATTTGTAATGTACCAACGCAATAAGCGGATGGGTTGTTTATTCCCGTAATACGACTTCGTCTATTACGGGCTACTTTATATTTGGAGTCCGTATTAATATTTGTAGCCTGTATTAGACGAAGTCGTAATACAGGAGAGCTTTGAGGTTGGCACAAGAACTCAATATTTTGCGGATAAAGGACAAACCCTAATTATTGTTGTGTCAATAGGTGCAATAACTAGCTGACATGATATTATTATGCTCAAAATATTATGCACTGAGAATTCGATGGCTAAATCTTATGTCTTTTATGTACATGGAATGACTTGTGTCAGTTGCAGTGGAATGATTCAATCTATTCTTGAGAATACAGATTTATCAACACTTGGATTAAGCCCACTCAAAAAATTCAATGTAGATATTAGTGCAGAAGATCCCAAAGAAGTTGTTATAACGCTTCACAATGACACGGAAATTAGTGATTCTGGATGGCAAAAACTTAGAGAATTAATTGAGGAGCTCGGCTTTAGATGTGAAAACTCTGATTATCTTCCTAATCACAGAGAATTATCGACTAAACCGGACATTAAAGATGAATCTGTTAATATCAATTACCAGCACCCCCTAACCCAATGGTTAAAATCACATTGGTTTCTTGGCAGTGTCGGTACCATTAGTGGTATTACTTTACTCGCGATCGGACTTATATTTCCTGTTATTCCCCTAGAAATTATGATTGGCCTTGCCGCATTCAGCACAGCATTAACTTTAGCGCTTGGTGCCAACTCATACAAAGATGCATGGAAAAAACTGGTTAAAGCTAATGGGTTAACCATGGACTCACTTTTTACCATTAGCACCATATCTGTTCTGATAGTATCAGTATTATCTTTTTTTATTCCATGGCTACCCATGATGTTCGAAACTGGATTGCTGATTTATGGTTTCCGCCATATAGGACTTGCTATTGAAGAGCGTTTGAAAAAAAACATCAGATCCACGCGATTTGAAGACAGATTGCCCGAAAAAATAATTCGCGTTGGTGAAGAGAAGCAAGAAGAAATCTTACTAAGCCTAATCAACCCCTCAGATACTATAATTATTGAGGAAGGTGCTGTCATTCCTGTAGATGGCATGAGCAAAAATGATCATTTAATATATGATACGATTATTACCGGAGCAATTACCCCTACATTTTATCCGGCTGGAAGCAATGTTCTTGCAGGAATGAAAGTGGCTCAAGGTTCAGGTCAACTCCACCTTACCGTAAAGAACAGCTTGGATAATTCCTACTTAAAGTCATTAGATAAACAGATTTCCGAATCCATTAAAAATAAAGCTCCTATAGAAATCAAAACAGCTAAAATACTAACCTATTTTATTCCCTCAGTTATAGGGCTGGCTCTGGTCTCGGGATTTCTGATCAGCCTTTTTTTTCCTATAGCGTTAGCTATCCAAACTGCAGTGTCGATTCTGGTTAGTGCTTGTCCTTGCACTTTAGGTCTTATCATTCCTTTGGCAGTAAAAACGGGAATGTTTAAAGCAGCAAAGCAAGGAGTTCTTTTTAAGGATTCTGCAAAACTGCAATACGCCAATCAAATTGACACTGTGGTATTTGATTTAAACGGCACATTAACCCAAGGAATTCCGACAGTTAAGGATTATCAGGTTTTATCAAAGTCTGGGATTTCACGATCTTATTTTTTAAAAATTTCGGCTGCTCTAGAACAAAAAACCCCCCATCCTGTAGGTAAAGCAATTTGGAAAAGTGCTGCAAAACCTGAAAAAAATCCAGAGGTAACTCATGCGAAACAACACGCTCTGGGGGCTGAAGGTTTAATTGATGGTAAGCGTTACTTAATTGGTGGTACAGCGTTAATGAAGGAGAACAACGTCTCTCTAACTTCTGTCGATAATATAGTTTTGGAAACTGGAGACAGCTTGGTTTTTTTAGCTGAGGCTTTGGATAATGAAGCGCATCTTATCGGCTATATCGTAATAACAGACCCTTTACGTGATGATGCGATACACACTATTAATGCCCTGAAAAAAATGGGGAAAGAAGTTCATATCTGTACCGGCGCTGATCAAAAAACTGCCGAGCGTTATGCGCAAAAATTAGAAATAAAACATATATGTGCCAATGCAAGGGCCAATAAAGAATATAACGCCAAACTAGAATACATAAAAATGTTAAAAAATCAAAAGCGAAAAGTGGCTATGGTCGGAGATGCAGGCAATGATGCAGCAGCAGTTGCTGAAAGCGATTTTGGATTCGCAGTGCTCTCACCTGATTGTGACCATGTAACCAAGGATCGGGCTAGTGCAGTGATTCAACGAAACTCTTTGCTTACCGTTGCGACTGCTTTTGCGATATCAAAACAAGCAGTAAGAAACATTAATCAGAATTTAATACTTAGCGTGGGTTATAATTTAGCAGCCATCTCTCTTTCAGGTGGATTATTGCTGGCGCTTGGGATTACTTTAAATCCAGCTGTGGGCGTTGTATTAATGACAGTGCAAGCATGTATTGTTTTATTAAATGTTTATCGCTTTAAAAAACAGCCTATAGCACATTTAGAAAATCCAGATATTTTGACATCCAACTTTCCTGAAATATCGTCGCATAAAAAAATGAGTCAACATCTAGAATTTAATCATCCAATCGAAAGCCCATTTTTAGAACCCCCAGCGGCTAAAACTGTTCCAGCAATTTTTAATCAATTACCAGTACATTTAGAGGATAAAGAAATTTCTCTTCGCTTAATTTAGTTAAAGGGAGCTTCGGTTACAGTATTTCAATTGGTGTTTTAAATTGGTCTTTATTAATAAATCAGTGATGTAAACAACCCTAAGCTTAGGTGATTTAGAACGAACTGGATTGCTTCGTCGCTTCGCTCCTCGCAACGACATTTTAAATACCATATGTTCGAGTGTTATTGTTCTCCAGTCGTTGCGGGAAGCGAAGCGACGAAGCAATCCAGAAATGAGCTTATTGGTTAGAAATAAGTTTATTATTTTACAAACCGTCACACCAAGGAGCCTCAAATTGGTATGACGAATGATAAGTGTGGAACTCAGGTACATAAGCACGAAAGAGAAATTATCAATAAAAGCCCTAATACCCAATTGAAAATTTACTCAACTAAATTCATACATAATTATTTACTCTGTTTAAATTTTCCTGCAAGTTTTCCAAACTCAAAAAACTACCATGTCCCTGTCGTGTTTTAAAAAATCCACGTTGTACTGCGAAGAATTGATGTAGCAAGGGAGGGGAAGTGTTTTCTTTTTCAGTAAAATCCAGGGCTTCACGTAGTTTAACTTCAAGTACCTCATTGGTTAAGGTTCTCATATAGGTTAGGGTTTGCTCTTTATGCTTTGCAAGAATCCTTAAACCTTCGCGATTAATAATTTTATTAGCACTCAAAGCCTTATATATCTTTTCCCCACTGTTTGGTTGTGTCAATATTTCCCTGCACTCTTCCACACTTAAGATTTGATCTAAAGGATTATTATTATTTACTTCATTTATCCTATTTAATTCATTAAACAAGGAGCTGTTTTTGTGAATTTGACTTAATATATTCCTATTACCGAGTATGTCTGTGAGACTTATACCATGCTTCAATTTAATCAAAATGTCATTTGCAGTATCTAATGAATCCTGGCATATTTTTTTAAATTCCGCCTTTAAGGACTGAGCCATAAAGCTTGTTACAGAGATGAATGTTTCGATGACTTGAATTACGGAAGTGTTTTTTTGCTTATTATATTTATCAATAAATCGATTCAATCGAGCAATCTCATCAGGGCTATTTATATCAATCTCAATACCCTTTGCTTCTTTGCTCTCAATAGACCTTAAAGTATGCAAAAGCTTGGTCATATATTGTTGATCCTGACTTTTCTCATATGCTGCAAAATAAAGCTCGCAGGCACGCTCTTTTCTTTGAAGTATTTGTTCTGGAGATAAGCCATCAATAGGAAACTCCTTCATATTGCCCATTTCAAATAATTCTTTACTATTCAGCAGATCTGTATGTTCTAAAAAATTTTCAAATAGATCAAATGCGATAAATTTCTCATCTCTTAAACTTAGTTTAAAATTAAAATATATTTTCTCTATAGGCTCGTAAGTATTTTTTTTCTCTTCAACAAATTTTTTGAGAATCTCAAAATATGCCTTGCTATGAGGTAAATTATCTACGAGCCATGATAGTTGTCGGTATAAAATAGGCACTAAAACATTAAAATTAAAGGAATACAGTTCATCTGCTTTAGCTTTACCTTCATCACCATCTCGCAGATAAATCATGATGAGATAGGCTCGAGCCAAGTTATTTGTTTCATCTTTAACCAGTCGATTTAGCCCGTCTAAAACTTTAGGCCTCATTATTGTCGTCAATGAATACGCTTTAAAATACATTTCAGCTGCCAAGTCAGCATTACGCGGCTCGTCCCTTCCTGACGCGAACAGATCAGCACGTAAAACCAACGCCTGAATATTTCCCAGTTTATATGCTTGATCTAAAAGAGATACTGCTCGACCATAATCTTTAGGTTCCCCTTCACCATTCAAAAGCATACTGGCTCTTTCCAACATTGCTTTTGCTGACTTAGCCGTAATAGCTTGTTCAAAACATGTAATTGCTTTTTTAAATTCTCGTTGAAACCTATAAGCTGTGCCTAAACGTGTGACCGCTTCCTGGTCACCTAAACCAATGGCTCGGTTATATAATTTATGCACTTCTAAATAATTACGCGCTCCTCCATGTCCGTTTAAATGCATAGTCGCTCGATGAACCATTGCTTGAGGAATATTTTTTTCTATTGCCTGTTCAAAATATTGAATAGCCAACCCATAATTTTGATCAACACCATAACCCTTAAGATGCATGTATCCAAGTAGAGTTAGCTCGGCCCCATTTTTTTCTTGATCGCCCTTGTTCTCAAAATATTTTTTAGCATACTCAATTTCTGCAGATTTCCAGACGTGATATATAATTTTATCAAGATGAGCAAATTTATCTTGCTCTAAGCATTGGTTAAATAACTCTTCAAACATTCGCCATCCCCAGAGAGACATCTTTAAAACTAATTATTATATAAAACTTAGCTTAAGGTTTAATTAAACAAGGTCTTATTAAAGACAAATTAATCAAATTTTACCATAAAGGAAACGATTTAACTCCTTAGAAATAATAGAAAGGACCCCCAGCGCTACTAAAATTTAGGTGGATCTTCCTAATATTGGAGTTAATACAGAATTTACTGAGAAAGAAATAGCTGGGGGTAAGGTTATAAATGAATAAAAGGATCTTCTATTATAAAAAATTAGTCGAAAATATGACTTAACTTCTCCATTACTTCGGGTACGGTAATTAATTGCATGGCCTCATTTCCATGGACGTGTGTGCCCCAGCTGTGCGCCTCATAAGTCAACCCGAGAACCTGTTTCACTGCCTCTGGATAGCGGTTAACAGCAAGATGTTTAAACGTGTAAGGGCCTGAAATAAACGGATTGGTGACAGCATGTAACGCCACCACGGGTGTATTGACCGCAGCCGCCATGTGCGAGGGTCCCGTATCAGGGCAAAGGACCGCTTTCGCTTGACTAATCACTGCCAGCAATTGTTTGGGACGGGTTTTACCTACCAGACTTATCGCAGGTATCTGCTCCATAATGTGCTGAGCCAATTTTTGATCATATTCTCCCGGACCACCGGTAATCACTATTTTAACCTGCCATTTATCCTGAGCTTGCTTAAGCACTTCGATGTAGCGGTCAAGGGGCCAACTCCGCTCAGGTTTACTTGCAGCGGGATTAATTACCAGAATAGGTCCATCCTGAGGCAAGTGTTGCTCGGCCCATTCATAATCTGCAGCAGTAATCGGTAAATTCCACTGAATTTCTTTTTTGGTCACACCTAAAGGCTCGGCGAACTTTAAAAACCCTTCTAGAGTGTGATCTTTCCCAGGAGTGATTTTCTCTTTAACAACCCAACGGTGCCCATCATTAGCGCGATGATTGTCATACCCTATTTTTCGTGTTGCCTTAATTAAGGGATATAACAGATTGGTTCTAAAACTTGCCTGAGGTGCGAGCAGTACATCAAAATGTCGCTGCTGCATCAATTTTTTAAACTGCCAAAAATCACTTAACGAATTGGGTTTTTTTATCACAATAAATTCCACCCCATCCATTCCCTCAACCAGATCATAGGCTGGCCTTGAAATAATCCAGGTTAATTTGGCCTGTGGTAGGTGCTGTTGCAAGGTACGGATTAACGGAACCATCATTAAAACATCGCCTAATGCAGANNCATTCCACAATTCCATAGAATCTGTTGGGCAACTTAGAGGCAGCTCATGACGATGAATGACATAATTCTTTTGAGCACTTGCCGGTTCTTTGTGTAATTTTTCTGACATGATGTTCCTTTACGGCGTGGTATGAATCAAGAGGCTTCATTATCCAATATTTCTCCGATTTTCGCTATAATCTGCGCACTAAAAGTCGAATTTTNNCGAATCATAAAATAATGCGTCTTCCCAATGCCTCAACCAGGTTAATTGACGTTTGGCCAATTGTCTGGTCGCCGCAATCCCTTTGTCTCGCATCGTTGAAAAATCATAGAGACCTTGCAGGTGTTCTAAAATTTGTCGGTATCCCACACAACGCATTGCTGGCATCGCAGGTTGCAGGGCCCATTTTTCTTGCAACCCTTGCACTTCTGGCACTAATCCTTCCGTTAACATGAGATCAAATCTTTGGGCAATACGATCATGCAGCCAGGATCGGTCTTGCGGAAATAAAGCAAAATTTATAAAGTGATATTCGGATAAACTTTTCTGTTCCGCGCGAAATGTGGATAAAGTAATCCCACTAACATAATATACTTCTAAAGCCCTTTGGATCCTTTGCGCATCATGAGCATGAATTCGCGCAGCAGTTTCGGGATCAATTAAGGCTAATTGCTCATGTAATGCACCCCATCCGTTTCGCATGGCCTCATTTTCTATTTGTAACCGAATGGTCTCATCCGCTTCAGGTAAAACCGACAGCCCTTTTTGCAGGGCATTGAAGTACATCATGGTCCCCCCGGTCAACAAGGGAATTTTACCTTTTTTAATAATTAAATCGCACAAAGCTAATGCATCAGTACAAAATTGTGCCGCTGAATAAGAATCTACAGGATCAATAATATCAATCAGATGATGCGGGGCACGCAGCAGTTCTTCCGGAGTGGGTTTCGCAGTTCCTATATTCATTTCTCGATAAATCATCGCAGAATCCACACTAATGATTTCAAAAGGGAAATGATTCAATAAATCAAAGGCTAAATGAGTTTTACCGGATGCGGTTGGGCCCATTAAACAAAAAACCAGTTTAGACATTTAATAACATCCGACAATCTTCAACAGTTAAAGGTTTCCATAAGGTTTGTTTCTGGTCATCCTGTACCCGAGTTAGAAATTCGCATAATTCCATACGCTCATCATCGCTCAGTAAACCCGGATCAAATATTTGTGAATTTATTAACAACTCAATCAAGAGATCAAGTTGTGGATCTACCTGACCTATCTCTTCTAATTTAGTAAATAACTGGTGTAAATCCAAATAAGGCATTTTAACAGGAATACTAAGAATTGACACAAGCCCCTCTGACTGCAATTTAATTTGGATCCCCAGTTTTGCAAGCCCCTCTTCTAACTGAGAGTAACTATCCATCAACAACTTAGGTAAAGAGTAAATTAGGGGAATTAATAAAGGTCTACTAGACAAAGGAAAAGTACCTTCTTTCAAATTCTGCCTTAACCAATAATGTTGTAATGAAACCACATCTAGCAAATGTGGTTGTTTTTGGATAAAAATTAATGAGTACTGATTGTTAAGAGAGACCCATTTATCCAGCCGGTTACTTACAATCTCACTAGCCGACGAATTATTTAGCTTTGTAACATTAGTTTGATAAGCCTGAATAAAATTGGGCTTGGGTTCGCAGATATCCATGTCTCGCTCGGGCTGTTCCTGATAAGAAGGCTTATTAGCCAGCATTTGCAATTCCAGATTTAACGAAGACAACAAAAAATCATGCACCAGACGAGGTTGCTGAAATCTGACCTCATGTTTAGTAGGATGAACATTAACATCCACTTCTGCATGGTCAATTGTTAAATACAATAAATAGGCAGGAAAACGCCCAGGGTGCAGGAGGCCATCATAAGCTTGTTTTAATGCATGGTTAATTAATTTATCTTTGACCATTCGTTGATTAATATATACCCACTGTCTATCGTTTTGACTGCGTTGAAAATCAGGGCTGCTTATCCATCCAGTTAACCTTAATCCACCGCGACTCTCATCGAGAAAAATTGCAGATTTCACAAATGCAGTACCAAATATTTTAGTCATGCGAATTTGTTTCGTCTGTTCATTAAAAGCGCAGGGCAAAGAAAGTATGAGTTTATTATTGTGCTTTAATGTTAACCCAATGTGAGGAGCACTTAAGGCAAAGCGCTTGACTACTAATTCTATAGCCTGAAATTCCAGTTTTTCATTTTTCAAAAATTTTTTGCGCACTGGGGCATTATAGAATAAATCACCCACTTCAATGGTTGTACCCATGCTACGAGCACCAGGTGAGATCTTTATATTGCCGTTTTTGCACTGTAAGACCATAGCGTGTTGCTGGGATTCCGTACATGAGCTTATCGTCAGTTGCGCGATTGATGCAATGCTGGCTAAAGCTTCCCCTCTAAAACCCATGCTGCCAATGGAGTACAAATCATCTAAGGTTGTAATTTTGCTCGTAGCATGTGCAGCAATAGCTAAAGGTAAATCTTCAGCTACAATTCCATGACCATTATCACTAATTTTAATTTGATTTAGACCACCATAGCCTATATCAATAGAAATCATATTCGCGCACGCATCTAATGAATTTTCTAATAATTCTTTAACCACTGATGCGGGTCTTTCGATCACCTCTCCAGCAGCTATCTGATTCGCTATAGCAGCTGGTAATTGTTGAATTCTTAAGCCCATGCCGAGGGAATCGCCAATTTTAATCCAGGGTTTAACGATGCGGTGCCGGATAAATGATTCATAGCCTGTAGCGCATTAACAGATACTTTATAACGAGAAGCAATAGAGGGTAACGTCTCACCCGCTCTCACCAGATGAAATCTGCTTGAGGTCATTGCCTCTATTCGCGAACCATGCNNAATAATGTTTTATACCTTGGAAAATAGCCTGGCTTAAACGGGTCTGATAACCAGGATTGGTAAGGTTTCTTTCTTCAATAGGATTCGAGATAAATCCGGTTTCAACCAGAATAGAGGGAATGTCGGGAGATTTTAGTACCATAAATCGAGCCTGTTCCACTTTATTATTATGTAAATTGGTGAAATTATCGAGTTGATTTAAAACCCTTCCGCCCATTTGTAATCCCGCATTGATTGTAGCTGTTTGCGATAAATCAATTAACACCGAGCGGACTACTCCATTGGTATCATCTAAATCACCAAGATTAACACCTCCAAGCTCAGAATAGTTTTCCTTTTCCGCAATCCACCGTGCGGCTTCACTGGTAGCACCACTTTGCGATAATGCAAAAACAGAGGCACCATTCGAATGAGGATTATTAAAAGCATCCGCATGAATAGAAACAAAAATATCACCATTATATTTTCTGGCAATATCAAGACGTTGTCTTAAGCCTACATAATAATCGCCTGAACGGGTTAATACAGCCCGCATTCCAGGTTGTCGGTCAATCAGTTGTTTTAGTCGTAACGTGATCGCGAGAACCACGTTTTTTTCCTGACTATTTCGTGGACCGCGGGCACCTGGATCCTTGCCTCCATGCCCCGCATCAAGGACGACGATTACATCACGCAAATTTTTGCCCGGTGTATGAAACGCCTTAATGGGTTGCTGAACTGTTCTTTCCTGCATGAGCTGGGCTGGCTGTACTTTAATGGGATTTTTATTTTGCTGAGTTATTTTAGCTACTGGATATTTGGAGGCATTGGGTTTTGCTGGTTGCAACACGGCCTGATGCAGGCTCCCAACGCTTCCAGTCAAATCCACTTTAAGGCCATTAAAACCACCATTGGGATGCCATGGTGAGGAGGTGACTCGTACCTGCTGGTTCACATCAAACACCAAGCGCAAGGTTTTAGTATCCGAGGAACCACTCCGGACCTGCCTGATTAATGCATTTGTTAAACCCAATTGGTTTAGATTAGCACTCAAATGAGTATTGGTTAAATCGATAACGACACGATTAGGATTAGTCAGGGTAAACAGTTTGTGAGTAAACGAACCATCGATAGTAAAAAATAAACTGGTGCTATCGGATTGTTGATTTACCGTAATATTTTTTAATTGGCCAGCATCCACAGCAGCACATATGCTCAAAACCAGCCAAAAATGCAACGCTCGCATGATCATCATTTACCCGCCAGGCACGCTAAAATTCTTTTGCCAGTATCGCTTAATGCCGCTATTTGCATCACGCGTCCAGCCCCCTTAATACTTAAGTTAAAACGAATATCAATATTAGGCAATGATTTTCCTGCATGTTCAGCCCATTCAATACAACAAATGGTGTTGGAACCAAAATAATCTCTAAACCCCAGGTACTCCAGTTCATCTTCATGATGGATACGATAAAGATCAAAATGATGAATGTGTATGTTCCCGGAGGAATAACTTTCAACAAGGGAAAAGGTAGGACTTTTAATCGCAGAATTTATACCCAGCTTTTTGAACATAGCGCGAATTATGGTCGTTTTCCCAGTGCCTATGTCACCGCTAAATGCGATAACTAATGGTGCTGATAAACATGCGGCCAGCTGAGAGGCAAATTCCTCGCTGGCATGTTCATTTTCCAAATCCAGGATGGCAGTATCGTGTGCTTTTTTTATCATTTAAAATTACAATTTAAAATTTTTGGCAGAAGGTTAAGCAAATCCGTAGCAATTATTCCAGTTTCACCCTGACTCTTGGCTATCATATCTCCAGCAACTGCATGAACCCAGACACCGACCGTTGCCGCATCAGATAAAGACAGTCCTTGAGCACAAAGGGCAGCGATGATACCAGTTAATACATCCCCCATGCCAGCACTTGCCATACCTGGGTTACCTTTAGGACAAATATAGGTTGTTTTTTCAACATTTTGTATAATCGTACCTGCTCCCTTTAACACTACCACTCCGCCATATTGGCTTTGCAAACTATTTATGGATGCAAATCTATCCGCTTGGATGGTCTTTCCGGAACAGGAAAGCAAGGCACCTGCTTCTCCTGGATGAGGCGTTAATACCCAATTATCATCCAATTGCGGGAACTGAGCTAATAAACGTAAGGCAGACGCATCAATTACCATGGGAAGCTGTGAGGTGATAGCCGATAAAAATAAAGCTTTTGCCCAATCACTCTCGCCAAGCCCGGGACCAATAACACAAATGGTCGCTTTGGCTAATAACGGTTCTAAATCCTCAGCACAATTAACCCCCCAGACCATCGCCTCAGGGAGTAATGCCAGAGCAGACTCGGCATATTCAGGCCTAGTGGCAATACTCACGGCCCCTGCGCCCGCACGAAGTGCAGCCTTTGCTGTCAAACTTACCGCACCAGGCATACCCATACCACTACCAATAATCAGCACATGGCCATAGTCTTCTTTATGCGAATTTTTTTTCCTGGCAGCCAAGGGTAATGGTACCATGTGTTCACATAATAAATACGCGTAGGGTTTCACCTGCGGCATTAACTTATCCAATTGTAAGTTGCGACAGTGAATATCACCGCAGTAATCGGGGCCATCGAGAGTATACATACCCGTTTTCAAACCGATAAAGGTGATGGTATAAGTCGCTTCAACACAAAAATTTTCAACTTGTCCTGTATCCGCGTTGAGACCTGACGGGATATCCAAAGCAACGGTGGGTAAATTACTTGCGTTAATTTGTTGAATGGCTGTTGCAATGACTCCATGAACTGGACCTTTTAAACCAATTCCCAGAAGGGCATCGACAATAAGATCTGTATCACTGTCCATAGGTTCATCGGCCGATTGACACTCCACTCCCGCATTAATTGCAGCCAAGGCGGCAAAACGTGCTGCAGAAGGAAGATCTTCCAGAGCTTTACATTGATAAACGATGACTGATAAACCATGCTCATGAGCTAGTCTTGCTAACACATATCCATCTCCGGCATTATTTCCACCACCACAAAATACGGCCAAATTACGCGCTTTAGGAAATAACTGTTGAACGAAAAAAAAAGCCTCGGCTCCGGCTCGCGACATTAATTCATTTTCATTCAATTGATATAAGTTAGAAGCCTGCTGTTCAAAGGCTCTTATTTGTTCGCATTGATAAAGGGCATTTTCTGGTTTGAACACCTGTTTGCTCCAAATTAGCTACTGTAAAAGAAAAGCACATTACAACCAGAGCTATTGAGGGTACTGATAAGTACCCTGCAATATTTTATTTAACTAATTTTAAAGAAGGCTTGTTTCTGGATGCAGCATCTGAATCTGGACTCGAAGAGGGAGGCGGCTCGTCCCCTTCTTCGATGGCAAAAGCTATGCCCTTGCCATTTTCCCGAGCGTAGATTTCTAAAACAGCATTTGGAGCTACGTAAATTTGCTCAGTCTGTCCGGAAAATCTCGCTGTAAAAACAATACGATCATTTTCCAGTAACAATCCCCGTGTCGCTGATGGAGAAATATTTAATACAATACGTTCATTGCGAATGTGCTCTTGTGGCACCTGAACTCCAGGGTAACTGGAATCAACCAGAATATACGGCGTTAATTCATTATCAACAATCCAATCATAAAACGCACGAATTAAATAGGGTTTATTTGATGTCATTGCCATTTAAGCTGCTCTTATTTGTCTCTCAGCGTCCGTCAAACTCGTTTGAAATGATTCACGTTTGAAAACTCGCTGCATGTATGCAATTAATCCTTTAAATTCTGGAGCAATATCAAGTCCCAGTTGGGGTAAACGCCATAATAAAGGAGCCAGGGCACAATCTAGTAAAGAAAACTCATCACTTAAAAAATAAGGCTTGTCAGCAAATACCGGATCAAGACTGGTTAAGCTTTCCAGCAAATTGGCTCGAGCCTGTTCTGCATTCTCATCTTTAAGGATGTAATTCATTAGATAATACCAGTCTTGTTCGATGCGGTGCATCATTTTACGCGTTTCTGCACGAGCAACCGGATAAACAGGTAGTAATGGAGGATGAGGAAAACGTTCATCCAAATATTCCATAATAATTCGAGCCTCATAAAGAACCAGCTCGCGATCGATTAATGTAGGAACCGTACCGTAAGGATTTAAGGCGAGTAAATCCGCGCCAGGCTCATCCTGTTTTACTGCGAGGATTTCTACATTAACGCCTTTCTCTGCAAGGACAATACGAACTTGATGGCTATACACGTCATCAACATCAGAAAATAAAGACATTATGGTGCGCTTTGCAACAATTGCCATTAGCAACTCCTCTTAATCATATTAGACTGCAAATGGACATAGTATCTACAGTTCAAAGACCAACATTCTACCACATTTTTACCCCTCTGGGTTATTTTATGAAGAAATACACTCATTTTTAATAATTTTTGATTTAAATATATGGCTCTGATTATCGAGCTTAATGCGCTAATGTATTTTACGCCAATAAGTTTTCTTGAGTAGATACGCAACAATCAGGAAAAGACACAGAAAAGCGATTACCATAAATCCCAATCTATATCTTACCAGCTGAGCGGGCTCCCCTACATATGCCAGAAAGTTAACCAGATCTTTGACAGCATTTTCGAATTCGGCAGGATACATTTCTCCCTGCTGCACTGTTAGTAAATAAGGCGAATGATTACCGTCCTTTTTTACTAATATGGTTTTACCCATTAATGGCTCAAGTACATTAGGCATTGCCACATCGGGCATCAGAATATTATTTACTCCAAACGGACGAGAGTCATCGCTATAAAAACCCTGCAAATAATTAAATAACCACTGCGGCCCCCTATCTCGTGCGCTTAGGGACAAATCTGGAGGAACCATCCCAAACCATTGTTTTGCGTCTTCTGGAAGCATGGCTATTTGAATCGGATCGTAAATTACGGCCTGGGTAAATATTAAATTGCTTTTAAGTAACTCTTCATCTACTTGCCCATCAAAAGTAGTTAATCCCAAATCCTCAGCCATGCGATTATACCGCATGTATTTTAAGGAATGACATCCTGAACAATAATTCATAAACAGCTGGGCGCCTCGCTGTAAGCTTTCTTTATCTTTGATATCAATGATTACTGACTTCAATGGAATAGCACTTTCAGATGCCCCCAAAGTCTGAACAGGTATTAAGAGTAAAAGAGAACAGATTATCCATATTTTTTTTATCATTATTTGGTTATCCGTAAGGGTACAGGGCGATAAGTTTCCATGCGCGTATAAAAAGGCATAAAAATAAAATAAGAAAAATATATGACTGTGCTTATTCGGGCTAAAAATAATAATAGGGGGGTAACGGGAGCTGTTCCCAAGTATCCTAATAACAAAAAACTAAATACGAATAATCCAAGACCTATTCTCGAGAACAGGCCCTTGTATCTCATCGATCGTACCGGACTTCGGTCAAGCCATGGTATAAAAAACAATAAAATAATAGCACCACCCATACAAGCAATACCAATCAGTTTATTAGGTATCGCTCGTAATATGGCATAAAAAGGAGCCATGTACCAAACGGGCGCAATATGATCGGGAGTCACCATCGGGTTCGCTGGAACAAAATTGGCATGCTCTAAAAAATAACCGCCCATCTCTGGAGCAAAGAACACGACAGAAAAAAATAAAATTAAGAAAACAAGCACTCCCACAAAATCCTTAACAGTATAGTAAGGATGAAACGGAATACCGTCTAAGGGTTTACCCTGTTCATTCAAAGTTTTTTTGATGTCAATTCCTTCTGGATTGTTCGATCCTACTTTGTGCAAAGCGACAATGTGAAGATACACTAAAAATAACATCATGATAGGGATGCCAATTACATGTAATGCAAAAAAACGTTGCAGAGTTGATGTAGCAATGGAAAAGTCACCTCGTAACCACACCACTAAAGTTTTCCCCACATAAGGGATAGCACCAAACAGAGAAGTAATAACTTCAGCCCCCCAAAAGGACATTTGCCCCCAAGGGAGCAGATAACCAAAAAAGGCTTCTGCCATGAGTAAAACGTAAAGAAACATTCCCAGTAACCACACTAATTCGCGCGGTTTTTGATATGAGCCATATAACAGGCCACGAAACATGTGAAAATAAATTACAATGAAAAATGCAGAGGCACCGGTAGAATGCATGTAGCGTAAAAGCCAGCCATAATTTACATCCCGCATAATATACTCTACTGAGGAGAAGGCCTGATCTGCGCTAGGAGTATAAAACATGGTGAGCCACAAACCAGTGACTAACTGATTCATAAGCACAACCAGTGCTAAAGAGCCAAAAAAATAAAAGAAATTAAAATTCTTAGGCGCATAATATTCACTAAAATGATCTTTCCACGTGCTGATTAATGGAAACCGTGCATCTAGCCAGGAAACAAATCCATTCATATTTTTATCCCTCTTTTGCCTCTTCACCTATCACAATAGTATGTTCATCTTTAAAGTGATAAGGAGGAACTTCCAAATTAATAGGTGCGGGAACACCCTTAAATACACGGCCGGAAAGATCAAAAGTTGAGCCATGACAAGGACAGAAAAAACCACCTGGCCAATCAGGTCCAAGCTCTCCCATACTGGGTTTGTATTTAGGGGAACACCCAAGATGAGTGCAAATACCAACAAGCACTAGATATTCAGGTTTGATGGAGCGATATTTATTTTGTGCATAAACCGGTTGTTGTTCTACTAAGGATTCAGGATCTCGCAATTGCGGTTCGCTCGCACTTAGATGCTGTAACATCTCCTTGGTACGCCGAATAATCCATACAGGTTTTCCTCGCCATTCAACAATAGCTTGCTCACCGGGTTCCATTCGGCTCAGATCTACCTGTAAAGGAGCACCAGCAGCTTGCGCTTTAGCACTGGGTAACCATGATGCCACGAAAGGAGTTAAAGCGCATACAGCACCTACTCCGCCTAAGACGCAAGTCGACTTCAGCAAAAACCGGCGTCGGTCTTCATCTTGCAATTCATTAAGGTCTTTATCATCCTGATTTATATCGGTAATTTTACTCACCCTTATCTGCCTGATTTAGATAGCTTAGTTATAACAAAGAAATACGATTTTTCAAACCGGTAGAAGAAACTATTTATTCTAAATAAAAAAAAACCCCGCAATAGCGAGGTTTTTCCAAACAGAAAAATTTAACGTTTGGAGTACTGAGTAGCACGACGTGCTTTGTGCAGACCCACTTTCTTTCTTTCAACACGACGAGAGTCACGAGTCAACAGACTGCGAGCACGAAGTTTTCTACGGAATGAATCTGGATTTGGCTCAGCATCTTTAGCCATGCCTTCTTCATCGTAAGCTACCAAGGCACGAGCGATACCTAAACGTACAGCACCAGCCTGACCAGAAACGCCGCCACCTGCAACAGTTATGTATATATCAAACTTGTTAAGAAGATCAACAGTTTCTAAAGGCTGCATTACAACCATACATGAAGTTTCGCGACAGAAATATTCTTTCAAACTGCGATTGTTAACTTTTATCTCGCCTTTGCCTGGGCGTAAAAAAACACGAGCTGTTGAACTTTTTCTACGACCTGTGCCATAGTATTGCTTCATCTCAGCCATTATTATTCCTCAATCTCTAGTTGCTTGGGTTGTTGCGCAGTATGTGGATGATCGCTTCCAACATAAACTTTCAACTTACGATACATCTCTCTACCCAATGGATTTTTTGGTAACATACCTTTTACAGCGAGCTCGATAATTTTAACAGGATTTTTACCCTGTAATTTTTCGAAATTCACTGATTTGATACCACCAGGAAAACCGGTATGGTCATAATACATCTTGTCTTTAAACTTACGGCCAGTCACTGTGACTTTTTCCGCGTTAGTTACAATAATGTAATCGCCGGTATCAACATGGGGTGTAAACTCAGCTTTATGCTTGCCACGTAAACGACGGGCAATTTCAGTTGCTAAGCGACCCAAAACTTTATCGCTGGCATCGACCACTAACCAGTCACGTTTGACTTCATGGCCTTTGGCACTAAATGTCTTCATTAATTTAACTCCGTACCGCCTAAATTGGTAATCTTTCTATCATGGACGGGCGATTTTAACCAAAACAGAAACATCCTACAAGTAAAAAGGATAAAAATTTACAAACATTTATTAAATCCCTATAAAAACAGCATAATTTGCATCATATCAATCAATTAAAAGAGCGTCTACGATCTTGCCCTCAACGATATGTTGTCTGATTATGAAATCTATGTCTTCATAAGAGGAATAGGTATACCACACTCCCTCAGGATAAATAACGATACAAGGTCCTGAGCTGCAACGTCCCAGACAACCCGATTTGCTGACACGAATTTTTCCTGGCCCATGCATCTCCAACTCTAACAACCTGGTCTTCATGTAGGAAAAGAATTCTTCGCCCCCGGAATTGGCACAACATTGCTTGCCAGCAGGTTTTTGATTAGTACATAAAAGTACATGTTTGGCATAATAAGTCAAAGAGCTATTTTCCTATGGATTCGATTTTGGTTTTTAATTTTAATCCGGGTTTAAAAGTAACAACTCGTCGAGCAACCACAGGAATCTCTTCACCGGTTTTTGGATTTCTTCCAGGTCTTTGCGGTTTATCTCTTAAAGTAAAATTGCCAAAGCCGGACAACTTCACATGTTTTCCATTTTCTAAAGCATGCCGCAATTCTTCGAAAAAATTTTCCACCATCTCTTTGGCTGCTGGTTTGGTCAATTTTAATTCATCACACAAGGTTTCTGCCATTATTGCCTTGCTCAATGCATTCATGATTATTCCCTCAATAGGATTGCAAATTCATTTTCCAGTGTTTTGATTATAGCACTTATTACTAAATTGATCTCCGCATCAACCAGGGTGCGACTATCATTTTGTAAGGTCATCGCTATAGCTAAACTTTTTTTACCTTCTGGAATTCCTTTGCCGGTATAAACATCAAAGACATCAAAAGCCTTTAGCCAATCCTCTGCAATTGAGTTTCTTACTGCTTGCTCTATTTGTTCGGCATTCACGCTGATATCCACTAAAAAAGACAAATCGCGTCTGATTTGGGGATATTTTGAAATCGTTTTATACCTTGGGGCACTTTTATTGCTTAATGCATTTAAATTCAATTCAAATAGAATGACATCCTGCTGCAAATCAAGCGCATCACTTAATCGAGGATGCAAAACCCCAATCCATCCAGCATGTTGGCCATTTATTTGAATTTCAGCAGATTGTCCAGGATGCAAAGCATCATGAACAGCTGGAGTAAATACCACATTTTTTAATTTAAATAATGCAAACAAAGAACTCAGATCACCCTTAAGATCAAAAAAGTCAAAATATCGGGGAGTTTCACTCCAGTGCATCACTCCCTGTTCCCCAGTAAGCAAACCTGCAATACAGGGGCGTTCGTTTAATATTTTGTTGTTAACATCAAATACCACCCCTATTTCAAAGAATTTAATCGCATTTTGTTGTCGGTGAACATTATAAATCATTGAAGCAATAAGACCTGGCCACATGCCTATTCGCATTTGCGATAATTCAGAGGAAATGGGATTTAATAACTGCATGCATTCACGTTGCGGATAAAGAGCATCCTGTATTTCAGGGTCCACAAAGCTATAACTAATTGTCTCGTTATATCCTCTATTACGAAACCAGACAGCCAAACGAGCAGAGAGTTGCTCTAATTCAGAAGATTGTCCTGCTTGAACTTCGGTATTCATCGGTTGTGCCGTTAAATTATCATATCCGTATAAACGAATTATCTCCTCCACCAAATCAACATCCTGCTGAATATCAAACCGATGTGAAGGTACAGAAACCTCAAATATACCTTTAGATTTATTAATAACGCCCATTCCCAAGCCTTCGAGTAAACTCTGCATTTTGGCCAAAGAAATATCCAGACCGGTCAATTTTCTAACCTTTACCGTATCAAATTGAAGTGTAATCTGAGGAGGAATATGTTCTGGATCAGATGTTTCAATCACAGGACCAGCCTGTCCACCTGCAATAGACAAGATTAAAGAAGTGGCTCGCTCCAGGGCTTTAATCTGTAATTCTGGATCCACACCTCGTTCAAATCGTTGTGATGAATCACTAAATAAACCAAATTTTCTGGCAACACCGGCAATAATGACAGGATTGAAAAAAGCACTTTCTAATAATACATCGGTTGTATGGGCTTGAACCGCACTTTTTGCACCACCCATGATTCCAGCTAACGCCATAGGTTGTTCCGCATCTGCAATAACCAATACTTTTTCATTTAAGCTAATGGTCTGCCCATCTAATAACTCCAAATGTTCCGATGCATTACTAAATCGCACATTAATATCGCCATTTATTTTAGCCAAATCAAATGCGTGCATGGGTTGACCCAATTCCAACATGACATAATTCATTACATCAACAATGGGATGTAACACTCTGATACCGCCTCTGCGCAAACGCTCTGCCATCCATAATGGGGTTGTGGCACTGGGATTAATATTTCTTATAATGCGCGCACAATAATGCGGGCAGGCTTGCGTGCTTATCAGGTTAACCTTTAATACATCATCCACCGTGGGAACCACAATGGTAACCGGCTGTTCCACTAAGGATAGTTGATTTAGTACTGCAACTTCACGCGCAATACCAAGCACGCTGAAACAATCAGCACGATTGGGGGTTAAATCCACATCGAAAACATGATCATCCAAATTTAAATATTTACGTAAATCCATCCCTAAAGGCGCATCGTCTTCAAGCTCCAGAATGCCTTCTGAATGTTCAGACATGCCCAGCTCAGCGACGGAACATAACATTCCTTGTGATAACTCACCCCGTAATTTGGATTCTTTAATTTTTAAACCACTTGGTAATTGCGCACCAATTTTGGCTAATGCTACTTTTAAACAAGGCCTTACGTTAGCCGCACCACACACTACTTGCAACGAACTTCCTTCACCAACAGTGACATTGCATAAAGTTAATTTATCAGCATCTGGGTGAATTTTGGTGCTCAAAACCTCTGCAACAACAACCTCGGTAAATTCACCAGCAACGGGACTGACCGCGTCAACCTCCAGACCAGCCATAGTTAATTGATCGGCTAACTCTTGTTCTGTTAATGAGAAGTTAACCCATTCACGTAACCATAACTTACTTAATTTCATTGATAGTCCCCTGCCTTTGCAACCAATTGTATGATGCTTGATTAAGATTAAAACTGATTTAAGAAATTCAGATCATTTTCGAACATCATGCGTAAATCATCTATTCCGTAATACAGCATAGCCAATCTGTCCATGCCCATACCAAAAGCCCACCCCTGATATTCATCTGGAGAAATGTTAACGGCTTTTAACACATTGGGATGCACCATACCGCACCCTAATACCTCAAGCCACCCGGTAAATTTACAGGAACGACAGCCTTTTCCATTACACTGCGTACATTCAATATCCACTTCTGCAGAAGGTTCGGTAAAAGGAAAATAGGATGGTCTAAATCGAAGGGCTAATTCTCGGCCAAAAAAATGGGCAAAGAAATCGTGTAACAATCCTTTTAATCCGGCCATAGTAGCCTGTTTGTCGATTAATAAACCTTCTACCTGATGAAACATCGGAGTATGAGTTAAATCTGAATCACAGCGATAAACCCTTCCCGGAGCGATGAGACGAAATGGAGGTTTACGTTGCTCCATCGTACGAATCTGTACTGGTGATGTATGTGTTCTAAGCAACTGACCGTCACCGAAATAAAATGTATCATGCATTGCACGGGCTGGATGGTGTCCCGGGATATTTAATGCTTCAAAATTATAAAATTCTGTTTCAATCTCTGGTCCATCCACTATGTCAAAACCTAGACGACTAAAAAACTCATTGATGCGATGTTTCACTTGAGTCACTGGATGCAGCGAACCACAGGATTTATGACGCCCTGGAAGGGTCACGTCTATTTGTTCGGCTGATAATTTTTCAAGGAGTTGCTTTTCTTTAAGCTCAAACATCTTTGATTCAATCAGAGCACTAATGTCTCTTTTTGCCTGATTAACCAGCTGACCCATTTTAGGTTTTTCTTCAGCAGACAAATTAACCAGATTTTTTAAAATTTCAGTAAGTTTCCCTTTTTTACCAAGAAAATCTACTCGAATCAGTTCCAGCGTTGCTACATCCTCAGCGTTTGTAATGGCTTGGGATGCGTGTTCCTGGATAGTTATAATATCCTGCATGTTTATACCTACAAGTAAAAAGGAGGCCTTAGCCTCCTTGATAATTTATTATGCAATCAATTAAGTGATCGCATTGGCTTTAAGGATTCCAGTTTTTAGAGAAACGAATCCCAAAACCCGTCAACAACAAATTAGCCTGCTAATGCAGCTTTAGCTTGTTCTGCAACCGCTGCAAATGCTACTTTGTTATTAACTGCCATATCAGCCAGGATTTTTCTGTCCAACTCGATTGATGCTTTTTTCAAACCATCAATTAAACGGCTGTATGACATTCCGCATTCACGAGCCTGCGCATTAATACGAACGATCCATAAAGCACGGAATTGTCTTTTCTTTTGACGTCTATCACGATATGCATATTGGCCCGCTTTGATAACGGCTTGCTTTGCAACACGATAGGTCCGGCTACGGGCACCGTAGTAACCTTTAGCTTGATCTAATATTTTTTTGTGACGCGCTTTCGCTGTCACACCACGTTTAACTCTTGGCATTTCTCATTCTCCCCTTAACTACCGTGCAACATACGCTCTGCCAAACGCGCATCGCATGGCTTCAAAGTACTGGCACCTACGCGTAAATGGCGTTTCTGCTTAGTAGACTTCTTGGTGAGGATATGATTCCTGTAAGCGCCACGACGTTTAATCGCGCCACTTGCTGTCTTACGGAAGCGTTTAGCTGCTCCGCGATGTGACTTTAACTTCGGCATAACATTATACTCCGCATTTGTTCAGCTACTTGGTTTTTTTGGGTGATAACACCATCAGTAATTGTCTTCCTTCGCGTTTCGCATGTTGTTCAACAACTGCAAATTCATTCGTATCCTGCTGAATACGCTCAAGAATTTTCATACCGAGTTCTTGATGTGCCATTTCACGACCACGAAAACGTAGTGTGATTTTAACCTTATCACCATGATTAAGGAAACGGATCAGGTTGCGTAGCTTGACCTGATAATCTCCATCTTCCGTCGTTGGACGGAATTTTAATTCCTTGACCTGAATTTGCTTTTGCTTTTTCTTAGCTTCAGCTTGCTTTTTACTCAGTTCAAAGAGAAACTTGCCATAATCCATAATGCGGCATACAGGAGGTTTGGCTGTTGGCGATATTTCCACCAAATCCATGCCACCTTCTTCAGCTGCACGTAAGGCCTCTCGTGTTGATACAATCCCAGCCTGATTACCATCGACATCAATTAAGCGTACCTCAGGTACATTGATCTGTTCGTTAATTCGTGCGCGATCATTTTCACGCTTAGTTGGTGCACTAATGGTTTAATCCTCCAGCTCGTTATTTTTTAGAGATCCCTTGCGGATAATTTCTTGCGTCAAGGTATCACAAATTGTATCTAATGTCATCACACCCAAATCAATTCCTTCACGGGAACGGACTGCAACTTGCCCAGTTTCCACCTCTTTATCACCGATTACCAGTAGATAAGGAATTTTTTGCAGCGTGTGCTCACGGATTTTAAAGCCAATTTTCTCATTTCTCAAGTCAAAATGAGTACGAATACCCTTTTTTTGTAATATTTGGGTAACTTTATTAGCATACTCATTCTGTTTTTCACTAATTGTCAGCACAGCAGCTTGTACCGGGGATAACCACAATGGCAATTTACCGGCATAATGCTCGATTAATATGCCCATAAAACGCTCAAACGAGCCCAGAATAGCTCGGTGTACCATTACAGGTGTTTGTTTTGTTCCATCTTCGGCAATATAACCTGCCTCCAATCGGGATGGCATAGAAAAATCAACCTGGATAGTACCACATTGCCAGATTCTTCCTAAACAATCAGATAGAGAACATTCAATTTTCGGACCGTAGAAAGCTCCCTCACCTGGTGCGTCTATCCATTGAATATCCCTGTCCTGCATTGCTTGTTTTAAAGCATTTTCCGCTTTATCCCACACTTCATCAGACCCTACTCGCTTTTCAGGTCGTAAGGCGAGACGGTATTTTATTTCGCTAAAACCAAAATCTGCATATACTGACTGGACCAACTCTAACATCATCGCTACTTCAGATTGTATTTGATCTTCAGTACAAAAAATGTGTGCATCATCTTGCACCATATTACGAACACGCATTAAACCATGCAAGGAACCCGAGGGCTCACAGCGATGACAGTTACCAAACTCAGAAAGCCTTAAGGGTAAGTCACGGTAACTTTTTAACCCTTGATTGTAAACTTGCACATGACAAGGGCAATTCATTGGTTTTACTGCGTAATGACGATTTTCAGTTTCGGTTACAAACATTTCATCACGGAAATTTTCCCAGTGCCCTGATTTTTCCCAGAGAACTTTATCTACCAACTGAGGTGTTTTAATTTCCTGATAGCCGAAATCAGCAAGCCGGCCCCGCATATAGCGCTCCAGCTCTTGATAAATTATCCATCCGTTTGGATGCCAAAATACCATTCCAGGAGCAATATCCTGAAAATGAAAAAGATTCAGAGTTTTACCTAGTTTGCGGTGGTCCCGCTTCTCAGCTTCTTCAATACGGAATAAATATTCAGCCAAAGCTTTTTTATCGCCCCAGGCAGTTCCATAAATCCGTTGTAACATCTCGTTATTAGAATCACCGCGCCAATATGCACCAGCAAGCTTGGTTAATTTGAATGCTTTTAAAAAACCCGTAGAGGGCACATGGGGCCCACGACATAAATCCTCAAAATCACCTTGTTTGTAAAGAGAGAGAGTCTCATTAGCAGGAATGTCAGCAATTATTTTTGCTTTATATTCTTCACCTAAATTTCTAAAATAAAGAATTGCCTCATCACGAGGTAGCTCGCGACGCGTAACGGGCAAATTCGCCTTAACCAGTTCTTCCATTTTATTCTGGATAAGTTGTAAATCTTCTGGTGTGAAGGGACGCTCAAAAGCAAAATCGTAATAAAATCCATCTTCAATAACAGGTCCAATAGTAACCTGTGCTTTAGGAAATAGAATTTTTACCGCCTGAGCTAATAAATGAGCAGCAGAATGACGGATTACCTCTAAACTGTCTTCTTGTTTTTCAGTAATAATGACTAAGGAACAATCCTGTTCGATGAGGAAGCTCGTATCTTTTAATAGCCCATCCAAACGGCCAGCCATCGCGGCCTTAGCCAAACCAGGACTGATACTATGTGCTACATCATAGACAGTTACAGGAGCTTCAAAATGTTTCACACTACCATCGGGTAATTTAATATTTGGCATAATTCTATCCGTTGTTCCTGTCCATCAAGTCACACTTCAAAAAAAAACCCTGCAAAGCAGGGTTTAAACCAATAGTGGATGATTGCTACCTAAGCAGACCACATATGAAATGGGGAGTACATGGTAGGCACGAGTGGGATCGAACCACCGACCACCACCATGTCAAGGTGGTGCTCTACCACTGAGCTACGTGCCTATAATTCGACCTGCATTCAATTGGTTGAAATTATATAATAAGCAAGTCTCATAAAGCAAATCATTTAGATAAATATATATAAGATGGGAAGTTAATTTTCTAAAACTCATGAATACATGATTCCTGTGTGCTTAAACATAGATAAAACAGGTATAAAAAAATAAAAGAAAGGCCCGAATGGAGAGGGGAACCATTCAGGCCAAGTTACGAGGTTAACCCTGCTATGGGTATACCACTTTCCTGCTGTTGAACTTTTAGGTGATACCTGTTCCATCGTGTATCACTTGCTTCCTTGTTGGACTGTTGAAACCTTTTCCTTACGTTTCGTGAGCCATTATAGTCATCTAATTTCCAATGTCAACAATTAATTTCTAAACGAAACAAATGGTTTCGTTTTTAATGTTTATTTGCACCTTTGCTTTCGCTTTGTTACACTAGTATTTTATTCTAATAGCACAGGTTTCTTGCATCACTATGGAAAAAGTAGACTTAACAAAACAGTTCTCTTACCGTTTACGTGATGCAATGATTTCGGCTGGTTTCAATTCACAACGCTCTCCTTCTGGTGTATGCATTCATAAATTAGCAGAGATTACGGGTTACTCGCTGCAGATTTGTCGAAAATATTTGCGAGGAGAAGCCATCCCTGAACCGTTCAAATTGGTTGATGTTGCAGCACAACTTCACGTATCTCCGGGTTGGTTATTATTTGGGGATTGCCATAATAATATTGACGTTGGTCAAAATAAAGTAACACTGACCAAAAACCTACTTCGCTATCTGTTTACTAGTGCCGGAGCACTATACAATGGCGAGTTATTGGAACAGGAGGTCCCTGATTTTTTAATGGACTTGATTAATGATATTAATCAAATTAATGCGAATGAAGAGCAATCAAAAAAAATAATAGATTTGGCAATCGCTTCTGTGAAGCACTTTAGCCACCGTCATGGAAAATAAAATAAGAAGCATGTATGGAAAACAAACATAATAAGATAATACTCCACCCCCAAATCCTTGAAGTTCTCTTTGCATTTAAAAGTAAAGTGTCGACAGTATTCAATGATGTTATTGGTATTCATGAGATTGATCATATAGCCATAACCCGAATTAATCAGCAAAATGAATTGCTTAGCTTATCCTCCACACCTGCATTAGAGTTTAATTTATTCAGCAGTTCACTTTGGCATTACGACAAAACCTATGACCCTCAATGGTTCCATTTATGCTCTCAAAGTTATTGGCCCACGCTATATCATGAAAGTCGTTATGATGAATTATATTATCTCAAGCAAATTAAACATGGCCTTCCTGTTGGCATATCTATTGCGACTAAAATGGATAATAACTTTGTCATATATTCTTTAGCTAGTAACAAAGCTTGCGACCAGACTCAGGAGATCTTCTCTAATCAGCAGGAAGATTTTCTCAAGATTGGTCAGTATTGTTCTAATTTACTGGATCCATTATTTGCCCACAGTGATAATTTATGTTCTCAGTTTTAGAGTATAACGTTTCATGCATAAAGGACCGTTGTCCTAAGAAGCGTAGTTTCTCGTGGCACAAATGATTCGAGGATTAAGTTTACAACGACATTAAAAAACTTAAAATTGATCTTTTAATTGATTTATTTGATTGACCTGCTCAGAAAGTTGATGCGTAAATTCCTTAATTTCGGAACTATCATATACCTCTTTAGTGCTTTCTGAATGGGCGAGAGTGACCAAAATCCCTATTCCTTCCAGGGCTTTATCTATTTCTTCAGCAACAAGGCTTAGTTTTTCGGTATAATTATTAGTCAAATCCTCAGGATTCCAGGACAAATTTTTTAATTTAGCTTCAATTTCCGCTTTTAAACCTCTCAATTTTTGATCCAGTTTAATAATATTTGCCCGCGCGTCACTGTCAATATTATTTATAAATGAATTCGGGTGCATATTAATCTCCAAGATACCTTATATTTATTTTAGCTTAACTCAAACCTTTCGTCATTTGTTCCAATAGTGTTATCATTGTTTTTTTTAAAAACAGTGTATCTTATGTTACTCCATTACCTCTTTATTATAGGAATTTGCGTTGAAGCAGTTACCGGCGCTTTAGCCGCTGGGCGAAAAAAAATGGATTTCTTTGGGGTCATGTTAATTGCCTGCATAGCCGCTTTAGGTGGCGGGACGGTACGGGACGTATTATTTAATACCTATCCTTTAACCTGGGTTGCTCATCCGGAGTATTTACTTTATACCTCTATATTTGCTTTCCTAACCATATTTATTGCGCATTCTCTAGTTAGAATTATGAAAATTTTTTTAATTCTCGATGCTCTAGGTTTGTCTGCTTTTGTAATAATAGGCACTCAAAAAGTTCTTTCGCATGGAATGTCTCCAGGGGTTGCAGTGATTAGCGGGATGCTTACAGGAATTTGCGGAGGAATGCTTCGAGATATCTTATGTAATGATATACCTTTAGTGTTACGTAAAGAGTTATATGCCGTAATCGCCCTTGCAGGCGCTATATTATTTATTTCACTTGATTATTTCGGCGTTCCGAATAGCCTAAACATCATAATTACAATGCTGTGTATTTTTACTGCACGATTGATTGCCATTTTATTTCATATTCAAATACCTATATTTGATTATTCGGCAAGCTTACAAAAAAGGAAAAAATAAGCTCATTTTCACCAGGAAAACAAGCTTACTATAAACAATTAGGCTTCTTTTATTTCAACAATACTTACTTCTTCGACTGGAACATCACCATGGCCCATGCGTTGACCTGTTTTTACTTTTGCGATGGCATCAACAACATCCATTCCTTCAACCACTTCACCAAAAACACAATAACCAAATCCTTGCGTATTATCCCCGTTGTAATTTAAAAACCCATTATCAGCCACGTTTATAAAAAATTGCGCTGTAGCTGAATGAGGATCCATGGTTCTGGCCATAGCAATAGTCCCACGCTTGTTTTGTTTGCCATTTTTAGCTTCATTTTTAACGGGTTCTTCTGTTGGTTTTTGTTCCATATTGGCATTTAGACCTCCGCCCTGGATCATAAAACCATCGATAACCCGGTGAAAGATAGTGTCATTATAAAAACCACTGCGAACGTAATTCAAAAAATTTTCCGTTGTCTTAGGAGTGTTTTCTTTATCTAATTCAACTTTTATATCGCCTTTAGAAGTGCTAATTACAACCATTATATCTCCTGTTATCTCAAATTTTGGGGGAACTCATTATCAAGTCGCGCATTTTACCACAAACCATATGTAAAACGTGGATATTATGAATGCTTGCCAATGCTGTAAATAAATTAGCTTTTTGTTTAAATAAATGATGCAAATGAGATCGGGAATAATGACGACAAGTGTAACAATCACAACTTGCCATTATAGGGGATAAATCATTTGCAAAGCAGGACTTTTTAATTTGAATGCGTTCATGTTCATACGCGCTGGAGAACCGCAACCAATCTCCATCCGCAACCAGCTCACCCGAATATAATGCCCCATGGCGTGCATTACGGGTTGGTGCCACGCAATCAAACATATCAATCCCTTCGGCGACCACATCTAACAAATCTTGGGGTGACATACCTACCCCCATGGTGTAACGAGGCTTGTTTGGTGGTAAATAATCACGCACCCACCGAATTACATCCACGGTAGTTTGCATGTTGAATCCAATGGTTTCCCCACCGATTGCAATGCCGTCAGTATTCATGGATGCCACAAAATCGGCACTTTCCTTGCGCAAGTCTTCAAATATTCCACCCTGAACAATTCCAAATAGTGCTTGCTTATAGCCGTAACGGGAGTCAGGATATTCATGATGATAATTTATTGATTGCTTTAGCCATCGGTGTGTCCGCGTCATGATATGCGCTACTTCATCCTTAGTGCAACTATCTGGAGTACATTGATCAAAGGCCATAATAATATCAGCGCCGATTATTTTTTGTGTCTCCAAAGACATCTCAGGTGTCATATGAATTAATCCGCCACTACCTGGTAACTTAAAATGCGCCCCTTTTTCATCTATAGTGCAAATTTCCCTGTTCTTGGACAGACTAAAAACCTGAAACCCACCGCTGTCCGTGAGCATTGGTCCAAGCCAACCCATAAAATGATGCATACCCCCTGCTTGTTCAATCACCTGCATCCCCGGGGCACATAACATATGATAGGTATTACCGCCTAAAATGATTTGACTGCCACTTTCATGTAACTCAACTGGAGTCATATTATTGACCCCGGCTCTTGTTCCAACGGGCATAAACACCGGGGTAATGAACTCACCATGCGGTGTGGTAACCCGCGTTACACGTGCATTTGTGGCTGAATGTTCATAAAGCACTTCGCTCGAAAAGGTTTTCATTGACAGGTTTTCATTAATGGAGAGAATCACTCAAAAAAAGAGCAATAATAGCCAAGTCAAAGTAATTTTACCAGTAAATTAACGGAATGAACGGGTTCTTGAGTATAAAAAAACACCCATAACCAGCATCACTAAAAAATACAAAGCACTCCAGCCTGCCATTGGTACTCCAAGGAAGACCCAGCTTTTTTCAGCACAATCGCCTGCGCCCCAAAATAAAGCATGAGCCACTGTCTGCCAGGGAAAATAACGAACCAAAACATCTAAGCCAGGCATGCATGCTGGTGCAGACTCAGCTGGAAGTGATTGCAACCATAATTGCCTTAGCGAAAAAAACAACCCTCCGCTAGCTATCACTACTTGTATCAATGATACCCAATGCGCTTTTCTCATGGTACCAAGACTTAATCCCAACAGTACAAGCAGCAAGAAAACACAAAGACGCTGCATTAAGCAAAGGGGACAAGGTTGCATCCCTTCCACATATTGAAAATAAAATGAGGCAAATAATACAAAAGCGGTAATAATAACTAAAAAGAACTGAATTTTTTTAAAATTTATTTTACTCATGATTTAGGCAACATATATTGGATAGCCTCTTTAATATCTGCATCACTGCATTCGCCACAGGTACCTTTTGCAGGCATGGCGTTTAATCCTTTAATTGCAGACGCAGTCAGATCATCAATAGTCTTTCCTGCAAGCCGTGGTTTCCAATCCGCTGCATTTTGAAATTTAGGCGCTCCCGCCAACCCGTCACGATGACATACCATGCAATATTGATCGTAAATGGCTTGTCCCGGTTTTTTCACTGCTGCCTTTTCAACCACTTGGGTTTCCTGTGTTACCGCTTTTTCACTTTCCTCCTGAATCCGTACTTTACCTGATGGTTGAATTCTTTGCTGAATTTGCTGCCTATCGAAATCTATAGCCGCATGCAGTGTAAAATGAAATACAGATAACAACATTACCCATTTAAATCTCATGTTTTTATATTCCATCGTTGTGATTGAAAAATCATACCGTCTAGCCATGTTTTTTTCCAGCATGATTTTAGTAAAAGCAAAATTATATGAACCAATGACAATTCAGGAGGCCTTCATGAGTTTAAACCCATATAAATTCAAGCGAATATGGTAAACTAATGTTTAGGGGAATTTACATTAAGTCATGATGGCTAATAAAAAATACAGTGCCGATATCAATCACTCCAGTTCGTTAGCGACACAACAGGTTCAAAACTATCCTGAATTTATAAACAAAGCACTAAACGATTATCTAAATCGGGTGAGTCAATGGCAAGGGAAACATATACTCAATGGAAGAACGCCTGCACTCTCCTCACTGATATTTTCAAGTAATGATTATTTGAATATCAGTCATCATCCTCAACTCATTACTGCGCAGATTGCAACCATGCAGGAATTCGGTAATGGCCAAATGCAATCAGGAATCTATTTAACCAATTGCAGTTCGTTGATCCAGGAATGCGAAAATCAATTCAGTCATTTTTTAAATTATCCCTCAAGTTTACTATCGCAATCAGGATGGTGTGCCAATGTGGGGTTGATTCAATCTTTAGCTCGACCGCATGTTCCTGTCTATTTGGATTTTTATGCCCATATGTCCTTTTGGGCAGGGGCTAAATCGGCAGGAGCCATCCCTATTCCATTTCAACACAATTCTGTTGAATCGTTGCAAAAACGTCTGGAGCGCCATGGTCCGGGAATCATTGCTGTTGATTCGGTATATAGTACTCTTGGAACCATAAGTCCGTTAAAAGAATACGTAAAACTTGCCAGGAATTATAATTGCCTCATTATCGTAGATGAATCGCATTCTCTGGGAACTCATGGTCCGCAAGGACGCGGTTTAGTTGCTGAGTTAGAGTTGGCGGAGGATGTGGATATCATTACCGCAAGTCTGGCTAAGGCTTTATCTGGTAGAGGCGGTCTGATTACCGGTAAAAAACAGTTAATTGAACTGATCCGATACACTTCGTTGCCTTCTATTTTCAGCTCTGCTCTGGCGCCACATGATCTGGCAGGATTTAATTCATCTATAGACGTTATATTAAAAGAAGAATGGCGTAGAAAAAAATTACATTCCAATGCAAATTATTTTCGCGCCAATTTGCTAAGCCAGGGCTTTGATCTGTGCGGGAGCCAATCGCAGATAATACCGATCATGGCGGGAACTGAAGCAAACACTATTTGGCTACGTGACCAATTAGAGCAAGAAGATATTTTTGGCGCGATCTTTTGCGCGCCTGCCACCCCTAAAAATAAAACATTAATTCGCTTCTCGATAAACGCACATCATGAACAATCTGAATTAGATCGAGTAATAGAATGCTTCATAAGGTTAGCCCATAAAAGGCCTGACATTCCATTTTTCAAAAGCTGAGTATAGGATTGTACTAACCATTCAATGAAACGATAATGGGATTTAAATAAGTCAAAAAATTACCTGTTCTTTAAAAAAAAATTCCCTTACTGAAATAATTCCTCAGCATCAAGTGCCTCTAAATAGTGATGATAGGAAAGAATTTTATCCAGGCTTAAATCAAATAATACAGAGCCTTCAACATAAGCATAATAATAAACATCATCTGAACTGAACTTTTGCGCAGGAATAAGACTATTCGCCCATTCATCCCAATGAGGAATAACTTGATTGGATTGCCAATAACAAGGAATTTTTTCCCGACTCATCAATTGATCTAACACTTCTTCAGAAGCGCCATTATCCAAAGCTAAATCATAATGTAATTTCATATCCGCTTCGTTTTTTACAATTAAAAAACTGATATTGGCATCATCATCAAGCATTAGAAACGTGCCTGAATTATCTGCGAGATAAAATTCGACTATACCCTTTTTGTTACATAAATCCCAAAAAAGTTGTGCAAATTTTTTATCATGTAAGCAACTGGGCGAGGTAATGGATAGCATGCGGACAATCATATCCGACATGGATTGATAATACTGTAACTGTAGGTCATGAATGCTTTTAGTGATTAGCCCGGCTACATCGGGATCACTTTTTTTAATATAACGATCGATTAATCCCTCATTAAATGCAGCAATAGCCAGTTTCTCATCAGCTTGGCCGGTAAGCAAAATCTTCTTAATATTAGAGTCTTCGATACGACGACAGAACTCCAACCCATCCATTCCGGGCATAGCATAGTCCACAATTACTACGGAAATTTCTGAAAATCGCTTTGGATTATATACTTCTGCATGAATTGCCGCCAAATCAAGATTGACGGTATGGTTAGTAAGCGGACAGTTCTTGGCCTCGGTATATTCAGTAATACAGCGCTGACTCAGCATCTCAAGCTCACCCCGTTTTTTGTGTATACAATTTAATGCCTCAAATGGTGAGTCAAAAACCAGATAAGCTAGTCCTTCATCCAACTGCAAGACAAAATTCAATAAAAAATCACGACTGTCATCGACAAAAACAGCTGTGCTTGGAAAGTAACAGGTGGGTATAGAGAAATGATGCATGGCTCCTCCTGAGCTAACGTTCCAATTTATTAACCCTGAACTCCTTGATAAATTGATTGGCTCAGGATTACAACTTGTTTATAAAATATCATAGTTGCCTACTTTAGCCAAATTATTTGCGTTTTATAGGCAGATATAAAGCGGCTCATTTTCTTTAAAGCGTTACATTATTCTTTCAATTCGACAATTTTTAATAATTTGGTATATATTAAGAATATCCTTACATTGAAAGGATTATTTTCCAAACACACCTTACTCTCATTTGCTCAACTAACAAGGAATTGTATGGCAACTAAAAAGATGAAGGAAGCAACAATGGGTGATCTTCAACGGAATTGGGGCTGGGTTTTAGGGTTGGGGATTTTATTTGTTATTTTAGGAGTTATTGGTTTAGGTAGTGTGGTAGGTTTAACTTTATTCAGTATTCTGTTTTTTGGTGCATTACTCATTATTTGCGGCATAACTCAGATAATTGATGTATTTCAACATAAAGAATGGAAGGGTATCATTTGGCAAGCCTTAATTGCAGTGTTATACATTGCAGCAGGGTGCGTCGTTTTTTATGATCCTACTTTAGCTTCAGCACTATTTACCGCAATTCTTGCCGGTATTTTAATTGTAATCGGTCTCACCCGCATCATTATGGCGTTCACTTTAAAAGAATCCAAGGGCTGGCTATGGCTATTACTTGCTGGAATTACTGCCATAATATTAGGTGTTTTAATTATGATGCATTGGCCCATGAGCGGATTTTGGGTTATTGGATTATTTATCGCCATTGAAATTATGGTCACTGGCTGGACCTATATTTTTATCGCTTTAGCGTTACGAAGTGAACGTTCAAAATCATTAAAAAAAGCCTAACCTGTTACCAGTTGGGTCACCCAGACCCAACTACCTCATCTATAACTGGAAAACTTAATGTAAATAAAGCATATTCATTTTCTTTTGCATCGCACGTTATGTTACCGCCAAATCCATTCATTACTAATTTACAAAAAGATAAACCAATACCTGTACCCATAAACGTTGTGGTATAGAAATGATTAAATAACCGAGATAATTGTTGGCTATTCATCCCCTTACCGGTATCTTTAAAATATAAATAATTAAATTTGTCACCACATGCAGTCCATATGGTAATTTCACCTCGCTGCGCTACGGCTATCACATAAAGAGCATTTTTAATAAGATTAAATAACACATGCTGCATTAATAGCCTAGAGCCCCTGAATATGAAATCCCCCGACCAGGAGATTAACGCGCGTTCCCCTGATGTTTGAAAAGGATATCGATCTATCGCCTCACTGAGGCATTCTTTAACTGAGCACGTTTCAAATAGACAGTTTTGTAGTGAGTTTTCACGACCTGCTTTGATTAAAAGCATGTCAATAATCGTATTGGCGTAGTCAATTTCACTAACGATGCGATCACTAACTCCCTTAAGCTCATGCAAACGTCGTTGGCGTAACGGGGTTTTAATTAACTCATGCTCTTTTGCCGTCTGATATCCCTCGACTAAACCGGGAAGGTAATGCACTAATGCTTGTGCGCCACTCTTTATACCCAATAGAGGCGTTCTTAATTCATGAGCTATCATTCCTGCTGCGGCAGCCACTCCAGCCAACTTTTGTTGTTGCAACATGGCTGTTTTATAATTTAATGTAGAGCCGGCTAAAACCGTAAATAAAATTACCAGACTCATCTCAATATGCTCTTCTCCAAAATACATTTGAGTGGAAAAGAGAGCATAGGCAATCAGGGCAAACAAAACTCCCAAGACCAACACAATGGATAAACTCAGTAAATCAACAAGTAAAACCAATAAAAAAACACTGCACAGCAAGGACATAGCCGATATAACATTGGCCTGATTCATCAAAAACATAAAAGTAAAAAAGAAGGGCAAGGTAAATAATAAAGTAAAAAACCAATACCATGAGACGTATTTTTTATATTGATTGCGCCAATAAGGTGTCAGCATTAATACCAGACCAAGCATACTGCCTATGAGACGTAATTCCAGATTTTCATAAGGTTGAGGGAACCAGAAAACCCAGACAAAATAAAATAAAGGAAAACCGAAGAAACCTATGGCACCCACTGCAATCAATTGATGGGCTGAATTAAATAAACTCCGCTGCATGGAATCATCTAAATGTCGAACAATTTTTTTAAACTGCCACATCCTTGCTCCTTAGACCTTAATCTTGAGTCATGTTACCAATAATGCCAGAGCAAACCATTACCTCTAAGAAAAGAAATATCATAAAGGAATACATCGAGTTAAAAAACATATTTGATGTGCAGTTTTATTGGTTAAAGTAGATTCTGAACGATATCGGTGTTTTGTCCCAAACTGCCATTAAAGAAGAATCGATGCTATGATGCGGACTAAATCATCTGTTTTTGCCCGACAATGAAATCAAGAACATTACGCATTGCAACCCGTCAAAGCCCTCTTGCATTATGGCAAGCAAATCATATTCGGAACATGTTGTTAGAAAAATGGCCCATGCATACTATTGAACTTTTGCCTATGGTGACTTCGGGTGACAAATTTCTAAAAGACAAATTGTTAGCGGAAGGGGGTAAGGGATTGTTTGTTAAAGAGCTGGAAGAGGCTTTACTGGATAAACGTGCAGACCTGGCGGTTCATTCCACAAAGGACATGCCTGCAATGCTCCCTGAGGGGTTATGCCTGAGCGCCATATGTAAACGCGATAATCCTTCTGATGCTTTGATTAGTTTAAACTATTACAGCATAGACGCATTACCCCCAGGGGCTATTATCGGAACTTCTAGTCTTAGAAGACAATCGCAATTATTAGCCTACAGGCCCGATTTCATCATTAAAACACTGCGAGGTAACATTAATACCCGTCTGGCAAAGCTTGGTGCAGGCGAATACGATGCTATAATTCTCGCAGCAGCTGGTTTAGAGCGTATGGGCTATGAAGGATTAATTACTCAAATATTATCTGAGAATATAATGCTTCCCACGTGTGGGCAAGGAGCATTATGCATTGAGAGCCGCACTGATGATGCCGAAATTCTGGAGCTTATCCGTGTATTAAACGACAATGAATCTGCTCTATGTGTTAATACCGAGCGCCTGGTTAATGCGCAGTTAGGGGGTAATTGTCATGTTCCATTGGCCGTATTCTGTACCTTGTCTGCAACGAATGAAATTGTTCTGCGTGCTCGCATATTAAGTCTTGATGGGGTACATGTAATCGAAGACCAACAAAAAGGAACTGTCGAAGAGGCGCGACAAATCGCAGAGCGATGTACACAATCATTATTTTCTCAAGGGGCTGCGGCGTTAATTAACGCCGCAAAAATATGAAGCAACTACAGGGTTTACGCATTTTAAACACCCGCCCCCAACAACAGGCCGCGGGTCTCACTCAATTGATTGAAACTGAAGCAGGGATTGTTGTTTCTTGTCCCACTATAGAGATTCAAGCGACCCAGAATAACTGGGTAACCACTTTGCCTGATTTAAATACAGTATCTCACGCCATTTTTATCAGTGCGAATGCGGTGAACTTTTCCGTGGAAAAGCTTTACATGAAGCAACATTGGCCTGGCTCGATTCATATTATTGCTATAGGTGAAAGCACGGCCAAAGCATTAAATAAATTCAATATTAAGGTCCATGATATTCCTTCCTTTCCTGACGGTGAGCATTTATTAAAATTAAACAGCCTAAGGTATTTAAAAAATCAAACCGTGCTATTATTTAAAGGATGCGGTGGTAGAGTCCTTATCGAAAAAGATTTAATAATCAAAGGTGCTCAAGTGATAGCACTTGATGTTTACCGCCGAACCATGCCAAAAATCAACAAGGGATTTTTGAATTCTATCTGGCGTGATGATATGGTGGATATTATACTGTTAACTAGCGAACAATCGATTCGTAACCTTTTTAAAATGTTTCCTGAGGAAGCCCTGACTTGGCTGCAAAATAAACCTTGTCTTGTGATCAGCAAACGATTAGCAGAAATTGCATCAAAATTTGGTATTAAAAAAATAATCACTAGCCATCCTAATCGGATGATGAATACGTTGTTTGACTATAATCAAGGATTAATCCATGGCCAACAGCTCTGAAGAAGAAAAAAAAGAAACCAGACCAATAAAAAAAAACCTGTTACCAAAACCTAACGAGACAGTGCCCTCGAAAAATACCAATTGGGCTCATTACTACCCTTGGCTCATCGGTCTTGCGCTCGCCACAGCTCTTTTATCAGTTGGTATCGCACTATACACAGTTCAAAATAGTCAGGCGTCGCAACAAAAGTGGATTGATGAGAATAAATCTCTATCTTCACAACTCAGCCAATTAGAACAAAAGCAAGGCAAAGCGCAAGAGCAAATTGATGCCAAAGAAGAGAATATACAGCAGGCACAACAAGAATTACAAAATAAAATGGATAATGTAACCACTCAGCTAGATAAAGCCATGACGCAACGTTTATATCAAAATGAAGGCTGGCTTCTACTTAAAGCACGTTATTATATGGAACTGGCACAAATAAATACCCATTGGAGTGATAATTACAGTGCAACGATAGCTTTGCTAGAGCAGTCGGATAAATTACTGACTCAGCTAAATGATCCCAAAGTCTTTACTGTAAGACAAGCTATAGCGCAAGAAATAGCACAATTGAAAGTTGCCCCATCACTTGATATTGCCGGTTTATTAAGTCAATTAGATGCAGCACAAACAAGCGTTGATTCACTTACCCTTCAAACACCTCATTCAGGAAATAACGACCAATCTGTTGAACAAACTACAACATCCCCAAATAACACTACCTGGCGCACGCGTTTCAATGAAAGTGTCAGTCTACTTGAAAAAATGGTAGTCATTCGGCGCAATGATGATGATATCAAACCTTTAATTTCGCCTTTAATGGAGTCGGTTTTAAAAGACAGTATTCGATTAAATTTACAAGAGGCGCAATGGGCGATATTAAATAATAACCCATTGGTTTATGAGTTGACCTTAAAACAGGCAATTAGAACTTTGAACAGAGGCTTCAATGAAGACTCACCAAATACAACGGTTTTGTTAAAAAAACTAAATGAATTGCAAGCAATCAATTTAAAGATGGAAAAACCAAAAATCGGCACCGCATTACCTTTATTGAACCAACTCATTGAGAATAAAAAATCATTTATCAATGCTCCAGTACCCAGTAACAAAGGAGAGAATAAATCATGATGCGCGTTCTAATTGCCTTTGTTATTTTATTGGGGTCGGTATATCTGGGAATTCAACTGAGTCATGATCCAGGATATGTTCTAGTTAAAATGAATCACTGGACTATCGAGTCCACAGTTTGGGTTATGGTATTTGGTTTGATTCTGCTATTTATGATTGCTCATATTTTATTACAAATTGTGCACAAGGTCGCAAAAACACCTGGTGAACTCAGTAAATGGAATTCAAAACGACTGGCACAAAAGGCGCAGGCAACCACACGATTAGGGCTTATTGAATACAGTGAAGGTTATTGGCAGAAAGCAAAACATCACTTAATACAAGCTCTTCCTAACACGGATACTCCTTTGCTTAATTATCTCACTGCAGCTCGTGCAGCACAAAAAATGGGCGATAGTCAGCTTCGAGATAATTATTTACGCGAAGCGCAACAATCCGTGCCTGAAGCTAAAATAGCGGTTGAACTCACTCAAGCTCAATTACAATTGGCCAATCATCAATGGGAACAAGCGTTAGCTACTTTAAGGCATTTACAAGATTTAGCCCCACGTCATCCTTATGTATTAAAGTTATTAATGAAACTTTATGAGCAAGTCAGAGATTGGCCCCAGCTGATTGAGCTACTTCCAGATTTAAAACGCTATGGTGTTGTGTCGGATCAAGATTTTGAAAAATTACAAAGTAACACTTATCTACAAGCATTGAGTGATTTGGCGAAACAAAATCAATCTCAGGCAGCGGAGGATTTGTTTCAAACTTTACCAAAATCAGTGAGCCATAATCCGGAAATTATTGCCGAGTATGTTCGTCTCTTAATTAAAAATCAGAATCTTTCCAAAGCTGAATCCCTACTACGAAAAAGCCTAAAAAAACAATTCGATGCACAACTGATAGAACTCTATGGATTATTAAATTGTGAGGCTGGACAGTTGGCTTTTGCTGAATCTCTGCTTAAAAAAAATCCGCGCTCTGCAGCATTACTTCTCTGCCTTGGGCGCTTGTGTATCGCCCAGCATTTATGGGGTAAGGCCAAAACATATCTGGAACAGTCGATTGAATTAAGTCCAACTCCGATAGCGTATAACGAATTAGGTAAACTTCACGAGCGGTTAAATGATTCGTTTCTCGCCTGTGAAAATTTTAAGAAAGGCTTATTGCTAGCTACGAAATAGTAACTACCCCTTGTGTAAGTAACTTTAGAGTGAATTTAAATGGAAAATTTTCTTGGATTAAACGAATTATTTGACTATGGACTTTATCTGCGCGGCTTTTTTATTACTCTCTATGCGATCATTTTGTTTAGAACCAACTCCGCTCGTCTTTTTGGCAGTCATTCTCCTTTAGATTTGGTTATTTATATCATTCTGGGTGCCATATTAGGAGAGGCTATAGTGAATAATATTCCTCTTTTACCGTCCATGATAGTGAGTGCCTTGATTATAGCCATTCATCGATTCCTCGCTTACCTTTCCTACAAATACCATGCGATTGGAAAATATATTAAAGGAGATAAACTTCCCATTGTGAAAGATGGAAAGTATATTCAAAAAAACCTCCGCTGCTGCAATATTACGCCAAACGATATCTTACAGGCATTACGTATTCAGCACAGTCTGGAAAAAATTGATACGATAAAAACTGCGACTCTGGAGCGCGGTGGTCAAATCTCTTTCATATTAAAAGGAAAATGAAAAATCCATTTTAAGCATTATTCTAATTAACACCTTGACATAGACTCATGGCATGCATCATTACATTCAATTGTAGTTTGTTCCGTTTGTATGGTCACATGTTGAATTTGAAATTTGGTTTTTAATGTATTCACTATTCTACCCCTTGCTTCATCTGATAATGATTGATTTGGCATATAGAAATGAACAGATAATGCATTCTCCTGAGTACTCATCGCCCAGATATGTAAATCGTGGATACTTTCTACTCCAGGGGTGGATAAAAGAAAATCATGAACAGCACCCAAAGATATATTGCGAGGAACCCCGTCTATTATTAAGCGAAAACTATCGGAAAATAAGGACCATGTTCCTCTGAGGATGACCAAGGCAATTAATAAACCGAGTACAGGGTCAATCCACAACCATCCTGTAACATAGATTAACGCAGCACCTATAACCACTCCCACAGAAATTAAAGCATCATACAGTAGATGAAGGTAAGCGCCCCGGATATTTAAATCTTCGGTTCCACGCAGGAAAAGCATTGCAGTGACTCCGTTAACTACGATACCAATTCCTGCCACTATCATGACTGATACTGCTTTAATTTCCTGGGGTGAAAACAGCTGATACATCGCCTCTGTTGCGATAATACCACAGGTAAATACCAGCAGTATTCCGTTTACTAATGCTGCCAGAATTGAGGTTTTTTTCCAACCATAAGTAGCACGCTCAGTAGGCTTTCGTTTCATGAGTCCGGTAGCAATCCATGCTAAAACCAGACTTAATACATCACCTAAATTATGGAACGCATCTGCTAATAAACTCGTTGAGTTTGCGATATAAGCAAATATTATTTGTAGTATGACAAAAAGACTATTAGCAACAATCGCAATCAGAAAGGCTTTATTATAGGTCACTTCGCTATGATGATGTGTATGATTATCGGCCCCATGATGAGAATGAGTCATTACATGTCCTATTTTGATTCTTCAGTATAATAATTAATGCCAATTTTAATTCTGTCGCGAGTTTTTTGTTTTCGCCATGCATTTGTATCACGTAATGAGTAAACACACCCACAGTATTCCTGTTTGTAGAACTCTTCCCGCTTGGCAATTTCATACATTGATTCAGAGCCACCATTCTTTCGCCAGTTATAAGTCCAATATTCCAGCTCAGGGTAATGACTTGCCGCACGGATCCCTGAGTCATTAATCTGATTCATGTCTTTCCAGCGCGAGATTCCCAAGGAACTGCATATCACCGGGAACCCATGCTCATATGCATATAACGCGGTGCGTTCAAAACGCATATCAAAGCACATAGTACATCGCTTTCCCCGTTCAGGCTCCCATTCCAGACCTTTGGCCCGCTCAAACCAATTTTCCTTATCATAATCAGCATCAATAAAGGGAATATTATGTTTTTGGGCAAATGCTACATTTTCCTGTTTCCTAATTTCATACTCCTGTACGGGATGGATATTAGGATTATAAAAAAATATGGAAAAATTGATTTCGGAAAACACCAAAGCTTCCATGACCTCACCCGAACAAGGGGCACAACAAGAGTGCAGCAGTAATTTGTCTGCGCCGTTTGGTAGTTCCAGTTTTTCTCTCTCTATCATTTTGTAACATCCACTGCATTAATAAAATGTTTTCTATAATAAACCAATTCATTTATTGAGTCTTTGATATCATCCAAGGCTAAATGTTTGGATTCTTTGGTTATGCCAGCTAACAGCTCTGGTCGCCAACGTATAGCTAATTCTTTCAGGGTACTCACATCGAGATTGCGATAATGGAAAAACATTGCGAGCTCAGGCATGTATTTGTATAAAAATCGGCGATCCTGGCAGATACTATTTCCACACATAGGAGATTTACCTTTATCAAGATACTGTTTTAAAAACTCAATAGTGGCCTGTTCCGCATCCGATTCTCCAATGGTACTTTCCAGTACTCGCTTTACCAGACCTGATTGATTATGTTGTCTGGTGTTCCAGGAATCCATGCCATCGATTAAATCCTTAGGTTGAGATATTGCAATTACAGGTCCTTCAGCAAGAATGTTAAGATTCGCATCAGTAACGACAGTTGCTATCTCGATAATTCGATCCTGTTCAGGCTCAAGGCCAGTCATTTCCAAATCGATCCAGATTAAATTTTGATTATTTTTCATTTGATTTCCATGAGTTTATTATAAGTTGGACACAAGCCACTCGGTGCTGATGTAATGCGTCTTTAATGGCACTACCTTCGTAACCAAGTGCTATTAAAGATTGAGGGTTCACTTTAGCACATTCTGCAAGTATATATTGCCACAAATGTCTTTGTTGATAATTTACCGGTTTCCCGCAACCCTCTGCATCTGCTTGACACGCAATCAACATATTATCAAACAGATTAGGGCGACGAAAGGCATCACAGCGCTCTAATAGTTTAACGATAGTATTCGCTCTTAATTCAAACAGACGATGGATCGTTAGATGATGCCTTGACGTCATAACCGCCAAATTTCGATACTCATTGGGGATGCGTAAACGAGCACACAATGATTCGATAACCGCAACACCTTTTTCTTCGTGGCCGTGATGTTTTGGCCATTCATTAACCGGAGTCTTTGCTTTTCCCAGGTCATGTACTAAGGCGCAAAAGCGAGTAACCGGATCGGTACTCAGTTTTACTGCAGCTTGTAATACCATTAAAGAATGTACTCCGCTGTCAACCTCTCGATGGTAATGATAGGAGTTGGGAACACCAAAAAGCGCTTCGATTTCAGGAATAATAATTGATAATGCATCACATGTTCTTAGTACTAAAATAAATTGCTCCGGGTTTTTCTCATCAAGACTACGTTGCCACTCTTGCCACACGCGTTCTGGAACCAAATGCTCCAATTCACCCCGTCTCACCATAGCATACATTAACAATCGGGTTTCATTGGCCAATTTAAAACCCAGATGATGAAAGCGAGCAGCGAAACGGGCAACACGCAATACCCTTACCGGATCTTCAATAAACGCAGGAGATACATGACGAAGAATCTTGTCTTTAAGATCCTGCTGTCCATGATATGGGTCAATTATTACTCCCTGTTCATCCATAGCCATGGCATTTATAGTTAAATCACGACGAGCCAAATCTTCTTCCAGAGTTACTGATTTACTGAAATCACATTCAAAACCATAATAACCAGGTGCAGATTTTCGTTCTGTACGGGCCAAAGCATATTCTTCGTTAGTTTGTGGGTGTAAGAAAACTGGAAAATCACGGCCAACCTGTCTAAATTTTTGGTCTAATAATTCTTGGGGCGACGCACCTACTACTACCCAATCGCGTTCCTTTACAGGTAAACTTAAAAGTCGATCACGAACCGCTCCACCTACCAGGTATACTTTCATTAAATGTCTTTTACCCTCATACTATACAATTATAAAACACCCATTATAGTATAGATTGCAAGCATGAGTAAAAGACGCATTAATAAACGCCAGTCTGCACGGATCGAAAAAATTCAGCAAACCTATCAGAGCTCCATTGCTGACAGTAATGAGATGCTTAATGATGGATTAGTGATTACGCGCTTTAGTCGTCACGTTGAAATTGAAAATGATTTGGGATTGCGCCTACGCTGTTCGATTCGCCCTAATCTCGAGGTCTTAGTAGCTGGTGATCGGGTCATTTGGCAAGAAGAGGGAACCAATCAAGGAGTAGTGGTCAGTCTTTACCCACGTAAATCGGTACTCGCAAGACCCACTAATACTGGTATAAAAAAACCGGTAGCTGCAAATATTACCCAATTAATAATCGTGCTTGCGCCGAAACCTGAGATAAGCTGGCCCTTACTTGATAGTTATTTAATTATGGCTGAGTTGCTGCATTTGAAAGCAGTCATATTATTGAACAAGACCGATCTGCCTTGTGAGTCAATCAAAGAACAATTATTGAATAATTATAAATCTTTATCTTACCAGATCATTATGACTAATAAAGATGATGTTAACGGTGTAGAACTCTTAAAGGAAACTCTAAAAAACCAAATCAGTGTTTTTATCGGTCAATCAGGCGTGGGGAAATCTTCATTAATCTCTAAATTTTTACCTCATGAAGAAAATATTGCTACGAATGAAATTTCTGAAGGATCCGAGTTGGGGAAACACACTACAAGTAATTCCTACTACTATCATATACCCAGTGGAGGCGCATTAATCGATTCTCCAGGAGTTCGAGAGTTTAGTTTATGGGATATCAGTGCAGCAGACATTGCTCAGGGCTATGTTGAATTCCAACCTTATTTGTCACAGTGTAAATTTCGCAACTGCACGCACATAGATACTCCTTTTTGTGCCATTATAGATGCGCTCAATAAAGGAAAGATAGCTCAAAACAGATATGAGAATTTTATTAAATTAACTGCTCAATATAAGAGTAATAGTAAATTTTAAAATTGTAAAAATGACTGACAATAGTTACTTTGTAACTTTCTAATCCCACCTTTTACAAATATGTGTATTTACGAAAGGTGATTAAGGAAAGGTAACGCTCAAGTCCCCGTTACAACCAAACTATATATGTAGCTCAAAGCGTTGCATCCCATATTACGTTCCACTTAGATGACTTCAAATAGGTAATTTTGAACACTCTGAGAATATCCACTTGGTCTAATATTTGTAGCCTGTATTAGCGAAGCGTAATACAGGAAAGGTTACGCTCACTATATGTTCAATCTTCAAACTTATAAAAGTGATCAGGGTAGTGATTTAAGATTTAATCGTTAAATTAAGATTAAAATCAGACTTTGAATCAAAATTGAGATCAATACCAGTCGAATACCAATATTAATGCTAAGATTAATACAAGATTAAGATTAAGACTAAAACTAAGATTAAGATTAATAAAAAAATGAAGGCAAAAAAAAAGCGG